>CAYYSU010000019.1:0-48230 GCA_964474455.1 uncultured Bacteroidales bacterium
CGTATACATTTACCGTTTCTCCTGCAGGTGCTGCTCCAATGCTATGGGTTCCCGGAACATACTGTGCATGGAATCATGGTGATGCAGCAACATTAAGTGACCCGGAAGACGATGGAATATTCACAGGTACAGTTGAGTTCGCTGATGGCGCTGAAGACTATACTTTCAAATTCACATCTGAACCAGGCTGGGATGGTACTAACTATGGTGCCGGTGAAAATGATGGAGAACTCTCTACTGATGGTGGAGCTGGTAACCTCGCTGTTCCCGGCGCAGGTACATACATATTTACTGTTGACTTAACAACATTAACATGGACTTACGAACTACAGTAATCTCTGTATTTCGATAAAAAAAGAGGTGATCCGATATTCCGGATCACCTCTTTTTTTTATAAACAAAATAATTATGCCTTGGGTAAATAAAAACTCATCTCGGTTCCCTCTCCGGGCATACTATTGATTATCAAACTGCTGCCATGCATTTCCAATATTTCACAAACAAGTAATAATCCTATTCCTGATCCCTTTTCCCCTGCTGTTCCGGGTCTGCTAATTTGCTTGCCGTGCTGACGAATCTGCTTAACCAGATCTTCATTCATTCCTACTCCATGATCCTGAACAGAAATTAGAACTTTATCATTTTTCTCCTCACAATGAACCTCAATACTGCTGCCTCGGTGTGAAAACTTAATAGCATTGGACATAAGATTCAGAAGAACGGTTTTCAACATGTGGTAATCCGCCTTAATTTTTGCAGCACCACAATAATAAGAGCTGGAGATATTTTTTGATTGCAACCGAAGATCATTCAGCTCTATTATTTCTGACAATATAGGCGACAAAGCCATCTCTGAAATCTTCAAAATAATTTTTCCAGATGAAATACTTGTATAGGACAAAAAATCTTCAAGAAGATTGTTCAACTGTTCAGAAGATATCAGCAACCTGTCAATAATCTCTTTTCGCTGAGGCTCGTTCAACTCATCATATTGCTCATCAAGTACATAAAGCAGCCCATAGATTCCTCCAAAAGGACTCCTAAGGTCGTGGGAGAGTATGTTTAAGAACCTGTTTTTATCTCTCAGAAGTCCTTTTAATTGCTTCTCGGAAAGTTGAAGTTTCTCTTCTGAAATCTTCCTGTTATGAATCTCCTGATTCAGCTTTTTATTTAACTTTTTGGATACACTATATCTTCTTGAAAATGCGAAAAGAATTATCAATAATAACACCAATACAGTAACAACAAAACCAATCAAAATATTCTTAATTCTTTTATCCTTCTGCAATCCGGAAATCTCTTTCTCCTGTTCATGAAACAGGATTCGAGCCTGAATATCAGCGATATCTCTTGCCGTTTTCTCAGAAAAAACCTCCTCCTGCAATGTGTTATATTGCCTTAAGTAATCATAAGCCTTCTCTTTTTCGTTGATAGAAGCATAAAAAGCACTAAGACTATTAAGGGTCTTAATATATAAGGTCTTAGCATTTAAATTCTTAGAGCACTCCAGTGCATTTAGGTAATAATGCTCAGCAACAGAATAGCGCTTATTCTCAAATTCCCAGTTAGCACGATAATACTGAACCGCAGCTATTCCATATTTACTACCTACCATCTCATATAACTCCTGAGATCTATTATAAAGAGAATCGACCTGTGCAGAGCTATAATCTTCATCCAAAGAAGAAAATAGGATAGCAATATTCAACATAACATTTGCTTTTTCAAGCCAATTATCCAAGTTAGAGTAATACTCCAGTGCTCTTGCGTAATATGGCATAGCTTCGCTAAAGCGGCCGCTCTCATGATATATTTGAGCAATTATTCTGTCAGTATATGCTATTTGATATTTATTTTTCAGCTTCTCCTTTATTACGAGAGATCTCTTTGCATACTCCAGTGCCATATCATAATTACCCATCGCTACATTTACATTGGCAATATTTGAAAAACAAAAGGCTATCCCCATTTGATCTTCCAAATTCTGAAAAATACATAAAGCATCATGATGATAGATTATAGCCTTTTTAAAATCACCAAGTTTTCGGAATAGCACACCAATTTCGTTTAAAATCCGGCCTTCAATTTGTTTTTCATTTATCTGGCGTGATAAAGACAAGCCTTCGTAAGCATATTCCAATCCCCGCAAAGGGTTAATATTTCTATATAGATTTGATAATTGTAAACAGATATCCATGCGTTTTTCATCAACAGAATAGTGATAATAAACCTCCAGGCTATCTATCTTACTCTGTTGACCAAAACCACTTAACACAAAAAGTAATGCAGCAAATAAAAGTATTTGGTACTTTTTCATGAATCATTTGGTTAGTACACAAAACTACTCTTTTTATCAGAATATTCAAAACCTAACACAATGATAATCTGAGTATTTACATAAATAAGTTTATAATAAGTAACAATTAATACTCAATAATATATGCAGTGCCGGGATTCACAAGGAACTCGTTAAAGGATATTTTTGTCTTTGAAATAACATCAACTCCATATACCTTATCACCGATACACTCTTTAAAACGTGATGCGTTAAAGAGCTGTGGTTTAATGGACTTATTTATAATCACCATAACATTATCATCCCGGAAGCTCCTAAAATATACGTACATATGATCTTCGGGCAGAAAGTGCTTCAGGCTACCATAATGTATGGCTTCAGATCCTTTTCTCCAGTTCAGAATAGTTTTCATATATTGCTGTGCCTCAACAACATTATCCTCCAGACCTTTACCGGAAAAAGCACATATTTCATCACCGGCCCAACCACCGGGGAAGTCCTGGCGAATATATCCGTGACCTCTGTTTTTTTCTCCATCCATCAATAATTCAGTGCCGTAATAAATTTGGGGAATTCCTCTCATGGTAAGAATCATTGCAACACCCATTTTATAAACCTTCATATCCTGTTTTGTCAGGTGGCTAAACCTGTCCACATCATGGTTATCAAGAAATATCAGGTTATTGTAAGGGTCAGAATAGATAAAATCCTGTGCCAGGGTATAGTATATATCAAAGAGTCCGGTATTCCATCCTTCATCCTGCACCAGACCTCTGTTTATTGCTCCGTGAAGAGGAAAGTCTGTTACTGACGGGATATGGCTGTTGTAATATTTACCACGATCTGTTTTCTGGAAGTATGATGTTATGGCTTCTTTCTGCAACCAGGCCTCCCCTACAATATTAAAATCAGGATATTCAGTAAAAATCCTTTCCGCCCATTTAGAAACCATCTCTTTATATGGATAGGGCTGTGTATCAAGACGTACACCATCAAGATTTGCATACTCTATCCACCAGATAGTATTTTGAATAAGATACGTCGCCAGCAGTACATTACGCTGATCAAGATCGGGCATGTGTTTGTCGAACCATCCTGTGAGCATTATATTCCTGTCATATTCACTGGCATGAGGGTCGCTGATTACAGATCCTCGGAAATTTGAATATGTAAACTCCTCATGCTGATGTATCCAACTGTCAGTGGGAAGATCTTCAATAAACCAATGATACAGGCTGGAGTGGTTAAGGATGTAGTCCATAATGACTTTAATATCCCTGTCATGACATTTCTCAACCATATTCACAAAATCCTGGTTTGTTCCCATGCGTGGATCCGTATTATAAAAATCTGTAATCGCATATCCATGATAGGAATACTCCGGGTTGTTATTCTCCTGATAAGGATTAAGCCACAACGCAGTAAAACCCATTTCGTCAATATAATCCAGATGATCTGTGATGCCTTTAAGGTCACCGCCATGGCGTCCATTAGGATTCTTTCGATCAGCCTTTTCCTCCATACCGGGAATATCATCATTTTGCGGATTGCCGTTAGCAAACCTGTCGGGCATAAGCAAATATATGACATCCTCAGCAGAGAAACCTTTTCTTTTTGCACTGCCGGCGCGGCGCTCTCGTAACTCATACTCCAGTGTCACTATCTCCCGGTTAGCATTGTTATGAAAAAAGAAGACAATATCGCCCGGAACAGCATCTGAAATATCAAGATCAAGAAACAGATAGTTGGGGTTAGAGACCTTTATAGCCTGTTCGATTACGACACCTTTGCTCTCAGTTTTTGGCTCCAGATGCGAGATGTTATCACCATGCAATAGTATTTGAAGCTTCTGCTCTTTCATCTCCGCCCACCAAAAAGGAGGCTCCACGTGATCAAAAACCGACGCCTGGCTAAATACATTTATGGAAACAAATAATGCTAAAATCAGAAATAAAACCTTTTTCATAGATATCGGAATTAGAAATAAAACACAACGTATTCCCAGGGTTCCAGTGTCATAGTCTCTTTTTCCGAGAGATCAACTGTTTTATCAGTCATAAACTGCTGATACTCTCCTGTCAAAAGATCACCGGAGATCTCATAATCGTCCTTCTGATCAGAAAGATTAAAAATCGCAACTACCTTATTATCATCTTTTTCTCTTACGAAGGCAAATATATTAGTTTGATTTGAAGATTCCAGACGCGTGAATGACCCACCAAAATCGCCATTCCATAGTGCCTTATTATCATGTTTCAGGGTAAAGAGAGCTTTGTAAAGTTCAAAGAATTGATGCTCTTTCCATTCTATTTGGTCCTTTTCAAAGAACTCCAATCTCTTATCCATGCCTGCTTCCTGGCCATTATATACCAGAGGCATTCCGGGAATAGTGGCAGTGAGCACAGCGAAAGCGTATGCGCCATCACCCATTCTCTCCCAAACAGTACCATTCCAGGAGTTCTCGTCATGATTAGAAGTAAAGTTCATTTTATATGCACCCTGTGGGTTTCTCTTCGCCTGCCGCTCGAAATAGGTCTGAAGACTATCCGCATCAAGATCACCTTTAGCGACATGATTCATCAGATGATGAAACTCCCACCCATATTCCATATCAAAAGCATTAACAATAAGCGGAGCTTCTTCTGCTTCAGCGAGCATAAAAACAGGCTTTACAGCATCGAGTTCAACACGTGCTCTATCCCAAAATTCCACCGGCACCATTCCTGCCACATCACAACGATATCCATCGATATCAAATTCAGTAACCCAATATTTTAGTGCATCAATCATCGCGTCGTGCAATTCGGGGTTGCCGTCATATTTTAAATCTGCAACATCAGTCCAGTCAAAAGGCGCTATTATTTCACCATCTTCATCTCTGTTATACCACCGGGGGTGTTCTGCTATCCACTTACTATCCCATCCGGTATGGTTAGCAACCCAATCCAGGATTACTTTCATGCCATGGCTGTGAGCAACATCAATGAGTTCTTTCAGATCATCTCCTGAACCAAATTCAGGGTTCACCGCGGTATAATCAGTTATAGAATAATAGCTTCCCAAGGTCCCTTTTCTGTTTTTTTTACTAATGGGATGAATAGGCATTAGCCAGAGAATATCTATCCCCATCTCTTTCAGGCGGGGAATATCCTTGGTAAATGCCGAAAAAGTACCCTCAGCAGAAAACTGACGTATGTTAACCTCATAAATAGTAGCATTTTTTGACCATTCAGGATGATTAACTGTTGTTACTTCAGGCAGCGCAGCTCCTTGGCTGTCAGTATCGCCGGAGTCAGTCTGTTTGGAGGAGTTACATGAGAACAGGAATAAAGATGCAACAATTATTCCCATAAGTGTGTAAATAACATGCGGAGAGAGGTGTTCTGTAATTCGTGTCATAAGATAAATGATTAGTTTGTGAATTTGTTGTTGTTTTAACATCAACGCTAACAAAGATAACTTTTTGTTGTTACATATTGCATTGATATTTGTAATTTAGCTTTGCAAACGATTCCGATATGAAAAGAATCAGATACCTATTATTTATTTTAACTATATCATTACTTTTTAATGCATGTAGTTCACCCTCCTCAAAGGGGAGAGACAATGAAAAGCCAATTTTATCAACTACCGTTCTCCCGGTAGCAGGCTTCATAGAAAAAATCGCGGGAGAAGAATTCGTCATCAACACCATGGTTCCGGCAGGAATGCCACCGGTAGCCTATGAGCCCACTCCTAAGCAGATGATTGCTCTTGAAAATTCAGATATCTATTTCTCGCTCGCGGCATTACCGTTTGAGATAACGGCGTTGCCAAAAATCAAAAACAATAACCAGGAAATTATTATAGTAAATATCTCACAGGGAGTTGACGTAATAATTGATGGGCATAATCATGGGCATCACCACGGAATAGATCCGCATATGTGGATGTCGCCGGTACAGGCCCGACAGATTGCAAAGAATATATACGCATCCCTAATAAAGAGATATCCTGAGAAAAAAGATACTTTTAATAAAAATCTTCAGGTGTTAATGGCGGAAATAAATGAGGCTGACGAATATATTAATGGTATATTACGTAATACCTCCAAAAGATCTTTTATGATTTATCACCCAGCCTTAACTTATATGGCACAAGATTACGGATTAGAGCAAATCCCCATAGAAATACATGGTAAAGAGCCATCTCCTGAATATCTCAGTAAGGTAATAACTGTTGCTACGAAGAAAAATATTAACCTGATATTTATTCAGAAACAATTTGACAGTAATTTTGCACGAATTGTTGCAGAAGAGACACAATCAAAGGTGGTGGTTTTTGATCCATTATCAAAAGATTGGAGCAACACTATTTATTTTGTTGCCGATGCATTAAACCAGTAATCATGCTACTAAAACTTAATAACATATCAGCAGGATACAATGGCAAAGCAGTTCTGTCGAATGTGAATCTGACAGTCAACAGCGGCGATTTCATTGGCATCATAGGACCCAATGGAGGCGGAAAGACCACACTCTTAAAGGTAATCCTTGAGATGCTGAAGCCAATGCAAGGCGAAATCATTAAAAGCGAAAAACTCAATAAGGGCGATGGTAAATCCATCGGTTATATGGCACAATACAACGACTTCGATCGCCGTTTTCCCATAACCATAAAAAATATCGTACTCTCTGGCTTTATTACACGCAACAGGGTTTTCCAAAGATACACTTCAGAGGAAAAAGCACGAGCTGAACTGCTGATGAAAGAGATGGGCATTTATGAGTTTCAAAACAAATCTGCATCGGAGCTTAGCGGAGGACAAACACAAAGGGCGTTACTTTGCAGGGCACTGGCACCAAACCCCGAGTTACTCATTCTGGACGAACCAAACACATATGTCGATAATCAGTTTGAACATGAGCTATATGAAAGGTTGGTCACCCTGAATAATGAAGGTAAAGCAATTATGCTGGTAACACATGATGTGGGGACGGTATCATACTACATCAAGAGTATTGCCTGCGTTAACGAGAGTCTGCATTTTCATCCGTCGAATATTATCACTGAAGCCCAGTTGGCATCATACAACTGCCCGTTGCAGATTATTACTCACGGGGATATACCACACACAGTTCTAAAAAAACACGATCAGGTACATGACTAACCCTTTAGCATACGATTTTTTTACCAAAGCACTTATTGCTGCCGTTCTATCCGGCATCAGCAGTGGTATCATAGGGACGTGGATAGTTTCAAAAAGGAAGGTCTTTGTTGCCGGCGGCATCTCACACAGCTCGTTTGGCGGCATTGGGCTGGGTTATCTCCTTGGTTTCTCGCCGGTTTTAGGAGCCATGATCTTTGGAGTGCTTGCAGCTCTGGGTATTGAATATATCTCAGGACGAAAAATTCGTGAAGACAGCGCAATAGGAATATTCTGGTCGCTGGGCATGGCACTGGGAATAATATTTATTTATCTCACGCCGGGGTATGCACCGAACCTTACAGGATATCTATTCGGAAGCATTCTCATTATTTCAGCTACGGATCTGTGGGCGTTAGCTATTGCCAACACTATACTTATACTCTTTTTTATACTCTTTTACAGAACAATACTATATATTTCTTACGATCCCGAACATGCTATGACCAATAAAATTCCGGTCAAACTGTTCAATTACATTCTTATGGCATTAACAGCGGTAGTGTTAGTTCTAAACATAAGAATTGCAGGGATAATTCTGGTTATCTCCATACTTACCATACCTCCAACAATAATCAATCTGTTCACGAATAAGTTCCATAAGGTTATCTTATACAGCATACTTATGAGCATCATCGGAACCATATCAGGATTGCTGTTAAGCTATCAGTTTAACCTTCCTTCCGGAGCTACCATTGTATTTGTTTTTGTGATTCTTTTCCTGGTGGCCAGGATACTACGCTGGGTTGGAAACAGAAATATTACCACTCACTAAGATTTGTACTTATGGTGATATAGTTTGGTGATCCGGCCACATGAAATGCAGACCTGGCATACGAGAATCGAAATTTACTTATTTGCAGACCTACGCCCCACGACCATCCTATCATTCCCTTTGCATCATATATTTTCATCTCCTGACGACGCTGGTAGTTGTAGCTCACTCTTAGGGATAAAAACTTCGCCGGTGTTAACTCACCACCGATAACGATATGACGTAACATTTCATCACCGATTTTAGCCATGGTAGTTTTCTCATTTATATCACCAGTGATGGGGTCAACGCGATTAGTGGGATCGTAAGGATCGAAGTAACGCATCTTCCAGTATTCCAGATGTGTAAGAACCACAGAATAACGGAAAGGAAGATGCTCAAGTTTTTTACTGACACCGGCCTGAATCTCGAAAGGTAGCGGGCTGCGCACACCTTCATAATTTCTTGCTAACTCCATACCTGCATTTTTTATAATCACGGAGGCGGTAAGATCTTTCTCTTCATTATAATATGTTCCTGCCACATCTACAGCCATACCATAAGAAGAGTAGCTCTCCAAGCCGCTGTAAATAAACTTCAAATTGGCACCAATATTAAATTCCGGAGTCAGCATTCGACCCCATCCAAAGGTAGCCGCCAGTTCCGACCCGGTGAACTCCCCTTCACGGTCGCCGGAAGCATTAGCATATTCAAAACGACCATAATCAATATACTGCATTGTGGCCGCCCAGGTACCAATGTTTTCAAAGTCGCGGGAATAACTGGCAAAGCCGTAGTTTATATCAGAAAAATAATCCACGAAACTCAATGCAAGCTGACCATCATACTCCGGAGTCAACAAGGATGGATTTGCCACAGCAAGACCTATATCATGATCTTGTATTGCCACGAAATTAGATCCCAAAGCGGCGATTCTGGATGAATTACTTAAATTCAGAAAACTATATGTGCTGTTTCCTCCTATCTGTGCATATGAGAATATCACACTACAAAGGATACCTGTCAGTAAAAATATTTTTCTCACTTATATCTGTATTTTATACGACGTAAAAGTACGCCAAATTCCTTATCTATGAAAACAAACGAGCTTTTCACTCAATTATTATACTTTTTAAATGCTGCAAAAAAATAAGCATGTGTAGAATTCATATATTTGCACAAATTTTTGAATTATGAAATGCTATAGGTGGTTAACAATAATCCTGACACTATTTTTATATATTTCTGTTTCAGCTCAAACAGTTACTATACTTGATAAATCTACCGGAGGTTTTATTAAAAATGTCGCAATATTCTCTAATGAGACATCATTCACTGCTTTAAGCAACGAAGCCGGAGAATTTGACATGTCAGAATTTACGGGGAGAAACCTCGTTTTTCAACATACAGGATATTATACGAAGGAGTGTGAAGTTGACATCATTAAAAGCAACAGCTATGTCGTCCTGTTAAAACCCAGGGTTATACAACTCAGTCAATTTGTTATCTCTGCTAACAAATGGGAGCAGCCCAAAGAGGAGGTTCCTTCAAAGATCACCACCATCAGCAAAGAAAATATACGCAGATACAATCCTCAAACCGCTGCTGATGTTCTGGCCTCATCCAATGAGGTGTATGTACAGAAAAGCCAGATGGCAGGAGGAAGCCCGATGATCAGAGGTTTTAGCACTAACAGCGTATTAATGGTAGTTGATGGCATAAGGCTGAACAACGCCATTTACAGAACAGGCAATATCCAGAATGCTATCAATATCGACCCTAACATCTTGGAAGGAATGGAGATAATCTTCGGACCCGGATCAGTGATGTATGGATCTGATGCGCTGGGTGGTGTGATGGATTTCCATATTATAAAACCGAAATATTCATCTTCGGAAAAAACAGAGATCTCAGGCAACGGCATGATGCGCTATAACTCCTCTAATAACGAGAAAACATTACATGCGGATGTTAGTATTGCTAAAAATAACTTCTCCAGCTTTACCAGTATTACATACTCCGATTTTGAGCACCTTCAGATGGGGTTTAAGGGCAATGATAATGAGCAATATCTCAGAAGCTGGTATGTCAAACGGATAGACGGCGCTGATAGTATCTTTATTAATGAAGATCCCAATACCCAGATAGAAAGCGCATACAATCAGTATCATCTGACTCAAAAATTACAATGGAGAACAAAAAAGAACGCTGAACTCTCATACCTCTTTTATTACTCTGCCACTTCAGACCTGCCTCGATATGATCAACTGCGGATATTGTCCAATGGGGATCCAAAATATGCAGAGTGGAATTATGGGCCTCAGAACCTCATGATAAATTCGCTCACAGCAACATTTTCAAACCCCAAGAGGCTTTATTCACATGCCAAAATCACTTCATCATGGCAGAATTATCATGAAAGCAGGCATAGCCGCAAGTTCAATAAAACAAATCTATTATCACAGTATGAAAAGGTTGGAATAGCTACCATAAATGCTGATTTTGAAAAAAGCCTAAGAGTCGGCACCGGCATTGTTTATGGAGCAGAGGTGCTTTACAACGGTTTAAATAGTGAAGCTGAAGAGCGGAATATAGAAACGGATTTGTACTCAGAGGATTTTGTACTAACGCGCTACCCAGATGGAAAAAACCATTGGTACTCCGCGGCAATGTATGCAGGATTGCGTCATAAAATAAACAATTTCATTCTGACTACAGGCATCAGATATAGCTATGTGGGCATCAAATCCACATTTGAACATGAGTTCTATATGAATACATTTGGATATAACGAGCTTATTAATAAAAATGGTTCAATAAATGGCAGTTTGGGAGCAACATGGAAAGCAGGGAAAGGAACTATTTTTTATCTCAACGGCTCCAGTGGATTCCACGCACCAAACTGGGATGGACTGGCAAAGGTCTTTACACCAAAAAAAGGCGTGGTAATAGTTCCCAACAGCGAGTTGGAACCCGAATACGCATATAATGCTGAGTTGGGTATAACCCAACATCTTTTCGACCGTAGAGCAACTATTGAAGCAAGTGTATATTATACATATCTAGATAATGCCGTGGTACAGAGGGATTTTACACTAAACGGACTCTCACAAATGGTTGTTGATGGTGATACCAACAAGATAGAGGCATACGTCAATGCCAATTATGCTCATTTGTATGGTTTTAACATCGCCATACAAGCTGACCTCACAAGCCATCTTGGCTTCCGAAGTCATCTATCATACACCCACGGAACTGACGCAGATAAAAACCCACTGCGACATGTGGCGCCGCTATTTGGTGGATCACATCTTGTATTCCGCCATAAAACCATTACCACTGATTTAAACGTAATATATAACGGAACTATTAAAGCTGAAGATCTTGCTCCCAGCGAACATGGCAAAGAATATATGTATGCATACAACGAGAACGGAGAGTTGTGGTCTCCTTCGTGGTACACAATAAACTTCAATCTGGGATGGAATATCTCAGAATCATTTTCTGTTGCAGGAAATGTGGAGAACATCCTGGATGCAAGATACAGGCCTTATGGTAGTGGCATCTGTGCTCCGGGACGTTCCATATCATTAAATATCACAGCACATTTCTAGCGGCTCGTTTCGCCCCTGAATTGATCCTCTTTATCGTCGAATAACACATTGAAGGTTGTCAGGCTACCATATATTCTGGTAATATATTGCTGTAGATTAACCTTTTCAGCATCAGTAAGTTTACTGGAATTAACACGCTGTTCCATAACCCTGAGTCTGTCGCGAACCATTACTATCTTATGAAAAAATGTCTCTATAGGAATCTCTTTGCTTTGAAGAGCTTCATCACCGGGCTTTAACAACATTGTGCCACCAAGCCACTTGCCTCCGATTTGAGTCACAGGATGAAAATCAGAGTGATCCAAAACTATTCCTCTGATTAGCTTTTCAATATCAACATAGCTCACCAGATCTGAATCCTCACTGACAAAATCCACTACTTCAAGATCAGGATCATCTTTCATTATTTGCCGCATACCATATTCCATAAATGTAATATCGTATGCATCACTCCAGGTCTGAACTACTACTCCCAGTTTATACTCTGAATGCTTAACACGGCTCCCTATTCCTAATACTAATTGCGTCATGGTATTTTTTTTAATAAAACATTACACGAAAATAACGATTATCATTAAAAGGATGTAATTTTGTGAATGTTAAATTTATAACAATGACTGAACAGGTAATTGTTTTTTGGAATAATAAGTATGTAACATCCTCACAAAGTGATTTCCACAATCACAGCACTTCGGGGATGCTTTATGAAGTAGTTAGGGTGATGGAGGGCATACCTCTCTTCCTGGATGATCACATACAGCGACTTCGTCAAAGTGTGGATATCGCAGGGCATTACGGAGTGTTTCCTGAGCCTGCATTTTTCGAAGAGATTATCTTTGGACTGATTAAAAAAAATAAACGGGATGCCGGTAACATTCAAATAAATATTGTTACGGAGAATAATGAGTTCAACACATACAGTTCATTTATTCCTCACTCCTACCCCTCAGCAGAAGCATATAAAAAAGGTGTTAATACTGACTTTCTCTTCGCTGAAAGAAAAACCCCTGAGGCAAAAGTTATTCAAAAAAAGCTGCGACAGAGAGCCAATGATATGATAAACCAAAAATCACTGTTCGAGGTAATTCTGGTTGACAAACAACAGATGGTTACCGAAGGTTCACGATCCAATATCTTTATAGTTCATAATGATGAAATATTTACAGCACCGCTAAACATGGTTTTGGGGGGCATAACAAGAAAAAAAACAATAGCAGTGTTGGATGACATGAATCGGAATGTTATTGAAGAACCCTGGAACTATCGTCGTGTATTAGAACATGCTGATGCCATATTTCTTACAGGCACCTCGCCAAAAATAATGCCGATAGCCAGCTGTGGCGGAGTGACATTTAACGTGGAGAACATTATTGTTAGGGAAGTTATGAAGAGGTACAACGTGATTATTGAAGAGTATATTCAATCAAGAAAACCTTAAAACCCTCGGCTCTCACGTATAAAGGTTTCATGTAATTCCAGTACTTCAGACAGAATCATATTTTTATTTTTATTATTAATACAATAATCTGCCTGCTCCTTAATTTTTTTATCAGACCACTGTTTATCCATACGAAGTTCTATTTGTTCAACAGAAAGAGCATCACGGCGTAAAACCCTCTTTATCCGCTGTTTTCGTGAGGCATAAACACAAACTGTAGTATCAACCAGTACATCTAAATTATTTTCAAAAAGAATTGCTGCCTCCATAATTACGTATGGAATTTTGTTCTTTTCATGTTCAATACACCATGCATTAAACCGTTTTTTTAAAGCTGGATGAATTATAACATTAAGTTTTTCAAGCGCTCCGGCATCAGAAAAGACTATTCCTGCAATATAAGGGGCATTAATTTTACTCTCAGAGAGGTATGATTCTTCACCGAAAACAAATACTATTTGCTCCTTAACATCAGGTTCAAAATAACATTGGCGCGCCTCATGATCGGCAAAAAAAACGGGCACACCAAGTTGTACAAATACCCGTGCCACGGTAGTTTTTCCGCTTCCAATATTTCCGGTGAGGCCTATTTTTAACACTATTTTATAAAGATATATTCCACACTCTCAGGATTTATGCTACTAATGATACATCTGTCAGGGGAGTATGCCAGATTGAGAGGAATCTTATTTAAGGAGGTATTTTTTAAGACTGCCTCCACGCGGAAATCGGTATTCTCGATACTGTTATAATCCCTTAAGGCTACAAGATAACGAATTTTCGTTATTTTTGGAAATACCTTTATATCTCTGTCGTCAATTGTATTCACAGGAGTGATAGAAATATGGGCTACATTTTCAGTATACTGTTCCAGATGGACGGACACTCTGACACTATCGGTGCTAAGCTTTAGAGGGTATTTTGTATTTGGGCACAGGATGCGCAGACGGATATCATCACTTCCGCGAAACCTCTCCTCTCTCCATGCTTCAGTACGAAGTGTATCAATATCCTGAAGATCTGAAATTGCTCCAAATACAGTTACGAATTGAGGAGTACTCGATATTGGGTTGTAGAGAAAAAACTGCTCATCGGGAGTATATGAGATATCCGGGCTTACAGGTATGGTTTTGGATATAACTTTTTCAAAAGCCAGATATAGAGTGTCGGGTGTCAGGGAGACCATATTATTGTAAACCTCCATCTCATGAGATATCCTATCTTCGATTCCTGTTGTAGGGATCGTGGCATAGAACATATCGCCCTTTTGTGCCATACGGATATTCTTAAGACTGACTTTCACATCACCACTATGGCGCATACGGCGCAATGCCAAAAGATGCCATCCACGGGAGTCAATACGAATATTAAATGTGGAATCGGATTGAGAAATCAGGGTCATCCCTTCCGGAACATCCTCTACCATCACAGGGTATTCCAGTGAGGAGCTAACATTATCAGACATCCTTGTGAGCAGCCATAACACGAATGATATGGCTACACAAACAAGAAAAACAGACAACTGCTTCCGCCTCTTGGGGTTAAACCAGGCTTTAATACGATCACAAACGGATTGTATAGCAGTTGTCATAGTATTGTTTACTTCTTAGCAATAGTATTATCCATAG
This sequence comes from uncultured Bacteroidales bacterium, assembly GCA_964474455.1. Lineage (GTDB taxonomy): Bacteria > Bacteroidota > Bacteroidia > Bacteroidales > BM520 > BM520. The sequence continues at coordinate 14,916 of CAYYSU010000019.1, forward strand.
AAATAGCTGATCTCTCAACTGTCAGTTTGCCACCATTACCGGTATCAATGGTAATACTTGTTTCATGGAGCTCAACAACTTTTCCGTGGATACCACCTAAAGTAATCACTTTATCACCTTTGGCAATTCCTTGCTGAAAATTCTTCTGATCCTTGGTCTTTTTCACCTGAGGGCGAATAAAGAAAAGGTAGAAAATTACAATTAGTACAAGCAGAAAAATAAGGGAGCTATATCCCCCGCCTTGTGATTCACCACCCGGTGTACTCTGTGGTGTCATTAATAAAATGTTTAATAAATTCATCATTTCTTCTTTTTAATCTACAGCTACATTAGCCTTCACCCACAGAAAGGTATGTGAAGGTTGCGTGTTAGCCATAACGGTTACTTTTTTATTTTGATATCCTTTCCTTGCGGTACTGTTGAAGGTGACATGCAGCACCCCACTCTCGCCCGGAGCAATCGTATTCCGGGGATAATCAATCACAGTACAACCACAGGTAGCATTTACATTAGCAATAAGAAGATCTTTAGACCCTTCGTTTACAAATTTAAAACCATATGTAACTTTTTCGCCCTGTACAACACGGCCAAAATCATGTACATCCTTTTCAAAAACCAATTCTGGCTCCTTGGGGGAAATATTTTTATTATCTGCGGATTTATTGATCGCCACTACATCAGAAGGAAGATTATTTCTGTCTGAGCCAATGTTACAACCAAACATAACAAACCCAAGGAACACAATAATAATATATAAGGCTAATTTTTTCATCATATTTTTAGTTTTCCAATAATCCCCGTCCGGTCTTAATGATTTTATTCTCTGCTTTCAGTTGATCAATCAGTTTATCCAGCACACCATTAATAAATATTCTGCTTCGTGGAGTGCTAAAAATTTTCGACAACTCTATATATTCGTTCATGGTAACTTTAAGAGGTATAGAAGAGAAAAGAAGAATCTCTGTTACAGCCATTCTCAAAAGTATTTTATCCATGGTAGCAATACGGTCGAACTCCCAATTTGTTGCTCTCTTGGCAATAAGTTCTATATAGTAATCACGATTCAGAATGGTTTTTCGGAAAAGATCTTTAACAAAAATTCTGTCTTCGCTAACACCATCAATATTATCTATGGGGAAAAGATCCGGCATGGATGATCCAGCCTGATCATCATCTTTAAGGTTTTTGAGATATCTTAAAACCAGGTTGTTCACAATATCATAGTCGGATACCCAATGAATACTCTGCTCCTCGTAGAAGCTTTCAACATCCTCATTTCCTACTAAAAACTCCATATACATTTTTTCTATATAGGATTTATCAGTGCTAAAAGAGTCCTTCTCGGAGTAAAGATATTTTTTATATGATTCTGAAACTTTAATATTTTTAAAAAGTTTCCTGACAAGATCCTTCTCACCAATCCAGTTCACTTTGTAGGCATTTTTGCGCTTTTGAAAAGAAATATTGGAATTGAGTTTAAGGAATACTCTGTTATCAATAAATCGTGTGCTGGGGTTTTTCTCCTCTTCGGTCGGAAGGAATTTGGTTTTTGCCTCTTCCATCATCATTTCGGCAAAATCCACCACTTCCAGAAGCAGAGACAACTGAGTTATAAAAAGTCTGTCAATATCATTCAGGCTTTTAAAAAGCTCTTTTTCACCAACATCCATCCTGTCGTTGCCTGATTGCTCGTAAGCATAAATGGCCTGAACGACTTTCAACCTCAACTGCCTTCTGTTTAACATAGGGTATTAATATTTATAAGATCATTAAAGGCTACAAAATTATGAAAATTATTATGAACTACGCGCGAAAGTTTTATTCTGTGTACGATTATCGTATCCTGGAGTAGTCTTTTTTTCGTCAGCCCTTAATAACTATTGATTTATTCAGTTATTATTCCGTATTTTTGCTAATGTATTCGACAAAATTAAAAGCAAATTACATTATGGCAGAGTTTGAAAACGAAAACAATGAGCGGAAGAATGAAATTTATTCCATACCTATCAGAGCAGGAAAGAGAACATATTTCTTCGATATTAAGGCAACACGCTCAGAAGAACTATATCTGACCATAACAGAAAGCAAACGGCGTTTTAACAATGACAATGGAAAGTTTTACTACGAGAAGCATAAACTGTTTCTGTATAAAGAGGACTTCGATAAATTCGCTAACGGTTTAAATGATGCCGTTCATTTTATTCGTACCGGGGAAAAACCTGTTATCGCTGAAGTCACAGAAGAGAATTTGGATAATCAGGGCAAAAACCTGGAATCAAAATTATTCTCCGAAGAGAATATCTCTCTTGATGTCTCTTTTGAAGACCTAGAAACCAGCGAAGAATAACAATCAATACATTAGCACATATATGACTGCCTTTGTGCAGCAATTTTGCATTGTTAACAACTATTGTATTTCACCAGGCTTTCTATACCATAATTTTAATGTAATTTTGTGTGCAGGCAACGTCACAAAATCATGAATATAATCATAACTACATGGGAAAAATAATCACCATTGCCAACCAAAAAGGGGGTGTAGGAAAAACTACAACGGCTATTAATCTGGGTGCCTGTCTCGCAATTCTGGAGCACAAAACACTAATCGTTGATGCTGACCCGCAGGCTAATGCAACTTCAGGTATTGGATTTGACCCTAAAAACATCAAAACAAGTATCTATGAATGTATTATTGACAATGTAGACCCCCGACATATAATCCTCAATTCTGATACTCCAAACCTGGATCTGTTGCCGGCTCACATTGACCTTGTGGGCGCAGAAATAGAGATGATCAATCTCCCCAACAGAGAAACCATGATGCGTAATGTTCTGGGACAAGTAAAAGATGATTATGACTTTATTATTATCGACTGCAGCCCTTCTTTGGGTCTGGTAACAGTAAACAGCCTGGTGGCATGCGACTCTGTCATCATCCCTGTTCAATGTGAATATTTTGCTTTGGAAGGGCTCGGAAAACTTCTTAATACAATAAAAATTGTACAATCACGGCTCAATCCAAACCTCGACATAGAAGGCATTTTACTTACCATGTATGATGGACGCCTGAGGCTGTCAAAACAGGTCCTCGATGAAGTTAAGACGCACTTCCAATCCATGGTTTTTAATACTGTAATTAGTAGAAACACACGACTGGGTGAGGCGCCAAGCTTCGGTGAATCGATCATTATGCATGACGCCACCAGCACCGGCGCAGTGAATTACCTTAACCTTGCAAGAGAAATATTACAAAAAAATAATCTTACCAGGATAAATAATCAAGATAACATCTCTATTCATGACAACTAAAGGCAAAAAACAAGCTCTGGGAAGAGGCCTTAACGCTATTCTTCAGAGCCCTGATACAGATATTACGTCAAAAGATATTTCCGGCAACTACGTAGTGGGAGCTGTGGCAGAACTTCCCATCGCCAGCATAGACGCAAACCCCTTTCAACCACGTGACCACTTTGAAGAGGCTGCGCTCAACGAACTGGCGGAGTCAATAAAACAGCAGGGCATTATACAACCTGTAACAGTACGAAAAATGGGGTTTGAAAAATATCAACTTATTTCGGGAGAAAGAAGACTTAAAGCATCAATAATAGCAGGCCTTACAAATATCCCGGCATTTATCCGCGTAGCCAACGACCACCAGATGCTGGAGATGGCATTGGTGGAAAACATCCAAAGAGAAAATCTTAACCCCATTGAAATAGCTATCAGCTATCAACGCCTAATTGATGAGTGTAAAGTTACACAGGAAAGTATAGGTGATAAGGTAGGAAAAAACCGCTCCACTATCACCAACTACCTTCGACTGTTAAAGCTGCAACCTAAAATACAGATAGCGTTGCAGAATGAAAAAATATCCATGGGACATGCAAGAGCGATTCTGGCAATGGATGATGAAGAGAAAAAAATTGAGATGCTACATGCTATTCTCAAGGAAAACCTATCGGTAAGAGATGTGGAAAAAAGAGTCAAAGAGCAAAAAACACAAAAGAAAATTGTAGCTCATAAAGAAACTACTCCCCTGCCAAAAAGATATAACCAAGCGAAAGAAAACCTGAAAGGACGATATCAATCTAAAATTCAAATTAAAAGAAACCTGAAAGGAAAAGGTTCTATTACTATTCATTTTAATGATGATTCAGACTTTGACAGGCTTATGGAGCTAATGGAGAAGTAAAACCACATCCATGAACAAAGCCCTCGTAATCATAATGTTTTCACTGTTTTTCTTCACGTGTGGAGAAAAGGTCATAGCTCAGGAGGCAAAGACAGAATCTATTGATGTAAAAAAGGAGACTCCGGCATCTCTCATGGAGCATTCGCCAAAGAAAGCTACTCTCTATTCTGCCATATTACCCGGGCTGGGTCAGGCTTACAATAAAAAATACTGGAAGATACCCGTTATTTATGCTGGTTTTGCAGGATGCTCTTACCTTATTATTTCAAATATGGCAGAGCATAAAAAATTTGTTGATGCCTATGTCTGGTGGGATGAGGGCAGACAGGGAGATCCCCCAAACGAATATGCTACCAGATATACAAAAGACAACTTATTAAACGGACAGTACCAATACCGCAGATCCTTAGAACTATCAATTATTGCCACCTTGGCATGGTACGGCCTTAATATTATAGATGCCACCGTTGATGCGCACTTCTTCAATTTCGATATTTCTGAAGAGCTTACTCTCAAATGGCAGCCTGTAATTATTCCCACATTGGCGGGACAAAATGTATCAGGTATCTCATTAACATTAAAATTTTGATTATGAAAATCGCTCTTATAGGCTATGGCAGAATGGGCAAGGCAATACACGCTTTGGCGCAGCAGAAAGGTCATAATATTGTTTGTATGATTGACTCTCCTGAGGATTGGGATCGTGCCTGCAAACCTTTAGGTGATATAGCAGATGTCGCCATAGAGTTCTCTTTGCCAGCAGTAGCAAAGCAAAATATCCTTCGATGCTTTGAGGAAAAAATTCCCGTCGTATGCGGAACAACAGGATGGCTGAATGATTTAGAGGAAATCACATATATCTGTAAACAGAAAAACGGAACACTCATATGGGCACCAAACTTCTCCCCGGGAGTAAACCTTTTCTTCTCCTTAAACGAATGGATGGGAAATATTATGAACGCCTTCCCTGATTACGACACCTCCCTGGAAGAGATACACCATACCGGAAAACTTGACGCTCCATCAGGAACAGCGATTTATCTTGCTAATCAACTAACAGAAAAAATCCAAAGGCTAAAAAAATGGATCCCCGCAGAAGAGGCAACAGATGACCTTAGCGAGCTACCGGTATTTAGTGAACGCATTGAAGATGTTACCGGCATTCACACTGTTACATGGGAGTCAGAGATTGATCAGATACAGATACGACACACAGCAAAAAACAGAACAGGATTTGCCTATGGAGCTATTATTGCTGCTGAATGGACAAAAAAAAATAAAAACCCAGGTGTTTTCACATTTAAAGATATACTTTTTAATGCTTTTTAACATTAGCCAGACACAATCATTAGAAACATATACGCATATTTGTCGTTAAATACGTAAACAATTAATCATGGATGCAGTTATAATTACTTTTTTACTGGTAAAGATATTCTTCCCGGTATTAATATACAAAACTTTTGAAGAGGCCGGCTACGCAGGATATCTCTCGCTGATACCCGGATATAATTTTTATATCTGGTTGAAAATTATAAAAAAACCCAATTGGTGGCTACTTTTCATCTTCACTCCTTTTATAGCCTATTTTATGCTTTTCCTGCTAGCTGTAGAGACGGCAAAGTGCTATAAAAAAAACGATCTTGGAAGTCAGGCTCTTGCCGTAATTTTCTGTCTATTCTACCTTCCATATCTGGGATTTAGTAAAAAAGAGAAATACACCCATCCCGACGACTTACCTTTTTACAAGAAATCTACTACCCGAGAATGGATAGACGCCATAATCTTCGCTGTGGTAGCAGCAAGCATTATCCGCATGTTTATCTTTGAGGCATACACAATCCCTACATCCTCGATGGAGAAATCATTGCTCGTGGGCGACTTTCTATTTGTAAGCAAAGTTGCTTACGGCCCCCGTGCGCCCCAAACACCCCTGGCATTCCCGTTTGTGCATCATACCTTGCCGCTGACAAAAAAGACCAAATCATACCTGGATTGGCCAAAAATACCTTTCTACAGATATCCGGGGTTTACAACAGTGAAAAATAACGATGTAGTGGTTTTTAACTACCCGGAAGGAGATACCGTTTCTACAACTTTTCAGAGTAATGCCAGTTACTACTCGCTGGTACGGCAATATGGATATAAAAGGGTAAATAACGATAAACGGAATTTTGGAGATATCGTCTATCGCCCGGTGGATAAAAGGGAAAATTACATTAAGAGATGTATTGGTATTCCCGGCGATGTGGTAGAGATAAAAGAAGGTATTGTGTATATTAATGGTGAAGAAAATATGGATCCCGGCATAAAGCAGATTTCATATCGTGTAAAAACCAATGGCCAAAGCATCAACAATCGCATCTTTAAAGAGCTTGACATAACTGAAAAGCCAGCATATAACAACCTTACAAATGAATATATCATGACACTAACGGAGGAGTCGGCTGCAGAAATTGAAAAATTACCTAATGTAACATCGGTGAAAAGATTTACTACTCCCGCAAAAGAATATTTTGAAGTTGGTGCACAACGATATCTCTTCCCCTACGACACTAGTTTTCAGTGGACTGTTGATAATTATGGTCCTATTACTCTTCCAAAAGAAGGAGTAGCCATTGAACTTAATATGTCCAACATTCCATTATTTGAGAGAATGATCACCGTGTATGAAGGCAATGAGTTGAAACTAGAAGAGGGCAAAATATACATCAATGGTAATGAGACGACATCATATACTCCAAAAATGGGTTATTACTGGATGATGGGTGACAATCGTCACAATAGTGCTGACAGCAGATTTTGGGGATATGTACCTGAGGATCATATCGTTGGCAAAGCTTCGTTTGTTTGGCTCTCACTTGACAAAAACCGTACTCTTTTCGACGGAAAGATTCGCTGGAAAAAACTATTTAGAAAAATTATTTAATACTATTAACCATTCAAAATTAGAATAATGAGAAACAAAATCACAATTATTGTTGCTGCAGTATCACTTTTTCTTGCACTAACATCGTTAACACAGGCACAAAAACCTTTTAAAGGAGTTGTAACATATGAGATCTCCTACCCCGGAGTAGAGTTGGATCCTATGATGCAGGCACAGCTTCCTACCATGATGACATTCACGACGAAAGGTGATATGGGAAGAATGGACATGGCCACAGGCATGTTCACTCAAGGTGAAATCATTGATGCCAAAGCAAAAACTCTTACTACCTTCATTGAAGCCATGGGGCAGAAATATAAAATTGTAATGGATGCTCAGATGGTTGAGGAAAAAAAGAGCGAGGCAGCAAAGCCCGAAATTGAAAAAACCGGTGATACTAAAACTATTGCAGGATATAAATGTAAAATGGCTACTGTTGTCATGACCCTTATAAATGGCCAGGAAATAGAAACGGATGTTTATTATACTGAAGATCTCTATAGCCCGGCAATGGACTTCAACAATGAGTTTGAAGGCATAGAAGGATTTCCTTTCGAGTATATTATGGACATGGGTCAGATGAAAATGAAGTTCTCTGTCAACAGTGTTAAAAAAGGTGGTGTAAAAGACAGCACATTCGAGTTACCTGAAGATTTCAAGCAGGTTACGGAAGAAGAGCTCAAGAGTATGTTTGGCGGCGCCATGTAATTATGTAATAATATATGCCCGGAAGCTTACAACCTATTAGCCCTAGTTCCATTAAAAATCAGGAACTCAAATTTTATTAAATAACAGGAATGCAATAAAATATTTGTTATTTGTTATTGGTTATTAGTTTTTAATCTAAAACGCTAAAGTGAAGATCCAGAAGCGAATATGCTTCCCAGCCTGTATAATCAAAATGCCACCATTCTGTTGGATAATAAGAAAATCCATAATGTTGCATTATGGAAAATAAAAATGCCCGATTTTTCAAAATGGTATCGGATAATGCCATGTAATCGGGATGAGCCATATCTGTAAAGCTATCAAATTCAGTAGGCATGGGGATTTCTTCCATGGTTGATAAATCAACTAGCGTAAGATCAACAGCACAGCCACGGTTATGACGCGAACCTGTACGTGGGCTCGCCACAAAAGTAGTATCGGGATACACTTCATAAAAACGTAGCGTAGCAGCATAAGGTCGATAAGCATCGTAAATTTTAAGTCCAAGCTGATGTTTTGCCAATGAGTCTTGCACGTGTAACAATGCATTCGCAACTGGTTTTCGAACAAAAGCTTTGGCTTCCTCGTAAATCACCTCACCAGTGAAATTATTACTGGTAGCATAGCGTATATCGAGAGAAATACCATCAATATAATTTTCAAGATTAAACATTTCGGCGTTGGGGTTTTCTGCTAATTCGTCAAGGTATTGAGCCTTGGTTTGAATCAAGTCAAGGTTGTAAGGATTCGTTAAATCTTTTTTATTTGTTGCGTTACAGGAATAAAAACAAGTGCAAATTCCGCCTAAAAGAAAGAATAAAATTAGTTTCATGGGTGTTGTTTTTTAGTGTTCATAATTTTCGTTCTGTATATATTGATATATGATAGAATAAAATTCAACGGCATCCTCCGCTACTACGCCTGGAAAAAAAATCGTTCAGGCTTTTTTTCAACTTCAATACTTCTACCTTTCAAAGAACAATTACACCTAATCCCTCATCATGTTGTATCTTATGCTGTTTCAAATAGCTTTTTTTTTATAATTAAGCACTACGGTAAACCGTAAATTGCGTGGCGGCTTGTACTGCCTTATCAGTCTGCACCTGGTCAAAGGTGGAAAATATACGCAAAAAATTGCTCGGTCTCCAACATAAAAATTACAGATTGTTATAGAGTGGTTATGATAATTTATAAATCAAATTTATTTCGGATAGATCCTGCCCTATTTGATGAATCCCTTTCAAAATTTTTTCAGTTTGATTTTCAGAGGGTTTTTTATGGCCTTGCACATACTGAGACGATAATGTTGGATTCATTCCTATCGTGTTAGCAAGAAAATTAGAATTTAATACTCTGTAATACTGAAAAAATTGTGCAAAGTCAATTTCAAATTTCAGGTTCCCGTGAATGACTTTATATCCATCTTCAAAATACAATGGTACTGATTCGTGGGCATTGTTTATAAGTTCGGGAACAGTTCTTCCAGTAGTAAAAATTGAATACTCCTCAGAATGTGCTGAAAACCCTGTTGCGGTTTTTTCAACGACTATATTAATTTTTCCCCTAAAGTTTTTCATTGCCTTTCATTCAAAGATTTATTCCTGTATATTTAAAAATCCTCTCAAGCCATTTTCCGACTTATTGACTTTCATGGTTCGGAAAATTATGATTCCATTTTTTTGGTCATGTTTCATTTTTATATGTAACCCTTTTTGTGAAATTGGATGCCGGTCGTTTTTTTTCAAGAGGCGGAATATTCCGAACAACTAACGTAAATCTTTCTTAATTTAAGAGATCTCAAAGGTAAATTATAATTTACTTTTAGGCAAGTTGCTTTAAAAAAAAGAGTTATAGCATCTGACATAACAATAATTGTAAGCTTCAATTTTCACCAAACTTATGCGGTTTCGGATATCGATTGAACTTTACTTTATCCTGTGTTTACGTTACGGTAAATCATCATAAATTAAATATATACGAGTATAAGGTTAGGTCGGTGATAGGAGACTTTGCTGGGCATAGGTAGATTGGTTATTTGTAATGGACTGGTTCTTCATTTATTACATTCTTTAGATCTACCCCTCTAACAAAAGCTTGTTTTTTTTTACTATTATGAGTTAACTCTAAGTATCATTGCGATAATAATTGTTGTAAATTAGTTCTTGCATTTTGATTTGAAGTTATTAACAAAATTTCATTTTTTTTTGATAGTAATTAGTAAATGCGAGCCGTCATAAAACCATTATAAAATTTCAGCTTATTTTACTGTGAATAAATTATTTTTTTAAAAATTTGTTAACCATTTTTCCACTTCAATTTTTCTTTGAATATACTCTCACGAAGCGTCGTACGCTTTGTCCATTGCTTATAAAATACAATTTATGAAATAGGCCAAGTCATTGTCATCATTCATAACATAGTGATATGTAGACTCATATTGATTTTTTTAAGAGGAGTTTTGATACATTTCGGGGCTTTTGCTTAAAATATGGGGCGCCAGATATGACAATAGGGAGAGCTTCCCTTTTTATCATAATAATTTTGATGATAATCTTCCGCAGAATAAAATTGATTTGCCGGAAAAACTTTTGTGGCAACCCTATAACCCTTTACCTCGGTAAGATATTGTATGGTTTTTTCTGCAATACGTTTTTGCTCGTCATTGGTATAAAATATCCGGGAAAGATATTGGCTTCCAATGTCCGGTCCCTGACCATTGGTTTGGGAGAAATCATGGGTCTCAAAAAACAATACTACAAGATCTTTATAGGATATAATTGCAGGATTAAAAATCACCTCAACAGCTTCTACATGACCTGTAGTGCCAGAGCATACCAAATGGTAGTCGGGATATTTAACAGTGCCACCGGTGTACCCCACAGTAGTGGAGATTACACCCTTCTTCTTGATCATATGATACTCAGTACCCCAAAAACACCCCGATGCAAATATTGCTCTTTCGGTTTTAATTTTTTCCGAAGGTGAAGCTGTTGCGACAAAATTTAGGGAGACGCTATTCACACAATGACGTACATTCTTTTTGGTTAACATTTCTCCTTCAAAGATATGACCCAGATGTGCACCACACGAGGCACACAAGATCTCCGTCCTGCTGCCATCAGCATCAAGTTGACGATCTATGGCACCAACTACTTCATCATCAAAGCTCGGCCACCCGCAATTGGAATCAAACTTGTCGTCAGATTTATACAATAACGCATCGCATCGCTTACAGTGATATGAACCATATTCAGTGTGATTCCAGTACTCGCCGGTATAAGGATGCTCAGTTCCTTTCTCTTCAATAACAAATTTCTCGAAAGCTGATAATTCTTTTTTTTCCATTATATTTTGACCAATTCCGTGACTCAAAAACAAACAGAGTCCCATTACAATAAACAATATCTTCTTCATGACTTCTGTTTTATTATTGAAGAATGAACGCTAACGGTGGAAAATAGTTCACCATTGTGTGCGTTGATTTTTTATCTTTGTAAACTAAAGTGATAAAAAAAATGCCGAAAGCCAATACTATAAAAAAGAACAGTTTAAGGGATACATCAGCAAAGAATGAGAAAAGAAATTCATTGTCTAAATCCTCAGGAAAGAAACCCACATCAAAAAAGAAAAAAACAGACAACAAGAATTTTCTTAAAGATGAAAGGGTTATCCTTACAATGGGTATTTTTCTGATGATACTGGCACTATATCTTGTAACATCCTTCTCATCATACTTGTGGAATTATCTCAGGATAGGCGTTGGAGTTGATAATGCAGGAGGTTATTTTGGTAGAAAAATCGGAAACCTTATCATCTGTCAATCCTTTGGCATAGGAGCATATGCTTTTGCTTTATGGTCGTTTGTGGGCGGATTTAAAACAACATTTAAGGATAAAATAAAGAAACCTTATGTGTTGATATGGCATTCACTCTTTTGGTTATGCTGGCTGCCGGTGGTTATGTCACTGATATTTATCAATGAACCATGGATGGTTCTGGGAGGAGCATACGGACTATTTGTGAAACAAATAATGAGAAATGCTGTGGGAACCCCATTTACCATTATCATTCTAATATTTCTTCTTATCACGTATATGTTATTTGGTTTTAACATCCATCATGTGATAGCGGAACACAGATCAAAACAGCAGAAGAAAAAACAGGATGGCGATAACAAAACTCCTGACAAAGACTCGCAAATAAAAGAGGATATTTACAATACCAATGAGTTTGCTGTGGATGAAGAAGAAGATCTTCCCGAGATAAAACTCAAACAAAAAGAGGAACACAAAGAGGAGGATATCAAACTTCAAAACAATGACGAAACAATCGAAGTTAATGGAGAGATAAATTTAGATACACCACCTCCCCAAGAGCAAAAGAAACAGAAAGCAGACGAGGACAAAGTGTTGGAGTTAACAGTAGAAGAAGTTCAGCAAGAGCAGACTGTGAAGAATGCTGATAAGTTACAGAAGCATCAGGGTATTGAATCAAGTTACGACCCGAGGCTGGATCTCAAGGATTTCAAATTCCCATCAGTGGATTTTCTTATAGATTATGGCGGAGGCGTTGTTAGCATCAACAAGCAGGAGCTAGAAGAGAACAAGAATAAGATTGTCAAGACCCTTAATAACTACGCCATAAAGATTGACACTATCAAGGCTACTGTAGGGCCAACGATCACGCTCTATGAGATTGTTCCTGCGCCGGGAATCCGCATCAGCAAGATCAAAAACCTGGAAGACGATATTGCTTTGAGCCTATCAGCTTTGGGCATTCGTATCATTGCACCAATACCAGGTAAAGGCACTATTGGCATAGAAGTACCAAACAGAAAGCCTCAGATTGTTTCCATGCTCTCGATAATCAACAGCACAAAATTCCAGGACAATAAATTTGAATTACCCATTGGGTTGGGAAAGACTATTGCCAACGAGTCGTTTGTTGCAGATCTTACCAAGATGCCTCACCTGCTTATTGCCGGCGCCACAGGGCAGGGAAAGTCAGTAGGCCTTAATGCGATTCTTACATCACTATTATATAAAAAACATCCCAGCGAGCTAAAACTTATACTCGTGGATCCCAAAAAAGTAGAGCTTACTCTTTTCAACAGAATCGAGCGCCACTATCTTGCCAAGCTTCCGGATTCTGAAGAGGCTATTATCACTGACACACGTAAGGTTGTTCGAACTCTCAACTCCCTTATCATAGAGATGGAGAACCGTTACAACCTCTTAAAAGACGCTCAGGTAAGGAATATCAAGGAGTATAACGCCAAATTTATTAAACGCAAATTAAACCCCAACGAGGGTCATCACTATTTACCATATATTGTTTTGGTAGTAGATGAATTTGCAGATCTTATTATGACTGCCGGCAAGGAGATTGAAGCTCCAATAACACGCCTGGCACAGCTTGCCAGAGCCATTGGAATACATCTTATTATTGCCACACAACGACCATCGGTAAATATCATCACTGGTACTATTAAAGCCAACTTCCCGGCACGAATTGCTTTTCGTGTTGTATCGAAGATGGATAGCCGCACGATTCTTGACACCGGCGGTGCGGATCAGCTGGTAGGACGGGGAGATATGCTCCTTAGCACCGGAAGCGATTTAATCCGGATGCAGTGTGCCTTCGTGGACACCCCTGAAGTGGAAGAAATTACTGACTTCATAGGCACTCAAAGGGGATACCCTGAAGCATATGCGCTACCGGAAGTTCCTGACGAAGAGACGGAAAGTGTACCCGAATTCAACAGCGCAGAGCGTGATCCGCTATTCGAAGATGCGGCACAGGTTATCGTTTCCAATCAACATGGATCCACATCATTACTACAGCGTAAACTCAAACTGGGTTACAACAGAGCAGGGCGGCTTATCGATCAGCTCGAAGCTGCCGGCATTGTCGGACCGTTTGAGGGTAGCAAAGCCCGGGAAGTAAGAGTTGGCTCCGAAATGGCTTTGGAACAGTTTTTGAAAGACCTATATGCTCGTGAAGGCAATAAAAATGATCAGGACATGATGATCTAGGTGATTTACTTATATTTGCCCGTCTTTTTTACAAAAAAACAACTCTATGAAAAGTACATTAACTGCTATTTCAATTCTTATGCTACTCTTTTTCTCTGCAGAAGCGCAAAACAAAGCCGAGGTTATTCTCACACAATTCTCAGAGAATATGCAGATGAAAGAAACCATAATAGCAGAATTTGAATACCTCGTCGAAAACAATAATAATGGTTTGAAAGATGGACATAAAGGCATTCTATATGTCAAAGGTGAAAAATTCAGACTCCAAATCGCCGATCAAATAATAATGAGTGACGGAACTTCTTTATGGACTTACATTCCTGATGTAGAGGAGGTACAGCTTAACAGCATTGAACATTCAGAAGAGCTCCTCACTCCTACAAAGCTATTTTCTTCTTATAATGAAAATTACCACGCCACATACAACAAAGAATACTCCGTTGGCCCAAAAACTATTCACGTTATCGACCTGGAGCCGAAAGATAAATCACAAGGATTCACCTCCGCACAAATGGAACTTGACAAATCTACTCTCGAATTGATTCAATTCTCAGTTTTCGATAATCACAACAATAAATTTAGCTATATAGTAAATAAATTCTTCAGTGGGAGAAATCTGGAGGATTCAATATTTATTTTTGATGCATCAAAACATCCTGATGTGGAAGTAATTGATATGCAATAAATGGATTTAATCTCTGAATACTCTTTCCCAGACATAGAAACAGCTTCTGCGGATGGCCTTTTAGCCATTGGTGCAGACCTCGAGCCGGCAACAATTCTGGAAGCATATTCACATGGGATTTTCCCCTGGTTCTCGGACAACGACCCCATAATGTGGTGGTCACTGAACCCAAGGATGATACTGTTTACAAAGGAATTACATGTTTCAAAATCCCTGAAAAGAGTTATTAAATCAAAAAAATATTCTGTATCTTTCGACACCGATTTTGAAGAGGTCATCAATAGGTGCGCAGAGATATACCGTGGTGATGAAAATGGAGTGTGGATTACATCAGAGATGAAAAAAGCATACTTAAAGATTCATAAAATGGAATATGCCCACTCCGTGGAGGTGAGAAAAGATAACTTACTTGTCGGTGGACTTTACGGTATCTCCTTAGGCAAAATATTTTTTGGTGAATCGATGTTTCATAGTATGCCTGACGCCTCAAAAGTTGCATTGTATGCTCTGACAGAAAAGCTACGAACAATGGATATCGAGCTCATAGACTGTCAACAGGAGACAGAACACATGGCACGAATGGGTGCGAGATCTATTGCCCGAAAAGATTTTAAAAATTTGATTGAGCAAGCAATGAAGCATAAGACACACCGATATATGTGGACGTAAACATTGAATTATGGAGAAATTTAACGAAAAATTCCTGAAAGAAGCCATTCGTTTGGCGGAAAAAAACATTTATGATGGTCTTGGTGGGCCTTTCGGCGCTGTGATAGTAAAAGATGGAGAGATCATCGCAACGGGGAGTAATCATGTAACTTCAGAGAATGATCCTACGGCTCACGCAGAGATTGTAGCTATCAGGAACGCATGCCAAAAACTTGACGACTTTCAACTTACCGGATGCGAACTATATGCCAGCTGCGAGCCATGCCCCATGTGTTTGGGTGCAATATACTGGTCGCGCCCCGACAGGTTTTACTACGCAGCATCGAAGAGTGATGCTGCAAAAGTCGGATTCGACGACTCCTTTATATATGAAGAGATCGTTCTAAAACCAGAACAAAGAAGCATACCAGGAAAACAGGAAATGCGGCATGAGGCAGTAAAAGTTTTCAAGATATGGTCAGATATAGAAAATAAAACAGAATATTAATAAACAACAACAGAAATGAATTTTGAAATGGAAGGCAAACTCATTGAGATCTATAACACTCAGGAGGTTACTGCCACATTTAAGAAACGTGAATTCGTAATTGAGCATCGTGAAGATGCCAATGGTCGTGAATTTATTAACTACATAAAATTCCAGATAGTACAGGATAGATGCCAATCACTGGATAACTTTAATGTAGGTGACTCGGTAAAGATAAGTTTCAGTATCAAAGGAAGAAAATGGGAAAAAAATGGCCAGGTAAATTATTTTAACAACCTGGAAGCATGGCGCATAGAATCTGTGAATCAGTCAGTTGCCCCGCAGACACCACCACCGGAACTCTCCGTAAATGACCTGCCGCCACTCCCTGAAGATTATAACGATCTTCCATTCTAAATATGAACATCAATACCATTGTCTGGGACTATAACGGAACAATCCTTAATGATATTGATCTTTGTATAGATGTTATGAATGGCATGCTGAAGAGACGCAGCATGCCATTGATATCTAAAAATATATACAGAGAGAAATTTACTTTTCCTGTGCGTAAGTACTATGAGTTGATAGGGTGGGATTTTAACACCTATAGCTTCGACGATATAGGTCATGAGTTTATTGATGGCTATAGAGAAAGACTAAAAGAGGCACAGCTATTCCCAGGAGTAAAGAGCACGCTCTCATACTTAAAAAACCAAGGGTTTACACAACATATTCTCTCGGCTATGGAGGGAGAGTTTCTACATAAATCGGTAACATATCTTAATGTGCAAGATTTCTTCACCACGATAAATGGTATTGAGAACCATCTCGCTAAGGGTAAGGCAGATATTGCAAAAAAGATAGTACGAAACGGCACTCTGGAACCCGCAAAAGCTTTGATGTTAGGCGACACACTCCACGATGCGGAGATAGCCCAGGAGTTTGGAATGCAATGCGTATTAATAGCGAACGGGCATCAACCGATTCATAAACTTGCGAAATCGGGATACCCGGTCATCAATAATCTTTCTGAAATAGAGTCTGTTATTAAAACATGACTTACAACTTAACAGGTTTTTTACCTTGTCCCTGAGGCTTATTCTTGTAGTATTTAATTGCTTCGGGAAGATTACTCTTCATAGCTTTAATTCTTTTCTCATCTGAGGGGTGAGTGGAGAGAAACTCGGGTACACTAGCACCACCTCCAGCTGCTGCCATTTTCTCCCAGAATGATACTGACTTAGATGGATCATATCCGGCCTTGGCCATAAGGATCATACCTATTCTGTCAGCCTCATATTCATGTTTTCTGGAGTAGGCAAGTGTTCCCAAACTCGACGCCGCACCATATGATGCCAGAAATATCTGCTGTGTCATTTCCGGTTTCTCCTGTAGTGCAACACCAAGAGTCATCCCTCCAAGTTGCAGTGCAAGTTGTTGGCTCATTCTCTCATTACCATGGCGAGCAAGGGCGTGAGCTATCTCATGTCCCATCACAACAGCTATTCCGTCATTATCTTCACACACGGGCATTATACCGGAATAAAAGACAATCTTACCTCCCGGCATGCACCACGCATTTATGGCTTCATTATCAACGACATTAAACTCCCAGTCAAAATCATCCAGACGTTTCTCCATATCATTTTCCTTCAGAAACTCATTCACAGCAGCGGAGATATCATTACCAACCTTTCTAACCTGCTGTACACTCTGATCTTTCTCAGGCATAGGAGGATTCGCAGTCAAAAACTCACCATAAGAGGTAAGGCTCATCTCGTTCATCATATATACAGGCAAAAAATTCACCTGCTTACGATTTGTAAATGGCACTGTCTTGCATGAGCCCAGAGCTGCAGTTATTATCAGTGCGATAATAATTCGTGTTGTTGTTTTCATGTGAATATCAGTTTATTTCTACTGTTATTTGCTTTGATGTTAATTGGTTTGCCATCTTCTGAAGGATCTCTTGCGGACCCTCTTTTATCGCGCATTTACCTTTAAAATGAGCTATCATTGCGCACTGCTCTGCCTGTTCCGGAGAATGCTCACAAATATCTATCAATGAATCAATGATAAAATCGAAACTATTAACCTCGTCGTTAAACAATATCAATTGTTTCTGTGTACCGGAAAAGACAACATCCTGCAAGGATTCCTCAGGACTATCACTGTTGCTGTTATAAAAACTATTATGCTTCATAATAGTTCAAAGATAAAAACATTTTTAAAACAACATTGTATATATATACGTTTACGTTGTGCGTTATTCCCCTTCAAGAAATTCGATTAATTTCTGTATCTAACGAGAGAACTGCTCCAAATAAAATTTGTATATTTGGTATTTTCCCTAAGCATACAACTAGTGTTCATTTATTAAAAAAACCGACACTTAAATGAAAAAAATAACATTTGGTTTTTGCCGACACACAAGCCAAAACTGATAAAACCAAAACGCCAATTTTTTACCATTGCTCGGATGATTAATTCTATCTTTAGCGTATTAATTATGAATGTATAATTTTTAAATATATGTCCGAAGACGTAGAGACGCCCAAATTGGGCGTCTCTACCGATACCGATACCGATACCAACCATCAAACCGCCGCGGCGTCACAAAAATGGAAACCGCAATCATTGGGTGTAATTATTAACCAATATAAACGAATTGCAACCATTAAATCACGTAAAATAAACGCCTATTTTGCATGGCAATCGCGGTTTCACGAACATATAATCCGTAACGATAAATCATTTCAAACCATTTCTAATTACATTATCAATAATCCAATAAATTGGAAAAACGACAAATTCAATAATGACTGGATAAACAGGGCTAATATGTGCCACCCATAGCGGAGCAAGTAATGCCACTTTTTTTGGCCCCAGATGTGATTTCTACCGTATGGTGTCGGTGCTGAGGATGTCAATAAAAGTGTTCAGCCCAAAATGACTCCTGGGTGAGTTTGTGTAACTTATAATAAAATAAATTATTAATTATCGAAGTCAGAACAACGAAGAGATACTGAGAATTGTATTTTTTTTGAAAAAGACGGTAAACCTTTGAAGCTTTTACTCGTTACAGGTATGTATATTTTTTTTCATTATTAAGCCATTATCACATATTAAATAAACCGTGGAATACATCAATAAAATAAAAAAGGAGATTGTCAATGGTCTGCCCGGTGCGAAGGCTCACAGAGAGATGTTGTCTGCCATAAGGGAAAATCAGATGATGAAATTTGCTAGCAGCTCTTCACCCATGGATGCAGCAGTATTGATACTTCTGTATAAAAAAGGTGATGATTGGCATATTCCATTCATCAAAAGAGCAGAAGACAAATATGCTCATAGCGGCCAGATCTCTCTTCCGGGAGGCAAGAGTGAAACCTATGACACCAATTTGCAACACACTGCGTTGAGGGAAACGGAGGAAGAGATAGGCATATCTCAGCGGGACATCGAGCTCATTGGAAATCTCACATCGCTGTACATCCCTCCCAGCAACTTCAATGTAGCTCCTTTTGCAGGAATATTTACCGGAAAAGAGATTAAATTTATCCCTGAGAAAAGTGAGGTGGATTATGTTATTGAAATTTCTGTTAAAGAGCTTATGAATCCTCAAAATCTTACCTGTAGGGATTTTAATGTCAAAGACCTGCACTTTTCAACACCGTGCTTCAACATTAGAGGAGATATCATCTGGGGAGCGACAGCAATGATAATAAATGAATTCCTTTCAATTACCAATAAACAGATTTTATAACTAAGGTTTATAATCACCTTATAACCCTTCACAGAATCGTATAATTTTCAAGCACCACACTATTTACAAAGCCCAATAATCAGCCTATTATAAGAAGATAGAAACCACAATCTTCGACATACTTAGCTCCCAAGTGTTAAAAGATCTAATAATTATCTCACTATGGTCAGGAAAGTTATATTTTTGCAGGTATCATGAGTCATTATATCAAGAATCTTATATCGGAGGGCGAACATCAGCAATTAGATTTCAAATATGAGATCTCCGACTCCCGAAAGATAGCGCGCAGTTTAGTGGCTTTCGCTAATACTGATGGTGGCCGCTTGTTGATTGGCATAAAAGACAACGGTGCTATCTCCGGGGTAAAAAGCTCCGAAGAGTTTTATATGGTAGAGACTGCTGCCACGTTATTTACAAAACCAGAAGTGCCATATACCACTCGCGAATGGAAGGTAGATGGCAAAACTGTTGTAGAGGTCATTGTTCATCCCAGGGCAGGAAAACCTCATAAGGCTCCTGATAAAAACGGCAGCTACAAAGTATTTGTTAGGGTGAAAGATCAAAATCTACTTGCCAACACCGTATTACTCAAATACTGGCAGCGCAGGGAGCAGGAATCACTAAACGGCGTCTTTATCAATTACACAGAAAAAGAGGATCTACTGTTAAAATACCTCGAAAAAAATGGCTCCATAACACTTACCAAGCTCATTAAGCTCACAGGTCTCAACAAACGAAAGGGCGAAAACCTATTGGTTGATTTTCTACTACTTAATATCATTGAGATTATTATCACTGAGACATCCGTGTTCTATAGAATTAAGGACATGTAGTATTCTTTTTACCACTACCCTACTGATGTCGATACCGAATATTTATCTCTTGCTGTAAAAACAGATCTGCCAGAGCCATACTAACCATAGCTTCTATCACCGGCACAGCTCTTGGCACCACACAGATATCATGGCGTCCTTTAATTTTCAGATCTATCACAGTACCATCCACATCAACGGTATGCTGTGATTTTTTAATTGAAGATATCGGTTTTACGGCAGCTTTTATAATAATATCTTCTCCTGTGGATATTCCTCCTGCCACACCACCGGCATTATTTGCTCCCGGTTTTATCTTACCATCATCATTAATAAAAGGGTCATTATGATCACTACCTTTCATTTCAGCTGCCAGAAATCCTTTACCAATCTGCACGCCTTTTATTGCAGGGACACTCATCACCGCAGCTGCTATAACACTGTGCAGTTTGTTGAATACGGGCTCACCCACTCCAGCGGGTAGATTTTTCACCACACATGTAGCAACGCCTCCCAGAGAGTCACCCTCTTTAGCAGCCTTTGCTATTGCCTCCTCCATATGCTGTGCTGTTTCCTGATTCGGGCAACGCACTATGGAGTTCTCGATAACCTGCACCTGGTAGCTGTACTCGTCGTTGGGAATAGCAGCGCCACCAATAGCATTTACATATCCATACACCAGGACACCATGCTGCTGGAGCAACATTTTGGCAAAAGCTCCTGCTGCCACTCTGACCACAGTTTCGCGTGCCGAGGCGCGGCCGCCGCCGCGGTAATCGCGGAAGCCATATTTTTTCTCCCACGTAAAATCTGCATGCCCGGGGCGAAAGATTTTTGATAATGTTCGGTATTCGGAGGGATTATGATTTTCATTACGGATAATAAAAGCAATGGGGGTACCCAAGGAAACACCTTCAAGGATACCACTTAGGATCTCCACTTCATCCTTCTCTTTACGAGGAGTTTCAAACGCCTCATTGCGGGGTTTTCTCCTGGACATCTCTGCACGCAAAAGTGCATAGTCAATGGGAATGCCGGGAGGGAATCCATCAAGAACGCCTCCCATAGCAGGGCCGTGTGATTCACCAAAAGTCATAAGTTGTAAATGTGTTCCGAAAAGTGAGCCTCCCATAGCGAATATTTTATCTCTCGAAATTACACATTTTATCCTTACCACAGAAGTCGCCGACGTAAATAAAGAAAAAAACAACGAGGGAAACAATCATATATGGCATTGGAAAATCAAGGTAAAAAATCATATATTTGCATAAAACCCATTTAACATATAATGTTATGATATCAAATCTTAATAATTTGTTTTCCGACAATGCAAATAGAATGAAACGCTCGGCTATCCGCGAGTGTTTAAAACTCACTCAACAGCCTGATATAATATCGTTCGCCGGTGGCTTACCGTCAAAAACCTCCTTCCCTTACGAAGATATTCAGAATCTCGCTGTACAGGTCATAAAAGAAGATGGCCCAGCTGCATTGCAATACTCTACTACTGAAGGTGATACAGGGCTACGTCAGCAGTTGTTGAAGCGCTACCAGGCAGAAGGCCTCGATCATATCACAACAGATAATATTGTTATCACAACAGCCTCACAGCAGAGCCTTGATCTGCTGGGAAAAATCTTTATTAACCCCGGCGACAAGATCATTTGCGGCCTGCCAAGTTATCTCGGCGGCATCAGCGCTTTTGCTGTTTATGGACCTGAGCTCATAGGTATTGACTTTGATCAGTATGGCATGCGCAGCGATATCCTGGAAGAGAAACTCGAAGCAATGAAGATTGCCGGAGAGAAACCAAAATTTATATATGTAATACCTGACTTCCAGAACCCTGCCGGCATTACTATGCCTGAATTCAGAAGACAAGAAATCATCAATCTGGCGATTAAATATGATGTATTAATAGTAGAAGACAGCCCCTACCGCGAGTTACGTTTTGAAGGTGAGGCACCTAAAATGATGCATGCCTTCGACAAGACGGGACATGTCATCACTCTTGGCACTTTCTCAAAAATTTTCTGCCCAGGATTCAGAATAGGATGGATTGTTGCGCATACTGATATCCTGGATAAATTCGTAATGGCAAAACAAACTGCAGATCTTTGCACTTCTTCTTTCCTGCAAAAAATTGCTGCCAAATATATTGAAACAGGAAAATTTGAATATAACCTTAAAGGCATTATTCATGAGTACAAAGAGAAGAAGGAGCATATGATCACTAACTTCAACAAGTATATGCCCAAAGGTGTTACCTGGACAGAACCTGAAGGTGGATTATTCCTATTCCTATATCTGCCGGAGCATATGGATGCAGGTAAACTCTTTATGAAAGCTGTTGAGAAAAAGGTCGCATTCGTACAAGGTGATGTATTCCACTGCGATGGCAGCGGTAAAAACACTTTGCGGATAAACTTCTCTTTTGTAGATAAAGATACTAATACCGAGGGGGTTAAAAGACTTGCCGAGGTGATAAAAGCAGCGATGTAATAATCTATCTTCAAAAAAAGATCCATTTTTTGATTTTTGCCGAAAACGGATTTTTTTTACCGTAGTAATGAAAACAGTTTTATTTTTTTTGTTGACCCGCATTATGTAGTAAGTTTACAATTGGTGTTTTGGTTAAGTAATAACCATAAGTACCTGATGTGGCTCATCGATTAGCAGGATATATTATGTCTTTTTACATTATTACCATAGGAGTTATCTTATGCTTGGGATTGGTTGTCTCAATTATTATCATTAAACAGAAAAACAAGATTCAATTTCTAAAAACACACTATTCTGAACTAAATCTGGATTTGGAAATACTAAAAAAAGAGATTGATGAGTATCAAAAAAAAGAGAAATCCATAGATCAATTTTTCTCTATCATCACTCATGATCTTCGTGGCCCTATAGGAAACACAGCATCGATCCTAAAAACAATAATTGAAAACCCGGAGATATATGATGAAGCAACCACTAATGAAATCATGGTAGCTCTGAAAGAGTCATCCAAAAATACCATGGAACTATTAAACACACTGAGCCAGTGGTCAAGAATAAGACGTGATAAAATAAATACCAATATTGAACCTTTCTCTGTTGTAGATTTAGTTGACAACGCGATTTTATCAATAGAACATAAGGCAAAAACAAAAAACATAAGCATAAAAACCACCTATAACAGCCCATCCCCTTCTTTGTCGTCAGATATGGTTTTATGTTCTGCAATGCTGCAACATCTACTCACTAATGCCATAAAATTCTCACACGAAGGTTCTGAAATATTACTTTTTGTAACTATTAAAGATAACGCCTTAGAATTTCATGTGGAGGATAATGGAGTAGGCATTGCGGAGCAGGACAAGCACCGCGTTCTCGATCTTGATAACATGTTTTTCACTTACGGAACAAAAAACGAAAAAGGGCCGGGCTTAGGACTTATCATTGTTCAGGAATACTGTAAATTGGTTAATGGCAAAGTATGGTTTACAAGCAAACAAGGCCAGGGTTCTGATTTTTATATTTTATTGCCTAATATTGTTGCCTGAAAAAAATATTAAACATGCAGAGCAGAACAACATTTAGATATATAATGCTGTTATTCATGATGTTGGGGTCAACAACAGCATTTACACAAAAAGCTGGTTACGAAATAGAAGTCAATATTAATGGTATTAATGACACCATTTCATATCTGGCATTTTATATGGGTGACAAGATTTACCTTCAGGACACAGCGATTGTAGAAAACGGATCGATGATCTTTAAAGATAGCTCAGATACTTTAAAAGGTGGAATGTATATCATTGCCGGGCAATCGAACAATAAATATCTGGAGTTTCTTGTCAATGAGAACACATATTTCTCTCTAACTACAACTATAGAAAATATTAGCGGAGATATGAAGGTGAAGAGATCTCCTGAGAATGAGCTCCTATACACATATATTAATTTTCTTAGCAAGGAGCAGCAGCTAATGGCGCCAATCCATAAATTGTTGGCCAACAGTAAAGCTCCTGAAGATAGTATCTCCAGGGCTCGGGAGCAGGCTTCACTGGCCAATGAAAAGGTTAATGCTTTTAGAAAAAATATTATTGCCCAGAATGAAGGGACATTTTTCTCTAACTTCATCAAAGCAACCATTCCTGCCGAAATACCTCCCCTGCCCTTTTTACCCGACGGCACTCCTGATTCAACAAAACTTTGGTACTACTATAAGTCATCATTTTGGGATAACTACACACTCTCTGACGAGAAGATGCTACGCACCCCTGAGTTCAACAAAAAGTTAGAAACATACTTTAACGATGTGGTATATCAGCACCCAGACTCTCTGAACCAGGCCATTGATGAGTTAATAGAAAAAACAATCCACGCCGAGGACACCTACAGATATCTTATATGGTATCTGACATTAAAATACGAACAATCGCAAATCATGGGTTTCGATGCGGTATTCGTTCACATGGGAAAAACATATTATGAGAGTGGTATCGATACCTGGAGCAACCGGACTGTGGTACAAAATATAATCGACAGAGCAAATACTCTTTATCCTTTGTTGTTAGGCAAAAAAGCTCCTGAGCTAATTCTACTCGACACTGCAGGGGTTTTAGTATCGATGCATAACATAAAGGCAAAATACACTATTGTATTCTTCTGGGACACCGACTGCGGGCACTGCAAAAAAGAGGTACCGTTGTTAAAAGATTTTTATAAGGATTATAAGGATATATATAATCTAGAGGTGTATGGCGTATGCTGTGACACGTCGTTTGCGCTGATGAAGAGATACATGACCGAAAAAGAGCTGCCATGGATTAATGTAAACGGATACTACAGCGCTTCGGGTGACTTTCACGACACCTACGACATATACTCAACACCCGTCATGTATCTTCTCAATGAAGAGAAAGAGATCATTGCTAAACGGTTGCTAACAAAAGATATACAAATGTTTATTGAAAGATTAGAGCAGACAAAGAAATAATCCCGTATCTTAATACGCTAAACTAAATTAACGCAGGATTTATGACTACATTTAACAACAACGATATCAAAGCCATTGAATCACACGGTCTAACTACCGAACAGGTTGAACACCAGATAGAGCAGTTTAAAAATGGATTTCCCTATGCCGACCTTCAGGCACCGGCAACGCCGCAAAAAGGAATCGTACAACTGTCAAAAACTGATGTAGATAGTCTGGTTAAAGATTACAAATCGTTAATCCTGAATGAGGATATTATTAAATTTGTTCCGGCCTCGGGGGCTGCTTCAAGGATGTTTAAAAGGCTATTTGCTTTTTCAGAATCTTTCCAGGGTACATCCGACGACTTCGAGAAATTAACAGGAGACCAATCACCGGAATCGGTATTCTACTTTTTTGATAACCTGGGGAAATTTAGTTTTTATGAAGAGCTGAAAAATATTATTGCCAAGGATGGTAAAGATATCGGCGATCTGCTGGCAGCAAAGGATTACAAAACTATTGTTGACTATGTTTTAAATGATAATGGGCTCAATTACGGATCCCTTCCAAAGGGTTTAATTCTCTTTCATAGTTATGATGATGAGCAGCGATTGGCTTTTGAAGAGCATATTGTAGAAGCATTTAACTATTGCTTGAACGAGAACACGGTAAAGCTGCATTTCACCGTTTCTCCCGAGCACATGGTGCTATTTGAGAAAGACGCAGAATTTCTCACAAAAAAATATAAAAAACTTTATGGTGTAGAACCACAAATCAGTTTTTCCGTACAGAAATCTTCAACAGATACCGTTGCGGTAAACCCTGACAACACCCTTTTCCGCGATAAGGCTAACAATCCTGTTTTCCGACCCGCAGGGCATGGCGCATTGATAGAAAATCTCAACGACCTTGATTCCGGGTTGATTTTCATTAAAAACATTGATAATGTTGTTCCGGACAGGCTAAAAGAAGAGACCTACAGATATAAAAAGGCTTGTGGTGCGATGTTGTTAAAACTTCGTAATAAGGCATTCAAATATCTGGAACTTCTTGATGATGCTGATGTTACTGATGAAGAGATTGCTGAGATGTATGCTTTTGCTACTGAGAAGCTTATGATATCAACTAATGAGAACTTCATGCAGTTTAATCGGATAGAGAAGGTTGACTATCTATATAATATTTTGAACCGCCCCATAAGAATTTGTGGCATGGTAAAAAATGAAGGAGAACCGGGAGGTGGCCCTTTCTATGTAAAAAATTCAGAGGGAAGGGTGTCACTACAAATTGTTGAAGGAGCACAGATAGATATGTCAAAAGCAGAACAGAAAGAAATTTTGGCTGCCTCAACACACTTCAACCCGGTGGATCTTATTTGTTGTATTACCAACTTCCGGGGTGAGCGGTTTAACCTAAAAAACTTTGTTGATGCTAAGACCGGTTTTATTTCAGAGAAATCTAAAGACGGGAAACCCTTGAAAGCACTTGAATTACCGGGATTATGGAATGGCGCCATGGCAGAATGGATCACCATTTTTATGGAGGTACCACTGATTACTTTTAATCCGGTGAAAGAGGTTAATGATCTTCTGCGTGACCAACATTTATAGAAAAAGAGACTTCCTTAATAAGCAATTGATATATCAATAAGTTATCAACAAGTAATCATTCAAAAACTTTTGGTCATTAAATGATTTTTTTTGAATGAGGCACTTGTTTTAAACAAATATAATAACGTATATTTGCACTCATTTTTGAAATGAAGCAATTAATACCCTGAAAGCGATGAGTAAGAACGAGAAATTACAGTACGTAGAGAGCCTGACAGAGATCAAAAAATTTCCTGATTTTCAGGCTGGTGATACAATTACCGTAACATATAAGATTAAAGAAGGCAGTAAGGAAAGATTACAGAAATTTCAGGGTGTTGTACTGCAACGCCGTGGAAGTGGAAATACTGAGACTTTCACAGTAAGAAAGATATCAGGAAACACCGGTGTGGAAAGAATTTTCCCTACGGCCAGTCCTTTTATCGATGAAATAACTGTCAACAAACGTGGTAAAGTACGTCGAGCACGTATCTTCTATCTTCGTGGCCTGAAAGGTAAAAAAGCACGTATTAAAGAACGTAGAAAATAATAGCCCTGTCTATCAAGACACTGAAGCCTCTATCCGCTTTTTTTTGGATTGAGGCTTTTTTGTATTCTTGTAAGTCGCAGTATCATTAGTTGTTTGTTTTTTTATATGAAATGCGTATGTTTGCGCAAAACAGAGCAACTATGAAAAAACTTTACTTTCTACTGGTACTTTTTACAGTACCCTTTTTCCTCTTTGCGCAGCTCCCGGAGTTATATGACCTGCGCGACGTTGACGGAATAAACTACGTAACATCAGTAAAGAGCCAACAGGGAGGAACCTGCTGGGCACATGGAACCATGGCTTCGGTTGAGGGCAATATGCTAATTACAGGAGCGTGGACTGATGCCGGCGAAACAGGTGAACCCGCAATGGCGGAATATCATCTCGACTGGTGGAATGGCTTTAACGAGCATAACAACGACGACACAGACCCTCCTTCAGGTGCAGGCCTCGAAGTACACATGGGTGGTGACTATCGCGTTTCTACAGCTTACTTCTCGCGGGGTGAAGGTGGAGTCAGAGAATCCGACGGCCAATCGTATAACAATCCGCCGGCACGACATAGTGACTCGTATCATTACTACTACCCCCGTACGGTAGAATGGTACACCCTGGGTGATGGAATAGAAAATATCGACGTTATTAAACAAAATATTATTGACCACGGGGTGATGGCAACATGCATGTGTTATGACAATGCATTTATTAATAATAACAATATTCATTACCAACCGCCCAGCGACCCTACAGACCCCAACCACGCGGTGGCAATTATCGGATGGGACGACAACAAGCAGACACAGGCACCACTTCCCGGAGCATGGCTGGTAAAAAACTCCTGGGGATCATGGTGGGGCGATAACGGATACTTCTGGATCTCTTATTACGACAAACATTCTTGTCGCAACGTGGAAATGGGAGCTATATCATTCCAGGAAGTAGAACCTATGCAGTACGAAAAAGTATTCTATCACGACTATCATGGATGGCGCGACCAGGTGGAAAATATTACCCTGGCGGCGAACCGATTCGAGCTCGACGATGATTACATCTTACAAGCAGTGAGCTTCTTCTCCAATGAGCTTGACATCACTTATACCGCAACAATTTTTGAACTTATGGGTGATAACGGCCCGGAGAATGAAATCGCCTCTATGACAGGAGATATTGAACACATAGGATTCCATACTTTCGATTTTGAATACCCCATTGACTTAACCGGTTACTCAGAGTTTGTTATTCAGCTGGAGCTCTCCGACGGCGGTATGCCATACGACAGAACATCAGATATACCTGTTCTTCTGGGTGCTCCCAACACTAGAACTATCGTAGACTCCTATGCGGAAGAAAATCAGAGCTATTACTATAACCCTGAAACCTTTTCGTGGGAAGATTTCTACTATTATGACGACCCATCCGGATTTGACAACACAGGAAACTTCTGTATCAAAGGGCTGGGATTTAAATCAACTGTGGGACTGAAAAGCTACGGTAATATTAATACAAAGGCTACCGTTTATCCTAACCCGATAAATAATAACGGCACCATTTCATTTACTGCATATGAAAACTCCAATGCCGTAATCATTATCAATGATATGTCGGGACGGATGGTTTCACAGCAGTACGCAACAATCACTGAAGGCGACAATGATATCCCATTCACTATTTCTGAAGATATTGAGATTGGCTTTTATACTATTAGCGTAGTTTCCAACAACAGCGTTATTGCAAGAAGCAAGATTATTATCAAATAACATACGTATGTAATAAACGAACAAAGGTGTATCGCGATCGGTACACCTTTTTTTATTACTTTTCGGGATCCTCCAGCAGGCGTCCCATTTTGTATTCCTGCTCTTTTACCAGGATTCCTTCTTCATCAAAAAACACCCACGTTCCGTTTTTCAGGTTGTGAATATAATCTCCTCTTACCATCACACTACCATCAGGGTGATAATAAATAGTCTCCCCTTCCAGTAAATCGTTCTTATATGTACCATTTACTTTAAGTGTTCCATCGGTAAAATATTGTTTCCAGGCACCATTTTTTTTATCATCCTCCCAGGTAGTCTCTTCATTGAGGTTTCCATTGTAATAATAGACTTTCCAGTTGCCAGTTTTGACCCCATGATCATATATCTCTTCAGTAATAAGCTTTTCATCTTCGTCGAAGAATTCCCATAATCCATGGCGTTGCTTATAGATATAAGTCCCCCGCGACATCACCTTTCCATTTCGGTGATAGACAACAGCCTGAGCCACAGAGTTATCTTCTGGCTTATATGTCAACTCAGCTTTTTTTTCACCATTTTCAAAATAGTAAGTAAACGTACCGATGGGTTCATCATCTGCGAAAGCGCCGATATAAATTAGCTTTCCTTCGTCGTTATATTTTGTCCATTCACCCTGTTTCATTCCATTACTATCAATAGTGTTGGGAGCATTTTGTGCTATCATAAAAATTGGTGCTGTTATCAGCACACCGAGGAGTAATGTTTTGCGTATCATGGGGTATCTATCCATAAGTTTCAGTAAATTTGCTTCAAAATTACAATAACGTTCTGTAAACAAAAATATTATAGTGAATCAAATACCATCCAAACGTGTTGAGAGTGCCGTTGAGGCTCTATCGCGGCTGCCGGGAATCGGCAGGAAGACGGCACTAAGGCTTGCACTGCATATTTTAAAAGGCGATGAAATAGAGGCCGAATATCTCGGAGAATCCATTATTAAAATGAAAAAAGAGACAGAATATTGCAAGATATGTCATAATATTTCAGATCACCAATACTGCGAGATATGCTCCAATCCTACCCGTAACGATAAAGTGATATGTGTGGTGGAAGATGTTCGCGACTTTATGGCTATTGAGAACACAGGCCAGTTCAGCGGAAAGTATCATATCCTTGGTGGGGTCATCTCACCAATGGATGGCATTAGCCCTACAGATTTGAATATCGCCTCCCTCACAGAGCGCATTGAAAAAGAAGATATAAATGAAATTATCCTGGCTTTGCCAACCACCATAGAAGGCGATACCACAGGATACTACATATATAAAAAGCTAAAAGGAACAGAGATAAATTTAACCACTATTGCACGTGGTGTGTCAATAGGTGATGAGCTCCAGTACACCGATGAAATAACACTGGGAAGAAGTATTCTTCACCGTATGCCCTATGAAGGATCCTCGAAAAGATCCAGCTGATTAGATGCGGGAATCTCCTCTGGAGGTGAATCAGCATAGAGCTCAATGTATTGCCGGATTGAGCGCTTAATAAGTTTTATGGGTGTGGTGTGACGAGCTTTGCAATAGTTCATCAGTGACTTTTTCTGACGCGAAGAGAGCTTAAATTTTATCTCTTTGTAAACAGTAATGTGTGATTTTCGTTTGATACTCATGGCCGTTCAGTTAATTGGAACGAAATATACAAAAAACTAAGATAGGTAAACAATGGAGCGACATAAATTATCCAAATCAACATATATTCGGGGTTTACAGTGCCCTAAATCACTTTATCTGCATAAAAAAAGACCCTTTTTACGTGATAAACTCAGTGCGGAGCAACGGGCAAAATTCTCACGGGGTCATAATATCGGCACATTAGCACACCAGCTTTTCCCCGCAGGAGTCAATATGGCGCCGAAATCACCATCACAGTATCCCAAAGCAGTACAAAATACGGCTCAAGCCATAAAGGATAATACAGAGGTGATTTATGAAGCCACTTTTCAGCATAACAAAACGTTGATAATGCTGGATATCCTGACCCATAAGGGAGGGAAATTATATGGCTATGAAGTAAAAAGCTCCATTAAAATATCTGACACATATATAAATGATGCAGCACTTCAATATTGGGTTATTACCAACAGTGGAACTCCATTGGAGGATTTCTTTCTGGTCACAGTAAACCCGGAGTATAGGCATAAGAAGCCGTTTGTGGCAGAAGACTATTTTGTGTTTACCAGCGTACTGGAGCAGATACTTCCACTTCAAAAACAAATTGAAGATAGAACCACTTCTTTTGTGAAGCTCTTCGACGAAGCGCACTCTCCAAAGAAAAACATTGGACTACAGTGCTATAACCCCTACCCGTGTGACTTTATAGGTTTTTGTTGGAAGCGAGTTCCTGAGCAGTCGGTATTCAATCTTATGCATCTCGATGATATCACAAAGTTCCATTACTATCACAGAGGCCTGAAGACACCGGAAAGCATTGAAAATAAAATCTCAGATAATGCACTTTTATCAAAAGAAATAATGCTTATCAAAAACAACACATTACATATTGATAAAACATTACAAGATACATTCAATAATAATCCAGCATTACTATTTTCCGGCATTACAAGGTTGGCATTTCCGTTATTCGATAACAGCAGACCATACGATGAGGTAATCTTTTTTGCAGCATATCGCAAAGGAGAAAAGCAGGAACTACGCATATTCAAAACACCGCAGGAGGGCGAAAAGTTTGTTCAGGAGATCTTTAAAAAAAATGATAATGTAATCTCCTTTGCCCCACTACCAGAGTCATTATCATGCAGATCAGCAACAATTATTCTTGATGAAAAAAAGGAGGGCAACTTATTCATTCCTGAGTTATCAGGTCTTAATAGTATTGATAAAATAATATTAAGGCTCAATCCGAAAATATTGCAAAAGCCATATTCCGACATACACACTGCCGCTGGTGCATGGGAAAAGCTCATCAAAAATGAGGATGAGATGCAGGAGGATATAGTAGATGGACTGGAGCGTTATGCTGCGTCAGGATTAGAGGTGTTACATCAAATTACAAAGAAGTAAGTTACTTATTCAACAGCTCTTCCAGTTTGTATCTCAATTCGTTACCACGTAGTTTTGTTGCCACAATATTTCCATCTGGATCTATGAGTACGGTATGAGGAATCGCTCTCACAGCATATAATTTTGCCGGCGCGGAGCTCCATTTCTTCAGGTCGCTAACCTGGTCCCATAACAATCCATCCTCTTCTATGGCAGCGATCCATTTTTCACGGTTGTCATCAAGTGATACTCCCAGTATTTCAAACCCCATATCACGAAACTCCTTGTACATAGCCACTACTTTAGGGTTTTCCCTACGACAAGGTGCGCACCATGAAGCCCAGAAGTCCAACAAAAGATATTTCCCAAGATAATCCGAAACCTTAATAATAGAGCCATCATCAGATGTCAATTCAAAATCTGGTGCCGGCATTCCCGGCTGCATCGTTGCTTCGGCAGTAACAGTATAATTCAACTCCTGAACAAAAACATTATTAGGATAGTCTGTTTTAAGCTCATCCAACACATTTACAAAAATCTCTAAATCCTGAGTCATATCAAGGTTGTTGAGAAAAAACAGATTTGCCAAAGAGCCAGGGGTACTCTTGGCAAAATTTCTAATAACATCTTTTCTTCCTGATTCTATCTTTTCCGCAATGGTGGCAAACTCTTCACGGCGCAGCTGCCTCTCTTGGTCATTGGCAAGCGCAATATATACTTCATTCAAGGAATCCAGCTGAATCTCGAAAGGGCGCAACAAATTGCCTACTTCAATAAACTGTTCGGTAAAAGGGCTTCCGGTGATGGTCACATTCTCTCTGATGGGCATTGCCGCTACATCCAGTTCCAACTTCTCGCCAGGCTTCAGGATCAGATACAAAAAACCATTGTTAGAAAAGTCCAACTGATAAAAGTCTGCCTCCTCTGCTTGAAATGCAATTTCAAACTTCCCGTCCACAACCACTGCTTCTGCAACAAACGTTTTTTCCCTGTTAAGTTTTGTCAGTGCAATATTCTCAAACCCCGGTGATGTTTTAAACTCTCCTCGAATCTGCACTGCAGTATCATTTTTCTTTTCCCCACATGAGGCTAGTGCCACTATGATGATAATTAAGTAGATATACTTTTCT
This sequence comes from uncultured Bacteroidales bacterium, assembly GCA_964474455.1. Taxonomy (GTDB): domain Bacteria; phylum Bacteroidota; class Bacteroidia; order Bacteroidales; family BM520; genus BM520. Next base: position 48,217 of record CAYYSU010000019.1, read on the forward strand.
ATTTTCATGATATA
>CAYYSU010000020.1:0-1078 GCA_964474455.1 uncultured Bacteroidales bacterium
CTCACTTGATCAGATAATTAGGGTTATGAATCACATCGCAAATATGTGATTTGCTAATATACAATAATTTCTAATACAGCCCACGCCACATACTTACTCATAAAAAAATTTATCTATCAGATATTTGCAAATTGTAATAATATTTTTCACCTCAGATAAAACACTATTCAACATCTTATATTTATCACCAAAACAGTTAATTATAAAATATTTTTATTACTTTTATCCTATAAATCATAGATAAAAACAATCAAAGAGATGATTATAGCCACAATCATTCATTCAAAACCACAACTACTACAACACTTACAATTATGAAACGAATCATTACATTAGCGTTAGGCCTTTTAGTGTGTCTGTTCAGTTTTTCACAAACCACGCTCTTCTCTACCGGCTTTGAAGGTCCCGGCTTTGATATAGGCTGGTCCAAAGGGATGTCAACAAGCATTAATATACCTCCATCAGATTACCCCGCCGGCCTCGACCCGTGGGATATGTGGAACATCCATGACCCTCATCCCCAGGGATATGTGCACTCTGGCGACTCCGCCGCCTTTATCGGTGGAACGGCAACCTTGCAAAACAAATACGACTGGCTCATATCTCCACAATTTGCGGTGCCGGAAAATGCCCAAACAAATGTCTTCTACTGGATGTGGTACCACTCATCGAACCCTTCATACTGGACATGGGTATATCTGATGGTTTATGATATTGATGAAGATAGCTGGGAAATGGTAGAGTTGATATTATATGAACAAAGCATAGCGCTGCACTACGTAGAAGAGTACTCCTTCGATGTAAGCGCATGGGCGGGGAAGAATATCAGAGTGGCATTCGTAAAAAGAGGTACGTATCAATTTGCACTGGACGATATCAGGTGCGTGGCCGAGGATAATGTAAACATAGCGGAGTATAATCCCGATGAAGTAAAGGCCTATCCAAACCCCGTAAGCGATTTCTTATTCCTGGAAAACGCAGATGACGCTCAATCCATCAGTATATTTGATATGGCAGGCAGGGAATACACGCAGCAAGTTAAAGGAGCCGCAAACAGAGTTACCGTCGATCTTTCCAG
>CAYYSU010000020.1:1178-47716 GCA_964474455.1 uncultured Bacteroidales bacterium
CAGTACTTCTATGCCGCTTGCGTTGTAGAAGATAAGCTCGCCCTCCTGTTGAGGTTCCTCGAAGGTAATATTGAGGATGTGGGAAGCGGGGTTGGGGAATACTCTGATGGCAGCGGGTTGCTCGGGCATTGCCGGCTGCTCTTCGATGAATGTTGTGCCGCCGTTGTTGGTGCGGAGGACGATACCGTTTTCGCCCATGACGATGCCGTGGTTTTCGTCGTAGAAATGTACGGCGGTGAGATTAGAGGTAATCCCCATTGGAATGGGATACCAGTTATCGCCGCCATCGGTGGTTTTGAGCAGCTTTAATCCATTTCCCACGGCGTAACCAATCTCCGCAACAGGAAAGTGTATGTCCCTGATATTAATGCCGCCATCACTGTGAATTGTAGCCGGCGTCCAGGTATCGCCGCCATCAGCGGTCTTTATAATCTCTTTATAATCAGCAATAAAGCCGGTGTATTCATCAAAGAAATATATGGTATTGTACTCATCACCAATGATCTGTGTTACGGGATCCCACGTGTTGCCGCCATCTTCCGACCGCCATACAGCAGATTCAGAATAAAGACCTCTCCCAATAACAAATACTCTTTGCGCTGAAATATATTCACCATCATAAAACTCAGCATTAATCTGATTTCCTGAATTGACATCTATCCAAGTCTCTCCTGCATCATCGGTTTTTAATATATACCAGTCACAAAGAATCAAACCGTTATTATAATCATAGAATTTTACTCCATTCTGCCAGTATCCATTTCCAACATCCACACTAAACTTTTCCCACGACTCACCACCGTCAGTACTACGTGAGAGTTCCATTTCACAGTCGGTGCCAACAATAAAGATAGTGTCCTGTGATAAATAATCCATGCAAACATCCCTTTCGTATAATGACCCTGTTTTTGTCCATGTCATCGCTGAATCTGCTGATACATATTTCCCGTCAGAAGCAACTCCACCGCTACCATCATTATCAGTGTGCGCAACACAAAAGCCATCATCAAAAAACCAGCTGTCAATAACATTGCCTCTTACCATTCGGGTAAACAATGGTTCCCACATTCCACCCCAATTATCAGAGATATGTATAGCACCTCGTTCGCCCACAGCAACCACACGCTCATTATCAACTACAGCGTACGACACTCCTTCCCGCCAGCTAAGGTTGCATGTTGACGGATTCATTTCCTCCCAATTCATACCACCATCTGATGTTATGAACACCTGTACATAATAGCCATAGGATGTTGGCAAAACATATATCCCATCCGATTCATTAAAAAAAAGTATATCATGATTCATCGTAAACCTCCAGTCCTGAAAAATATTGCTCCAGGTCTCACCATAATCATCACTACGAAGAATAACGGATGTTCCATCCGAAGAGCAACAAATAAAAGCAGTAGAATCATTTATAAAAGTCAGTTTTACATCAGTCTCCGTAAACGATATGGTATCAGAAAGAGTAATAATGTCCCATGAATTACCACCATCAACGGTTTTGAATATTGTGTTTGACTCCCCAAGGACGAGTCCAAACTGGCTGTCAGCAAACTCAATATCATGAAATACCGTTCCAGAAATTGATTGAACGGAGTCCCATGAAACCCCGCCGTCGGATGTCTCTAAAAGGTAACCCTGGTTGAAACTCACTGGCACTAATGCAAACCCATGTTGCGAATCAGCAAATTCCATATCAACTATTTTATTATTGTAATTGTCGCTGAAAACCTTGTTCCATGAATATCCACCATCGTCAGTTTTTAATATGGCATTATAGCTACCAAACATAAATCCGTTGTTCTCATCAAGAAAATGAGTTCCGCATCCTGTAAAAGACGAGGACATTCCTGCCGGATTATGCATCACCTCCCAGCTCTCGCCCATATCATCAGAAATAATAACGGTTGAAACGGCACCTGTGGCAATAATATCCCCACTTCCGGGAATTACAGATACACTTACGAGGTCATATTCCTGCGGCAGAGGTGTAATTTGCTCCCACGACTCCTGCGCAAAGGAGGAGGTGGTGGTGATTAGCATAAGAGTGATTAAGATTGAAATATTTTTCATGGTGTATTGTTTTTTTTAAGTTGACCAAAGAGCCGCACGACGGTGCGGCTTTACTAACATCACTACATACCACCAATACGCCAAACCAATCCGGCATCGAAGTACGTCATATTCCCTTTCACTTCAGATCTTCCGAAGCCCAGGTTAAAGTTATAACCACCTTCAATTTTGAGACCTACTGCATGCACCTCCGGATAATCATTATTATAGCTGTCATCACTAAATTCAAACAGCTTTATCTCGGCATGTATTCCCGGGCCAAAAGTAAAAGCATTTACATCCTTATATTCCCTGCCCTCTGAAGTATCGTAAAACTCTTTACTTTTAAGACAAGTGTACGACAGATCCACATAGGGAGCCAGGTGGAAATACTTATTTCTTATCATCAGATAACCACTGCGGACTCCCACATTTATAAATGAAAACCGATATCCTTCAATAAATTCATACTCAAAAGGTGATTCGATCTCAAAGGGCTCTAATAGCTTCAGGCTTCCGGTACGAAGCGTTAATGAGAAATAAGCATGTCTAATTTTCCCGTCCCAGGAGCAGTAAAAACTGCCGTCATCCTTGTAATGATTTCCAAAATCCCCATTGGGGAATGTCATACCTCCGCCCAAAGCAATGCCCATGGACATATATTGCTCTCTTCGCGGCAAAAAATTCTCAAGAAAGGCCTTATATTTTAAAGGCGAATACTTTTCATAGATGCTGTTTAGTCGGTTATAATATTCATCATTAGTCTTATTTTCACGAACGTAATAGATTAAAAGTTTAAGAATCGCCTTCGCCTCGCTATCAATATCAGAATTGTCACATTGCGCCAAAAGCACGCTGCTATCATCTTTCACCTTTTTATATAAAAAATTAATAATATGATAGTCGGAATAAAAATCAGGTTTTCGGATATCCTCATACGCCGCCACAATAGCTTCAGCCTCCTCCCATCTGTTTGTAAGTATGGCAAGGCATAGTTCTTCGCCGTAACTAAAGGCACTTACCAAAGTAGATCGTGTTATATCCTCAAGAAATCCCTGTATCTCTAAAGTTTTTTGAATATCATCATCCGCCAGACTTCTCATCAGCAGTTGTCGCCCGTTTTCAAGATAAAACTCAGTGCTGTCGGTATAATTCCTTATCTCGTTTTCAATCTGAGCCTGCGAAAGCACCGGTATCAGCATCAGTACCAATGTGAGGTTTAGTAAAACATTTTTCATGAGTAATACATATTGATCAGATAGATACAAATGTAGCAATTAAATCAATGTTGTACTATAAATTGAAGGTTTTTATGGTTTGGGTTTGGAAGTTGGGCAGAGCGGATGCCAGAAACGTCGCCACGTATTTCATGAGATTGCTTCGTCGTTTCATTTCTGCGGTCTGAAGGCCACCAGAAGATTCCGTGTGATAGATATGTTCACCAGGTGTTCAAGTGTGGGGTCATCAGCATACCAGTACGTGAGATCCTCTTCAAGGAGCAGCGTAGGGTTGTGGTATCTGCCGTTGTTGCGTTTGCCGGCAGAGCTTCCATGGAAAACACCATAGGGCAAGTCGCCAACGATAATAATTATCAAAACATTTAATATCTTTATCCTAAAATATTCTACTGATGATCATTATCCCGGCGCTAATAATATCTGTTATACTACAGTTTACAGCTGCCATCATTGCTGTAACGCTCATAAAAAGGACTAAAACCAATATCGCATGGTGGTTAATTTCAACTGCTTTTATACTTATGGCTGTACGAAGAGCCATGGACTTATTTCGCTTCACCCAATCGCCGGAATATGGAAATCATGAGATGCTTCAATCCTGGATAGCTGTTGCGATCTCTTTTATAATGTTATTAAGTCTTATTTTTATTAAAAAGATTTTTAATGTGCAAAAAGAGTACGAAGTCCTTAAAAGAGATCAGGAGACCCGAATAATAAGTGCTGTTATCGAGACTGAAGAGCGCGAGAGAAAGCACTTTGCTCAGGAGCTCCACGACGGCCTTGGTCCTTTACTCTCGGCGGTAAAAATGGGTTTTAGTGTTCTTTCAAAAGAAATAACAGGTGAAAAGGAGGTTGTTCTGGCCGATAATACGGCTCGTCTCATAGATCAATCACTGGTTTCATTAAAAGAAATCTCCAATAATCTCTCACCTCAAATTCTTATGGATCACGGCTTATCAACAGCAGTAGAAGTGTACATCTCCACTCTGGATCCGGAATCACGGAATAGAATATGTTTTAACAACGGGGTTTTAAAAAACGATATTCCGCAGGAGAAGTCACTTGCCTTATACAGGATCATCTGCGAGCTGATTATCAATGGTATTAAACACAGCAATGCTGACAAAGTCACACTGGATATTTCAAAAAATCATAATGAAATAATGATTGAGTATTTTGACAATGGCATAGGAATCCCGGAGTCGGAATGGGAATATCCTTCAGGAATGGGTTTGTCGAATATTTCATCCAGAGTAAGATCCATAAATGCTGAAATGCATTGTGATTCAAAGAGAGGTGAAGGCACTCGTATAACCATCCAAACAGCAAAACAGTAATGGAAAAAATCAATATATATATTGTTGATGATCATCTGCTCTTCAGGGAAGGGTTCAGGCTTATTCTCGACAACCAGGATTATATTGGTAAGATTGTGGAGTTTGAGTCGGGAGATAAATTCCTGTCCACGGCCGGAGTATTACCTAGCGGAATAGCTTTTATGGATATCAATATGCCTGGCACAGACGGGGTCATAACTACCGGAAAGCTAAAGAAGTTAAATCCTGACATTCAGGTAATTGCTCTCTCCATGCATAGCGATTCGGTATATTATAAGCAGATGATCCGGGCCGGGGCATCGGGATTTCTGCTTAAATCATCCCGCATTGAGGAGGTAGAAAGAGCTATTTTGGATGTAAAAAATGGAAGAAAATATATCTCAGCAGATCTGTTGGAAAAATTCCTGTCAGAGGAAAAGTACGATAATAGCCCGGCATCACTGCTCACGGAGAGGGAACTGGAAGTACTGATGTTCATATGCAAAGGGCTGTCAAACATCCAAATTGCAAAATCCCTTAACCTTAGCAAAAGGACTATCGACAAACACAGGGAGAACATTCTGGCAAAAACGGATGCGAGGAATACTGCTGGGCTGGTAATATTTGCTATCAAGGAAGGTATCATAAAGCTCTAATACGACTTTATACTTAGTAAAAATACGTCATTAAGCTGTTTTATGGTTTACGGGGCTAAGGTAATTTTGTCAAAAAGCAAACTGATGAAAAAACAGCTTAACATTATCCTTGCAGCATTTATCGTGTTGGTTGCGGGATGCAGCGGAAACAATGAAAACACCATAAGTATAAGTGGTGCCTTTGCCCTTTATCCTATGACAGTGCAGTGGGCTGAAGTTTTTATGGAGGAGAACCCCGAAATAAATATCAACATTTCCGCCGGGGGAGCGGGAAAAGGCATGACAGATGCTTTGGCTGACATGGTAGATTTGGGTATGTTTAGCCGGGAGCCGGAGCCGGAAGAACTCGAAAAAGGAGCCTGGTTTATCACCGTTGCCCGTGATGCTGTTATCCCGACATTTAGTAGTGCCAACCCGGCAAAAACTTCCATCATCCAAAATGGAATGACGCAGAATCAATTACAAAAGCTTTTTCTTAATGCCGACAATGCCGGAAACAAAAATATGAATATCTACACCCGCAGCGATGCATGTGGCGCAGCGGCAATGTGGGCAAAGTATCTTGGTGCCGACCAAGAAGATCTGCAGGGCACTGCTGTATTTGGCGACCCCGGACTCGCAGATGCGGTAAAAAATGACCCCAAAGGCATTGGATATAATAATATGGTATATATATACGATATCATGACAAGAAAAAACTATCCGGGCATAGAACCGATACCTATAGACCTCAACCAGAATGGCACTATTGATCAAGAGGAATATTTTTACAACACCATTGATGAAATAATGGAGGCTGTAAAAAACGGCAATTACCCTTCACCACCTGCCCGTAACCTCTATTTTGTTTCCAATGGAAAACCACAAAAAGAGGCAACATTAATATTCCTGCACTGGATAATGACCAAAGGACAGGATTATGTCAACAAGGCAGGATATGTTATGCTGACAGATGAACAGCTTATTGCAGAAATGGCAAAGCTGTAAGAGTTATCTCTCCATGATAAAATCCCTAAATACCATAATTCTGCAGAAATTAAGTACCGGCTGGATGAAATTCTGGCTAGTATTTTTGATGCTTTTACCACTGCTCATCCTTATTGGTCTCATAGTACGCTCTCTTCCTCTTCTCGACGACGGTACAGCAAGGATTCTGGGGGTTATATGGAAGCCACGCTCGGGAGAATTCGGCTTTGCTCCCTTCATCGTCAGCTCGCTGTACGTAACAATAATAGCACTGATTCTTGCAGCGCCATTATGTATTACTTCTGGCATATATCTCTGTTTTTATGCAAAAAAGAGAGCCTTACAATTCGTACAACCGGTTATTGACATCCTTGCAGGTATACCATCAGTGGTATATGGTGTGTGGGGCGTTTTAGCTGTGGTACCATTTGTACAATCACTGTCAAGATTTTTTACCGGCTCCACAGGAACGGGATATACTATCCTTGCAGGCGGCATTACGCTATCAGTTATGATAATACCGTATATTCTAAACATTCTTTTGGAGCTTTTTAAGGCGCTTCCCGTTCAGTTGCAGGAGGCTGGATTGTCGCTGGGAGCTGGTAAATGGTACACTATAAAAAGAATCCTGATGAAAAAAGCCATGCCGGGGATTATCTCCGCCATAGGACTTGGTGTTTCCAGAGCCTTTGGTGAAACAATGGCCGTGATGATGGTGGTGGGTAATGTGGCAAAAATCCCACATGGAATATTCCAACCCGGCTATCCTCTTCCGGCTCTTATCGCTAACAACTATGGCGAGATGATGTCAATACCACAATATGACGCAGCACTGATGATGGCAGCATTACTGTTGTTGATCATCATACTCATTTTTAACACGGGCTCCCGGGCACTAATATGGCACTATGAAAAAAATATTGGATAAAAAAACCCGCCTTCGTTATGAAGAGAGAGCCATGAAATGGATTATGCGCTTCTCAACATTCATTATCATCATGATACTGGGTATGATTCTATACACTATTCTTTCACATGGTATATGCTCACTATCATGGGAGATGATTAGCCAGACGCCAAAGGGAGGATACTACTTCGGAAAAGACGGGGGCATTTTAAACGCCATCGTCGGGTCATTATATCTTGCAGTGGGAGCCACATTGCTGGCATTTATCATCGGCCTCCCGGTAGCTGTCTATATTAACAGCTGCATGAGACGACAAAAAAAATGCGCCAACACCATACGCTTTGTGCTGGATGTTCTAATGGGAATACCATCAATAGTTTATGGTGCATTTGGATTCACAGTAATGGTAGCGCTACATCTGCAAACATCGCTAATATGCGGTATCATAGTGGTGGCAATAATTATCCTTCCGGTGATGATTCGTTCTATGGATGAGGCGTTTAATACGGTACCTTTGGGCTTACAAGAGTCGTCACTGAGCCTGGGAATTACATCTGTCTCCTATGGTTTCAGAGTGTTATGTAAGCAGTCTATTCCTGCTATAGTAACGGCAGTGTTACTCTCTTTCGGACGAGCCATCGGCGATGCTGCGAGTGTCCTTTTTACCACGGGTTTTACCGATACTTTACCGCACTCTCTCTCGGAACCTGCCGCAACACTGACTCTGGCAATATTTTTTCAGCTTACATCTCCAATTCCCCAGGTACAACAAAGGGCTTATGCCGCAGCAACAATTCTCACTATCATAATACTTTTTACAAGTATCATGACCCGTATCATTGGAAGAACATGTAATAAAAACGCCATTAAAGACTAAGCTATGCAGGGAACTATTCGCATCGAAAATCTGAATCTCTCGATTGAGAAAAAACATATCCTTAAGGACATAAATATCACCATTCCCGAGAATCAGATTACCGTTATTCTGGGCCCGTCGGGATGCGGCAAAACAACGTTGTTAAAAAGCATGAATCGGCTCACGGATCTCTATCCTCAGATGAAGGTAAAAGGCAAAATATTCATTGGTAATGAAGATATCCTTCATACAAAAAGGGACGTCACGGAGATTCGTAAAAAAATGGGAATGTTATCCCAACGCCCCTACCCACTGCCGATGAGTATTTACAATAATGTAGCCTTTGGGTTACGGATTTCCGGAAGAAAAAAGAGAAAATACCTCAACGGACGCGTAGAACATTACCTCCGCCTGGCTAGTTTGTGGGACGAAGTCTCCACACGCCTTAACGCTCCGGCCTATAGCCTAAGCATTGGGCAACAACAAAGGCTTTGTCTGGCACGCGGCCTGGCAGTAGATCCCCGGATTATCCTTGCCGACGAGCCCACCTCAGCGCTCGATCCCATATCCAGCCATGAGATAGAGCAAAAATTTATACAACTTAAAAAGCAGTACACCATTATTATAGTTACACATATCCTGCGCCAGGCTGTACGACTTGCTGATTATGTGGTGTTTATGTATCTTGGAGAAGTAATAGAGTCTGGAGAAGCGGAGGAGTTCTTCAACAACCCAAAAACCGAAATCACTAAAGCTTATCTCAAAGGCAGCATTAACTAAAACTTCGTAAAAATAAAAAAAATAAAAAAAATATGTATCTTGGTTGATCAAAAAAAAACAATGACCAACAAATCTCAATTCAACAAACATGTAGAACCGGAAAAGCGCGATAAACGCAAGATCGAAAAAAAGGTCTATGAAGCAGAGCTCCGCAAACTCCAAATAGAGTTGGCAAAACTGCAAGAGTGGGTTAAAGTAAAGGGACTCAAGGTAGTAGTGATATTTGAAGGTCGTGATGCTGCCGGAAAAGGAGGAGTGATAAAGAGGATTACCGAGCCCTTAAGCCCACGTATTGCAAAAGTTGTGGCTCTGGGAACTCCTACAGAGCGTGAAAAGACACAGTGGTATTTTCAAAGATATGTCCCTCACCTACCTGCTGCAGGAGAGATTATTCTCCTCGACAGAAGTTGGTATAATCGTGCCGGAGTAGAGCGTGTTATGGGTTTTTGTACCGAAAAGCAATACAGAGAATTCATGCGCTCCTGCCCCGAATTCGAACGGATGCTGATACGCTCAGGCATCATACTAATAAAATACTGGTTTTCAGTATCTGATGAGGAGCAGGAAAACCGCTTTCAGGCGCGACTTAACGACCCCACAAAACGGTGGAAGCTGAGTCCCATGGATATTGAATCAAGGAATAAATGGGTAGAGTATTCCCGCGCCAAGGATGAGATGTTAAAATATACTGATATTAAGCAGGCGCCATGGTTTGTCGTTCCTGCCGACAATAAAAAGCGAGCACGCCTGAACTGCATCAGTCATTTACTCTCTATGATACCCTATGGAGACCTGACACCTAACACCATAGAGCTACCTCCACGTGTTAAGAAAGAGGGATACATCCGTCCGCCAATCAGCGACCAGACGTTTATCCCGGAAATCTTTTAATCATTATTAAACACATAGTAGCGCGGAAAATAGTTATAAAACACTATCTTTGGCTGAAAACCAATCTGCATTATTTATGTCGATAATAATTATAAAAGAGGTTTTAAAAGAAGCGGAGCTAAATGATTTTATACGCTTCCCGGAACGTCTGTACAAAGGCGTTGAATATTTCATTCCTCCTATTCGCAGCGAAGAGGTCAAGACCTTTGCACAAAACGTAAACCCGGCGTTTGAATACTGTGATGCTCGGCTGTGGGTGGCAATTCGTGATAATAAAATAGTTGGCCGTGTGGCGGGAATTATCAATCATCGATACAACGAAAACAGAAAAATAAAAAATGTACGCTTCGGATGGCTCGACTTTATAGAAGATAAAGAGGTATTAAAAAAACTGCTCCATACTGTGGAAGTGTGGGGAACGGAAAACGGGCTCGACACTATCCATGGACCCATTGGATTCACATCGTTTGATCCCTCAGGAGTATTGGTGGAGGGTTTTAATGAAATACCTACAACGTATGCTCACTATAATTTTCCATATTACGACAAGTTCCTTAGAGATTGTGGTTATACAAAAGATATTGATTGGGTAGAATTTAATCTGATAATGCCAAAGCAGATACCGGGTCGCATCCAGAGAGGTGCCGAAATTGTACAGCAGAGATATAATCTTAATCCGGTAAAAATTAGAAACCGCAGGCATTTGCTAAAATATACCAGTGAAGTATTTAAACTCATAAACAGATCGTACTCAAAACTTTATGGCTTTTCAGAAATATCAAAAACCCAGGCTAAACAACTTATTAATGCCAATTGGTTTATTCTAAAAAAAGCATATATATCCCTTATAGTTGATGATAATAACAAACTAGTTGGATTTGGGCTGGCCTTTCCTTCTCTTTCCGAAGCTCTTAAAAAACTTAATGGTGTTGTGACGTGGAGAGGATATTTCACTTTATACAAAACCATCAGGCATCATAAAACCGTAGATCTTCTGCTGATTGCAGTGCGTCATGATTATCAAAACAAAGGCGTTAACGCAATGATTTTTAACGAAATAGCAAAAGAATTCCTTAAAAATAAAATTGAAGATATTGAAACAACTAAAGAGTTGGAGACAAACCTGAAGGTTACTCAGCTGTGGAATAAACTTGATGCCCGACAGCATAAAAGAACCCGCTGCTATATTAAAAACCTTGACCAGTAGTATATCAAATTTTTATTATTCACATGATAAGACTCTCTCTATTACTAATTGTTTTTGTCTCGATCTTTAACGCGAAAGCTCAGTCAGTATTTGATCTGGATAACAGCCTATATTGCACTCTCTCCGACTCAACATATTTCACAAATGAAAATGGAGATATAATACGATTGGGAGGAGTATCAGGAATTGAAAAGTCCAATGTTGAGGGAGAGTACCTACTAATTGTTGATAAAGCCCGACCTATTCCGGGATATTTTACCGCGGAGATAATAATCTCTGACACAATAGCATTCAAATTAATAAAGTTTCATCCTTTTAAAGACAAGAGTATAGAAGGTGAGAGCATCAGAATAAATCCTGTAACAAAACAACTGTACTTCACGGATGAGAAGTATGAAAAAACCGGGGTTTACAAGTTATCACCAATGGGTAAAGAGGTAATACTTCCCTGGTATTCAAAGTATGCTGCCCCCATGAGATTCAATAGTGGATATGAAGGACTCTGTTTTTCAGATGATGGCAAAAATATGTTTACTGCTCTGGAAAGACCTTTGCAACTACCAGATGATGTAATTGACAATTTTAAAGTAGAACCTGTTTGCCCTATTATTAAAAGCTGCATCACCGACAACTATAAAAAGAGTACAGTAATTTATGGTTATCCGTTGCAGGAAAAAAATCTAAATAACGGAGTGAGCGAAATATTGTTTATTAACGATACGACATTATGGGCTATCGAACGCTCTTATATTAAAAAGGAAGACAGAAATACCGTTTCTTTATTCTCGCTAAATCTTAATAACACCATATACCTCAGCGACTTACCAATCGACTTCCATAACATAACAGAATTGCTTAGGCCGAAACTTCTATTCTCTTTTGAAACGGGAGTGATGTTTGGAGAGGAACATGTCAAACCCGGCAATATAGAAGGAGCCTGTTTCAGCCACGACGGAAGATATCTTATTTTAATTACTGATAATAATTACGGTAATAAAGAGAATACACCGACAGAAATTTATGCTTTGAAAATTGCTTATTAACGTAAAAACAAAACCTACCTTTATCCACTATAAAAAAAACCAAACTATAGTATGAGAAATATCACAAAATTAGCCCTGGGATTAGCTGTAGTATTGATAATAATGGCTGTAACAAAACCCGATGAGAAGAGTTTTGAACGATACCTGGAGAAGAAATATGATGTTGAAACAACAGAAGATGATAACGATGTAGAAGTACTTCTCAATAAAGTTTTGAAATCCGGCGTAAATATGCAGGCTAATGTTACTAAAATATATGTTGACAAGACATTTTATGCTGATGTAACAACCAAGGAGATGCTTGAGGAAGAGAGGTATATTGGTATATTTGGTTTGTGGATCAATGTCGGGAAATAGTTATTTGATATTTTTTTTATATTTTTACTCACAATAGTATGCAATACAACATTTACCCATCATGTATTCGGCATGCCTGATATTTTAATATCAAACAGCTTTATTATTTTTTTAACAAATACTAATTATGAAAAGAAGAATATTTTTTTCAATTGCGGCAGTTCTAATCCTAGTCAGTAATATCTACGCACAAGACAACAAGAGCAACAGGTTTGCTGTAAAGTCAGGGCATATTGAGTATAATCTCACAGGCAATGCCGAAGGAACAAAGTCAGTATGGTTTGATAACTATGGCCACACCTTCGTGGAGGAGAAAAAAACGACCACAACAGTAAAAATGTTCGGTATGAAAAACGTTACCGAAGAGCACACATTGTCTATTATGCAAGGACCGGAGATTATCAGTATTGATTTCATTAAAGAGACGGCGGTAAAATCAGTAAATCCATATTACCAGGATAGTCGCGACTTTATAGAGGGCATGACAGAGGAGGAACAAGAGGATTTCACCAATAGCGTAATCTCCAGTTTTGGAGGAGAGATAATTGGTGAAGAGGATGTTCTTGGGAAAAAATGTGAAATAATGGCAATGCTTGGGTCAAAAGCATGGATATATAAAGGAATCACACTAAAATCAGAATCTAAAGTTCTGGGAATTAAAAACATTGAAGAAGCAGTGAAGTTCCAAGAGAACATCAAATTCCCTGCTTCAAAACTTAAGGTTCCGGAAGGCTTTGAAGTTGAAGATTTATCACAACAAATGAACGAATACTCTGGTGAATACGATGATGAGGATGAGGAAGAATATGAAGCACATCCCGTAGAAATGCCATATGAAACATTCCAGAAGGGTATAAAAAACGTATCTTTAGATAGCTATAATCGCACTACCGTCATGAATATGGAAGGAGAGCAATATATGGCTGTTTACATGAAGTCGCTGACAGATGCATTCACAATTGTTGCAACCTCAATGGAAGATGCGGATTTTGATAATAGTGAAGATGAAGATGTGCTGGAAAAATTTAAGCACGATGGTAGGACAATGTATTATAGAGAAACAACAGATGATGGCATGACCATGAGAGGTATTACTATCGAATACAAAAAATTTAATACTTTGATAACTCTTGTGGCAACAAGCAGCATCAATAAAGAGCAGTTATTGGATATATATTCTGATCTTAACTTCTAAAAAAAAACGTTTAATTATATTTGGGGCTGTTGGCAACAACAGCCTTTTTTTTATCTGTCACTAAGCTATAACAAGACTGTTTTGTCGGCTTCTAAACCAACCTTGCCGGCCTTATATAAAGCACCGACGGCTTTCTTAAAAGCCTTTTTACTCATGGCAGCCATGGCGTATATCTCTTCGGGAGTACTCTTATCGGTGAGTTGCAGAATGCCATTATTGGCCTGAAGAAGGCTCAAAATCGTATCGGCATTAGCGTCGTTAAACTGCTCATAACCAATAGGCTGAATAGATATATCAAGTTTGTTATCTTCGCGAATATGCTTTACATAACCCATAAGCTTATCGCCAACATTTAGCGGTTGGAACACTTCATTGGAGAATACCAGACCCTTATGTTTGTTATTAACAATAACGGTGTATCCGATATCAGATCTACTCATTACTAATATATCAACCTCTTCATTTTGCTCTACTGTAAGCTCATCGTTACTAAGGAATTTATCGGTTTTATTGCTAGCGTACAGGCGATAAGATTTTTCATCCAGATCCAGATATACCACATACCAACGATTTTCTTCCATCTTCTGACGCTGCTCCTTGAAAGGTACCAGAAGATCCTTCTCAAGCCCCCAGTCAAGGAATGCCCCCACATCAGAAACGGCATTGACTTTCAGAAAAGCAAATTCATAAAGTTTTATCTTGGGATCTATGTTGGTAGCTATCTTTCGTTCGGCATAATCCCTGTAAACAAACACCTCTATTTTCTCTCCAATAACGTACTCTTCAGGGCAATATTTATTTGGTAAAAGGACATCTTCACCGCTCTCGTCGCCAAGGTATAGCCCAACGCTTGTGTGGCGCAGAATCTCCAGGGTATTATATTTTCCGATCTCTATCATAGACGAATATTTTTGCAAAGGTACAGATATTCATAATACAATTGTAATCACTGATTTCACATCAAAACGAATAATTGTAAAGAAAAAAACTCTCTACACTGCATCCCAATACAATTTGTATCTTTGTAGCGCCGCAGGTATGTGTATATGTATCACGGCAATAATCTTAAAACAAAAAAGCATTGCAATCATTCAATTTAGTAGCAAAAACATTGTATGGGCTTGAGGACATTCTGGTTCGCGAGCTACAACAAATCGGAGCAGAAGATATAAAGCCCCTTAACAGAGCAGTAATGTATCGTGGAGATCTGGAAGTAATGTACAAAAGCAACTTACTGCTTCGTACGGCACAGAAAATTCTTCGTCCGATACGTACCTTCGAGGTAGAGAATGAAAAACAACTATATAAAAAGCTCCAGAGTATCAATTGGCCATCATTTTTCCATGTAGATCAGACGTTTGCTGTGGATGGAACCACACAAGGGAAAATCTTCACACATTCACAATTCGTTGCTCTGCGCACCAAGGATGCTATTGTAGATCAATTTCGTGACCGTTTTGGCAAGCGTCCTTCGGTAGATATTGATCATCCGGACATACGTATCAACATACATATCGCGGATATGCGCTGCACAGTATCGATGGACAGCAGCGGGGTACAGCTGGGGCGACGTGGGTATCGAGCCATGCAGGTGGAGGCACCCATATCCGAAACACTGGCAGCAGGCATTATTATGCTATCAGGATGGAAAGGACAAAAGCCATTTTTAGATCCCATGTGTGGGTCAGGAACATTCCCCATAGAAGCGGCTATGATAGCTGCTAACATCCCTCCCGGAAGAATGCTGGAGTTCGCATTTGAAAACTGGAAAGACTACGACGACAATCTATGGAAAAAAATACAAAATGAGGTTATTGAGTATATTAAACCTGTCGAAGTAGATATCCGAGGCATGGATATGGATCTACATGCAGTGAAAATTGCCAAGCAAAATGCCAAGTACGCCGGCGTAGATAAATGGATACAATTTGGTGTTAATAACTTCCTGGAGGAGACTCCGGATATGAAACCCGGAACCATTGTTATTAACCCGCCGTACGGGGAGCGTCTAAAAGATGAAGACGATATTATACCTTTCTATAAAGAGATCGGCACACGCATGAAACACCACTATAACGGATGGGAAGCCTGGATAATAAGTGGTAATATAGAGGCATTGAAATTTATAGGATTACGACCGACAAAAAAGATAAAACTCTACAACGGTCCCCTGGAGAGTAGGCTAGAGAAATTTGAGCTGTACAAAGGCACTAAGAAAGGTGGAGGAAAACCGGGAGGGAGCAGAAGTAATCCTTACAATAAAAATAATTCCGGGTACAGAAACAACGACAGAAACAGAAAGTAATGACATTCGAACTCAACGGACAGGAATATATCGAGCTCAACAAGCTGCTCAAAATTACAGGTATTGTAGAGAGTGGAGGCTTTGCCAATATGGTAATTACTGATGAAGCGGTGATGGTGAATGGCAAAACAGAAACGCGTAAGAGAAAAAAACTCTACACCGGTGACGTGGTGGAGTTTAATGATGAAAAAATTGAAATCGTAGCATAAAAACAACATATCTTGACTTTTGACGAAATAAATCTTAACAAACCACTCCGGAATGCACTGGATGATCTGGAGTACATATATCCTACTGAAATTCAGGAGAAAGCGTTTCCTGTGGTGATGTCCGGAAAAGATGTTGTTGGTGTGGCACAAACGGGAACGGGTAAAACGTTCGCCTACCTTCTGCCGATGCTACGACAGCTACCCTACTCCGAGCAACGTAATCCCAGAATCCTGATTATCGTCCCCACCAGAGAGCTGGTGGTGCAGGTAGTTACAGAGATAGAAAAGCTAACAAAATATATCTCCACCCGTGTGATGGGAGTGTATGGCGGAGTAAATATGAACACACAGAAACTGGAGATTCATAAAGGACTTGACATTCTGGTGGGAACGCCGGGCCGCTTGTACGATCTCGCAATGACGGGCATACTACGTTTTAAATCCATTCAAAAATTTGTAGTGGATGAGGTAGATGAAATGCTGAACCTGGGATTTCGCCCACAGCTGGAAGCTATTATGGAGACACTGCCGCAACGACGCCAAAACCTACTCTTTTCAGCAACCCTGACTGAAGAGGTGGAAAAAATTATCGACGAACATTTTGATGCTCCGGAAAAAATTATTGTGGCACCCCACGGAACTCCGCTGGAGCAGATCAAACTTTTCGGCTATCATGTGCCAAACTACCATACCAAAATAAACCTTTTGAAATTCCTGCTCAAAGACAAAGAGGTGTTCCTTAAAGTGTTGGTATTTGTGGATAGTAAAAAACTTGCCGACAAACTGTATGAAAGCATTGAACAAAAAGTTGAAGGCGAAATAGGTGTGATACACTCTAACAAGGCTCAGAATACCCGTCTTAACACAGTGGCGAAGTTCCAAAGTGGAGAGATGCGTGTTTTGATAGCCACAGATATCATTGCACGTGGATTAGATTTCAAAGAGATAAGTCATGTCATAAACTTTGACATGCCGGGAGCTCCGGCAGACTTCATACACCGGGTGGGAAGAACGGGCCGAGCAGGACAGGATGGCGTTGCTCTGGCATTCATCAACGAGCCTGAACAGGAGATACAGATGGAGGTAGAAAACCTTTTGCAGAAAGAACTGCAGATATATGACATTCCCGAAGATGTAGAAATATCAAAAATCTTCACCCCAGAAGAGAGGCCAAAGCTATACGATAAAAACTACCTGGGAACACCATCCCGGCTTAGTGGCGGCGGTGGAGCATTTCACGAAAAAAGTGAAAAAAATCTTCAGCGCAATTCCGGGAGCCCGGCCTTCAAAAGACCAAAGAAAAAAAAAGGCCCAAAGAGAAGTGGAAAGAAGAATTAACAATTCATTATTACCAACGGGCTACTTCAACTTTACAGATGCAAGATAATTGAAGTGATCATCCTCATACACATGCTCTACCTCAAAACCATGCACCTGAGCATAATGATCCAGCGTATAGTAATCCACATATAACCAATTAAACGGCTTACCCTTTACCTCATCATATGAGAGCTCATACTCCACTTCACCATAATACGGCGCATTAAGATCGATCCACATCGAGCCGTCTTCTTCCTGAAAAAGGTACCTCAGGTCAGAGCTGTCAAGAAGTATTTGCCCTCCCGGAGTTAATATCTCTTTTACGAACTCAAAAAAATGCTCAAGTCCGTCGATATCCTCTACCATTCCAACGCCATTCATAAGCATATAGATAGTATCAAATTTCTCATCTTTAATATCGAATAAGTTCTGAAGACGGGCATTTATAACGCCTCTTTCTTTCATGATTTCCACAGCTCCCTCAGAAATATCTATTGCTGTAACATCAAACCCATTTTTCTGCAGCCAAAGGGTATGACTTCCTGACCCCGCACCGGCATCCAGAATTCGCCCTTTCGCCATCTTTAGCGCTACCTTTTCTGTCATTGGCATAAGGTCAAAATCGCGAAAGAAATACTCCGGATCAAGCCATTCATCTTCAGCTACGGAGCACTTTATAAGGATATCAGATTTTTTCTTTCCGGCCATCACATCATAGAAGGCTGCACCAAAAGGATCGTTACTATTCATGGCATGTAATTTTTGCAAAGATAGGATAGAATTCATAACAAATTCCTATCTTTGCAGCCCCGTTACAAACGTTTACGGGAGAAACCCATAAAACTGTATTAACGTTATGATTAACAACAAATTGATAAAGCCCGACAGCATCGTTGTTGTTGGAGGATCTAATGATATCAGAAAGCCCGGAGGAAAAGTTATTAAAAATATTTTGGCCGGAGAATTTGCCGGTGACCTCTACGTTGTAAATCCCAAAGAAGACGAGGTACAAGGATTGCCATGCTATAAGAACGTGAATGAACTTCCTCAGACAGATATGGCAATTATCGCTATCGCAGCAAAATATTGCCTGCAAACCGTAGAGATACTGGCACGTCAAAAAGGAACACGTGCCTTTATTATTATTTCTGCAGGCTTTAGTGAAGAGAATGAAGCCGGAGCAGAGCTGGAAGGTAAGATAGTGGACATCATTGAAAGCGTGGGAGGATCCCTTATAGGGCCCAACTGCATAGGAATGCTCAACACTCACCACAATGGTGTGTTCATTACCCCGCTTCCAAAAGTTGATCCCCTGGGTGTGGATTTTATCACCGGCTCAGGAGCAACAGCAGTTTTTATTCTTGAAGCAGGAATCCCCATGGGCCTCACTTTCAACAGTATATGGTCTGTAGGAAATAGTGCGCAGCTCGGTGTGGAAGATGTCCTGGAACACCTCGATGAAACATACATTCACGGAGAGAGCTCTCCCGTAAAGATGCTCTATATTGAGAGCGTAAACAAGCCTCAGAAACTCCTTAAACACGCACGCAGCCTCATAAAAAAAGGTGCACAAATAGCCGCAGTTAAAGCTGGAAGCTCTGAAGCAGGATCCCGCGCAGCATCATCTCACACCGGTGCAATGGCAAGCCCTGATGTGGCCGTTGATGCTTTGTTCCAAAAAGCAGGTATCGTACGATGCTATGGACGCGAAGAACTCACAACAGTAGCATGTGTCTTCATGCATAAAGAACTCAAAGGAAAAAATATTGCTATCATCACGCATGCCGGTGGCCCCGCAGTGATGCTCACTGACACCCTCTCAAATGGTGGACTGCAGGTTCCACACCTGGAATCACAGGAACTACTCGACAAACTATATCCCGGATCTTCAGTGTCTAACCCGATAGATTTCCTTGCAACAGGAACAGCAGAGCAGCTGGGTCATATCATTTCGCATTGTGAAAACAAATTCGATAATATCGATGGTATGGCAGTAATATTCGGAAGCCCCGGATTAACAGAGGTTTATGATGTTTATGATCTCCTTCATGAGAAAATGAAAACCTGCAAAAAGCCAATATTCCCCATTCTGCCTTCTATCATCAATGTAAAAGATGAAATAGATCAGTTCAAAGCCAAAGGTCATACATTCTTCCCTGATGAAGTAGTATTTGGTAATGCTTTAACAAAGGTCTTTAACACTCCGGCGCCCGCAGATGAAAATCCAAAAGGATATGATGTTGACACAAAAGCCATACGCAATGTCATCGACAACGCCAAAGAGGGATATATCTCACCCAATGAGATCCAACAGCTTCTTGACGCTGCCGGTATCGACCGCGCCGGTGAAGCGGTAGTTACAACAGCAGATGACGCAGTGGCATCAGCGAATAAACTTGGATACCCGGTGGTAATGAAAGTCGTTGGGCCGGTACACAAATCCGATGTGGGTGGTGTGGTGCTAAATGTTAAAAATGATGCTCAGGCAAAAGTAGAATTCAACCGTATGATTCAAATCCCCGAAACAACAGCGATACTATTACAACCCATGCTTTCAGGTAGTGAATTATTCGTGGGAGCTAAAAAAGAACCCAAATTCGGCCATATGGTGCTTTGTGGCCTTGGAGGAATATTCATTGAAGTATTCAAAGATATCAACGCAGGACTGGCACCACTATCCAGTGAAGAGGTTCAGCGTATAATAACTACTCTTAAAGGATATAAAATTATCCAGGGTACTCGTGGACAGGAACCTGTTAATGAGGAGAAATTTGCTGAGATGGTTATGCGTATCAGTGCACTGGTAATGGCAGCACCCGAAATAGCTGAGATGGACCTTAACCCATTGCTGGGATCGAAAGATAGAGTTGTCGCCGTTGATGCACGAATCAGGATTGAAAAATAGATTATGAAAAAGGATTTTATAGTACTTTTTGCAATCGTTCTCTTCTTTCTGCCATTTTTCCTTTTCCCGGCAGTTTATGAGACACATCTCACCCTGACCAAAGAGCACCCCTTTATTATGGCAGGCTTAAAGTTTGCTGTGTTGGCTACCTTCGGTGAGATGCTGGGTTTGAGGATTAGAACAGGAACATATATAAAAAAAGGTTTTGGATTAATCCCCAGAGCTATGGTTTGGTTTGTACTGGGTATATGCATCAAAACAGCATTTATCATCTTTGCCCATGGGGCGCCGTTGATTCTCACTACACTGGGTGTAGATCAATCCTGGAGTGAAATACTTGGTAGCAGCATTTTCGATACTCGCTCCTGGTGGCATCTTCTGGCTGCTTTTACCGTTAGTGTAACCATGAACACCTTTTTTGCACCCGTATTTATGACAGTCCACAGAATCACTGATATCCATATAGAAAATAATGGTGGTTCTTTAAAAGGATTCTTCTCTCCTCTACATCCGGGAAAAATTATGTCGGGAATAAATTGGAATATGCAGTGGGGCTTTGTATTCAAAAAGACAATTCCTCTATTCTGGTTTCCGGCACATACAATAACTTTTTTACTTCCCCCTGAACATCGCATCCTATCTGCTGCGCTTCTGGGAGTAGTACTTGGTTTGATTATGGCCATTGCAAGTCAAAAAGAAAAACAATAAACATATGAAAAACACACCCATAAACTACGAAGTAGTAACACGTAAAATCAAAGAAAGCGGACTAAAGAGTGTCGGCAGTGCCTCTATCAGAGAGGTAAAAAAACTCATCAGCTCCATAGAGGAGGAAACAGGCGACAAATTTGTTCGCATGGAGATGGGTATCCCCGGACTCCCGGCAGTGCAGATTGGCGTGGAGGCAGAGATAAAAGCTTTAAAATCCGGCGTGGCAGCCATATACCCTGATATCCAGGGTCTTCCGGCCTTGAAAAACGAAATCAGCAGGTTCTGCAAACTTTTTCTAAATGTAGAGGTAAAACCCGACAGTTGTATTCCTACAGTAGGATCTATGCAAGGCGGCTTTGCTGCTTTTATGACCGTAAACAGAATGAACCCAAAAAAGAATACCACTCTGTTCCTGGATCCCGGATTCCCGGTACATAAACAACAACACAGGGTTTTAGGTATCAAATACGAGTCATTTGATGTATATAACTATCGTGGCGAGAAGCTTAGAGAAAAACTGGAGTCATATCTCAGCAAAGGAAATATTTCCAGCATGATATACTCTAACCCTAACAACCCGTCATGGATATGCTTCACCGAAACAGAGTTGAAAATTATCGGTGAGCTGGCAAGTAAATATGATGTGGTGGTGATGGAAGATTTAGCATATTTCGGTATGGATTTCCGTAACGACATCTCCACTCCTGGAGTAGCTCCATATCAGCCTTCTGTGGCACATTATACCGACAACTACATGCTTTTCATCAGTAGCTCCAAGGCATTCAGCTATGCCGGTCAGCGTATCGGTATGATGGTAATCAGTGATACACTATACAATCGTAAGGCAGAAGGCCTTAGACCGTACTACAACACCGACAACTTCGGATATGCGATGATATTTGGTACCGTTTACTGCCTGAGCTCCGGAACAGCACAGTCACCACAATATGCATTAGCCGCAATTCTTAAGGCAGCAAATGACGGAGAATACAATTTTGTGGATGCGGTACGATCATACGGCGAGAAAGCCTCTGTTATGAAGAAGCTGTTTACCGATAACGGATTCAAGATTGTTTATGATATGGATGAAGATAAACCCATTGCTGATGGTTTCTATTTCACTGTTTCATATCCTGGATTTACCGGTGAAGAGCTGTTAAATGAACTTATTTATTATGGTGTGAGTGCTATTTCACTATCAATAACAGGCAGTGAAAGGCTTGAAGGCATCAGAGCCTGTGTTTCGTTGGTAAAAGTAGAGCAGTTTGGTGATTTGGAATATCGCCTTAAGCAATTCCACGCAAATCATCCTGTTGAAAATCAATAAAAAGAAAGAACAAAAAAATTTCAATACACGGTAATTTTTGCTAATTTCGCTGCATCTGTGATATTGAAAGAAATCATAAACTTATAAAACAAAAGCTATGGCAAAAGTCAGAGGTGCTATTGTTGTCGATAATGAACTTTGTAAAGGCTGCGGACTCTGTGTAGTAGCATGTCCTACAAATACTATCGGCCTGGCAAAAGAAGTTAACGGTAAAGGTTACAACTATGCTTATATGGAAAACCCTGAAGCATGTATCGGTTGTGCCAATTGTGCATTGGTATGCCCCGACAGCGTAATCACTGTGTATAAAGTAAAAGTATCGTAACTTCAAAAAGGTATTAACAATTTTAAAGTATAAAAATAATGGGTGAACTTAGATTAATGAAAGGCAATGAGGTGATTGCTGAAGCGGCTATCCGTGCCGGTGCCGACGGGTACTTCGGATACCCTATCACTCCTCAGTCTGAAATTATGGAGACCCTGATGGTTAGAAAGCCATGGGAAGAAACAGGAATGGTTGTATTGCAGGCAGAGAGTGAAGTTGCCTCTATCAACATGGTATACGGTGGCGCAGGCTGCGGTAAAAAAGTTATGACTTCATCATCAAGTCCCGGTGTAAGTCTTATGGCAGAAGGTATCTCGTACATCGCGGGAGCTGAACTACCTTGCCTTATAGTAAATATCGTTCGTGGAGGCCCTGGCCTGGGCACTATCCAGCCGTCGCAAGCCGACTATTTCATGAGTGTAAAAGGTGGTGGTCATGGCGATTACCGTCTAATAGTACTCGCACCAAACTCAGTGCAGGAAATGAACGATCATGTAGGCCTGGGATTCGATCTGGCATTCAAATATCGTAACCCCGCTCTTATCCTCTCCGATGGTGTTATCGGACAGATGATGGAAAAAGTGGAGCTTAGCGACTTTACTCCACGCCTAACAGAAGAGCAGATAATAGAAAAATATGGCGACTGGGCACATACAGGCAAACCAGCCACCAGAAGCCGAAACGTAATTACTTCTCTGGAGCTCAAATCAGAAGAGATGGAGAAACGTAACCTTCATCTACTGGCGAAATATGAAGATATGCAGAAAGAAGCTCTATATGAAGAAATTATGACTGAAGATGCTGAATACCTCTTCGTAGCTTTCGGCTCTTCATCAAGAATATGCCAAAAAGCTATCGAAATAGCACGTGCTAAAGGTATCAAAGTAGGCCTTTTCCGCCCCATCACACTGTACCCTTTTGCAAACCAGCAACTGAAAGAACTAGGCCAGCGCATGAAAGGTATCCTTTCCGTGGAAATGAACGCAGGTCAGATGGTAGAAGATGTTAAACTTGCTGTTGAATGTAAAGTTCCTGTTGAATGGTTCGGCCGCTTCGGTGGTATTATTCCTTCACCACAGGAAATCGTTGACGCACTGGAACAAAAAATTATAGGAGGTTAAACCATGGCAGATATAGATATCAAAGATATTATCAGAGAAGAAAATCTGGTATACAAAAAAAATAACGTTGTTACTGATAACGTTATGCACTACTGCCCCGGCTGTAGCCACGGTGTTGTGCACAAACTCGTTGCAGAAGTAATTGATGACATGGGAATTCAGGATAAAACTATAGGCGTTTCGCCTGTGGGATGTTCCGTTTTCGCATACAATTATATCGATATAGACTGGACTGAAGCAGCGCATGGTCGCGCTCCTGCTGTTGCAACGGCTGTCAAACGACTTATGCCCGAGAAATATGTCTTCACTTATCAAGGTGATGGTGACCTGGCATCAATTGGTGCTGCAGAAATCCTTCACGCTTGTAACCGTGGTGAGAATATCGTTGTGATATTTATCAACAACGCTATTTACGGCATGACAGGTGGACAAATGGCGCCTACTACTCTGGTGGGAATGCCAACGGCAACAAGCCCTTACGGCCGCCAAATCGAACTGCACGGATATCCCATGAAGATGACTGAGATCGTTGCTACTCTCCCGGGAACATGCTACGTTACACGTCAATCGGTAGAAACAGCCGCCGCGGTACGTAAATGTAAAAAAGCAATCCGTAAAGCTTTCGAAAACCAGAAAGAAAATAAAGGAACGTCATTCATAGAGGTTGTCTCTACTTGTAGCTCAGGATGGAAAGTTACACCGGTAAAAGCTAACGAATGGATGAAGAAACATATGTTCTCATTCTACCCGCTGGGCGACAAGAAAGATTGCGAAAAAAATCCTGCAGAAGATTACGAAAAATACATCAAGGGATAAGCAAATAACTAAAAAACTAAAAACCATGACTGAAGAAATAATCATAGCAGGCTTTGGTGGACAAGGTGTACTATCCATGGGGAAAATTCTTGCTTACTCCGGAGTAATGCAGAACCAGGAAGTATCTTGGATGCCATCTTACGGCCCTGAAATGCGTGGCGGTACTGCCAACGTAACGGTAATTCTTAGTGATCAGAAAATCAGCTCCCCCATCGTAAATATCTACGATACAGCTATCATCCTCAACCAGCAATCACTGGATAAGTTTGAAGAGACTGTAAAACCCGGCGGAGTACTGTTATACGACCCTAACGGGATAACCAGACCTCCTGAACGTACTGATATAAAAATATTTAAAATTGATGCGGCAGAAGAAGCGGCTAACATGGGTAACATGAAGATCTTTAATATGATCGTTCTTGGTGCTTACCTTAAAGTTAAACCGGTAGTGAAAATGGAAAACGTACTTAAAGGACTGGAGAAATCCATCCATGTACGTCACCACCACCTAATACCACTCAACGAAAAAGCTATCAAAAAAGGCGTTGAGGCTGTTGTTGAGATTAAGTAAACAATACCACGAGAAATATTTCAAAGGCTACCCTATTTGGGTGGCCTTTTTTATTATGGTGAGCCAATCATCCGTTTGTAGTCGCATTGTACGTGTCGCTTTTGGCCCTGCCGCCGGCAACGACTAGTCACTGATCAGACCCGTCAGGTTTTTGAAACCTGACGGGTCTTTTACCATAACATTGATATTTGCATCGTGGATACAAAACCCACTATTTTTTATTCTCCTAAGCCTCAGCGAAAGAGGATTTTACAAAAGATAATGCCTCTACGTTTTATTATTTTACCATAAACACAATATGATGCATATTCCTGGATGTTTATAATTTTTTTTAGGACAAAACTAGTGACACAAACTGCAAGATTCCTTGTCTAATGTGGGCTCCCCTCCGCTCGCCCACATACGTTGCTTTGTTTTTAATTATTACACTGAGACCAGTAATGAAGCCAGAGGTTCGCAAAGTAAAATCTTAGCGACCCTTTGCGTGAACTTTGCGGCCCTTGGCGAAACTATCATTATAATAACACAATACGTATTGGATATGGTTTTCGGGTCTCAATATCCCAAAATCCTCTCCCGGTAAATTCGCACCGCCGTGCGAATCTTAGGTAAACACCACCACACCGCCGTCCTTGGCAAAACCATCATTGAAATAATCAATAGGCCTCTCGAGTACACCGCACTGAAAAGCCGTCTGACTTATTGCAGCTGCTGCGGGTCATATAGGCGTTATTATAGTACAGGCGCCGGTACCAGACGCCAAAACTGCTGCGCTCTGTGGCTGACCACCAGTAGCCGTTTAAGCCGACAGTGCCGAACGTGCCATGGTAGTAGTAACGTATGCCGCCCGGAAGGGCAGTGAAACCACTTTTATTAGTAGCTCCAGTATTTGGACTGTTCCAGTGTGAAGTTCCGGCTTCTTTCATCTCTCCCCCTGCAACACTGACCCCACCAAGATAATCAGTCAAAATAGTCCAATCGGTATCCGTTGGCATATGCCAACCAGCAGGACATATTCCCTGACCATCGGAGTTATCACGCTGCCAATTATCGGCAATGGCAGCAGCATAGCTATAAAGTGCTCCATATTCGATATTCGTGTCATTATCATAAAAGCAATACGCATCATCCGTATTATTATCCACTAAATCAATCCATTCTCCATTATCAGATATATAAGGTATCTCATCTCCATTGGGGTAATGCGTTACCTTGAGGTTCTCTTTAATCCAGCACTGATTGCCAATCAATACTGTGTTATAAACATTGCCGTCGATATCGGTGACAGTTGGTGTTCCGGGGCAGGGTTCTCCCCAATTTCCACCACCACCGCCACCATCTGTAACAGTAATATAGTTGGTCTTTGTCTCACAATCGGAGCCATTGTCATTTTCTACGGTTAGCGTCACCGTATATTGCCACTCTGCCGTGTAGGTATGCGTCGGATTTTGTTGGGTCGAGGTGCTTCCGTCACCAAAATACCAGTTCCAGCTCTCGGGGCTGCTCAATGATTCATCCGTAAAAGCTACTTGCAGTGGAACATCGCCGCTTAATGGTTGTGCAGAAAAAGCTGCCACAGGAACATCTTCAAAAGTACCGGAAGCACTGGCGATAAGTTGTTCATACTCTATCAAAGGCGGATCGGTATAGAAATCAAAAATTTCTTTCCCAAGGATCTCGGCTTCCACACCAACTCCCATATTGGCTCCACCATACAGGCTCCACCAGGGCTGGGTATTGATATCCGCATCCAGCCGTGCATACAAATCAGCAAAAAGATATGGAGAAACTACATTATATATCTTTACATTGAACTGAGGTTTTATATATACACGTGCCTCAGCACTGCAATCAATTATTGGTGCTGTATAATCAAAGGTTTTATAAAAATTATTTATGGTATTCCATGCCTTATTCTCATATCGAATCCCTATAGTGTAATCCATCGACTGGGTAATATCCGTATAAACATCACAATGGATACCCATTTCCACACCGGCAACAATCTCCAGTTCCGGCACCAAAAGGATAGGTACTCCGGCCATCATGGCAATTATAGGTGTGAAGGTGATACTTGCCAGATCCACCTCATCTTCGTAATTCACATTTGAAAAATCAATTTCTGAGGCAAGAAACAGATCCTGATCAATGGTATAGGTAAGTTCAAATAGCTTCACCCGTGGAGGAACCATACCAATGGATAGGTTTCCCTCCAGTAATGTCTCAAGAGTAAAATCACCATAGATATGTATATTCCCCGCATCATCAAGATAGGTGTCAATATTATACTCCAAGGCAGCATCCTTTTCAGCATTCATCATGGAGGTATCCACCTCAACACCTTTACGCAAATAGGTTATCTTTTCGATATTTTGTTGTGATAAGATGGTATTAAACGAGGTCTCACCATCATAAATAACATCAGTAAGTGAGGCAAAACTGGTTTCTACCTTAATTCCATCAGTCGTTTCAGTAATGCCTGTCACTTTCCGGAGCAAACCATTACCCTCTGTGGATATAATATAATCGCCGGGTTCAATTTCCGTCAAATCTAGCACCTCATCATCAAAATAAAGTGTTTTAGAGGTGGAGTCAATCCCAGTAAACGTTGTCTCCCATGTTTGTTCGTTAATTACCACGGTTGTTTCAGGCACAGCCACATCAGGTTCATCCGGCGGATCCTTTTTACAGGTGGTAAATATTACTAATGAAAGAAGAACAAATAATAAAACTATGTTTTCAGCTTTAAAAAAGTTGATTATGCTGACAAAGGTGTTAATTATCGTTGTCAAAATTTCAAATTTATTTATATCTTAGTTTTTACGAATACACTTATCATCTCCAATTAAATCATTTTCACAACAACATCAAACACTTCGCACCAAGTCATTTGGTAATCAAAAATACCAATGACCTGGATTGAAGCGCATATTACATCTTATGTATGTACAAATATTTGCGTAGAGGACACATAAAATGAAGCGGTAAGGAGGGGAATTAAACTAAATAAAAAGATAACAACTTTTTTCATCTCTTCTATTTTGGTTTATGATAGATTATAAATACAAAAATCAATTATAAATATGCAGAATCCTATTTTTTCATATATACTTAATATTAACAAACCCCGAAAAACAGGCTTTTATTCTATTTTTTATATCTTTACAAAGGATAAACTACTAATAATATGATTTCTCACATTTTTTTTCATCTAAAACACAAATTTCCACTCATACTGCTATTATCTGTTTTACTGTCGTCGAACGTTGCGGCACAATTTCCAGGTGTAGAACTAATCAACAAACAACATGTTGAGCTTATAGAAGCTGGAAAAGAAAAAATTGATGCTATTAGAGAAACATATATGAACAGCGATCCGGCAGAGCTGTCAAATCCAGAAATAATCTCTATCCTACATATCCCATTTAACACTGACTCCAACTGGACAAAACCTTACGCCCTTGAAATCTACAACCGCATGGAGGTTATGACAAATGAGGAGCAATACGAAGCAGCTCTGCAATCAGCTCATTACTTTCGCAAATGGAAAAAACAGGATACCTGCCGACAGCTTCTGGATCATGCCCTCAGGTGTGCCTACACGCTGAAAGATAATGAAAAAAATAGCCATGGCATGGCTTAAAAGAGCAATGTTCTACCGTTTTAATAACCATGACAGCACTTTCGCCAACATAGATAAAGCCATCTCGTTTGCAAAAAAAACTAATAACCGCTGCCTAAAAGCAATGATATATAACCGAAAAGGAGGTAATAAGCTGCAGACCGGATACTTCGCTGAGGCAGAAAAGTTGCTACTGTTGGCAGCCGACAGCCTATCGGGATGTGACCATGTAGAAGGGATGAATGATTATCGATCCAAATACATCCTTGGCCTAAACTACTTTACTTGGGGCAAATACCAACAAGCACTGCACTGGTTTGAACGCACCTTGCAGGAGCACGATAAAGACATGTATATCAGCGATTTCTGGAATATCTATGAAATTATGGGAAATGTGTACATTAGTCTTGAAGAGTATGACAAAGCTGAAGAAATGCATAAAAGAGTAATGGAGCTGCGTGTATTTAGGGGGGAGTATCAGAATGAAGATCCGGCATATAACAAAGGTATTGCATTCAGCCTGAATAATCTGGCAGAGATATACCTCCAAACGGGTGACATTGATACCGCATTAAACTATGCCCAAAGATCTTTTACTATTAAAGAGCATCCGAAATCCAGATCGACCACGTATGAACGTTCCACCTCATCATACAATATTGCAAAGGCATATTTATTAATGGGCAACACTGACAGCGCTCTTTATTACAATCGTATAACAAAAAATTATATCAAAAACTCAGCAAGAGAATATTACCTCTTTCGTGCATTAGCCCAGGAAGCAGAAATTATGTTGGCCGTCGGTGATATAGATAGAGCCGTAGAAATTGCCGATAAAGCTCTTGATATGGCACATGAAACAACCGTCATAAATGATATTAAAAACACACTGAAGGTTCATAGCGAAGTAATGGAATCAGCAGGGATGCACAAAAAAGCTCTTGAAAGCTACAAACATTACAATGTAATCCGTGACTCCATCATTTCAGAAAAAACCAAAAACGAAATTGCCTCTCTCAAAATAGCACACGAAGCAGAAAAAAACAGACAGGTAATATCATCACAAAAAGAGAAAATAGAAATTTCCAGGCAGAACAATCGCTTAACCATAGTAGTTTTTTCACTGGTTATTGTCTTGATTGCTTTGGTTCTGCTTATGACCATCAGATCCAGAAAGAAAAAAATCGAGATACTCACCAAAAAAAATCAGTTGATAGCTTTGGAAAACACCGTCTTTCAAAAAGAGTTGGAGAAAAGAAATGGAGAGCTCATCTGTCATATTAAAAAACATCGTTGAGAAGGAGAATCTAATCAAAAATCTAAATACAAGAATTAAAACACTCAGAGATTTGGATGAAAACAACAATAAGCAGTATTCAGAGGCTATAAATGATATCGCCAGTCATATTTCCGGTAATGGCTGGGAGGAGTTTGAGATTCTGATGAAAGAGTCATACCCGGGATTTTTAGATGCTCTTAGAAAAACACATCCAAACCTCACCAATAACGAATGGCGTCTGTGTGTATTACTTCGTTTAAACCTCACCACCAAACAAATAGCACGAATCATGCACATCACTCCTGCCAGCGTAAATGTGGCGAGGAGCCGAATTCGCAAAAAGATGAATTTAGATAAATCCACTAACCTGGTGCAATATATAACGGGGGTGTCGCAGTGATTTCCATCTCCTATCCGGATATTAGTATTATCAGGAATCAACAAAAATTATGCGATTATAAAATCCCGAATTGTATTGACGTAGTGCCGTGATTTAGCTTCTGACTGAGCCAAAAAAACAAAAAAAACCTCTCACCCACTCCATCTTCGCAGACAGTTTTCGGGTCTCAATATACCAAAACCCTCTCCCAGTAAATTCGCACCGCCGTGCGAATCTTAGGGGAACACCACCGCAC
Source organism: uncultured Bacteroidales bacterium (assembly GCA_964474455.1). Lineage (GTDB taxonomy): Bacteria > Bacteroidota > Bacteroidia > Bacteroidales > BM520 > BM520. The sequence continues at coordinate 31,795 of CAYYSU010000020.1, forward strand.
CGCCATGCGAATCTTTAAGAAAACCGAACATCGAATTATAGCGTTGTAACCAGAAGGTAGTTGGTTATAACCATACTAAAGATCATAAAGATCATCATCAGTATAGGGATTCTCGAAATAGAGATTGTTCTCAATATTTAAAATACTCTTTACCAAAAAAATTGCGGCCTTAGCCTTTTTGTGATCGGGATCAAGAGACAAAGCACGATTGTAGGCATTCAAAGCATCACCAAACCGCGCCTGCTTCTTCAATAATCTGCCATAATAATAATGTATATCCGGGTCATTACACTCATCAGAACAATATCCGTCAAGAATATGCAATACCTCTTCAATACTCCCCTTTTCTTCCAGTGCTTCACACTTAGCTAATATTTCGGCTTTACTTATCATTTTTTTGCAAATGTAAAATGTCCATTAATAATCTTATTAAATAAACTTATGAAACACACTTTTGTTTATCATACATGCGTAAAAGAGAAGAGATAAAAAACACACTTGATAAGGCATACGCCCGATATGCCACAGAGGTTTTTGTTAATAACGACCCGGTACAAATACCTCATCGTTTTTCCCGTAAGGAAGATATTGAAATTGCAGGCTTTTTAGCAGCCACAATAGCATGGGGCAACAGAAAAAGCATCATTAATAGTGCTACCAAAATTATGGATATCATGGAAAACAGACCCTATGATTTTCTTATGTCTCACGACCACGAAGAGGAGCTCCATGACTTCTGCCATCGCACGTTCAATGCCTCTGACCTTCAATTTTTCTTCATTTCATTAAAAAACATCTATCAAAATTATGGTGGAATTGAGAAAGTAATCTCTGAGGGGTACAAAAAAACAGGATCCGTAATGGATGCTATCAGCATCTTCAGGAAAGTTTTTCTCTTGGTGGATCATGAGCAGCGCAGCGAAAAGCATATCTCTAACCCGGAAAAAGGCAGTGCGGCAAAACGCATCAATATGTTCCTCCGATGGATGGTACGCCCCGACAAAGAGGGTATCGACTTCGGAATATGGAAAAACATTCCGGCGGCGGCGCTAATATGTCCTCTGGATGTACATAGTGGCAGAGTGGGTCGTGAACTGAGCCTTCTTGAGCGTAAAGCCAACGACCGCAAAAGTGCTGAGCTACTTACTGCTTCACTTCGCGAACTGGATGCTGAAGATCCGATACGATACGATCTCGCTTTGTTTGGGATTGGGGTTTATGGGTGAAAATGACGGGGATGGGCAATAGGTAGGGGCAGACACGTGGGTCTGCCCCTACCTCCAAACGAAATCACGATTCCTGGGCGGCGTTTTTGGCTCTTTTCCGGTCGTTTTCGTCCAGGAGGATCTTGCGCAGGCGCATGGATTTTGGTGTTATCTCGATATATTCATCCTCCTTGATATACTCCATAGCCTCCTCCAGTGAGAATTTTATTGCTGGAATAATCATGGCCTTAGCATCAGATCCTGAGGCACGAACATTGGTAAGTTTCTTTGTCCTGGTGATGTTGACAATAATATCATCCTGACGCGTTCCCTCACCTATAACCATTCCGGCATATACCTCTTCCCCGGGATTAACGAAGAACTTACCACGATCCTGAAGCTTATCGATGGCATAAGGAATCGTGGTTCCTGTCTCCATGGCGATGAGGGCACCCGTTCTGCGGCGTTGTATTTCACCTTTCCAGGGAGTGAATCCGTTAGCACGATGAGCGATTACAGCTTCTCCTTCAGTGGATGTAAGTACTGGGTTTGTAAGTCCTATCATTCCCCTTGCCGGGATGTTAAATTCCAGTACCATGCGATCACCTTTGGTCTCCATATTCAGGAGCTCACCTTTTCTGCGGTTAGCGATTTCAATCACCTTGCCGGAAAAATTCTCAGGCACCACAACAGTAAGCATCTCCACCGGCTCATGCTTCACACCATCAATGGTTTTTATCACCACCTGTGGCTGGCCAAGCTGAAATTCATAACCTTCACGACGCATGGTCTCTATTAATACTGACAGATGAAGTATTCCCCTTCCATAAACCAGTAAACGCTCGGGAGAGTCAGTCTCTTCAACGCGAAGCGCAAGGTTCTTCTCTGTCTCTTTGAAAAGTCGTTCACGAAGATGACGTGAAGTAACATACATACCCTCTTTTCCAAAGAAAGGAGAGTTGTTAATGGTGAAGAGCATCGACATTGTCGGTTCGTCGATATTAATACGTTTCATCGCCTCCTGGTGCTCAGGATCGGTGATTGTATCTCCAATATCGAATGACTCAAGACCCAGAATAGCACATATTTCGCCCGACTGCAAGGCTCTGTTTTTGATCTTCTCCTTACCAAGTCCTTCAAAGGCATACAACTCTTTAACTGCAGACTTAACTACTGAGCCATCTCTCTTCATAACGGCCACATGCTGTCCCATCTTCACCTCACCACGAGTAATACGTCCAACAGCAATACGTCCCAGGTATGAAGAGTAATCAAGCGAGCTGATCTGAATCTGCAAGTCACCGGGATTAGTCTTGGGAGCAGGAATATGTTCGATAATCATATCAAGAAGATAGCTGACATCATCGGTAGGCGTTTTCCAATCCGAACCCATCCAGCCCTGCTTCGAGGAACCATAAACTGTTGGGAAGTTAAGCTGATCTTCGCTAGCGTCGAGGTTGAACATAAGATCAAAAACAGCTTCCTGAGCAATATCAGGAGTACAGTTTGGTTTATCAACCTTATTAACAACCACGATGGGCTTCAATCCTAATTCGATAGCTTTCTGGAGTACAAAACGGGTTTGTGGCATAGGACCCTCGAAGGCATCCACAACCAAAAGAACCCCATCGGCCATGGTAAGAACACGCTCCACTTCACCCCCAAAATCCGTGTGACCGGGTGTGTCAATAATGTTGATCTTAACATCTTTATAGCGAACCGACACATTTTTTGACAAAATAGTTATTCCTCTTTCACGCTCCAGGTCATTGGAATCCAGTATCAGGTCGTCCACCTGCTGGTTATCTCTAAACATTTTTACCTGGTGCAAAATACGGTCAACGAGGGTTGTTTTACCATGATCAACATGGGCGATAATAGCAATATTTCTAAGTTCTTTCATTAAAATACTCCTTAAATTTTAGGAGCGGCAAAATTAGTGTTTATATAGGTATAAATTACAAAACAATTAAAAAATTTCGCACCATAATAATTATTTGATTTTAAACACATAATACATTTATCAGCAGCAACATAGCACATGATTAAAGGAGATCCGTAAGAGATGCCAATTAGAGAATTATCGGGATAAAATTCATATCTTCGCTGCACTAAAACATAGACTTAGATATGGAAAAGCTCAGAAAAGCCCTGAATGAACGTGCCGGATTGCGCTGGGCTGTTCTTGTACTTGTAGGTTTTGTACTCTCGGTGAATTACTATTTCTATGATGCCTTCAGCACACTGAAGGATATGCTCATGTCGGAATTCAGCTTCTCAAACACGCAGTACGGGCTCTTCGTTTCCTTCTATTCCATTCCCAACACATTCCTCTTGATGGCCGTTATTGGTGGGATTATTCTTGATAAGTTTGGCATCCGTCGTACTGGATTTATGTTTGTGGGGTTTATGGCTTTTGGAGCCGTTCTTACAGCCTGGGGTGCATCCGATTCATATGGAAATGGCGGCTTAGGTTATGAATTCATGAGTTCGTTTTTACCAACTTACAGTCCGGAACTAAAAATGATGCTGCTGGGCCGTTTCTTTTTTGGGCTGGGAGCTGAAACCAGTATCGTGGTGGTGAGCAAAATTTTGGTAAAATGGTTTAAGGGTAAAGATTTGGCACTGGCATTTGGCCTGAAGGTTGGCTTTGGTCGTCTGGGCACTTTTGCAGCGCTGCAGCTCTCACCCGTTCTTGCAAACGGTGGTGAAAACATCTCTTGCGCCATCTGGCTGGCAGCCATTCTGGTGTGCACAGGCTTCCTGGCATTCCTGGTATATATGCTTCTGGATGCAAAACTCGACAAACAAGCAGTGCCTATAGTAACGGAAGAGAAGACAGAAAAAGAGCATTTTAAAGTAAAAGACGTATTTGCTATTCTGGGAAACAGAGCATACATGTATATTGCGTTACTCTGCGTAACCTTTTACAGTGCCGTGTTCCCATTTCTGGCTTTTGCCCCGGATTTCTTCGCCGACAAGTTTGGATTCTCGGCAGTGGAAAGCGGGCAAATAACCTCACTACTACCTATAGGAACATTGATCTTCACCCCATTCTTTGGCTGGCTGATCGATAGAAAAGGAAAAAGCGCCACCGCAATGATTTTCGGCGCTGTAGCGCTATTGATAGTTCACCTTACGTTTGGCCTTACCAATATGATGCCCTACATACCAATGGTTATTCTGGGCATAGCATTCTCGCTTGTTCCTGCCGCAATGTGGCCTTCCATGGTAAAGCTGGTGGATGAAAAAAAAATCGGTACCGCCTATGGACTTATGTATTCAATTCAGAACCTCGGACTATGGGCCTTCCCGCTTTTCGCAGGATTGATTCTCGATAAAACCAACCCAGGCAACCCTTTAGTGTCTGATTATACATGGACAATACTGATGTTTGCCGGACTGGGCGCTATTGGACTGCTGTTCGCAATACTGCTTAAAAGAGAAGATAAGAGAGGTAACTTTGGCGTTGAACTTCCAATGAACAAAAAATAACATATTATTTATTATGAGATACTTGAAATATTTTTCTTTTGTAGTTCTTTTATTAATCTCATCATTTTCTTTTGCTCAAAGTAAAAAAGAGATTGCAAAAATTATTGAAACGGGAACCACCGACAATCAAACAATGGATCATCTGGATATTCTCTGTAACAGATTTGGTGGTCGGCTAATAGGCTCAGATGCTTATGAAAATGCTGCGCAATGGGCGGCATACAAATTCAAAAGCTGGGGCATGGAAGTAATTATGGACGAGGCAGGTGAGCTACCTGTAGGTTTTAATCGCGGTCCCTGGTTTGGAAGAATGTTAGGGGAAAAAGGTATGACTCTGCATTTCGCAACACCTTCATACACCTCAGGGACAAAAGGAGTACAGCGAGGACATGTACTCATAGAGCCAAAAACCAGAGCTGAATTTGACCGAATGAAAGGTGCACTAAAAGGTGCATGGGTGCTCATCGGCGGAAAAAATGAAGGCTGGCCCATCGACTGGAGCGAAAATGGCCACAAAAAACGTGACTCCATTCTTAACCTTAATGAAGCTATAGCTAAAGAAAACCGGGAAATACGTGATCATAACAGAAAAAACCGGGACAACAAAGAGGCGCAAAAAGAGCTGATAGAATATATCGAAGAGCCGGCAATTATGTACCATGAAATGGTAGAGGCAGGAATTCTCGGTATCATCCAAAAAACCTCCACCCCTATCCGGGCATTATACGACAGAAAGAACATTATGAATTTTGAGTTCGAGAGCCTTCCCACAGTGCCGGACATCAAGCTTGACGAACATCAATATGAAATCATAGAGCAGATGACTAAAGAGAGGAGATACTTTCTGTTGGAGTTTGATATCCGCAACCATTTTAAGATGGGCCCGGTGAAATATCATAGCGTTATCGGGGTTATTCCCGGAACAAAATACCCGGATGAATATGTTATCATGGGAGGACATCTGGACGCCTATGATGTGGGCACCGGCGGCGTTGACGATGGCAACGGCGTTGTTGTTTCAATGGAGGCAGCACGACTGATCATGGAGTCAGGAGCAAAGCCTGAAAGAACAATACTCGTTTGTTTGTGGGCAGGTGAAGAGTTTGGACTGCTGGGAGCACAACATTGGGTTGACAGCAATCCAGAGAAATTAGATAAGATCTCCAATATGTTTAATCGTGACGGAGGACCACTTCCAAGCACCAGTCTCAGTGTCTCTAAGGCTATGATGAAAGATTTTGAAAAGATTTGTGAGCCACTGTATGATATAAACCCTGAGATTCCTTTTGAGCTAAAGACCAGGGAGCCACGTAAACGCCCCGAAAAAGCCTGGGGTACCGACAGCGGACCATTTGCAGTAGAAGGTGTGCCTACTATTTCCTTTGGACAGAAAGATGTTAAAGGTTATAATTTCAGCTACCGTGAGATATGGCATACCGAACGTGATCTTTACAATAAAAGCATACCGGAATACCTGGAGCACAGTGCTATAGTTAACGCTATTGTTATACTTGGCGTTGCAAAACTCGATCATCTGCTACCACGTGAAGGTTATTATAAATAGACAAAAAGAAAAAACAGCATGGACTACAGCTCGATAATAGAAAAAATCTACCGGGAGGTAAAAAAAGAGAACCCTTCAGGCAATGTGGCGCAGTATATTCCCGAGTTGGCCAATGTAAGTCCAGATAAGTTCGGTATCTTTCTTTTTGGCTTGGACGGAAACAGCTATGAAGCAGGCGACAGCAGAGAAAAGTTCTCCATACAGAGTATCGCAAAAGTACTATCGCTGACTATGGCTTTTGATATATTGGGTAAGAAAATTTGGGAACGCGTGGATCTGGAGCCTTCAGGAACAGCCTTTAACTCTCTGGTACAGCTTGAGTATGAAAAAGGTATTCCTCGAAATCCGTTTATAAATGCCGGAGCACTGGTAATTGTCGATATACTAATATCTGAACTAAAAAAACCGGAAGAGGAATTTCTCGTTTTTGTGAGAGAGCTAGCCGGCACCATGGAGGTTAACTATAATTCAAAAACAGCTATTTCAGAAAAGAAAAATGCCTTTAAAAATTCGGCACTGATATATCTGATGAAATCGTTTGGGAACATCCATAATGATATGGATCGGGTACTGGACTTCTATTGCAACATATGCTCCATAGAGATGACCTGTGAGGAGTTGGCGAAGACATTCTCACTGTTCGCCAACCACGGCATAAACATTTTTACCGGAAACAGGATTATCTCTTCCAGCAAGTCGAAACGCATAAGTGCTATTATGCAGACCTGTGGTTTTTACGACGAAGCGGGAGAGTTTACCTTTCGTGTCGGTTTGCCCGGTAAAAGCGGCGTGGGCGGCGGTATTGCAGCCATATATCCCGGCAACTACAGCATCGCAACGTGGAGCCCGTTGCTCAACAAAAAAGGCAACTCTGTACGGGGAATGAAGGCACTGGAAATGCTTACAACCCTAAGTGAAGCATCACTGTTTTAAATAAAGTTATCTTTGTTACAATAAAAAACAAACAACTATCAATATGAATCGCCTCATAAAAATCCTTGCACTGGCATTATTAATATTATCATTATCAACACCTTCCTTTGCAAGGAGATTCAAATCATATCAAAACAGAGATAACAAAGTAACTATTAAGGTAAATGACGGAGTGTATGTCATCACCCCATATTCGGAAAAGATCATTCATGTGGAGTTTCTTAAAAAGAGAAAAGAGAATAAGGATTTCTCCTTTGCACGGGATATGGAACCGGGCAATGTCACATATTCGGTTACGGAGACATCTGACTCCATCTTTATCGCTACTTCCGGCATTACAGCTCGCATTGGAAAGAGACCATTCGGGATAAAATATACATACTCCGGCAAGACACTTATTGTCGACGAGAAGGGCTTTGAATGGGAGAAAAAGATGCGTACCACAACACTCTCCATTAGGTCGGATGAGATTCTTTATGGCGGCGGAGCACGTGTGCTCGGCATGGACAGAAGGGGAAACCGCTTACAACTATATAACCGCGCTCACTACGGATATGAGACCCATTCAGAGCTAATGAACTTCACGCTACCACTTTTTATCTCTTCTGAAAAATATGCCGTTCTCTTCGACAACGCCTCCTCTGGCTGGCTCGACTTAGACAGTAAAGGTGAAAACCAAGTAAAGTATGAAACCGTAAGTGGAACAATAAACTACTACATCATTGCTGATGATAGCTGGTACGGGCTGACAGACGCTTATACAAAGCTCACCGGCCGCCAGCCCATGCCTCCGCGCTGGGCCTTAGGTAACTTCTCCAGTCGTTTTGGATACCACTCCCAAAGGGAGGTTGAAAACACCATAGATCTTTTTAATCATCATGATATTCCGGTGGATGCAGTCATAATAGATATATACTGGTTTGGGGGAAAAATCTTCCATGAGATGGGTAATCTGGAGTGGTACCGCGACAGCTTCCCGGAGCCACAAAAGATGATCTCTGAGCTGAAACAACAAGGTGTGAAAACTATACTGGTGACGGAGCCTTTTATCCTTACCACATCCGGCCGCTGGGACGAGGCCGTGGAGAACAATGTTCTGGGCACAGATAAAAAAGGCAATCCGTACACCTACGACTTCTACTTCGGGAACACCGGTCTGGTGGACATCTTCGACCCCAAGGCGCGTGATTGGTTCTGGGGTATTTACAAAGAATTTACAAGCCAGGGCATTAGCGGCTGGTGGGGCGACCTGGGAGAGCCCGAGGTTCACCCTGCTGACTTGCAACATATCAACGGCACCGCCGACGAATTGCATAACGCGTATGGCCACGAATGGGCGAAGATGATTTACAATGGGTACCAAAAAGACTTCCCGGAGCAGCGTCCCTTCATCCTTATGCGGGCAGGATATGCCGGATCACAACGCTATGGCATGATCCCATGGACCGGAGACGTGAACAGAACCTGGGGCGGGCTGGTATCTCAGCCGGAGATATCACTACAGATGGGTATGCAGGGACTGGCGTATATGCACTCTGACCTGGGTGGATTTGCCGGCGGCGACAGCATCGACAATGAGCTGTATATACGCTGGTTGCAATACGGCGTGTTCCAACCAATATATCGCCCTCATGCACAGGAACATATCCCTGCTGAGCCGGTTTACCAGATCGACAGCACAAAGGAGTATGCAAAAAAAGCCATTGAATTGCGTTACAAACTCCTGCCATACATATACAATATGGCACACGAAAACCATCTATCAGGAAAGCCTCTTATGATTCCTCTGTTTTATGAGTTCCCCGATAACGAACACCTTCTCACATACGACTCAGCATATCTGTGGGGCGACGCTTTCTTCGTTGCACCAATAAAACAACCCGGTGTAAAAGAGATGCAGGTATATCTACCGAAAGGCAATACATGGACTGACTTTTACACCGAAAAAAAATATCATGGCGGGCAGTATATCACAATACCGGTTAGCATGAGTCATATCCCAGTATTTGTAAAAGGCGGCTCTTTTATCCCCATGAGCACCACAAAAGGCAATACCTCCAATTATAATCTTAGTTTGTTGGAGATGCATTACTATGCAGATGAAAAACCATCATCATACACAATGTACCACGACGACGGCGTCACCCCAAATGCACAAGAGAAAGAACTATCATCGCATTATACTTTCAAGTCAGAAAATAACAGAAAAGAGCTGTTGCTTTCTTCAGAAATCTCGGGAAAAGAGATTCAAAATAGTGGCATCATATGGGTAATACACAACCTTAAGAAGAGACCGGCAAACGTAACAAATGTTTCGGATCAGCCATGTAATTTCAGCTGGGATGAAAAAGCAAAAACCCTCACTGTAAAAACAGACAGTGGCAGCAAAACGAATTTAAGGATTGTATTATAGTGGTTATATAGTACAACTTATTATTATTCAGGTAAATAATTATGTCCTTAAAAGGTATAAGAAAACCAAAAAAAAAGCAAAACTCCAACACCCAATCACTACACACATATTACGCTGATTTTAAGTGTATTACAAATTATTTAAAAAAACACATAAAACAAGTTGACTTCTGGAGCAGATGTGTCGACCTTTGTAAATCAACGACTTACCACATTGGTTATCAACAGAGGGGGCAATTATTATGCAACGGTATTGTCAACTGTTTTTTCTACTGCTTTTGATATACCCGGTAAAGCCTGCAACTGCCCAGAAAGCCATTCAGTTCCATGGTCACAATCGGATAAGTTACCACTATGCCAGTGCCACAGGGTATGCATCACAAATACCACGAAGCTATTTCACAAACAACTTCTCCGGAACACTCTCCATGTGGAAAGTACCGGTTTCGCTGACCTCACTTTATTCCTCTGCACCCGCAGGCAAAGACATCTTCCAATTCAGCATAAAAACCCACCCGTCGAAATACCTCTCTGGGCTGGCGAAGGTGAGGGGTGGTTTTTTTAAACGATTGCCGGAGATTATTGAAACGCTGGAGATCGGGAATGCCCACCCGCAATATGGTGCTCTGATCCTTGAAAATACATCCATAAGAGGCATAAACATTATTCTCAGTCCAGGGCCCATGTATATGGCGTTTTGCAAGGGTACAGTAACCCATGAGCTACACTCTTTTCAGCGCACTTTTCAAGGGACACCAAAAACGGAAATCATGCTGACAGCTATTGGTGTTGGAAATCGAAACACTTCGCATCTTCACATTACCTTGCTGCAAGGAAAAGACAAAAACCAGGAGAAGGAAATGGGTGTGCGCATGCGCGAGAACCTTGTATTGGGAGTAGAAACAGGATTTTTCTTTTTCCAAGAGCGTTGGATTACAACACTTCAGGCAACCGCATCAATATTTACACGCGATCGTAATGCTCTTGGAGTGGAAGGATTACTGCCTGTTGGGCATCGCATTCCAGGAAATATCATTAATCTCAATACCAGCACACAGGGAGATATTGCTTTTCGGGGTTCCACGCATCTGAAATTAAAAAACACAGATTTTCATAGCCAGGTATGTAGAACAGGTTCGGGATATCATACGTTAGGGAATCCTTACTTACGCAATGATCTATTTCTTGTCGATGCGAGGTTAACCCAAAAGTTTTTCAGAAAAAAGGGATCCATAACAGCTTATTATAAACACACTTACGACGATCTCTCGGGGTGGAAAGATTACCGTACTAAAGCAACGTCTGTGGGCATCACCGCCGCATGGCGGGCACCATGGCAACCCTGGTTTGTGCTGACCTATGCCCCGATGACGCAATATGGCGATCACTCATCTATGGAGATAAAACTTATCACATCACATATATCACTGCTTACAGGATATAATTTCAACACAAAAAACAAACGCTTTGCCACCACGGCGGGATACACTCGCCTGCTCTCAGAACAACGCTTCGACACCACATTCTTCAACCTACGCAGCAATACTGTTTTGCTTTCACAAAATATTCGTTTTAATGCCTTGCTATCCGTATCAGCATCTGTCACGATGAGTTTTAAAAATATTCGCGGAAGCGATCAGCACATAAACACTTACAACCTACAGGCAGAATATGGTAAGTACGATGGCTGGAAGAACAGGTTTCGCGTTACCTGGGCATCATACCGCCACAAAGGGGAGAAGCTTCGGATACGATATAGCTCTGCCATTCCGGTTACTAAATGGCTAAAGGCTGATTTAAGCATCTCCCGGAACGATAATTTTGGCTTTTCCAGTATCATAAGGCCTCAGGATGAATGGATTGTACTAACAACTTTAATATGCACCTGGTAATACCCCCACATTATGAAAACACTACGACAAACACTGGTTATTCTTTTCCTGCTTACGACCTTCACTCTCGCAGGGCAGAGCATTGGCGAAATCATCATTCAGGTAAACCTTCCTCCTTCCGGACAGCTCTATCCTGAAGAGTTGTATGATGCCATATTCCTGATAAACAATAACGCATCGACACAATATGTTCGATTAAAAGCTGTGGCAGAAGAGGAACTACAGGGACTCGTTTTTGAAGGCATTAGTGGCGTTATGGAGGTTCCTGTGGGCACCATGGCTGTCACAACACAGGTTCTTGAAGGCGGCGAAATAAATTATTCTTCCCCTGAGCTTGAAAGCTTTGTTCTCCAGACAGGTAGCCTTCCTGCCGGGAGTTACATGATATGTTTGTATGCTCTGGATGCAGAAACAGGCATGCAGAATGGAGAATACTGCTTTGATCACCTGATAACGAACTCCTCACCACCGGCATTACAACAACCTGCCGATGGCGAAGAAGTCACCGATAAAAACCCGGTATTTCTATGGACACCGCCAGTCCCCCAACCGTTAGATCATATTCCGGAATACACCTTTGTAATGACCGAAGTAATGGAGGGTATGAGTCCGCAGGATGCTATCTCTCTGAATCCGGCATGGATAAAACTTGAAGGGATACAGGAACCGGCATTTATCTATCCTCCCGAAGCCCGTGAAATGACAGAAGGTGCCACCTACGCCTGGCAGGTACAAAGCACCCTGGAGGGATTTCCTTTCGGCGAAAACGGCGGGTTTAGCGAGATATTCTCGTTCAAAAAAAAACCCTATATGGCTTCTACAGAAGGGCCGTGTGATACGACAATTGTTAACCATCGAATAAGTGTTACCATCGACAGTATATCCACAGCATTATGTGATCTTAACAGCGGTCTTATAGATTCTTTGATGAACCTTTATGATAAGCTGGAAAATGAAATGTGGCAACGCGACAGTCTCTCCGGTGCACGGGAGGCCGCAGAAGCATTCAAACAAACCATGACTGCACTAAAAATGGATGCTACAGGTACATTGCAACAACAAATCACCTCAACACAAAACCTTAATGGCAACGGTGGTGAGTGCGGCGGGAGCTGGGAAAATAATTTTTACAGCCGATACGTAGCACCAAATCCTACGCAACAAAGAATAAATATTTACAACCAATATGTTAAAAGATATACGCGCAGGTTTGATAAATGCAAAGCAAAACGGGCAAAATGGCTGAATGAAGATAAAAATGAGATAGAGGGATACTATAACAATAATCTTGATGACATCAATGATATTGTGGATCAGATTAATAATAAAGAAAAAAAGCATAATGAGAATATTTATGATCTGCAACGGCAGATAGCAGGGCTTAGCGCTCAGTTATCAGCTGCATTATGCGATATCGATATCCATTGGAATGCCTTTATACAATACCTCGACTCCAATACTATTTGCATCAAATGTGGAAAGGTGTATTACAGTAAACCACCTAATCTGCAAGTCATGGATAGTTGCCTGAATAGTTTATATGATAAAATAAAGGCGAAAAGAGATGGGCTTCGCTCCCCGCAGAACAAGGATGATTTAAAAAATGAGGCGGAACAGCATTTTCCCTACGAAGAGCTTCAGAAGGAAAAAGAGCGCCTCGACAGCTTACGTGGAGCCTTTACAACCATGGTTTCGCAGTGGAACGGGCAATCAAAATTCTCGAAGATGGTGCATCCGTGCTGTCAAAGTTTAATGGCACTGGCCGCAGGAAAATATTTATACGGACATCAGAACAAGCCCTTTAAAAACGAACGACTGTACGGCAAACGAATGGGCCTGGGGAACAGCGGTGTCGTGGCGGTGCCCGCTAGTCCACAACAAATGCAGGATCCGAATTACAGAAAAAATTACTATAAGGATAAAAGAGAGTTCTATAAACAACGCTACAATCTCTCAAACGAAATAGATAAAGCCATACGGAACCTGAAAAACGGGCACTCCGGAGGAAAATCCTTTATTCGCGGGTTAAAAGATATTTCTGCAGTACAAAAGCATGGCATGGTCAATGCCGTAAATCATCACAACCATTCTGCCGACAGCCTGCGAAATGCTTTAACGAATCTTCTCAACAGTGCTGCAAATTGCTATGATGACAACCAACAGAATCAACGACACAGGCAGTACATTACCATTCACCACCGCTGTTTTAACTTCCGGCAATGTCTGGAAATGCTTGATGGAGAATATGAGCAATATCGGAATTCGCTGGCACGGCAAAAGGATTCGTTGCAGCAGGCCATAAGTAAAGCTGAAAGAAATCTTGCTGCTCTGCAAGAACGGGTTGAAAGCCTCGCCGGACGCCACAGAAGCCTCAAAAACACCATCAAAACCTTAAATGATTCCCTCAATACCATTACCAATGATAGTCAGCGAGAAAGTTTAAAAAAAGAATTAGATAATGTAACACGTGATGCCAATACAATTGGTACGCAAGTGGAGAATCTTAAAACAGACACCAGAAATATTAGTGCTAAGATTACCAATCTCAGGAGAATGATTGCTGGTCGCACTGCGCGCATGGAGCCCCGCCCAATAGCCTCCATCACCGACTGCGAAGCTGAGAGAAGGCAGGTTCAGCAAACCAGTCAGCAGCAGAGCAACAATGCCAGGAATGCCATAGAAGATGCGGAAGCGCTATCCGATGACATCCAAAGCGCATCGTCGAGAGCCTCAGGTGCTTCTCGCGATATCACCCTCACCGATGGACGAGCAACAAGCGCTGGCCGCACTATTTCACAAGAGCTGGCAAATCAACGAGAACGAATACAAGAGGAAAAGTTAAAGCGTGAACGACAGATTAAGGGAATATGTTCAAGAATACTCGCTGAACATTTCGATGCCAATAAACCTCAAGGTTCCGTTTTCGATTCTCTGGCAGCAGCATACGAATTCCTTTCCGGAGAAATTGATCAGCTCCCGGGAGGGCAAAATGAATTTTTGGATAAAATGAAGGAGTTCAAGGATCAAGTTGATGAAGCTAAAGAAACCATCGAGGATATCATTACATTGCTGTCGGGAGTGCATGGTGAGCCCTCCATGGAGGAGAGAAATGCTGCCTTTGAAAAAGTGCTTAAATATGCTGCCGAATTTGGCGATAAAGTGCCGGGGTTTGGCGATATGGTAGCGTTTTACGCCAATGCATACAGCGCTGCTATTAATGCATTATATAAAATAATGGACGACATTCTGGCGCCGATTAAAAGGGTTATTGATAATGAAACCCGTGTGATATGTCCTACGCAGGACTGGCAGGGAAAGACACTTGACCAGATAGTGGATGATATGTGGCAACGTTCCACAACGAGAAATACGTTTAGCTCCCTGAGTTTACAGCAGAGAAAAGCACTTGAAAACTATTATAAGCAAAAAGCAAAAAATTCTATAGTTACCTGTTGTCTCGAAAAACTCGGCGAATAATGGGAGCCAACTGAATCTAACAAGGTAATAAATAACACCGAATGTTAGATTTATCGGAAACGGTGCTTTGTATAGGATGAAGTTGCCTCATTGATAGTTGCGCCACTTTATTTTTAGTTATTTCGCTGAGAGCCGCAAAGAGGCCGTAGTTCCGGATGGCTATGGGAACGCAAAGTAAAACCTTAGCGAACCTTTGCGTGAACTTCGCGGCTCTTGGCGAAACCATTTTTAAAATAACACAATACGTTATGGTTTTCCGTTTTCTATACCACAAAACCCTCTCCCGGTAAATTCGCACCGCCATGCGAAAGAGCCACATGACGGTTTTACGATGCGAAAGAGCCACACGACGGTTTTGCGATGCGAAAGAGCCACACGACGGTTTTGCGATGCGAAAGAGCCACACGACGGTGTGGCTCTACTGGGATAGCCATGTACAAGATTTTTGGGACATTCTGTATCAGTAGATTCGCACCGCCGTGCGAATCTCACAATACAAAACCGCACCGCCGTGCGAATCTCACAATACAAAACCACACCGCCGTGCGAATCTTGACTCGTCCTAAAAAAATTTCGACCGGCGGTACATTTTAAATAATCAAATAAATACAACCTTCGCAAGCTCAGGGTGAAAATAACCAAATAACCTAGTCATCCCTTAAACACCGCACAGAGAAGCCATACGACTTATTGTAGTAGCTGCGGAGCACATTGGCACTACCGTGGCTCAGGTAGCGGTACCATGCGAGGTTATGGCTATACGCGGGGGTCGCCGACCACCAGTAGCCGACGTCGCCGGCGTTGTTGAACGCGGCGCTAAAGCGGTGGTCACGCATGCCGCCCGGAAGGGCTGTAAGAGTAACCGCTTAATTTGTTGCACCGGCATTTGCAGCCCGTGAAATCTTTTATAGCTAACATCTACCTGTTTTGGATATGACAGGTTT
>CAYYSU010000021.1:0-46581 GCA_964474455.1 uncultured Bacteroidales bacterium
ACTTGTAAAAACATACAATTGTAAAGTTTAGCGACGCCCTATTTTTCATTTTCCCCCTACCCCGCCTCATTCATCTTCTTAAAAATGCGGTGCATGTAGAAGTCTTTTACCAGGTCGCCGAAATCTTTGTCGCCGAGGATCTTCTCGAAGATCTCCTGGTTCTGATCCATGCGCGCGACCAAACGATCTAAAAAACGGTCGTCGAAGGCGAATTTGAAGGTGTCGAGCTTGTTGACTTTGGCTTGCGACTGCAGGGTCACGTCTTGCATGAGCTCTTCTTCGATCTGGTCGAAGTAGAGTTTATCGGCTTCCTCGAATTCGGTGCCGAAACGGTCGTTCAATACGTTGATGATCTCTGAAAGCTTCGCTTCTTCTTCCTTTGCTCGCTTTAACCCTGCTTCCGTTATGCCGCTCAACGGATCTTCTTCTCCCGGATTCAGGTTGATGGATCCCTCTTTTATCTTCTGCAACCGGTAGTATTCCAATGCCACTTCGTCGTCAAGGTGCAATGCTTCGGAGAGCTCACGTTTTGGCAGACGGGTTTGTAACAGCTTGGCATAGGCAAAGAACTTCTCCAGCTCGGTATCGGTGAAGGGCATGATCTGCGCAAAGAAGGAGTAGAGGTTTGTCCAGGTACGTAATCCTTTTTTGAATTTGTCCTGATCCTCTTCCTTGTCAATGGCTTTATAGCGCTCCACTGCCGGATCGGTAAATGAATAGAGGTGCTTCTGCATCTTTGCGCTGTTCATATTAGCGTTGGGATCAAAATAGACTCTCGCAAAACTGTCGATCTCCGAATCCCAGTACACCTGCTTTTCGTCCAGGCTATTTTTCAGGTCGTAGAGGTGATTTATTTCAACTTCCTCCTCTACAGTGGTCTTCTCGTAATATGGCTGGAAAGATTCGAAGATGGTTGCACGGTCGTTGACAAAATCCAGCACAAAGGTGTCTTCTTTCCCTTGCTGGATTCTGTTGAGTCGTGAAAGGATTTGTACTGCCAATACCCCGGATAATTTCTTATCCACGTACATGGTGTGGAGCAACGGTTGATCAAAGCCGGTCTGGTACTTATTGGCTACGATGAGGATTTTATATTCGTTCTTATCGAAAATCTGAGGTAGCTCTTTCTCTCCGTAACCGGTCAGTTGTGGTTCGGAAACGCCATCAGGAGCGTTGTCATCGATCACTTTCCCTGAAAATGCGACCAGGATCTTGATCTCTTTGGTGTAGCCTTTCTCTTCGATGTATCGGTTAAACTCTTCAAAATAACGCTTGGCATGAAGGCGTGAGCCACATACCAGCATTGCTTTGGCTTTACCTCCAATTTTTGCTGATACTACGCGACGGAAATGCTCGATGATGATCTCTGCTTTCTGTGCCAGGTTATGGGGATGCAAGGAGACATATTTCCCGATTGCTTTTGCTGCTTTCTTCTTATTTAGGTCGGGGTCATCTTCGATGGCTTTGGTGAGACGATAGTAGAGTTCGTAAGTGGTATAATTCTGCAGCACATCCAGAATAAACCCCTCCTCTATCGCCTGACGCATGGAGTAAAGGTGAAACGGTTCCGGTTTTCCCTGATTGTTTTTATGCCCAAATACCTGTAGTGTTTTGTATTTGGGTGTTGCGGTAAATGCAAAGAAGGAGATGTTGGGTTGCTGACCGCGTGCCGCTGCTGATTTCTCAATCTGCTCACGCACAAAATCATCACCGGTATAGTCATCCTGTTGATCATCTTCAACTGCGTCATCCAGCGATTTTGCTGCCAGCACCTCTTTCATCTTCTTGCTGGCTTCTCCGCCCTGTGAGCTGTGCGCTTCATCCACAATAATGGCATATCTCCGCTCCGGAAGATCTTCTACCTTGTCGATTACAAAGGGAAACTTCTGCAGTGTGGTAATGATGATGTTGGTTCCTGCTCCCAGCGCGAGAGCAAGCTGGTTGCTGTCTTTATCAATCTTCTGCACTACTCCCGACTTATGCTCAAACTGGTAGATGGTGTTTTGAAGCTGCTGATCCAACACACGACGGTCGGTAACAACGATAACGGAATCAAAAACGCGTTCGTCCTTTGCGTTGTGCAGACTGGAAAGACGGTATGCCATCCATGCTATGGAGTTACTCTTGCCTGAACCGGCAGAGTGTTGCACCAGATAGTTTTTCCCTGCTCCGGAATCATAAACATCACTACAAATGGAGCGTACGGCATCCAGCTGATGAAATCGTGGAAAGATCATCTTCTCATTCTTCTTAACCTGCCCATCCAACTCAAACTCCTCAACCTGTAGATGCACAAATCGTTGCAGAATCTCCATCCAGCTATCTTTAACAAAGATCTCTTCCCAGAGGTATGATGTACGATACCCATTAGGGTTGGGGGGATTGCCTTTGCCTTTATTGTAGCCTTTGTTGAATGGCAGCCAATAGGTCTTCTTAGCGGAAAGTTTTGTTGCCATGAACACTTCATCCTGGTCGATGGCAAAGTGTACCAGCGACCGTTTTTTAAATGCGAACAGAATTTCTGTTGTTTCACGCGTATTGCTGTACTGGCGGCGTGCATTGTTCACATCTTGTCCGGTAAACTGGTTTTTTAGCTCCAGCGTTGCAACGGGAATACCGTTTAACGAGAGCACCACATCCACAGAGTTCGTGTTTTTATAGCTGTAGTAAATCTGACGATAGACAACCAACCGGTTTTTATCGTACAGCTGCTGAGCCTCGGGGTTCATGCCTGAAGCGGGATGGAAGTATGCCATCTGGAAACGCACGCCATAATCGGTAAAGCCGTTGCGCAGCACATCCAGGCTGCCACGCAGATCCATCTCTTTATAAAGGCGTTGGATAAGTCTTTTTTTCACCTCTGCGCCGTGGATTCCAGCAATCTTTTCCCATTTCTTAGGTTGAGAATCCTGCAGGAAGGCAAATATTTCAGGAGTAAAGAGCCCATTCTCCGGGGAATAATCGTGTGCATCGCCGAATGTGTATCCTCCTTTTTCGATGAGGGAGTTCACGATTGCGGTTTCAAAGGTATTTTCGGTGGTAATTAGAGGCATTGGTTTAAGTTTTGTCAAATATACAATATTCTATGATAAGTCGTGTATATCTTGCCTGCCAACAATTATCATTATTTCAACCGTTTCATCTACTATCCTATAATAAATGGAATCGACACCACATACACACCGCCTATAACCTGGTTTTATATAATCCACAGCTTCAAATGAATAAGGTCGTTGAGCGATAATGTCAAAATAATCAAAAAACGTTTCAAAATACTTATCCGCTTGAGCCATACCAAATTTCCCGACTCCATAATGATGAATTCTTATGAGATCACTCTTTGCAGCCTTGCTTACTCTATAATTCGCCATTCAGCAAAGACTTTGATTGGTTAAGAATTTGTTCTTTGGAATCCGTTGTGAAACCGCTGTTTTCGGCTTTTTCCAGTTTTGCTCTTATCCAGTCGATTTCAATTTGTTGATTCCGGGCTTGCCGAATAAGGTCATTTACGAGTTCACTTTTGCTGGAGTACTCTTTATTGTCCACCTGCATTTTCAACCATTTGTCGTTGGGTTCGGTGAAAGAGATGCTTTGTCGTGCCATAGTTACAAGTATTTGGTGTAAATTTACATCAACATTGAACCAATTACAAGTATTTCATTTCATTAATATCTTTTGATAAAAAGGAACACGGGGTTACACTGGGGAATCACGGGGTTTCGCGGAGGATTAATACACAAACCTAATTTTAATGCTGCTTGAAGCTTGTGTCTATTTTAGGTTTAGAAATATCTGTCGTAGTGCAATCAATTGTGTGGGTAATATTGTGATGGCGTCTTTTGATCGACAGTATCTTTTTTGATGGTGAACGAAGAGAAAAGAGGTTAACAACTGACTATCAACATATAACGCTATTTCTATTTCGATTTATTTTTCGTTTCTTTTTTTTTCTGCCAGTAAAATTCTCCAATTGGGCTTATAAAAAAAGAAGACCCGTGAGCAGATCTAACGGGATGCAACACAGGTACAGTTGGCATAAAAGTACAAATACTATTGAACGAAAATCACTTCTTACCACAATTTTCCCAAAAATATTTTATATCATATAGGAAAACATTTTTATTACACAACAACGTGCTTACAGCATCTGGCTCATTTTCATCATAATAATAAAATTCGATAGAATCAATACCTTCATTATCGTTAATTGCTTTAAAAATATGATCGTCATTGTTTGGAGAAAGTCCCATGAGAGTAACACTACCCATAATTTTTGATAAGGATGACAGAGCATAATCATCAGAGACACCCAAATTTGGAGATTCTGATTTCAATTTAACCCCTGTGAATAGATTTCTCACTAACGGGTCAGATGAATTCTTTAATTTATCCATTTGAGACCTTAAATCAGGTCTGTTATTATAGCTCTCTGCAAATTTTTCCAATGCCTGGTTCGCAAGCTGCTGCATTTCACTTTTACTTTGCTTCTGAGCACCTGAATATTCGGTCAAAGCTGTTGAGAATAAATGTTCATATCCTGTAATTACAGGAGATTGATCAACAGGTCTATCAGGTAGCATATTTCTCAAACTTTTTCTATCATATACTTCATCTAACACATGGAATGCACCATGCAAATAGAATACTTCCTTATGGGTTGCCAATTCAAGGTTATTGTCATAATTTGTTGTAAATATATTGTCAAATGCTTTTAAAACCTTCACAAAATAATCAGGAAAGCTTCTGAAAATATTCAAAACCTTCCCTTTGTTAAAAATTGAATCCAGGAATAACCGACGTAGTAGTTCCTTTATGTCATGTCTATCAGGATTATTTATGTTCTCTTTTCTACAATAGAGTTCACTTAGAAAGTAATAATCCTCAAAACCAATTTCACTAATATGCACAACATCCTCGTATCTTTTTTTATCTGATTAAGACTATCTAGTTCTCCTTTCAGTGTAGCATAGGCATCAAACCTACCACTAATAAATTCAGGAAGAGTATTAAAAAGCAGATTAACCCAGATTCCAGCCTCCTCACCATAAACCCTTGGATCAAAGCTTCTTTCAGTAACAGTGGTCAAAGCCCGATCAATAATACTTTTATTGGTATTCTCAGCTCCTCCAAACTGAATATTGATTCCGTTTCCTATGATAATACTCCTCATACTTATTCCTATTGAAATCCTTCATGGACTTTTACCTTTCCTGTGACTACATCGCTGATTAATGAAGAGCGATATTCAGTTAATAGACTTATCTCTTTATTGATTTTATCTTTTTGTTTTTTAAACTTGTCTAGATGTAATTTAATATGTGACATAATTCCGTCTTGTTCCTTCATTGGAGCTACAGCAATAATAATTGGGTCTAACATACTGAATGATATCGCGGGCATGGCACTTCCAGACATTTCAAGTTGGAAATACCAATATAGATTTGATAAAAAATGATACAAGAATTCATTTTTTATGATATCTTGCCTACTGCGGATTGAGAATAAGTTATTTGCGATAACTCCTTCTAATCCCCTCACTACTTTACCTGCTGATGCACCGTATCGAACCATAATTACATCATTATGATATACATAGTTCACTTTTGACTTTAAGAAATCAACATACCTATAATCCTCTGAGTTCTTTGTATAGTTTTCAATTCGAATAAACAGTTTTGAATTTTGAAAATATTCTTTTTTTTGATCTCCTAGTGGAACTTGATTTCCTTGGGTTAACTCGCAAATTCTCTTCATTCTTATAAGCTCCCAATGCGCCGGCACTTCACCCAGCCAGGGGATTCCACTGTCTTTCATCGGGGCGTCGGGGTTGATGCCTTTGGTGACGGCGTGGTTGATGATGGCGGTCTTCTCCTCCTCATACAGCTCCAGCAACCGCTTCTTCTTCGCTATCAAGGCATCGATCTCTGCGATCTTCCGATCAAGGTAGTTGGCGATGGCGTCTTGTTCGGGGAGAGGTGGGAATATTAGCGCAGTATCTTTCAATATTTGCTGCGTAATACTATACACTTTTATACCAGAAACCCGACTTCTTATTTGTGATCTATATTGCAATGAATCAACAAAATATGCAACATATTTATAATTACAATCTGTTTTCAACTTTGCCACAATAGTATGGTATCCTGCGAAGGTTGGAGTATCACTATCTAAACAAGTAAAGTTTCCTGAGCCTTCAAAATCTTCGGACGTGTCAGCAAAGACAAAATCACCCTTTTTCAACAAGGATTTTTTACCTGAATCGAGATATTCAATATCAACACACTTCAATGGATGAATTTCAGGAGAAACAGAAAATCCAAACCTGGAATGAATCTCACCATAACTAACACAAGGAATTCCCTCTTTTTTTAAATCTGACTTTGTTATTGGTAAGCCTCGTGAAAATTCGAAAGTATGATTGAATCTTTTTACATCCCAATGCTCAGGAATCTCCCCAATCCACTCTACACCCGAATCCTTATATTTCTCGTATCGTTCCATTAGTCCAGCACATTTTTTACCGACTCCAGAGTATCCTCTTCCAGCGCCAGAATATCGGCTCGAATCTCTTCCAGCGATCGCAATGGCTTGAACTCATAGAAGTACTTGGTGAAATTTATTTCGTATCCCACTTTTGTTTTCGATTTCTCTATCCAGGCGTCGGGAAGATGGGGTTGCACTTCGCGGGTGAAGTATTGTTCTATGGTTTGGGGGGTGAATTCAGCGGTTAGAGACGCACGGCCCTCAGATTCAGCGGTTAGAGACGCACGGCCCTCAGATTCAGCGGTTAGAGACGCACGGCCCTCAGATTCAGCGGTTAGAGACGCACGGCGGTGCGTCTTTACCGGGAGAGGATTCGGTGAATTGGAAACCGCTGAGTTGTCATTTATAGACTTTGTTTGTACAAGGAAGGGGATGTTTTCATAATCGCGCTTCGAGGTGTCGGGCTTGGGGTTGCCTTTGCGGTCGGTAACGATCTTTCCATCTTCTATCAATGGCTGCTCTACTACTATGCGCCAATACCCGAAGTATTCGTTGGGGTAGATTTTGGAGTTTTCGTTCTCCACAAAATCGCCGTAGAGCTGTGTGATGTATCCGATGCCTTTATCGTTGCCGTTCTCCACAATTCTTTTTCGCTTGTTGCCCAGGCTGCGATCCATTTTCTGCCAGAAACGGTTTACGACCAGCTTGCCCTCTTTTATGAGTTCTTCATCTTTTGCTCCGGTGGCATTGATAAGCTGTACTTTGCCTCTGCGCTTTGCCTCTTTCTTGTTGGTGATGATCCAGATATAGGTGGCGATGCCGGTGTTGTAGAAGAGCTGGTCAGGAAGTGCGACAATAGCTTCCAGCCAGTCGTTTTCAATAATCCATTTACGTATATTACTCTCACCACTATCGGCAGCACCGGAAAAGAGAGGTGAACCGTTAAATACAATCCCAATGCGTGTGCCTGTGGGCTTCATCTTGGAGATCATATGCTGCAGGAAAAGGAAAGAACCGTCGTTGATCCGGGGCAATCCTGCACCAAAACGTCCGCTCATCCCTTTATTTTCATACTCTGCCTTAATAACCTTCTGCGCTTTCTTCCACTCCACACCAAAGGGAGGGTTGGAGAGCATGTAGTCAAATTTCTCATTCTCCAGTCCATCCACCAGAAAGGTATTCCCGAACTTCACATTCCCGGGGTTTTCCCCTTTAATTAGCATATCCGATTTACAGATGGCATAGGATTCGGGGTTTATCTCCTGCCCAAAGAGTTTCAGGTCAGCATCGGGGTTTAGTTCATTAACATACTGATCAGCTACAGAGAGCATTCCACCGGAACCGCAGGCAGGGTCGTACATTGTTTTCACAATCCCTTTCTGTGTCAGGATTTCACGGTCTTCGACAAAGAGCAGGTTTACCATCAGGCGGATTACTTCACGAGGCGTAAAGTGCTCCCCTGCCGTTTCATTGGACTGCTCAGAGAATCTGCGGATAAGGTCTTCAAACACATAGCCCATCTCCATGGAGTCCATATTGGCAAGATCCACCTCCTGGAAGCTTTTCACCACCTGGAAGAGGATGTCAGCCTGCGGGTCGTCCATGCGGTCGATCTGGTCATCGAAGTTAAAATACTCTATTATTGCGCGCGCACTGGCAGAAAAACCGTTGATATAATTGCGTAAGTTCAGTCCGATATTTTCCGGGTCGGCGATAAGGCTGTCGAAATCGAAGCGGCTATGGTTATGGAAATTATAACCGGCAACCTTATTGAGCGCCACATCCATGGCAGCCTCACTCATTCCCTTCACCTTGGGATATTTATCCATCACCTTTTGCTTGGTAGGCTGGAGGATACAATCCAGACGACGCAGTACGGTCAGAGGCAGAATCACCTTTCCATAGTCAGACTGTTTGTAGTCGCCACGCAGCAGCTCGGCGATTCGCCAAATTAGGTCTACATTCGTTTTATAATTGGTCATTATTGTGTTATGGTATTATTTGATTGAGGTAACAAAGGTAGGGAAAACATGTAAGAGATAAACAACAGATTACATATCAATTTATGGAAGCTAAAGTGTTCAATTATATGTCTCGAATAGAATTCAGAAACGCAATTATTTTCCAAAGGAATCTTATTTGCCAGACAGCAAGTGTCATGAATAATAAAGACTTGAAATTTTTATAGGAGTGTTTGTTGGGATACTCCTTTTTATATTTTTGCACTATGAAAATAAGAAAGCTAATAAGAGTAACGCACCGCGATTTGGGTTATTTCTTTTTCGCCATGACAATAATTTATGCGGTGTCAGGAATTGCCATGAATCATCTCGACGCCTGGGATCCCAAGTATATAGTAAAAACAAAGGATGTATACACTGACATAACCATGAGTGGCAAGGAGACTTCAGAAGAAACGGTGATGCACATTGTTGAGTCACTGGGATTAGATGATAAGTACAAGAAACACTATTTTCCCAATGAAAACACCTTGAAGGTTTTTGTCAAAAACGGAAATGTTACCATTAATACCACCACAGGAAATGGCGTTGTAGAGACGATAAGGCGGCGTCCCATTTTCAATGAGTTCACATATTTGCACTACGATCCCATAAAATACTGGACATGGTTTTCTGATGCCTTTGCTGTAGGATTAATACTTCTTGCTGTGACAGGTCTTTTCATGGTGAAGGGCAAGCATGGCATCACGCGGCGTGGTTTGATATGGACTTTGGCGGGCATTGCTATTCCTGTTATATTCATCATTTTACTTATGTAATACAATTAATTGGCATAAAAAAACCTGTAAGGCTTAAGCTTTACAGGTTTTTTTATGCAGAATCAATCGGTAAATATTACCGGGCGATTACTTAACCGCATCCACGATAGCTTTGAAAGCCTCAGGATTATTCATTGCCAAATCAGCAAGAGTTTTACGGCTTATTTCTATATTTTTATCGTGCAGTTTACCCATAAATACTGAGTAAGACATTCCGTGTTCGCGAACACCTGCATTAATTCTCTGAATCCAGAGAGAGCGAAAATTACGTTTCTTGTTGCGTCTGTCGCGGTAGGCATAAGTTTGGCCTTTTTCCCATGAGTTTTTGGCGACCGTCCAGACATTTTTTCTTCTTCCGAACTGACCTTTAGTACGGTTCAGTATCTTCTTCCTTCTGTGTCGGGAAGCTACTGCGTTTACTGATCTTGGCATGTTTTTAATTTTTTTACTTCAGCGATTCCATGAATTCTTAAAAGCTGACAGTAAGTTTAACATTTGTTTACTTGCAAAGCATTTCCTTTACATTCGCTTCATCTGCTTTGTCAACGATAGAGAAATAAGTAAGATTACGTTTTCTCTTTTTTGACTTTTTCGTCAGGATGTGGCTCTTGTATGCATGCTTTCGCTTCAATTTTCCGGTGCCAGTAAACGAAAAACGTTTTTTAGCACTGGCTTTACTTTTCATTTTCGGCATTGATACAATTTTTAACCGTTAATAATATAATTATTACTTTTTAGAAACTTTAGGAGCAATGATCATGATCATTCGTTTTCCTTCGAGCTTAGGCATTCTTTCAACCTTGCCATAATCGGCAAGCTCTTTGGCAAACTTCAGCAGGATGATCTCTCCTTTATCTTTATAGATTATAGAGCGGCCTTTAAAGAACACGTCAACTTTCACTTTTGCTCCTTCCTCCAGGAAACTGATAGCATGTTTTAGTTTAAAGTTGAAATCGTGATCATCGGTATTGGGTCCCATTCGAATCTCCTTAACTACTACTTTGGCTGTTTTTGCCTTTATCTCTTTTTGCTTCTTCTTTTGTTCGTAAAGAAACTTTTTGTAGTCAATAATTTTACAAACGGGTGGGTTTGCGTTGGGTGAGATCTCCACAAGATCCAGTTCTTGACTTTCAGCAAGAGCAAGAGCATCGCGAAGGTTCATAATCCCAGGTTCCACATTCTCCCCTACTATCCGGATAACCGGTGCAGTAATTAATTGATTAATCCTGTGTGGATTTTCTATTTTCCTGGGGGGACGTCTGTTCCCGCTGCCTCGATAATGTGCTATAACGTAATCTCCTATCTTTAATTAAACATATTTATGGTAAGACTTAAACCTTTAACATCTGATTAATGGTTTCATTTACCAACTCAACAAATGCTTCAGCCTTCATGCTACCTAAGTCGCCTTCTCCATGTTTCCTTACGGAGACAAGGCCTTCAGCTTCTTCTTTTTCACCAACGATGAGCATAAAAGGTATTTTCTTCAATTCCGCATCACGGATTTTTCTACCTGTTTTCTCTGCCCGCCAGTCAATTTGGGCGCGAATATCTGAATTATTTAGCAAAAATAAAAGTTTTTCTGCATAATCATTGTATTTTTCACTGATTGGCAGGATAATAGCCTGCTCCGGTGTGAGCCAAAGGGGGAAATTACCGGCACAATGCTCTATAAGTACTGCAACAAATCGCTCCATAGAGCCAAATGGTGCTCTGTGAATCATAACCGGACGATGCTTCTCATTGTCGCTTCCGTTGTATTCCAACTCGAAACGCTCCGGAAGGTTGTAATCGACCTGAATGGTGCCAAGCTGCCACTTTCTGCCAATGGCATCGCGAACCATAAAGTCCATCTTGGGCCCGTAGAATGCAGCTTCACCATATTCAACAACAGTCTCCAGGTCACGCTCCTTAGCAACCTCCAGGATAGCACTCTCTGCTTTCTCCCAATTTTCATCCGATCCAATATACTTCTCGGGGTTGTTGGGATCACGGAGTGAGATCTGAGTAATATAGTCTTTAAAATCCAGCGCTTTGAAAATCGTGCTTACGATATCCATAACACTCTTAAACTCATCTTTTACCTGATCCGGAGTACAGAAGATATGTGCATCATCCTGCGTGAACCCGCGCACCCTTGTTAAACCATGAAGCTCGCCACTTTGTTCGTAGCGGTAAACGGTGCCGAATTCAGCATAGCGAATTGGTAACTCTTTATATGAATGAGGCTTCGCAGCATATATCTCGCAGTGGTGCGGGCAGTTCATGGGCTTCAGGAAGTACTCCTCCCCCTCTACCGGAGTGGTAATTGGGTGGAAGCTATCTTCACCGTACTTCTGGTAGTGTCCTGACATTTTGTAAAGCTCCACATTTCCAATATGCGGAGTTATAACCTGCTGGTAACCTGCTTTACGCTGCACATCTTTTAGGAATGTCTCCAGACGTGAACGCAGCTCGGCACCTTTTGGCAACCACAACGGCAGGCCAATACCAACGCGCTGTGAGAAAGTGAATATCTCCAACTCTTTACCAAGCTTACGGTGATCACGCTTTTTCGCCTCTTCCAGTATCTCCAGGTATTCGGTAAGCTCTTTCTTCTTGGGGAAAGTAACACCATAGATACGTGTAAGTTGTTTGCGTTTTTCATCGCCTCTCCAATACGCTCCTGCAATACTCAGAAGTTTAATGGCCTTTATACTCCCAGTGTGTGGAAGGTGTGGCCCGCGACAAAGGTCTGTGAATGAGCCACTCTCGTAGAAAGTAATCTCACCATCCTCAAGTTCGTTGATGAGCTCGAGTTTATACTCGTCACCTTTATGAGTAAAAAATTCTATCGCTTCCTGCTTTGAGATCTGCCTACGGGTAAAAACCTGTTTCTCTTTGGCAATCTCCTGCATCTTTTTTTCGATAGCAGGAAGATCGGAATCAGAAATACTATATTTACCAAAGTCTATATCATAATAAAAGCCATTTTCAATATCAGGGCCGATTCCAAATTTCACACCGGGATAGAGAATCTCAACAGCTTCTGCCATAAGGTGCGCAGATGAGTGCCACATGGTTGCTTTACCCTCCTGGTCGTTCCACGTAAAAAGCTGAACGGTTGAATCCTCGTTAATTGGAATTAATGCATCCTGTACCTGTCCGTTAACTTTCGCAGACAGCACGTTTCTGGCAAGTCCTTCGGAAATACTCATTGCTATATCCATTGCGGAAACACCGGATTCGTATTCTCTCACCGAACCATCGGGTAATGTAATGTTAATCATATTGATCTGTTTTATATAAAACTGGCTGCAAATTTAACTTAATCAACGTAAAAGAAAAAGAGATTATGCCTGTTTAGGGCATTTAGATAGAATTTTAATGCGGTTTTATTGTGTTTTACTAACAACAGCTACAAAATGACAAACTCAGTACGGCGATTACTCGCCCGTCCTTCTTCAGTTTCATTGGAATCCACCGGCTTACTGCTGCCCAGGCCTTTAAACGATAGTCGTGAAGCAGTAATTCCCATTGCCACAAGCTTATCATAAACTGCTTTTGCCCTGTTTTCGGATAACGCCAGGTTATAATAATCTCCACCCGTATCATCCGTATGTCCTATTATCTCCATTCCTACATCCGGGTTATCATTAAGGATTTTGAAAATCATACGTATCTCGGGTAACGATTCATTTTTAAGAGCATACTGATCAGTATCGAAGAAGATATTTCTTGTTGTAAAAGAGTCGCCTTTTTTAACCAACACCAACGGCACATCCTTTTTAACAGGATCCATGCTGGTAGTGTTGTCTTTTAGGAAGAAGCGTTCGGAAAAATACATATATCCCTCTTTGCTGGCAGAGAGAATATAATCGCAGCCACCGGGCAGACAGACAAGGAACTCTCCGGTTTGGGGGTCGGAAAAAGAAGATATACGTTCCACATCGGTCTCCATCTCCGTAAGCACAAAATCTGCCCTCAGAGGTTCACCTGTTTCAGCATCAAACACTTTTCCTCTTAAATAGGTTACTGATTCCGGTCGAACCTCCTCATATAGATTAAAGGCATAAACATCATAACGACCTTCTCCTCCCAGTTTATCAGATGAAAAATATGCCAGTTTTCCTTCCGGTCCCACCAGTAGCGTCATCTCATCTGCCCAGGTATTAATCGGGTAGCCAAGATTCTGCGGTTTACTCCATGTGGTATCGTTGATTTTACGTGTCACAAAGAAATCCTTTCCTCCCATCCCTAAATGTCCGTCAGAAGAGAAGTAGAGGGTTTTGCCATCAGGGTGAATAAAAGGCGCCATTTCGCTTCCTGAAGTATTAATAACATCGCCCATATTAACGGGTTTCGTTAAAGTTCCATCGTCAGAAATCGTTGTAAACCAGATATCGGTAAACCCCATCCCTCCTTCTCTGTTACTGGCGAAGAAGATCGTCTTCCCATCCGAGGATACAGAGGGCTGGGACTCCCATGCCTTAGTGTTAACCATAGTTCCCAGATTATACGCCTCACTCCAGTTGCCACCCTCTCGTTTGCTAAAATATAGGTCGCAGCGACCATTATTATCAGGGCGATCACATCCTGCAAAGATAATATAGCGCCCATCGGGGGATAGTGTCAATGCACCTTCGTTGCCAGGAGTGTTTATGGGAGGCCCTAAATTAACAGCTTTTTGCCAACCGCTACTATCTTTATACGAGATATAGAAATCCTCTGTCTCCCTGGTGCCATACTCTGCATTATGATAGGATGGTGGTGCCTTAACAGTCAAAATAAGAGAGCTGTTATCCACGCTCACCGCATTAATAAAATCATCATAAGGAGAGTTAACATTGGATCCCAAATTATAAGGATCAAAAGGAACAGGGTTTTCGATAGCATTTAGGGCAAATGCTATTCTTTCTTTCATCCGTTCAAGAAATTTTTTTGTCTCTCCAACGGCCTTTCCGGCCATTTCATACTGCCGGAAATGCTCCCCGGCGTCAGCATACATTCCAATACTCAATTCAGCTTTTGCCAACGCCATTAAAAGATCTTTAGGATAATCCTGGGAACTTTTCAATGCGCGATGATAAGCATCTATGGCACGATATTTATCACCATTATTGAGATAGATATCTCCCATCATCTGCCATGCTTCAAAATAAAGAGTATCCTCCTCCACAGTCTTAAACAAATAGTTTAAAGCTTCGCTATATTTATACTGATTTACAGCACTATTAGCTTGCTCAAAATATCGACGTGCCTTCCTGCTTTGAGTATATGCTGATGCAGATAAAAAAAGAAGAAGCATAAGGATTGTGGAAATTTTCAACGTACTCTTTATGCTTCTTTTGTTAGTTATTATAATCACCTATTTTAAATATCTTAATCTATCATTTAAACGTCATTTGAGCGTAATATTGTATTTTAGAGTTGTTGTTACGCACAAAACGAAAAGAAGTTTAGCTGCTATTAAGTAAAAACTAATAACTGTGGCAATGCTGTTGTCATCATCAGTTAAACCTCTTTACGATAAGCCTTCATGGTATTCACCAACAGTCCTGTGATGGTCATGGGTCCTACTCCACCGGGCACAGGCGTTATCCATGAAGCTTTTTTTGAAACATCATCAAAATCCACATCACCGATAAGACGGAATCCGGATTTTGTTTTTTCCGAAGGGATACGATGTATTCCCACGTCAATAATTACTACGCCGTCTTTAACCATATCAGCTTTAAGGTAATGTGGTTGACCGAACGCCGCAACAATAATATCGGCCTCAGAGGTTATCTTTTCTATATTCCTGGAACGGCTGTGCACTGTCGTTACAGTGCAGTTTCCGGGTTCAGCTTTACGGGAGAGCAGAATACTCATGGGGGTACCCACGATGTTAGATCTTCCGAGGACAGCACATGTTTTACCTGAAGTATCAATATTATGGTGTTCTAGAAGCATCAGTATCCCAAAAGGAGTTGCAGGCAGATACGTTGGCAGCCCGGAAACCATTTTTCCCACATTCTCAGGATGAAATCCATCCACATCCTTTGCCGGATTAACAGCCTGAATAACAACATCTGTATTAATGTGTTCCGGTAACGGCAACTGCACTATTACACCATCAATGTCTTCATCCTGATTGATAAAATCAATTACACCCAAAAGTTCATCCTGTGTGGTCTCTTCCGGTAGTCGATAAAGAGTGGATGTTATACCCACCTTTTGGCATGATTTCTCTTTACTGGCGACATAAGTCTGGCTTGCAGGATCATCTCCTACTAATATTGCTGCCAGATGCGGAGCGCGTTCTCCGGCATCAATAATTTCAGCTATCTCTTTTTTTAATCTATCACGAATGGCATTGGAAGCCTCTTTTCCATCTAAAATTTTCATGTTTTTTATTTTAATATGATGAACAACCTATTATATGCTAAAGTTCATTTCTTGCTATCGAGGCATATTACGCATCATACGCATCATATTTTTTCCCCCTGCACCAGTCATTGATTTCATCATTTTCCTTGTCTCTCCAAACTGTTTAATAAGCTGATTCACTTCCTGAACTGTGGTTCCTGATCCTTGCGCAATTCTTTTTCTGCGGCTTCCGTTAAGGATAACAGGATTAGATCGTTCTTCCGGAGTCATGGAACGGATGATGGCTTCGATACCCTTAAATGCATCGTCATCAACATCAACATTTTTGAGGGCCTTTCCCATTCCCGGTATCATGCCCATAAGATCCTTCACATTACCCATTTTTTTAATTTGCTGGATTTGTGACAGGAAATCGTCAAAATTAAATTGATTTTTGGCAATTTTTTTCTGTAGATCGCGAGCCTGGTCAGCATCAAACTGTTCCTGTGCTTTTTCCACCAGGGAAACGATATCACCCATTCCCAGGATACGGTCGGCCATACGTTTAGGGTAGAAAACATCCAGAGCATCCATCTTTTCACCCAGACCAACGAATTTTACCGGTTTATCAACAACGGCACGAATCGTTAGAGCTGCACCACCACGTGTATCACCATCAAGTTTCGTAAGAACAACACCTTCAAAGTCGAGGCGATCGTTAAAAGCCTTAGCAGTATTTACCGCATCCTGACCTGTCATGGAATCAACTACGAAGAGCGTTTCATGTGGTTTAACAGCATTTTTAACAGCAGTAATCTCGTTCATCATCACTTCATCCACAGCCAAGCGACCGGCGGTATCGATGATTACGGTAGAGAAGTTGTTGCTTTTGGCATATTTAATAGCATCAGAAGCTATCTTCACGGGATCTTTACAATCCACATCAGAATACACTTCTGCATTAATTTGCTCCCCAAGAACTTTAAGCTGGTCAATGGCAGCCGGACGGTAAACGTCACCGGCAACAAGCAGTACCTTCTTTTTCTTCTTTGTCTGGAGATAATTGGCCAGTTTGGCGGAAAAAGTCGTTTTACCCGAACCCTGAAGACCAGCAATAAGTACAATATTGGGATTTCCATCGATGGTAAGAGGAACCTCTTCTCCCCCCATGAGGGCGACAAGTTCATCATGAACAATCTTCACCATCAACTGCCCCGGGGAGACAGAAGTCAGAATTTTCTCCCCAAGAGCTTTTACCTTTACCTGCTCAGTAAAACTCTTGGCTACTTTAAAGCTAACATCAGCATCGAGCAATGCTCTTCTCACATCCTTCAGGGTTTCAGCTACATTTATCTCGGTAATATGCCCCTGTCCTTTTAATATTTTGAACGACCGTTCAAGTCTGTCACTTAAGCTTTCAAACATTGTATTTCATCATTTATTTAGTGGGCAAAGATAGTAAGTTTTTAAAAATGTGACAGCAACTGTTATCCGGTATGAAAAAAAGGCTGTGTATTATTACAAATAAGCGGCTACATATTGTTAAAAAAGGTAAAATGTAGTGCTATTTGCGTTATTTTTTCTATTTTTGTAGGTCTGTAAAAAGTAAAACGTAAAAATAGTGTTGTTAAACTATTGAAAATAGTAATAACCCAAACATGTCTAATTAAATATTAAGTCAAATGAAAAAACTTACTCTACTGGTAATGAGCCTTGTACTTGGATTCGCTGTTATGGCACAGGTACCTACTGAATTACCTGATGATTTTGAATCTTACACTGCAGGTATGCAGTTGGCCGAACAAAATCCCGACCTATGGACCACATGGAGCAATACTCCAGGTAGTGATGAAGATCCGTTTGTTACAGCTGACCAGGCTGCAAGCGGTTCAAACAGTATAGTTGTAGAAGGTATTAACGATGCGGTACTTCCTCTCGGCGACCTTACTACAGGTAACTACAACGTAAAATTTAACATTTATGTCCCTTCAGGACATATCGCTTATTACAACATTCTCCACATGTTTGATGGCGCAGCCAGCGAATGGGGAACACAAGCGTACTTTGCTCCAGACGGTGCCGGTCGTATTGATGCCGGTGGCGAAGGCGCAGGTACTTTTACTTACGAGTATGACACATGGATCACTGTTGAAAACAAAATTAATCTCACTTTTGATGAGGCTACTATTGCTATCGACGGTGTTGATATTATTACTTGGCAGTGGAGTACCGGTTGCTTTGGTGATCCAGGAATGAACCAGCTTGGCGCTGCAGGTTTCTATGCATGGACAGAAGAGGGAACTCCAAAATTCTATATCGACGATGTAGAATTTATAGATCTCGGTCTTGGTGGTGTTGGAGAACCTCCTGTAAACCTTATGGCTACGGTAGTTGATGATTTCTACGTAGAACTTGCATGGGACGCTCCTGGTGCTGCCCAGTCAGAACTCCTCTGGGATCAACTTGACGCCCTGGGCGAAACATATGGTAAGTCAGCTCAGGATTTTGAAGCTGCTTATGATATTTATGACGCTGAAGTAACTGCTGACTTTGTACTTACCGAAGCTGCAACCCTTAACAAAGCTGCTTTCCGTTATTTCTATAACAAGGCCGGCGCAGGTAATGTAGATCCACGAGTTTTTAATATTGGTATCTTCCCTGATGAGGATGGTGCTCCTGGTGAAACCGCTATCTACACTACTACTACTATCGAAGCTGCACCTGATGAAATGGGCGTTTTTGAAGGTGAATTTGTAGAACCTATTGCCCTTGAGGCCGGTACTTATTGGCTTGGCTACAACATGCAACTTGACTATGAAGCGTCAGGCTCAATTCAGTGTTATGCCGGTCAACGTGCTGCTATTGACAATGAAACTCCCGGATACTGGAGAAATCCTCTTGACGGATTCGAAACTGGTTTTACTACATGGACTCAGGATATAGCATCTCAAAGTGGTGAACTTCAAGAGGTTTGTTTCGCCCTTTTCGGCGCTCCTGCTACTGCTGACGATCTCGCAAATATGAACGACTTCAACAATGTTGTTGTTGAGAGAAACAATCAGGCTGCAGACCTTGACGTTACTGTTTCTGCAAAAGGTAACAATGTAACTCCTGCTAACCTTACAAGCCGCGATCCTCTTGGTTATAACATTTACAGAAATGGTGATGTGATCGAAGAAGAGTATCCTGATCTCAATTATTATGATGGTCCTCTCGATCCTGGTACATATACATACCTTGTAACTGCTGTTTACCCTGAAGGTGAATCAGCTCCGGCAGGTCCTGCTATTGCTGTTATCGATGCAGGTATCCCTACTGCTGTTATATCCCCACATAACGCACTTCCTGCATCAGTAATGTTCCCAAATACTGTTGAAAAAAATATCAACATCTCCAACGTAGGTACTGCTGATCTTCTTTTCGAGATATTTGTTGATTATGCCAGCGATGCTGATGCTAAAACTTTTGCCGTTGCTCCACAGACGTTCACAAAAGCTCCTGAAGGAGTTGCTGAACTCGTTGTTGCGGAAAACACAACTAAGCCTGCACCTTATAATAGTAACACAGACCGTGAAATGCTCTGGGACAACGCCGGTGGTATCGGTTTAGGTACTTCAGGTCTTATCTCAGGTGGCTACGGTGGATTTGGCGAAGACAACAACCTTGTTAACTGTGCTGATGATTTTGTAATTCCCAATGGTGAAGAGTGGACTGTTGAGTTTATCCACACAGAAGGTTTTACCACTGAAGAAGCTCCTGTTGATCCTGATGGATATGGCGTAATAATCTACTCTGACGCTTTTGGTAATCCCGGAACTGTAATATATGAAGAGATCGTTCCCTGGAACAATTATGAAAGTCAGGACCTTGCTCTGGCACTTCCCCCAACACTTGGCGCAGGCCACTACTGGCTCTCCGTTTATGCATGGTTTGATAACGCTGCTACTGTTACCAATCATCGTTGGAACTGGTACTACGGTACTATAGGTGTTGAACACGAAGCTGTTCTTCAGGACGAACCCGGACTATTTGGTGGTATGCAGTGGACTCCAATCGGTCCCACAGGTCTTGGCACTGATGGTAAATCTATGTTCTTCATTATAGAAGGTACAAAAACTGCTACTGACAGCTGGCTCTCTTTCGAGCCACAATCAGGTACAGTTCTCGTTGAAGAAAACACAGACGTAACTGTTACTTTCGACCCAATGGCTATCGCTGACCCGGTGAATGGTACTTACATTGCCACTATAAAGGTATTTACTAACGACCCGGCACTTCCAATGGAAGATATTACTGCTGCTATGCAACTTACCAGCGTTGGTATTGGTGAAGAAGAAAGTAAATATATCGCTGTTTATCCTAACCCTGCTGTTGATGTTATGAACATTCAGTCTAATGAAAACATTCAGACTGTACGCGTTATGAACCTCGCAGGTCAGACAATAATCTCTACTGTTGTTAACGCCGAGCGTTACACGGTAAATGCTTCTGACCTTGAAACAGGTATATATTTCGTTCAGATTAAAACTGAAAGTGGAATTTCTACTAAGAAGATCTCTGTTCAGTAAGAAACAGAATCAATAATATTTTTAAGGGCGCTCTCATGAGCGCCCTTTTTGTTTTTAATAATTGACACCCAATAAGTAATTATTAATAATTAATACATAATATAAAAATACCAGGGGGCTGGGGTTGCAGAAAAAGATCTCTGTTCAGTAAGGAACAGAATCTAAAATATATTACAAGCTGCAAATCTGACATACATGTGTTGTGTTATACTGCCATTTTGTCTGTTTTCTTGAATGGGAATACTAATTGAAGGCTATTATGGACAACAAAAACAAAAACAAAATGGACTTAAATAAACTTACAATTAAGGCGCAGGAAGCCATACATAAGGCTCAGGAAATAACACGGGGAAACGGGCAGCAACAGATCGAAAATGCCCATATTCTACAGGCGGTTTTTTCTGTCGATGATCATATCATCACCTTTCTTTTTCAAAAGGCGGGAGTGAATATACCGGTGTTTCAACAAACACTCAATAGCATAGTAATGAGCTACCCCAAGGTTGAGGGTGGCGAGATTATGCTTTCACGTGAGGCAGCTACGACATTACAGAATGCTGATGCCATAGCCAAGAAGATGAAAGATGCATATATCACCATAGAGCATCTTATTCTGTCGATGCTCAAATCCAAAGATGACGTTGCACGACTACTGAAAGATAACGGCCTTACAGAGGATATTCTTATGGCTGCAATCAATGAATTGCGTAGAGGACAACACGCCACGTCCCAATCGCAGGAAGACAACTATCGCTCTCTTGAGCAATATGCCAACAATCTGAATAGGCTGGCAAATGAAGGCAAGCTGGATCCCGTAATCGGTCGCGACGATGAGATCAGGCGTATTCTTCAGATTTTGGCACGGCGCACAAAAAACAACCCCATGCTTGTGGGAGAGCCCGGAACAGGGAAAACCGCTATTGCGGAGGGATTGGCACACCGACTGGTGAAGGGCGATGTGCCTGAGAACCTGAAGGACAAAATCATCTACTCTCTGGATATGGGTGCATTGATCGCCGGAGCCAAGTATAAAGGTGAGTTCGAGGAAAGATTGAAGTCGGTAGTTAAGGAT
This sequence comes from uncultured Bacteroidales bacterium, assembly GCA_964474455.1. Taxonomy (GTDB): domain Bacteria; phylum Bacteroidota; class Bacteroidia; order Bacteroidales; family BM520; genus BM520. The sequence goes on from CAYYSU010000021.1 coordinate 21,233, forward strand.
GTGATAGCGGAAGATGGCCGCATCGTGCTTTTTATTGATGAAATTCACACCCTCGTGGGTGCAGGAGGAGGAGAAGGAGCCATGGATGCTGCAAACATCCTCAAACCGGCGTTGGCACGCGGTGAGCTCAGAGCCATAGGAGCAACGACCTTTGAAGAATATCAAAAATACTTCGAAAAAGACAAGGCGCTGGAACGTCGATTCCAAAAAGTGATAGTTGACGAGCCCGACATGGAGAGCACTTTATCTATTCTGAGAGGTATTAAAGATAAGTACGAAGGACACCACAGGGTGCGTATCCGTGATGGTGCGCTTGTTACGGCGGTAGAGCTGTCGCAGCGCTATATCTCCGACCGTTTTTTACCCGATAAAGCCATAGACCTTATGGATGAGGCCGCATCAAAGTTGCGGCTGGAGATGAATTCCAAACCGGAAGAATTGGATATCCTTGATCGAAAAATCATGCAGAATGAGATTGAACTGGAAGCGATAAAAAGAGAAAAAGACAAGGAGAAAATCAGTGGCATCAAAAAGATTTTATCTGAGCTGAAAGAAAAACGCAACAGCCTTTATGCACAGTGGAAAAGTGAGAAGGTAAAGGTTGAAAATATCCAAAAAATAAAAGCCGATATTGACGCCTACAAACAGCAGGCAGAGCGCGCTGAACGTGATGGTGACTACGGACTCGTTGCAGAGCTGCGTTATGGAAAAATTCGTGAAGCTGAGTCGCAGCTCGAAGAGATGAAAGAGCAAATCACAAAATTGCAGGATCATGCCCTTATCAAAGAAGAGGTTACCAGCGAGGATATTGCTGAGGTTGTTTCCCGCTGGACTGGCATTCCTGTTGCTAAGATGCTTGGCAGTGAACGGGAGAAGTTACTTAAGATGGAAGAGGAGCTACACCTTCGTGTAGTTGGCCAGGACGAAGCCATACAGGCCGTTTCCGATGCGGTGCGAAGATCTCGTGCCGATCTGCAGGACGGCAGAAAACCCATAGGATCATTTCTCTTCCTGGGCTCCACAGGTGTGGGAAAAACAGAATTGGCAAAAGCTCTCGCCGGCTATCTTTTTAATGATGATAACGCCATGACTCGTATCGACATGAGTGAATATCAGGAGCGACATGCAGTAAGCAGGCTTATAGGAGCTCCTCCCGGCTACGTGGGCTATGATGAAGGCGGACAACTTACCGAGGCGGTAAGAAGAAAGCCATACTCGGTGATTCTACTGGATGAGATAGAAAAAGCTCATCACGATGCCTTTAACATCCTATTACAGGTCTTGGATGAAGGACGATTGACGGATAATAAGGGGCGCACCGCCGATTTTAGGAATACAATTATTATCATGACTTCCAATATAGGGTCAAATATTATTCAAGATCATATAAACAATTCAGGAGACACCATTTATATGGAGGATATTAAAGAACAGGTTCTTGGAATACTTAAACAAACTGTTCGACCGGAATTTTTAAACAGAATCGATGATATAATAATGTTTTCACCTCTAAATAAGGCTATGATTAAGGATATTGTAAACCTTCAGCTTAAGATTCTTAAAGATATGTTGAACAAAAAGGGAATAATCTTCAGTTGGACTGAAAAGCTGGCAGATCATGTTGCCAACTTGGGATATGAACCACAGTATGGAGCGCGGCCGGTAAAACGCGCAATTCAACGTGAGATAGTAAACAAATTATCCAAAGCGATTCTTGCAGAAGAGATATCAACAAACCATGCCATAAGCATTGACTACGACGGATCTGAGATCATCTTCACAAACAGATAAGAGTTTCTAACTCTCCTCTTCGTAATATATCTTATAGTATTTTTTACCATTCGCATCTACACCTTGCTCGATCAATTGCCGATCGCCATGGATGTAGATGTGAAAGTTTTTGTCGAGTTTCAATACGCTCTTGAAGCCTCGTGACTGCCTTTTTACCGCATGATCAGAGATGGCGAAGTCCTGCAACGGATCCAATTCGTTCTCTTCACGATAGGCTTTATCATAGTTTTGGAACGACTCAATAAACTCAGGCATCTGTAATACATGCTCCTCAAAGTCATCCTGCTTAAACTCCTCATGATTTTTGAAGTAATCCATGGAGCGGTTCAGGACATCTATCTGGTCTGCTTTTGAAACCTCAAACTCCTCAGACATCTGCTTGGCGACGTAGTTCTTGGTAAGCGTCATAAGCTCCTTTGTACGGTGAAACTCATCAGCGCATGGCTCCAGTTTCAGGAAGTCATCCCGCCAGTACTTCGCCTCAATACTGCGATTGGATTTATCAATTATAAGCACTCTGTATCCCTCTTCTTCATCGGTATTCATCACCAGGCATCCCTTATCCAGCTTGTCGATATTGATTCCTTCATCGCTGTTCACCAATATTTCATACTGATCGACGCTGGTTTTCAGGAATGAGTGTTTATATTCTGATTTAAAGATCCCCACAGCCTCCAGCACCTGGTTATCAACAAACAACATGGGAAAATGGACGATAAAGAGGTCTCCGGCCTTAATATTTGGATGCTCTGTAACGGAAAAGAGGTGTTTTGCAATGCTGCACCCGGCGTCGTACAAGGTGTCTGATGATTTAAAAATGTTGTTAACAAAAGAGCACACTGGGTTTAGCGACAGGTCACCATTGGAAAAGGTAAAGTGGTAGTATTCAGGGTTTTTAAATCCCGAAAGGAAAAACTTTTGCAATAGAATGGTAAGATTTTCATCCCTCTCTACCAGAGGACTCCGGGATAAAAACAGCTCGCCATTATCTTTAGGATTACCTACGTGGTGCACTACAACATCCTGAAGCGTACTTTTGGCGTAATTAATAAATTGTTGGTCTTCCATAATCGCTACAAAGGTAAGTGACCTGAGTTAAATTTCTGTTTTTTTCGGTGATGTATTTTTATATTTACAGAAGTTGAATTTCCCGCTTCATCAATTATTGTTATGATGTGATCACCGGCCGTTGGATATACTTCCATAGTATGGAACACCCTTGTACTTCCAAGATACTGATTATCAAGATACCAATATATTGTTGCCTCCCGGTTCTGATGCGCTGCTTCCATAATAAGTTTAGAGTATGTCCCGTCCATTTTTCTGGGAAGATAGAGTTCCCTGTCATTGGTAGGATATATAAAGCTCAGATTTTTTATCTCACTCTGCTCTTCACATCCTTTGCGCCAGGGAGGCATTTGAGAATATTCAGCATGGCTTCTACGATAGTAAAAGCTTTGTATGGGAGGCAATTCAAACCACGACATCGCCACCATATCAGTCACCGGATAACAACCGGCGTTCACCCGATATAAGGTATCGTAATCCAGGTGTATAATTTTATGATACGGACATACCGGGGTTTTCACTCCATTCTCCGGCATCATTTTCCACACTGTATCCGGGCAAACTCGTGAGACTCGATGTCCCGATTGTGGACATATCGGCATTTCCACCAGTTCATCTAACGGCGCAAGAAATTCGCGGCTCTGTGGCATCAGATTAAAGATGTCGAACATCACTGGCGCTGCGGTGGATGTCCCTGTCAACCCGGGTCTTCCCTCTCCGTCGGCATTTCCTGCCCACACCCCCACAACGTACTCCGGCGTTACGCCAACGGCCCAGGCATCACGAAAGCCAAAGCTGGTTCCCGTTTTCCAGGCTATGGGTCGCGTATCGGCAAAATTCCCCCATCCCGATTCGCTGGCAGGACGGTGAAGCTTCCTCATAGCATCAAAAGCGTAATATATCGATCCGGCGGAGAAAGGAGAACCTTTTGGTTTTTGAACACGCGAAACCTCCGGAGATATTACCGTCCACGCTGCTGACCTGTCGTTAAGATGTCGTGCCATATTACAGTAAAGTGCGGTTACTTCCATCAAAGTCGCTTCGGCGCCGCCCAATATCAATGAAAGTCCATAGTGAGAGGCGGGGAAATTGAAGGTTGTAATTCCTGCTTCCAGTAAAAGGTCATAAAACCTACCAATACCATATGTTGACAACATACGCACCGCCGGAACATTTAGCGATCGCGACAACGCCTGCCATGCAGGAATAGCTCCCAGATAACTCTCCGAATAGTTTTTTGGCGTATATCCTGAAAAATTTGTGGGGATATCATACACCAGCATATCGGGCAACAACAATCCCTCGTCCAGCATGGCGCAATACAAAAATGGCTTCAGAATACTTCCGGTAGATCGTGGCGCCACAACGAGATCCACATGTGGGGAATTTTCCGGCTTTTGATCACAGATATTCCCTGCATAGGCTATTATCTCACCCGATTTTACATCCATAATTACGGCTGCAAGGTTATAAATTTCATTACCCATTAGTGCCGGAAGGTGGCGTGAAAGCACATCCTTCACGTCGCGCTGCAGCGTACTTTTTATGGATGTTTTCACCCGTCTGCCACGATGGATTACCGAAAGACGCCCGGATAACACTTTCGCAAGCGATGGTAACGGTGAGGGCTCCAGCGGTAAAGGCTCCTCCAAGGCCATTAGGAAATCCCCTTCTGCAAAATCGCCGTTCTCAAACTGATATGAGAGCAATCTGTTTCGCTTTTGTTTTAAAATCCCCCTATTTTTTGAGGGATGAATTGCAGACGGAGCATTGGGTAATACAGCGAGCATGGCATTTTCAGCATAAGAGAGTCGATCCGGCGGGCGGCGAAAATAACGCCATGCAGAAGCCTCCAGGCCCACGACATTACCGCCAAATGGTGCATGAGAGACATACATTGTGAGGATCTCTTTCTTCGACTTAGCCACCTCCAGGCGGAGCGCAAGTACTATCTCTAATAACTTCTCTTTGTATGTTCTGGGCTTTCCTTTACGGGATAATCGTACAACCTGCATGGTGATGGTACTTCCGCCGCGCACCACCCTTCCTGCTCGCACATTGGCAACAAATGCATTAAACATGGAGATGGGATTTACTCCGGGATGGCGATAAAAATATTTGTCTTCAAATGATAGGATTGCATCTTCAAATGCTTCGGGGATATAATCTGGTGTGGGAAACCGCCACTGACCATCATCAGCGATATGTGCTCCCAGCAGATCCCCCTCAGCGCCCTCCACAATTGTAGAGTATGGATCGGAGAATTCCACCACAGGAACAAAAAGCAGGAAGAGCAGAAAAATTACTGCTCCTCCTGAAATTATTTTCAACCAAAACGGAATCTTCCTTATGGCATTACATCTATCCATTGGCCTTTTTTAAGTGCATATATGGACTGATCATACATCTCATAACACATTACGGCAGGCATATAGTATTTACCGCTATACGAAGCGTGAACGCGCACAGGAATTGTAATTGTCTCATAACGATTCAGTGAAAAATATACGCTCACTTTATCATCGCGGATATCAATATACTCCACATTGGCCTGCTGTACCCCCATCTGGTCGCGCATGAGCCCGATAAACTCCCATCCACCAGGAATACCCAATGTAAGAGCCATGTTTTTATATTTACCTGCTATTCCCGGGTTCGTTACTCTCACCTCAATAAAGAAATCATCACCCAGGTTTCTTCCCTTAGGATTGATTGCATAACCTCGCGCATCAACATAAGTGACTTCCATTTCGAGATTGCGTTTGTCTTCAGTTTCATCACCGGGAGCCGGTTGTCCGCCGGAGATAGTATTCACAAACAACTTTCTCTCACACCTGTTTTCAAAGGTAAGAGTAGTATCGATTGATTCGTTAAGAGGTAATGCTGACTGAGATACAGCATTTGAAGTATTTAGCGCATACGACACATCACCACACGTATATTGATAGCTAATGACGCCACCTTTCTTTTCGTTTCCGTATAAACGCCACATGGCATAAACCCCCCAGGCGGAGCTATGAGTATCGAGATATTCTTTTCCCGAGAGTATTTTGGAGAGTTCCATTGCCACATCCGCCATCACCTCTTCATCATCTACCAGTATGGCAGTTTCAAGAGCCATAGCCATAGCTGTTTTACTACTGAAATAGTAGTAGTTCCAATGGTTGTAGTTATAGCCATAATAATCTACCATCTTAACCTTATCGAGCATGCCTTTCGCAATATTTGTCTTCCCTGCAACAGCGTATGCTGCCGCAAGACGCAGTTTCGCAGGCGGGGTAAGATCCTTGCCTTTAAGCCTGTTCATTCCGCTATAATCTGTCTTTCCATGAAGCGCCAGCACATAAAAACGATACGATTCAGACAGATAGCCATCTTCCAGGTCGTTAAAACTATTGCCGGAGAGGTAATGAAGCAATTTCTGCTTCACATCCTGCGGTACGGCATATCCTGTTTCTCCCGCCACGGCAAGGAAATGTCCAACGTAGCAACTCGTCCACGGGGAAGCGTAATAGCTGCCCGGCCACATCCCGATTCCTCCATTGGAGTTTTGGTATTTTCTCAGCCCACCGAGGATATCTGTAACATTTTGCTGTGCATTGTCAAACCGGGGATCTTTGGTCTCAAGTAATGATGGCAGCAGCATTTGCACCATTGCGGCAGAGGTGGTCTGCTCAGAACATATATGCGGATAGCGCATCATATATTCGGCAATACGACTCACCCCCAAAGGAGGTATTGCTGCCACCTCGATATCGTAAGATGCACTGTTTTTTACGCCCAACAGCTTCACCGGAATCGTTTTTGACTCTCCGGCCTGCACAAGTTCTGTCTCCATTACCGTCTGGTATGGGTTGGGATTCCTGAGAGTGACGTCGATATGTTCAGTTGCTGTTTCACCGCCAGATGTAGCCGTTACATCAAAACCAATATCGCCTGAAGCATCGCCTGTAATAACCTCAAAAAACAGCATCTTTTCACCCTGCTCATCAAATTTCACTGACTGTACGGCATCTGAAATGCTCACACCGCCAGTAGCGTCAAAGGTAACATCTACACTCGCAATTTTATCATCCATTGCGAAGATGGTCACCGGCACATTCACTGTTTCACCAGGAGAAAGCACCCTGGGCAAGGTAGCATGTACCATCAACGGATCTTTTACAATAACCTCTTTTTCAGCTGAGCCATAGGCATTTCCGGAGACTGCCACAACCATAACACGCACAGCACCAACATATTCGGGCAACTGTAGTTCAAGTTTCTCTTTTTTGCCCTTATTCAATTTATACGGTCCGTAAAATTTTACCACCGGTTTAAATCGTTTCTTCTTACCATCATCATCACCCGACAGATCCTCATCACCACCAATAGCAAAAACAGCCGCCATATTACCGGCAAAAGCGCCAATAATCTCATCGTACATATCCCAGGTTTTTATTCCAAGGGCTTCGCGGGCATAAAAATACTTGTGCGGTGAAGATGTTTTAAAATGCGTCAGTCCCAGAAGGCCTTCATCCACAACAGCAAGGGTATAATACATCTCCTTACCGTCTTTCTCTGTAACAGTAATAGTAGTTTTCTCTTTGGATCTCAGCTCATCCTTCATACTGATCATCGGAGTAATTTTCGTGGCGGGGTCTTCCACCATCACTGGTGCCACGCCGTAAAGACGAATGGGCAAATCATTACCAGGATGGCTGTGCGGCTGCATAAAGTGTACACATGCGTATATATTGGGTGTCATATTTTCAAGCACTTCAAACTCAAAAACATTATCACCACCGGTAGTTGAAATGATTCGTTTATGGAGTATCCCGGAGCCGTTTTCTAGAGTTATAACAGCCGTTCCATTCTCTGCGCCAGGAAATGATAATGTCACTTTCTCGCCGACAACATATTTGTCTTTATCAGTTTTTACAGACAACAGCGAAGCGCCATGCTTATCGTCATCCGTTTTACGGGAACTCCACCCGGGCCAGTCCACAAAAATCTCTTTCCCGGTAGCATGGCCATTGGGAAGTTTCACATAAACCAGGTAACGCCCCCAGTCATCATAATCTATCTTAAAGTTAGTTTTGGAAACTCCATTTTTCGTAGATACCGTTGTGCTCATTACCGGTTTAACATTTCTGTTATTAACAAACGAGGCATAGCTACCTGAATTTTCATACCACCAGTTCCACTTAATCTTATAAAAGTCAACTTCAATTCCATCCATGGCCACCGGATTGCCACCTGCATCTACAGTAACAATCTCCAACGGATGATTCTTGTCGGTCTCCAATCTGTTCCAGTAATCAGAGTCGCCGGGCACTTTGAGTCCCACGTACTGTTTATATGGCGACATCAGTACTGAGGAGTAGTCGACACTAAACTCACCGCTATTCTCATATGCGCGTGAAGCAAACTCTGCCTTAACAAATCCGGGAGCCGTACTATTCATAGCAGGAACAGAGAGAACCACTGTTCCGTTGGCATCAAGTTTCTCATGTATATCATCATAGCGATGCTCGTCAAAATATACTGCTGGATTATGGAAAACAAAGTCTTTATATTTTGCAAATTCGGGTTGCACCGGCGTAAGCTTTATCTCTGTAACAAACTTCAGGTTAGGAGCCTTTGCACCATGGAGATACTCTACTCTAACCGGGATATTCATATCTTTCCAAGCCTGCAAAGTATCGGGGTAGTCAAGTTGAATCTTCAATCTGTTGGGCTTTATTGTTTCTATACGTATTTGTTTGGTGAAAATTGCGCCACCCACAGTCACTTTTGCATTCCATGCTCCAGTAATATCATCAGCACCGGTGGGGATAACAAAGGAGTTGATCTTTCCCTCTCCGAGCTTCTGTACCTGCCGCCATGCATTTCTTCCCAACGGGTCGAACAGCTCCAAAAGTACGGGATGCTCTGCCGGGACAGGGTTATTCTTATCATTAAGGATAAAAGAGAGGTAGAGAGTGTCGCCCGGACGCCACACGCCGCGTTCTCCATAGATAAATCCCTTCAAGCCCTTTTCACAAGCCTGCCCGGAGACATCAAAACGGCTAAGTGATAATGCCTCACCATCAAGAAGTGTCAGGTATCCCTTTTGTCTTTTCGATTCTGCCAGCACAAGCCAGGGAGTCTGGTCAGGTGATAACACTGCATTACCAAGATTATCTGTTGTGGCAACGGCAATGGGCTGTTGCTGATAATTCAGAACGGTAACGGTGGCGCCGGCCACAGGCCCGCTGGTGAGAATATCATGAATAAAGACATGCAGCTTATTATCGGAAGATTTTTTCGTTACTAAACCCACATTGGAAGCAAGGATATTTCGCTTAATACTTTTGTTATTGTAGTATGATATAAAACAAGGATTATCGCGGTTCTCCCACCAGTTGGAACCATAATATCCACTACTATAATAATGATAGTTAGGATCATCATATTCCTTATATTCAGGATCATCTTTCAGAAAGCCGCTATGACTCTTCTCCTGATCGGGATCGGCTTCACTATCCTGACAAAGATAGGTGGAGTAGTTGATATTAAAATCCAGCTCTATGGAATACATAGCGCCGGGTTCGCTAGTAATAAGTTGGGAGAGATCGATGCTAAAGGTGTTCCACGCATTTCTGTTGATGGGGATATCTCCTGTCAGATCAATCTTTTCTTTCAGAATTAAGCGTCCCACTCTTTTTAATTGATAAGTGGAGCTATAGCTGTTATCCTGAAAAAATTGCGGCAGGTTAGATTCATATATTCTCACCACTGAAACATCCACGGCATTAAGGTTTACAGCTTCAAAAGGCACAATCAGATTTTTACCATCAGGCAGTATTACACCATCTCCTATCCATCTGATTTGTGGCTTCATAGCCTCAAACCGAATATTTTGCATATAATCGTCACCCAGTTTGGTGCCATTATGGCTCATCAGGTTTCCATCGATAAGAAGCTCCTCATTCAGTTCTGTATTACCAATAGGATATGCCTTTATAATATTTTCATCCCTGACAAGATTGAGATCGACACCTGAACCCAGATATATCAAGCCTTCAATATCCGGATCAGAATCGAGAATATCGCTAAAAGAGATCTGTATATACTTATCCGGATCAGGAAATGTTTTTACTTCCATCACCTTGAAGATATTTTTTCCTGGTATTGTAACCTCTATTTCACCTTTTTCGGCAGCTCCCACCGCCTTACCATTCCAGCTGACTGTAACTATCTTATCATCACTATTTCTCGCAATTCCACTTACCGTTAGGATATGTTCTTTCCCGTCGGCACTATGATCCCAAAGAGTTGTTGCATCATTACCAATGAACCGGACAGCCTCTTCGATTTCTTTATTATCACTAAAATCTGAAGTCATAACATAAATCACAAAAGATGCATACTCCGGTATTTTTTCTTTTACCATAACCTGAGAAAGCTGCACCGACATTGCCTGATCTATAATCCGAAATTTCCAAGAAAAGTTTTTATGCTTCTCTCCTGCGTCAACAATCTCTGCGAGGTCGAAATCTACATGATACTCAGTGCCGTTTTTTAACGGTTCTTCTGGCAGAAACTCCAGCATGCGATCAGTCATCCATACAGCTGAGCCCTTTATTTTTGGTGTAAATTTGAATAGTTTCTCCGGATTCTCCTTCTCCCTGATTTTATGCGATACCTCATTAGTAAAAACGATACTCACAGCACTCCCGGAATTAAGCATCCCGGCAGAGTATGCGCTCACATAGGCGCTGTAACCCGCAACATCCTGATCCTGTGTAGAATCCGTCGCAGACTGGCGTCCACAACCTATTGCAAAAAATATTGATAATGTAATAATCGAAAAGAGAAGTAGTCGTTTCATGTTGTCAGTATTTCGGATTTGTGATGATACAAAAATAGTTATAAACAATGTATATTTGTAAAAAATAACTATATGAAAATCCATAATTCCGGTGAACTACTGGTTTACAAGGCCTCAGCAGGAGCAGGAAAGACCTTCACCCTCGTAAAAGAGTACCTTGGACTGGCTCTTAGGCATAAGGATGCATTCAAACATATACTTGCAATTACATTTACCAATAAGGCCGCTAATGAGATGAAAGAGCGGGTAATAAGTAACCTGCGTGAGATTTCAAAGCCTGAAGAGTATCCCGACTCTGCCACTAATTTATACGTCAGACCCTGGCTGAAGGAGCAAATGCGATGTAATGACACGTTATTAAATGTGAAGGCATCAGAAACGCTTTCTCAGATACTACATAACTATGCCGACCTGGCTATTCTTACCATCGACAGTTTTATGCAAAGGATTCTTAAAACCTTCGCTTCAGATCTTGACATCCCCGTGGGCTTTGAAACAGAGACAGATACCGACGCACTATATCAATCGGCCATGGAGATGGTTATTGCACAAGCAGGCCATGACAAGGCCATAACCAAAGCAGTTAGTGATTTTCAAAAATTCCATATCGACTCAGATAAATCATGGGATATATCCCGGGCACTGCTACAATTCTTCTCGGGAAAAATAACATCAGATGATAACATCAAGCTGCTGGAGTCGCTAAAGGTTTTCAGCATAAAGGATTTCCAGGATATCAGTAAAGCGTGTTCTGCCGCCGAAAAGGTTATTGAGAACAGTGTTAAAGCTGAGGCTGAAAAATTTATGCAAATATGCAAAGAGAATAATCTGACTTTAGAAGATTTTTATCATGGAAAAACATCCATTGCATCGCAAATAGAAAAAATTGTAAACGGGAGAATGGTATTTATTGATACGAACACTCGTTTTGATGCGGCTCTTGAAGGAACCCTGGGGAAGAAAAATTCACCCAACAGCAAAAAGGAGATCATAGATAGTTATTTAAACACCTTTATTGATATTCTGGTCAAGCTGAAAACGCTTAAAGAGGAACTAAAACCCCGCTATCTGCTCATCCAATCAATGAAAACTAACCTCTACCCTCTATCCCTTCAGAATGAAGTAAATAAAATAGTTAATGACATTAAGATAGATAACAGAACAGTTTATATTTCTGATTTTGACACTCACATTGGCAAGGTGATACAAAATGAAGCAATACCTTTTATTTATGAGCGAGTGGGAGAATGGTATAATCATATTATGATTGATGAGTTCCAGGACACCTCGCTTATGCAGTGGCATAACCTGCTTCCTTTGGTGGAGAATGCCCTTTCGGCAGGTAATAAAAACATGATTGTTGGCGATGCCAAACAGGCCATTTATCGCTGGCGGGGTGGCAATGCAAAACAGTTTAGCGATTTACCCACCCTGCCCCAAGAGTTCGACTCCCCGTTCACAAAAGAGCGGGAGTTAACCATTAAAAACCATTATCGGGAATCACAACTGGAACATAACTATCGTTCCAAAAGAGAGATTATTGAATTCAACAACTGGTTTTTCGGCGAAGCAATACACTATATCCCTGAATCACAGCGCCATATTTACGACAATCACAGTCAAAAATATAATGAAAACAACATCGGTGGTGTAATAGATATTCGATTTATTGATAAAGGACGTAAGGATGAGGAGTTCTTCCTCCAGGTGAAGACTTTTTTAGATGACATCCTTCATTCGGGCTTTGAGTACCGTGACATAGCCATTCTTGTAAGAGCAAATGCCTTTGCCTCACAGATTGCCTCCGCCCTGACAGAATCCAATATCCCCGTTATTACAGCTGAGAGTCTTTTACTGGCGGGGTCGAGGAAGGTGCAATTTCTGGTATCACTCATACGCTGCTCCATTCAACCGGAGAACAAGATCGATGCTATGGCCGTGTTACAGTATCTCGGACAGCTAAATAGCGAGATCAATCCTGAGATAGAATACTCCGGATTGCAATTCAAAAATGCCTCGCGCAACCCCGTTTGGCGCTGCCTGAGATCCTATTATCCTGAGATGGAACCTGCACCGGAGAAACTACCCCTTTACGAACTTGCAGAGCATCTTATTGCCACTATTATCCCAAACAATCAAAGAGATGCATACCTGCGCCATTTTCTTAATGAGATATTCAACTTCGCAAAAGCCGACAGTAACAGATACAACTTCTTTGAATACTGGAGCCACAGGAGTACCAAAGCCTCGCTGGAGGTCTCTGAAGGTATTAATGCGGTACGTATCTCAACAATACATAAATCAAAAGGTCTTGAATATCCTGTGGTATTGCTGCCAATTCCAGATGAAAGATTTAGACGCTCCAACGACAAGATAAGCTGTAAAGTACCAACAGAGATTAGCGATATCTCAGGCGAAATGGAATACCTCTACTTTGACATGAAAAAAGAGCTTCTTGATACTCCCCTTGCAGAGATATATAATACGGAACAAGAGCTCTCGATGATAGATAATGTCAATATGTTATATGTAGCAATGACAAGAGCTTCAAAGCGACTATCTGTATTATGCAAGAGCACCAACGCTAAAGAAAACAGCTCTGCCAAAGACTTCACAGGTAACATGGGTGATCTTATAACCAAAGTTTGTTGTTCCCATAAGGATTTTGACAGTGAGAAAAAAGCACTCTTAATCAACCCGAATCATGTTATTATTAAAACTGGAGAAAAAAATGATAACAGCCGCATTATCGACACAAAAAATCAGATGGAGTGTAATATGTGGCGTAATGTGGTAACTCTCAGCTCTCCGGCTGTCAGGCTGACAGAAAGCCAGGAACGCAGTGCACGGGACACAGGATTGCTTATCCACTCCATCTTATCGCAGATATCAACAAAAGATGACATTCCTTCCGCTATTGATAATGAGACAAAAAAGGGAAATATCAGCATTGAAGAGAAGCATAGTATCAGTGACCAAATAGTGAAGATTGTCACAAACGCTGAATTGGAACGATACTATTCCAACGAAGGTGATGTTCTTAATGAGAGAGAGATTATTACTCCGGAAATATCTGCATACAGACCTGACCGGGTTGTACTTTTTGACAAAAATGCTATTATCATTGATTACAAAACCGGCGAAGAGAAGAATAGGCACAAGAAGCAGATTTCAGAATACGGAGTACTGTTGTCGGAGATGGGTTATGAAATAGAAAAAAAGATACTGATTTATATTAAACAGGATCTATCGTTGGAGGTTGTTTATGTGTAAATCATTGTACCATAAAGAATATCCGTTTGTCCCATATACAAATCCGCCAAAAACAACTCCATTTTATACTCATACTTTGTTTTATCAATTTGTTTGAATTCAAAATCCTTACAACGAAACTGAACACCTCTGTCTAAGTGAAATGGCAAAATCTGATTTTCGGTCTGACTCTATGCATAGAAACTCGCTCCCTTAAGGAGAAAAAATAATATAATAATTTGAACAAATTGAATAGTATGATACTGTAAAACTGTAAGATCATTAGCCATATAAAAGGGGCTATTAGGTAGAAAAGAGAACATTGAGAATATTACTTAAAAATCGGGTTTTACTAATTCCATGGCCGGGGACAGGAATTATTTAAAAATTTGTTAATGAATTAACAGTTAATCCATAGAATGAATTACATTTGCGATTCTGATATTTTCATCAGATGGAATTGATGTTTTTTTGTGTGAATAAATTGTTTGGTTTGATGCTAAACGCAGTTTATTTATATGGTTTTTTTATTTAGTAAACTACAATAAAATTATATAATCGATATGGAAGACAAACTCCAAGTGCTGACAGAAAAGATCTATTCTGAAGGCGTTACCAAAGCAAATGAAGAGGCTTCGAAGATTATTGAGAATGCTAATGAAAAAGCAGCATCTATCATTGCTACTGCTAATAAAAAGGCGGAGAAGATTGTTGCTGATGCGAATCAAAAATCCGAGGAATTGCGGAAAAATGTCAGTAGCGAATTGGCAATGAGTGCAAAGCAGTCGATAGCAGCACTGCGCCAGGATATTGCCAACCTTATTACTGCAAAAACAGCGTCTGAAAGTATCTCAAAAGCTTTCTACGATGCTGATTTCGTTAAAACGCTTTTAAGTAAAACTGTTAAAGGCTGGGATGCGTCAGGAGACCTGAAAGTTACTGTTCCCGAAAATGATACTGCAGAGCTGGAGATCTTTATAAAAAAAGGTATTACCGATGCTGTAGGGAAAGAGATCACCATCGAGCATGACGGTGACATCCGTGCCGGCTTCACAATAAGCCCCGCCGATGGCAGCTACCAGATAAACTTTACGGATACGGATTTTGAAGCTTTCTTCAAAAACTATATTCGTCCAAGGACTAATGAATTACTATACGGAGATAAATAGTTATGAGCCGGAGTTATTATTGTTTAATTGCAGGACTTCCGGAGATACATCCCGACCAATCCAAAAAGATCTTTTCCCTTTCTGAATTTAAAATCGAACTTGAGAGTCAACTCCATCACGATGACTATGAGTTGGTGAAACAGCTTTTCATGCCTTATGACAACGAAAACCTGTTAAACCTGATTCAAAAGAGAGCTTTTAACGCAGAATTGCCTGCAAACTTCTCTCAGCAGGAGCTGGAAGAAGAGATCCGCGAGCCGGGAATCATGAAGAACTATATGTCTGACTTTATTACCGAAGTGCAAGCTGATGATACAATGGCGTCGAACCCCATGAAACTGGAAAACTCTCTCACTAATGCTTACTTTAAGGCTGCCGTGAAGAGTAAAAATCCTTTCCTGGCACAATGGTTTGATTTCGACCTCACCTTGAGGAATATCATAGCCACTCTAAACAGTAAAAAGTACGATATGGATGTTGAAGGTCAGCTAATGGGTGATAGTGAAATCAACCGCGCCATGGCCAGAAGCTCTTCCAAAGACTTGGGTGTCTCTGTAGAAGTACCGGAAATAGAGCGCATAGTTCAGATTTTTGAAATGCCCGAACTACTGAAGCGCGAAAAATCTTATGACCTCTTCCGCTGGGAGTGGCTTGACGAACACACAACCTTTAGCTATTTCTCTATAGAAGTGGTTCTGAGTTATATTATCAAGCTCATGATTGTGGAAAGATGGATGAATCTGGATATAGAGGCAGGAACAGAGATGTTCAACCGTCTGATCAACGATATAGAAACGAGTTATCAATTTCCTAAAGAATTTAATATACATGAAGGCAAACGATAAAAAAACAAATGGTATCGTTACCGGTATTACCGCCAACCTGGTGGTAGTAGAGGTTGACGGTCCTGTTTCACAGAATGAAATCTGTTATATCAAGCTGGATAATAGCAATCTGATGGCAGAGGTGATTAAAATCACCGGCAAGAAAACCTTCGTACAGGTTTTTGAAAGCACACGTGGCCTAAAACCCGGCGCTGAAGTGGAATTCCAGGGTCACATGCTTGAGGTTACCCTCGGCCCCGGAATCATATCACGTAACTACGACGGTCTGCAAAACGACCTCGACAAGATGGAGTCCACATTCCTGGTGCGTGGTGAATATACTTTTCCCCTTGATAAAGAGCAAGAGTGGGAGTTTGAACCTATTGCAAAAGTGGGAGATAGCGTATCTGCCGGAGCATGGCTCGGAAAAGTTAAAGAGAACCTCATAGATCATAAAATTATGGTTCCTTTTAAAATGACCGACCAATACACTGTAAAAAGTGTTGTGGCATCGGGGAATTATAAAATTGAGGATACCATTGCCGTTATTGAGGACAAAAACGGCAAATCTTTCAATGTAACTATGATCCAGAAATGGCCGGTAAAACAAGCTATCACGGCATATAAAGAGAAGCCGCGCCCATTTAAAGTCATGGAGACAGGTATCCGTGCTATCGATAGCCTAAACCCTATCACCGAAGGTGGTACAGGTTTTATCCCCGGTCCATTTGGTTGTGGTAAAACTGTTCTTCAGCATGCTTTGGCAAAGCAGGCCGAGGCAGACCTAATCATTATGACTGCCTGTGGTGAGCGTGCCAACGAGGTTGTGGAGATCTTTACAGAATTCCCCAGACTCATAGATCCACGCACCGGAAACACGCTCAGTGAACGCACCACTATAGTATGTAACACTTCCAATATGCCTGTGGCAGCTCGTGAAGCTTCGGTATATACAGGTATGACACTGGCCGAGTATTACCGTGCTCAGGGGTTGAAAATACTGCTCCTTGCCGACTCCACTTCACGTTGGGCGCAGGCATTGCGTGAGATGTCCAACCGTCTGGAAGAACTTCCCGGACAGGATGGATTCCCCATGGATCTTTCAGCTACCATCGCCAACTTCTACGCTCGCGCTGGTTTCGTTTACCTTAACAACGGAGAGATAGGATCCATAACATTTATAGGTACTGTATCTCCTGCAGGTGGTAACCTAAAAGAACCTGTAACGGAATCAACGGCGAAAGTAGCTCGATGCTTCTACGCACTGAATCAGGACCGTGCCGACTCCAAGCGTTATCCGGCAATCGACCCCATTGACAGCTACTCCAAGTATCTGGAATATCCGGAAGCTCAGAAATATCTCAAAGATAATGTTGGTGAAAACTGGGTTGAAAGAATTCTGGAAGCAAAAAACCTGCTCCTCAGAGGTAAGGAAGCCAAAGAACAAATTAACATCCTCGGCGATGATGGTGTTCCCATAAATTACCACATACGTTTCTGGCATTCTGAACTGGTGGATTTTGTTATTCTTCAGCAGGATGCTTTTGATAAAATCGATGCCTCATCATCCATGGAACGTCAAACAATAATGATGGATAAAGTACTTTCAGTATGTCATCAGGAGTTCAAATTTGAATCATTCGAAGAAGTATCTCCATATTTCAAAGATGTCATCAACACTTTCCGTCAGATGAACTATTCTGAATTCAAATCAGACAAGTATAAAGGCTTTGAAAAGGAGCTGGAAGAAAAATTATCAGAAAGGAGAATCGCCTAATGGAAACACAAGCATTTCAGAAGATATATACTAAAATTACTAATGTTACCAAGGCTACCTGTATGCTCAAAGCGACAGGAGTCGGCAATGAGGAAATGGCCTACGTTCATGGACGAAAAGCTCAGGTAGTAATGATCCAGGGTGATAATGTAACGCTGCAGATTTTTGCCGGAACAGAAGGCATTCCCACCAATGCAGAGGTCATATTCACTGGCAAACCTCCAACACTGAAGGTTAGCGATGAACTTGCGGGCAGATTTTTCAATGCTTATGGTGACCCTATCGATGGTGGCCCCGATATCGAAGGTGAAGAGCGTGAAACAGGCGGTCCATCGGTGAACCCCGTTCGTCGTATGCAGCCTTCCGACTTTATTGCAACAGGTATTGCCGGTATCGACCTTAACAACTCACTGGTGACAGGTCAAAAGATTCCTTTCTTTGCTGACCCTGACCAACCTTTCAACCAGGTAATGGCTACCGTGGCACTTCGTGCCCAGGCAGATAAAATTATCCTCGGAGGTATGGGCCTTACCAATGATGATTATCTCTATTTTAAAAACGTATTTGATAATGCAGGTGCTCTTGACCGCATCATTAGTTTTGTAAACACCACCGACAACCCGCCTGTGGAGCGTCTGCTCGTTCCTGACATGGCTCTCGCCGCAGCTGAATATTTTGCGCACGATAAAGGCCAGAAGGTACTCGTACTCCTTACGGACATGACACTGTACGCTGATGCACTGGGTATCGTATCAAACCGTATGGATCAGATTCCTTCCAAGGACAGTATGCCGGGATCTCTTTATTCTGATCTTGCAAAAATCTATGAGAAAGCGGTACAGTTTCCTGATGGAGGATCCATAACCATTATCGCTGTAACAACACTCTCTGATGGTGATATCACTCACGCAGTACCTGATAATACCGGTTATATCACCGAAGGTCAGCTCTTCCTGCGTAAGGATTCCGATATCGGTAAAGTTATCGTCGACCCATTCCGAAGCCTCTCTCGACTGAAGCAACTCGTTATTGGTAAGCAGACCCGTGAAGATCACCCACAGGTGATGAACGCTGCAATCCGTCTGTATGCCGATGCCGCTAACGCAAAGACAAAACTGGAGAATGGCTTTGATCTTTCTGATTATGATGAACGTTCTATAGAATTTGCAAAATCTTATTCTGATTCCCTACTGGCCATCGATGTCAACATCAATACCACTGAAATGATTGAGACAGCCTGGGGACTCTTCGACAAGCACTTTACCAAAGCGGAGGTTGCAATACGCCAGTCGCTGGTAGATAAGTACTGGCCCGAAGAGGGGAAATAGATTATTAACGACTATAAACGTTTATCATGGCCATAAAATTTCAGTATAACAAAACGTCAATGCAGAATCTTAACAAGCAGTTGAGGGTTCGTGTCAAGGCGCTTCCCACAATAAAAAATAAGGAGTCAGCACTCCGCATTGAGGTGAAGAAAGCCAGATACGCATCTGAAGAGCTTGATGAGAAACTAGATGCAAAGATTAACGAATACAAAGATATGGTCAACCTGTGGGGCGAATTTAACCCGGAACTGATTCAAATCGATGATGTGGAATTGTCGGTGAAGAAAATCGCAGGAGTAAGAACCCCCGTACTTGACGATATAAAGTATTCTATTCGTGAATTCAGCTTGTTTAACCAACCCTTTTGGTTTCTTGATGGAACTGCCATTCTGAAGGATCTCTCGAAGATAGCCATTGAGAGTGAAGTATTCCACCGTAAGATGGAGTTACTGGACTACGCCCGCAGAAAAACAACGCAGAAGGTGAACCTGTATGAAAAAGTACAGATTCCCGGATTCGAAAATGCGATCCTCAAGATAAAAAGATTCCTGGAAGATGAAGAGAATCTCTCCAAATCGGCACAGAAAATCGTGAAAAACAAACAGGCAAAACAAAAGGAGGAAGAATTATGATTATACCAATGAAAAAATACTCCTTGCTGGTATATCATAAAGAATACCAGGAGTTTCTGACACGAATAAGAGATCTGGGAGCAGTACATATAATCGAAAAAGAGGGCTCAGTGGAAGATAATAAGGATCTTGATGACCTGTTAACCCTTCACAAGAGATACACCGCTGCCATAAAACAACTTAAAAGAATTAAAGAGGAAGAGAAAACTCCTTCAACAGAAGATGGACAAACGCTACTCAATAGTTATGAAGAGAAAATTGCTGCTGTGGAAAAAGCCACTGCACAGATGCTTCACAACGAAAAAGAGCTGGCACAGTTCGCACCCTGGGGAAAATTCAGTTGGGAGAGCATCCAAAAGCTGAAAGACGAAGGTTTTTATATTCGCTTCTTTTCCTGCGCTTCACGTAAATTGCAAAAAGAATGGGAACAATATAACATATTCTTTATCAATGAAGTAAGCTCCGTTGAGTATTTTATCACTGTAACAAAAGATCCTGAATTCTATATTGATGCTGATGAAATCCGCCTACCAAAACGCTCGGTAAATGAGATTGAACTGGCACAAAACAAACTGGAAGCAGAGATAAAACAGAATAAAAAAGATATTCAGCAAATCGCAGAGACAGCAATCCCAGTGCTAAAAATAAGCAGGGACAAAGTACAGGAAGAGATCGACTTTAGTAAAGTAGTTCTAAACACCTCCTCGGAGGCTGAAGAGAAGCTTATGGTGCTGGAAGCGTGGGTCTCGGAAGAAAAAGTTTCCGACCTGAATACATTTCTCGATGCCACGGAAGTTTACTATGAATTCCGCAACCCACAAGACGATGAAAAGGTACCTGTAAAGTTAAAGAACAATCGTTTTGCACGACTCTACGAAGTGATTGGTGAGTTATACTCATTGCCAAACTACCATGAGATCGACCTCACCCCTTTCTTTGCGCCTTTCTACATGCTGTTTTTTGGATTCTGCCTGGGAGATGCCGGCTATGGGATATTATTTATTCTTGCAGCACTATTCGCCCGTGGTAAGGTTAAGCCGGAACTAAAACCTATTCTTGGACTTATCACATGGTTAGGAGTTGCCACAGTAATAATGGGAGCCATTGGAGGTACCGTATTCGGAATGAACCTAATAGAAGCAGACATTCCCTGGCTGGATAATGTTAAGAAGTACATGTTAGATCCCGACAAACTGTTTAACCTCGCCCTGATTATCGGAGCAGTACAGATTGTATTCGGTATGTTTATCAAGGTTGCAAATATCACCAAACGTAAGGGTTTCCGTTATGCATTCAGTACCATTGGATGGATCATACTTATCCTGGGTGGTGGAAGTGTATACTTGCTTAGTACGAAGGAAATTCTTACCGGTAATGCATACAATATTGCACTCTACTCTGTGCTGGGTATTGCCGGATTATTTATCCTGGTGTTAAACGATCCAAAACGCAATGTGTTTATAAACGTTGGTTCCGGATTGTGGGATTCGTACAACATGCTCACCGGCCTTTTAGGTGATGTACTTTCATACATTCGTCTTTTCGCCCTGGGAATCTCCAGTGCTGTGATGGGCTTTGTGTTCAACGACCTGGCCATCAGTTTGAGTGGCAGCACTCCGGTGATAAGTCAGTTGGTGATGGTAATTATCATGCTAATAGGTCATAGCATGAACATCTTCATGTCCGGGCTGGGATCGATGGTACATCCCATGCGTTTGACCTTTGTGGAATTTTATAAGAATGCCGGCTTCGAAGGTGGAGGCAAAAAATACTCACCTTTCAGTAAAATAGTAAAATAGCTGTTATTAATAATTAATAGAAATAATAAGAAAACATTAATACTTAAAAATCAAGATTATGGAACCTATCATTTTAGCTTACATCGGGATCGGAATTATGGTCGGTCTTTCGGGAATTGGTAGTGCATACGGAGTTTCCATGGGTGGCAACGCCAGTATTGGAGCAATGAAGAAGAACGACGAAGCGTTCGGTAACTACCTTGTATTAAGCGCCTTACCGGGAACACAGGGTCTTTACGGATTTCTTGGGTTCTTTCTACTTCAGGGTGCATTAGTACCTGAGATCACATGGATCCAGTCGGCAGCAGTATTTGGAGCCGGCCTTGCACTGGGTATGGTAGCACTATTCTCTGCTATCCGTCAGGGTCAGGTTTGTGCCAACGGTATCGCTGGTATCGGAGCCGGATACGACGTATTTGGTAACACACTTATCCTTGCGGTATTCCCCGAGCTCTACGCTATTGTAGCTCTCGCAGCAACATTTATGATCTCTTCTAGTATATTGTAAGAAGAAAAATACACATTGTTTATAGGCTGTCCCGGAAGGGATGGCCTTTTTTTTTTACAATTAAACACCCTTGAGCCTGCTCACAATACAATGTTAACCCATAATTTTATGTTCCTAAACAATTATTCAATACTTTTGCCACAAAGAAAAGCACTACAATGAAATACCTCACATTATCCCTATTAACAATTGCAATGGCGATTCAGATGCCTGTTGTTCATGCTCAGAATAACTCACCGCAACGTGAGCAATGGATCAATTCTGTTATGAACAAAATGTCTGTCGAAGAGAAGATCGCGCAGTTAATTTTTGTGCGCACGTATAGCAACAAAGACGAATCATATTACAAGGATATTGATATTTTGGTGAAGCGACATCATATTGGTGGACTGTGCTTTTTTCAAGGCGGCCCGGCACGTCAGGCAGCCCTAACTAACCGATGGCAGAAAAAAAGCAAGATCCCATTACTGATATCTTTGGATGCTGAGTGGGGCTTGGGAATGCGCCTCGACTCCACAATCTCCTACCCTCGTCAAATGACCCTGGGAGCAATACAAAACGACTCTTTGTTATATTACATGGGGGAAGATATTGCAGAACAGCTGAGTTCTATCGGCACCCATATCAATTTTGCTCCCGTGGCAGATGTAAACTCCAACCCTGCCAATCCTGTTATCAATACACGATCGTTTGGTGAAAACAGAGAAAACGTTGCCAAAAAAAGTATTATGTATATGAAAGGGCTTCAGGATAATGCCATTATTGCCACCGCAAAGCATTTTCCCGGCCATGGCGACACCGATAGCGACTCACATTACACGCTTCCCATATTAAACCACAATAAAGTAAGAATGGACTCCCTGGAGTTATACCCTTTCATGGAAATGATAAAGGCAGGACTCGGAGGAATCATGACTGCGCATCTCTATATCCCGCTCTATGAAAAAGGTGAAAACAGAGCGTCAACCCTTAGCCATAATATTGTCACTAAACTAATGAGTGATACGCTGGGATTCAATGGCCTTAAGGTTACAGATGCTCTTGATATGAGCGGTGTAACAAAATATTTTGAGCCCGGAGAGGCAGAACTGGAAGCGTACATTGCCGGAAATGATATACTTCTGCTTTCTCTCGATCCGCCAAAAGCCATAAAACTTATCAAAAAACACGTTAAAAATAGTAAGGAAGCACTTGACGATCTTGATCGACGATGCAAAAAATTACTTCAGGCAAAATATGATGCAGGGCTACACGATTATTATCCTACAAGACCGATTTCTGTCATTGAAAAAATTAACGACCCGAAATATCAGGTCTTGATAAGAAACCTATACCAGTCATCACTTACTTTGGTAAAAGATAACGACAGTTTGCTCCCCATAATGCCATGGAAAGCCGGCAAAACAGCACTGCTTTGCATAGGAAACAAACCAAATGAATATATGAATAACCTCGTGGAAAGGTATATGCCTGTAGATAGTTATTTTATCCCTTTGGATTATAATAACGCTTTATGGACGGATTGTAAGGAGAATCTTTCAGGTTATGAAACAGTAATAATTACCTTAAGCACATATGACAAAAAAATGTCATCAGGCTATGGTATTACTGCTGAACTTGAGGAACTACTGGCTCATATTAATAAGGATCACAAAACCATTTTAGCATATATAGGATCGCCTTATGGATTGACACATTTCAATGATCTTCAGGTAGATGCATTAATGGTTTCGTATGAAGATAAGCATACCGCAAATGACTTGCTAATACAATCTCTTTTTGGGGCTTTTCCTGTTAACGGCACCCTTCCGGTAAGTGTCAACGATACACTCAAGGAGGGCTTTGGTTTGAAGCGAGAGGCCATTAACACCTTTCGATATGGTAGCATAGAAGACGAAGGAAGATATGAAGAAATCCTCGCCCCTATTGACAGCATAATTTTAAACGCGATACAAGAAAAAGGCATGCCCGGATGTCAGCTTTTTGTTGCCAAGGATGGCAATGTTATTATAAACAAAAGTTATGGGTTTCATACTTATGAGAAAAGGCGTGAGGTCACCAATGATGACATATATGATGTTGCAAGCATCACGAAAGTGGCAGCTACCTCAATATCAATGATGAAGCTTTATGAGGATGGCATTATTGATATCGATCAGCGCCTCTCTTTCTATCTTTCTGACCTAAAAAACGGAAACAAAAAGGACATTATTATCCGTGATATGATGGCACACCAAGCGGCGCTACAGCCCTGGATTCCCTTCTTCAAAAATACTCTGGACGAAAATGGCAATCCTCTCTCCGATTATTACTCAAACACTCCTGATCCAAATCATACAATATATATTTCCGACACTTTGTTCCTGAGAAACGACTATCCATTTGCTATTTACGATACTATCAGGGAGTCGGAGCTGAGGAACTCCATTGAGTATAAATACAGCGACCTGGGGTTTATACTACTCTGCAGAGCCATAGAACAATCTACAAATACACCTTTGGAGCAATTTGTTGAGAGTAATTTCTATTCGCCATTGGGATTGTCAAATATTGGCTTTAACCCATTGATGTGGAGGGATAAAAAACATATTGTACCCACAGAAGACGAAAAGATCTTCCGTAAGAAATTGATTCATGGCACTGTACATGATCCAGCGGCAGCGATGTTAGGTGGTGTTTGCGGGCATGCAGGACTATTTAGCAATGCTCATGATCTTGGCGTTTTATTTCAATGCCTTATTCAGGGTGGCAACTATGCAGGACAACAATATTTTGACGAGCAGACTATTCACTCATTCACAAAATATCAGTTCCCTTTGAATGAGAATCGTCGCGGCATCGGTTTCGACAAACCCTTGCTTGATTATTATGAAAATGGCCCTGTATGTGAGGACGCTTCACCTTCAAGTTTCGGTCACAGTGGGTTTACAGGCACATTTATCTGGGGCGATCCGGAAAAAAACCTTGTATACGTCTTTCTATCAAATCGCATATATCCTGATCAGTCCAACAACCTTATTATCAAAGAGAATGTACGCACGAACATTCATCAAATTTTATACGAAAAGCTCTTTTAAGAAAAACAACATCTTTTGTGAACAAACAGCTAAAGATGCTGTTATGCTATAGTATTATATTCATTATTTTATTAATGAGTAATGGTCGGGAATGTAGCTTTTCTTTTCTGAGGTTTGGTTTTCCACTTTTCAACTTACTTCCTATCATACTACTTCCTGACCATTTTTTTCTCCTGAGCAAAACATTTCCACCGATTCACTGTTTAAAGACTTAAATAAAAAAAGTATTAGTTATGTCAAAAATCACATTAAAGGGAAACCCTATTCAT
>CAYYSU010000022.1:0-45196 GCA_964474455.1 uncultured Bacteroidales bacterium
GTATTGCCTTTTTTGTCCGTGTATGAAATTTTATTACCATTGGCATCATACAGGCTTTGATCCAGAAAACCCATTGCATTTTGAACAGTAGTATTGTTACCCAAGAGATCGTATGTGAATTGATGAGAATTGCCTTCCGGATCGGTGGATGTTAGTAATAGTCCTGTTGGGGAGTAAGAGTAATGGCAGGCATTATTTTCAGGATCTTTTGCCTGAATGAGTTGATCTAGATTATTATACAGGTAGTTTGTTTCAAGCCCAAGAGGATCTGTTACAGATGTGAGATTATGATTTGCATCATATATATATGATATCGTATTTCCTAAAGCATCAGTGATTGATTCCAGGTTGCAACAAGAGTACGTGTATTGGGTACTATTGCCATTTTTATCTGTGTAGGAGATAACTCTGCCTCCTGCATCAAATACGTAAAGTTCTATATTACCCAAAGGATCTGTTTCCTCAACCATATTACCTGCGCAATCATATTCATAATACCAGGTCTCATAGTTTTTGTTTATGTACGATGTTTGCCGTCCTGACAGATCATAAGTATATGTCTCATTAATGCCTAAAGGATCTGTTTTTTGTGTTACTAACCCTCTGAAATTATACTGATATTGATATGTGTTCCCATTTTTATCAGTTTTTGAAGAGAGATTTCCATTTGGTGTAAATATGCTTTGCTCTGTATGCCCCAATGGGTCGGTTGTAGAGACCAAACGGTTTAGATTGTTATATATATATGTTGTGATATTTCCGTTCTTATCTGTTGATTGGATGTTGTTTCCTGCTGCATCGTAATTTAGCAACTCGGAATTGCCCAAAGCATCTGTGATACTGATTACATGGTTGTTATCGTCATATTCATAAGTAGTTGTTGCACCCTCTTCATTTGTTATGGATATAATATTGCTATGATTATCATATGTATATGATATGTAGGAACCATCCGGGTTGTTGACGAGAGTTAATCTGTTAAGACAATCATATTCAAAAGAAGTAGTGTTGCCATTAAAATCATTTTGGGATATTACATTTCCGGCGTTGTCATACATGAAATTACGAACACTCCCTTCGGGATTTGTAATATTTGCAAGGTATCCAGCGTTGTTATACGTATATTGTGTCACCTCGCTGTTCTTGTTCTGCTGTGATAAAATTTGCCCGACAGCGTCATATACCGTTTCTTCACTATATCCCAGACAGTCGGTTGTTCTAGTTATTCGATGTCTGGCATCATGTTCATACTCAGTGGCATACCCCATTTCATTCATCTCTTCGGTTTGCCGCCCCATCTCATCATAAGAATAGGAAATAGTACTCCCATCATGGTTTTGGATTTGTTCAAGGCTATTAAACTCATTATATGTATAAGTGGTAGAGTAACCTTCTCCGTCTGTTATACTTGTCATATTTCCTGCTGGCGAGTAAGTATAGGTGGTTGTATTGCCCTGGCTATCAGTGACAGAAGTTAGATTATATAGGTTATCATAAGTATTCGTAGTGGTGTTATCCAATGCATCAGTGTATTGCAATAGCTTTCCACATGCATCGAAACCATACTCTTCTGTATATCCCATGGAATCCGTTACTTCATGTAGATTTCCATAGGAATCATAGTTATAAGTGGTAGTAGCTCCATTTAAGTTTGTGTGCGATATAATATTACCCCAGGCATCATAGGTGTAGTATTCCGCATACAGTTCACAGTTAATGATTTGTGTTTGATTTCCGTTTTCATCATAATTGTAATGGGTCGTATTCCCATTTCTGTCAGTGAATGAAGATATAAGGTTGAAATTACCTTCATACGAGTATGAGGAGAGATTCCCTTCGTAATCTTCTATTTCCAGAAGGTTCCCTTGCTCGTCGTAAGAAAAATTAAGCTCCCTTCCCAACTCATCTGTAGTTTGTATTATGTTAAGTTGGTTGTCCCAAAGGAATGCTTTAGTGTTATTATCTTCATATCTTATTTGTATCAAACGTGACAAACCATCGTATGTAAACGCTTTCACATAGGTTTTGCTTCCATTGTTGTAACTCAGCTCTGTAATGCGTTCAGCCTGTATGTATTCAAAGTTTAATGAGTAATTTATTGAATAGCACATAAATCTCTGTACCGCTTGATCCTGGTTGTAAATGATTTCCCAAAGAGTTTCATTTAAGTCCAGAATCGTGTTTATTTTATTTTGGTCGTAAGTGAAGAAGGTGCTCTCCTGCTGAGGATTGATTCGCTGCGTGAGGTATCCCTCATCATCATAGATAAAAGTGAATTCTCTGGTATCTCCTGTATTTGAATCAGAAAAGCTTTGCAGTAGATTTTCTTCCCAAACGAAATTGACGCTTCTTCCTGACTGATCAGATATCTCCGAAAGATGATTGTTGGTGTATGTGAAAGAGAGCACATTGTCATTTCTGTCAACAATTTTTGACAGATACGGTAGCCCGGCTACTCCAAAATGGTACTCCGTTCCATGTTTTGTTGTAAGGATTAAGTACCCCTGACTGTTCTCGAGTGTTTTGAATGCACCGGGTTGATGATCATAACTTGTTCCATTGTAATAGTATGCTTCTTTTCTGCCATCCGGCATGAGAATACAAACAGAGTCGCCATAATTTGTTAATTCCATTCCCATAGAAAAAATCCAGCCACGCCCGTATCCTTTGTTGATATTATTTCGGACGCTGTTATATGAGAAGTAAATCTCAAAATCAGGACCTTGATTTGGAATATGCCAGTCATAATACTGAAGAAGCAAGTTGCCGGAGCACGTATTTATATATGCACTTTCATACGCTGTAGATTCATTGTATTGTGCAAGGTTTTGACCCGATGTTGTCAAAATTGTACAGATAAAACATGGTAGTAATACAATTAGTATTTTAATATGGTTTTTGGAGGATAGGTTTCGTTTCATTTTATTAGTATTTTAATGATGTAAACATGTAAGTTGTTTCAATGTGTTGTTGATATATAGCGGGTTAGTGTCATGTAAAGGTAGTGGGGTTTTTACCTGATGTCAAGTGTTTTTATCTGAGAAATTCAAAAAAAGTTTTTTTTGGCAAAAGTTCGCATACATTATTTGTAGTAATGAATGATAGCTTATAGACCGATATACTACGCAAAGAGCACCGCTGCCCAAATGAATAGTCTCAGGGTTTGGAAGAACCTTAGGGCTCTATAGCAATGCACCTCCCGTTGTGCGTTCTGAAAAGAAAGAGATCTGCATGGTCGTTTTGTAGAGCCGCACCGCCGTGCGGCTCTTTAAAGCCAATGCACTGCCGTGCGGTTTTATCGGGCAAACTTTCTGATGATTTTGTATCCCCCTTTTTTATTATCTTTGTAGGAAATGTTTAAACCCCTATAATTCAATACTTATGCGTAAAAATTTTATTTTTTTTATGACAATGGTGGGTGTAACAGCAATAGCTGTTTCTTGTACCACCCCAACAGAAAAAAAGGATGCCCAAAATCTCCTTCCTCAGGATCAGGCCTTCACGGCAGAAGACCAGAAGGTTGTTGATGACCGTGTTGCCATCTTTGCTCCTTTTGATCTTACCGCCGACATCAGCCATCTCTCAGAGAACGAAAAACAAATCCTCTCCATCTGTTTCGATGTAGCAGATATTATGGAAGACCTTTTTTGGAGGCAAACCATTGGCGATAGGGATAACTTCCTGAACAATATTGCTGATGCCAACACCAAACGACTCGCTACCATCCACTACGGCCCATGGGATCGCCTTAACAACAACTGGCCTTTTATCGCCGGCATAGGTGAAAAACCTAAAGGCGCAAACTTCTATCCAGCTGATATGACCAAGGAGGAGTTCGAGGCTCTTGCCGATGATTCTAAAACAAGCCTCTACACTCTCCTGCGTCGCGATGAAGCAGGGGCGTTGATTACTGTGCCTTACAGAGAAGCATACAAAGAGGAGCTGACAAAGGCTTCTAACATGCTCAAAGAAGCTGCCGCTCTGGCAGAAAATGCAGGACTGAAAAAATATCTGGAACTCCGCGCCGAAGCGCTTATCACTGACCAATACCAGGCCAGTGACTTTGCATGGATGGAGATGCAGGATGCTAATATCGATTTCATCGTAGGTCCTATCGAAAATTATGAGGATGCTCTTTACGGTTACAAAGCCGCTTTTGAATCTTTCATCCTTATCAAAGATCTCGAGTGGAGTGCTAAACTGGCGAAATTCTCCGCCATGCTTCCCGGACTACAGGAAGGACTCCCTGTGGAAGCGGAGTATAAAAGAGATGTTCCCGGTTCTAAAGCCGATATGAATGCATACGATGTGGTTTATTACCGCGGCGACTGTAATGCCGGTAGCAAGACCATCGCCATCAACCTTCCCAACGACGAAGAGGTTCATGTAGCTTTTGGTTCGCGCAAGCTGCAGCTGAAAAATGCTATGAAAGCAAAATTTGATAAGATTCTGGTTCCTATTTCAAACGAACTTATTGACCCTGAGCAGCGTAAATATATTAAGTTCAATGCTTTCTTCGAAAATACTATGTTCCACGAAGTGGGTCATGCAATGGGTATTAAAACTACTGTTGACGGATCTCAGACAGTGCGTGAAGCACTGAAAGAGCAATATTCTGCCATTGAAGAGGGAAAAGCCGATATTATGGGTCTTTATTTGGTTACACAGCTTTACGAAATGGGCGAGCTTACAGAAGGGGAAGTGATGGATAACTTTGTGACTTTCTTTGCAGGGATCTTCCGCTCCAGCCGATTTGGCGCTGCCAGCTCACATGGTAAAGCCAACATGATGCGTATGAATTACTTTGAAGAAACAGGTGCGTACACTCGTAATGAGGATGGCACATATACTGTTAACTTTGAAGAGATGCATGCTGCAATGATCTCTCTTATGCAGAAAATTCTTGATATTCAGGGTAATGGTGACTATCAGGCTGCTAAGGAATGGGTTCAAAAAGATGGTATCGTAAAACCTCAGCTCCAGGCTGACCTCGACCGTCTGGGAACCGCAAATATCCCCGTGGATATAGTATTTAACCAAGGTAAAGAAAAACTGGATCTCTAATGAGATTGTAGTTTTAACGTATAATTATCCATAGCGAAGAATGCTCTTTTTGTGTTCTTCGCTTTTTATTTTCTCTTTTGTGCTACATTTGCACCAATAAACTCTATTAAACGTTTAAATAATAATAAATAACACCATGATGAAAAAATTATTTCTCACTTTTTTGTTGGTTTTTGCCCTCGCAGCAGGATCCAGCATAAAGGCAGCTCCCGACGAAGGTATGTGGTTGCCTATTTTTGTGGAACAACTCAACTATGAAGATATGCAGGCTATGGGCCTAAATCTTACTGCTGAGGATATCTACAGCATTAATAACTCTTCTCTAAAGGACGCAATTGTAAACTTCGGTAATTTCTGTACCGGTGAGATCGTTTCTGCTGAAGGTCTCATTCTTACCAACCACCACTGTGGTTATGAAGCTATTCAATCGCACAGCACCATAGATCACGATTACCTTACTGACGGCTTTTGGGCTATGACGCGCCAAGAGGAGCTTCAAAACAAAGGCCTTACAGCTACCTTCTTTGTACGTATGGAAGATGTAACAGAGCGTGTCCTCGCTGATGTAACTGACGATATGACTGAGAAAGAGCGTTCTAAAGTTGTTAAAGAGGTTATCGAGGTCATCGAAAAAGAAGGCGCTGAAGAGGGTCGTTACACTGCTGATGTAAAAGGTTTCTTCAACGGTAATGAATATTATCTTTTTATTTATGAGATCTATGAAGATGTTCGCCTGGTGGGAGCTCCTCCTTCTTCTATAGGTAAATATGGTGGAGACACTGACAACTGGATGTGGCCTCGTCATACCGGTGATTTTAGCATGTTCCGTGTCTATACTGCTCCTGACGGTTCTCCTGCAAAATATGCGGAAGAGAATATCCCTATGAAAGTGAAACGCCACCTGAAAGTATCTACCAAAGGTATCAAAAGGAATGACTTCGCAATGATCTGGGGTTACCCCGGAGGAACAGATCGTTACCGCACTTCATGGGGTATTGACCTTACGCTTAACCAGATCAACCCTGCTATTGATGACATGGGTGAAGTAGTTCTTTCAGGCATGAAAGAAGGTATGAACTTGAACGATGAGGTACGTATTATGTACGCTTCCAAGTATGATCAAATAGCTAATATCTGGAAAAATAAAAAAGGTGAAAGCCGAGGCCTTAAACGCCTGAAGGTTTTCGACAAAAAGAAAGCTATAGAAGATGACTTTGCGAAATGGGTAGCTGCTAATCCTGATAAACAGGAAAAATATGGCGATGTATTAGCTGATTTTGAATCGGCTTATGCTTCCATTGCTGAATCGGAAGTACAAGCTCTTATGTGGAACCTTGAGCTTGGACTGTTTGGATGTCAGGCATTTACTATTCCATTCCAGTTTAATAAAGTGGAGCAGACTCTTGAACAAAAAATGAAGAAAGATGAACTTAACGCCGCTCTGGAACCAATTAAGGAGATGGTAGAAGCTGTGTATGCTGAATATGATCCTACTACGGAAAAACTGATCTGGACTAATGTATTGAAGAAACTCAATATTGTTCTTCCCGATGAAAAGAAACCTGAAATATTCTCTTTTATAGAAGAAAAATATAAAGGTGATATCGATGCTTTCGCAGATGAAGTATTCGAAAAGTCTATCTATGCCACTAAGGAGAATATGCTTGATTTCCTTGCCAAGCCAAAACTGAAAAAGATGCAGAATGACCTCGCTGCTAAGGTTACAAATTCAATCTATGCTATGGTTATGCAGATGCAGACGGCTTCAGATCCTGAGGTGGATGCCAAACTTAGCAAAGCACAGCGACTATTCGTTGCAGGGCTTCGTGAGATGAATCCAGAGAAAGCATACTATCCGGATGCTAACTTCACCATGCGTTTAACTTATGGTCGCGTTCTAGATTACTATCCTGCCGATGCTATTCATTATGATTACCTGACACGTCTATCCGGAGTTATGGAGAAGGAAGACCCGACAAATGAAGAGTTTATCGTTCCTGCTCGCTTAAAAGAACTCTATGAGGCTAAAGACTACGGTCGTTATGCCGATGAAAATGGTGACATGATAGTATGTTTCCTCACCGACAACGATATTACTGGTGGTAACTCTGGTAGCCCTGTTATAAATGGCGACGGTGAACTCATAGGTATCGCCTTTGATGGCAACTGGGAAGCTATGAGTGGCGATATTGCTTTTGAACCTGAACTACAACGTACCATAAGCGTGGATATCCGTTATGTACTCTTTGTAATCGATAAATATGCCGGTGCTACCCACCTGGTTGATGAAATGACAATTGTTGATTAAGAGATCTTAATTCTATATTATCAATCCCTGTTACTTTTTTAGTAGCAGGGATTTTTTTATTATAATATTGAATAGCTTGAATTTCCTGCCATTAAAATTTTATCGAATGAGCATATGTTTTATGGTAATTTGTATTGTCTTTATTTTTTAGAAGCCAAAGAGCTCCTGCAGCTTTATCTGCAGCGCCTCTTCTTTTAGATTCCATGCCAGGATAACACCATTCTCGTCCATCAAAAAATTGCTGGGAATACTGCGGATACCATATATTTTTCCCGCTGAGTTTTCCCAATAACTTAAATCTGAAACCTGATGCCAGGTAAGCTTATCATCAACGATAGCCTGTAGCCATTGATCCTTGTCTTTATCAAAGGATACTCCCAGAATATTCAGACCGCTGTCATGATATTTTGTATATGCTTTTACTAGATTAGGATTCTCAGCGCGGCACGGTGAGCACCATGCTGCCCAGAAATCCACCAGTGTTACCTTTCCCATTACATCTGAGAGTGCAAGCATATTACCTTCGGTATCTTCCATGGAGAAATCTGTAAATTTCTGCCCTACTGCCACTTTACTAAGAACATCAATGCGTTCTTTTACAAAACCAGCATACTCCGATGCTCTTATCTCCTGAGAGTATGATTGATATACAGGAAGCATATCTTCCAACGTGAACATATACGACATTCTCCACAGCAGGAATGGCGATACTACACTGTTATTGTTCTCTTTTATAAATGCTGCTGTGTTTTCTGTTTGTAGATTATTTATGGTGTCCATCTTATCTTCCAGAACTGTCATTTTATCTTTGTTTCCTTTTTTGTCAGCCTCTTTGTATTCATCGTATAAACTATACAACTCCCTATTGAGCTCGTTATCTCTGATTTTATAGGATGAATATAGTTCATTATTCACTGTTCCGGCAACAATCACCTCGCGGATCTTTTCTGCGTTGCCACTAATTGTAATAGTGCCTTTTTCAGCAAAAAGATCGGTAAAAGGTCTTCCCGGTTGTGTTCCCAGGTAGATGACTTTACTTGTTTCTGCAGTATAATTGAATGCAAACACTCCATTTTCAACATTAGCGGTATCCAGAATAAGGAAAGCATTGCCTTCACGTTCCATCAGATAAACATTTTCCTCTTCCAGTCCTGTGATATTGCCATTGATAGTTATTGTATTATCTGCCTGCTGTTGGCATGATACCAATACTGCAAGAGCGAATATTACAAATAGTAGTTTTTTCATAGAATTATATTTTTGTTTTATTTAAAGACAATAATATCCCCTTTCGGGTTCCTTTGTTTTTTTATGAATGAAAAATGCGGTTATTTTTTTCGTTTGAAGTAGAACAAAAACTGCGCGATATAAGCCAGCAGTATTGTTGTGGCGGCGCTTAATAAAGCCTGTGATAATGTTTTAAAGAAGTGTGAAAAACTCAAGGCTTCAAGGAAGAAGAGATATATATGATGGATCATCACCATTATTGTTGAGTATAGGATATACCACCGCCGTCCCATATCGAACAGCGTTGGTCGTAAGCCGGGTTCTAAGTCCTTGTTGGTGGAAATCAGTCCGATTATATAAGGACGAACAAAAACAGCCACGAGCGCTCCTGAGGCGTGTAAACCGGGTGTATGTGTGAAGATGTCCACACTCAGACCCATTAAAAAGGAGATTATAAGAGATGCCCAACCGGGGATGTCCAAAGGCAGCATTAAAACAAAAATTATATATACATAAGGATTGACAAAACCGCCCAGGTTAATATGGTTAAAAATCAGTACCTGTGCTGCGACAAACAATGCAAATTGAAATATTTGTATCAGAAATCTATTCCTCATCGCTGCTCCTTTCTATTAATATCCCGAAGGTGGTTCAAGGTATCTGCCGCTTTAATATCAATAACATATACATTGTATAAGGCGTTGAAATTTTCTGCCAGTTTAAGTCTGATATTATAGAAATGATCACCGCTCTGTAGGCTTACACTATCAACAACCCCAATTGGGATATCTGCCTGGAAGATATGCGAATATCCGCTGGTAACAACGGTATCACCTTTACTTACAATAGAATGAGTGGGTATATCCATTAGCATAATATGCCTGTAATCATCTCCATCCCAGGTAATTCTTCCAATCTCCTTTGTGTTTTTCAGGCGTGCGCTGATTTGGCTGTTGATATTTATAAGGGAAATAGCACTGCTATAGTTCCTGGATACCTCTGTTATTATTCCCACAACACCCTTTGTAGAAACAACGCCCTGGTCGGGTTTTATGCCGTCCTGCCGACCTTTATCCAACATAAGATAATTGTACTTGCGATTAACAGAATTGCTTATTACCTGTGCACTGATATAGTTAATGGGTGTGTATTTATCTACAACAATGCTATCCTGCGGTAAAGATAAAAGACTTCTAAGGAGGGCATTTTCTTCTGTAAGTTGGATATTAGCTTCTTTAAGGTGAAAATATTGAGATATCTCTTTGTTGATCTCCGTCACCCGGGAAGTAAATGATGTTGTCGACTGCAACAATCTGCTGCGTTGGTAGCTGTTGTATGAAAGATACATCCATATACTTGCACCCATCAGTAACACAAAAAGAATAACAAGATTGTATCTGATAAGAAAGGCAAAAAGATTCCGCATGGGCTATAAAACATTTATTTGATAAGGAAAGTAAACTTATCAAAGTTTTTCAGAGCTATACCGGTACCACGCGCCACTGCTCTGAGTGGATCTTCCGCTACATGAACAGGGAGTTTTGTTTTATTGTGGATACGTTTGTCGAGGCCGCGAAGCATCGACCCGCCGCCAGCAAGATATATTCCGGTGCGATAGATATCCGCCGCAAGCTCGGGAGGTGTCATCTCCAGTGCATTGAGAACGGCGGTCTCTATTTTGGATATTGACTTATCAAGTGTATGAGCAATCTCTCTATAGTTTACCATTACCTCTTTTGGTATTCCGGTAAGCATGTCACGGCCATGAACAGCATAATCTTCCGGTGGGTTGTCTATATCTTCCAGTGCTGCTCCCACTTCTATCTTAATGCGTTCTGCTGTGCGTTCACCGATATTGATATTATGTTGCTTGCGCATATACTCTTCAATGTCAAGGTTAAAATCATCACCAGCAATGCGAATGGATTTGTTGTTAACGATACCACCAAGTGCAATAACGGCGATTTCGGATGTGCCGCCGCCAATATCAATAATCATATTACCTGTGGGCTCCAGAACGTCGATGCCTATACCAATAGCTGCCGCCATAGGTTCATGTATAAGCCTCACTTCACGCGCTCCTGCCTGCTCGGCGGAGTCTTTTACAGCCCGTTCTTCCACCTCTGTTATGCCAGAGGGTATACATATTACCATCTTCAGTGCCGGAGGAAAGAGTGTTTTTTTGGGATTGATCATTTTGATCATTTCACGAATCATATGTTCCGACGCCTGAAAGTCGGCGATTACACCGTCGCGAAGTGGGCGAATAGTTTTGATGTTTTCATGGGTTTTTCCATGCATCATCATAGCGCGTTTACCTATTGCCAATACTTTCCCCGTGGAGCGTTCTACCGCTACTATTGAGGGTTCGTCAACTACTACCTTGTCGTTGTATATAATAATCGTATTTGCTGTTCCCAGGTCTAGTGCGATCTCTTTTGTCAAAAAGGAAAAAATTCCCATGGTTTATTGTTTTTCTAGTGTTTAAAATGGCGAACGCCGGTGAAAACCATCGACATATCATGTTCGTTGCAGAAGTCGATACTCAGCTGGTCGCGAATCGAACCTCCGGGCTGAATAACGGTTCTAATACCTGCTTTCCAAGCCTCCTCCACATTATCAGGGAAGGGAAAAAAAGCATCAGAGGCCATTACGGCACCTTTCAAGTTCAGGTTAAAAGCCTTTGCTTTGGCTATAGCCTGTTTTAATGCATCGATACGGGATGTTTGACCCGTACCACTACCCACAAGCATATTATTGTTAGCAAGAACAATAGCATTGCTTTTGGTATGTTTTACCAGCTTGTTGGCGAAAAATATGTCTTCCATCTCACGACTATCGGGTTTACGGTTAGAAACTATTGTTAATGACTCCGCTCCTTCCGTAGCCAAATCCCGATCCTGCACAATATAGCCATTTAATGCGGTTCTCACAAGCTTAGGAGAAAAAGCATAGCTATTTTTTTTCAGTATGATACGGTTTTTCTTTGTTTTAAGTATGTTAAGGGCTTCATCATCATAATCCGGAGCCAGGATAACCTCAAAGAATAACTTATTAATCTGCTCTGCAGTACTAAAATCTATAACTCTGTTTGTAATAAATACACCACCGTATGCTGATACTGGATCTCCTGCCAGGGCATCGTTATATGCCGGAAGCAACTGTGGTCGGGATGCACATCCGCAGGCATTGGTATGTTTAAGAATGGCAAAGGTTGGTTCTTCAAACTCCAGGATAAGAGCTATTGCTGCTTCAATATCTACCAGATTATTGTATGATAATGCCTTGCCGTGTAGCTGTGTGAAAACTTCATTCTGTTTGCCATAAAAATGACCACTCTGATGTGGGTTCTCACCATAACGCAGCTCGACACTCTCTGCTTCACTGATTTTAAGAGCCTTTTTGCTATCCTCTTTTGCGAAGTAGTTGTAGATCGCCATGTCGTAGTGTGAGCTCACATTAAAGGCATATCCGGCAAAACGTTTTCTCTCTTCCCGGGAAAAAAGGCCTCTGTTAGTTTTTAAAAGCTCCAGAAACTCATCGTAGTGATTCATGGAAGGAACAACAACTACATCGTTGAAGTTTTTAGCTGCCGCACGGATAAGTGAGATGCCTCCGATATCTATTTTTTCGATGATTGTGGTTTCCTCATCTGTTTCGGCAATGGTTTTTTCAAAAGGATAGAGATCTACAATAACCAGATCAAAGAAAGGAATATCATACTCCTGCATATGACCCTGATCATCTTTATCCTCGCGGCGTGCGAGAATGCCTCCAAACACTTTTGGGTGTAATGTCTTAACTCGTCCGCCTAAAATCGACGGGTAACCCGTAACGGATTCCACTGTTAGTGCGTCTACTCCTTGGTGTTTTATGAAATCGTATGTTCCTCCTGTGCTGTAAATTTGTATATTTAGTGAATCTAAGAAGTGTACAATAGCTTCTAAATTGTCCTTATGATATACAGAAATAAGTGCTGTTTTAATTTGTTTCACCGATTATGTAATTATGTTTCATACAACTGTTTTTGCGCTATGCAATTTTATTAAAAATCAAAGCAATATACAACTTGTTATATCTATCTTTTAAATATTTTTGATAATGTTCTAAATATATGTTTTTATGCTGTTTCTAAAACTTCTGAAAGAGAGTTTCATCTTTGCAATCAATTCCGTGATTGTCAACAAGGTGAGAACTATCCTTTCCTTGCTGGGGATCACAATAGGAATCTTCAGTATTATTTCCGTTTTAACGGTCTTCGGTTCTCTTGAGAAGAGCATAAAAGAGAGTTTCTCAGAGCTTGGTAATGATGTTGTATTTGTTACCAAATGGCCTGTTGTAGGTAGTGCTAATACCCCGTGGTGGAAATATTGGAATCGTCCTCAGCCTACGCTGCAGGAGATGAAAGAGATACAAAAACGCAGCTCCGTGGCAGAGTATTCTTCAGCTTATTTTAATATAAACAGAAATGTGACCTATCGTAATAACTCCATAGAGAAAGCCACAGTAACAGCTGTAACACATGACCATGACAAGGTAATATTTTTAGATATTTATGAGGGCAGGTACTTCTCTCCCGTGGAATCCAATGCGGGGCGCAATGTGGCAATTATCGGTGCCGATATCTCGGAAAACCTTTTTGAAGGGCTCGATCCTCTTGGAAAGGAGATGAAGGTGGGAGGAAAGAAATGCGTTGTTATAGGTGTATTAAAAAAGGAGGGTAGTGGACTGGGAAACTCCAACGACCAGGCTATTATGGTTCCAATGCCTTTTGGACAAACACTCTCCAACTCCAGAAATGTAAACATGACCATTGCAGTAAAAGCAGTTCCCAATGTTGGTAACGAAATTTTGAAAGATGAAATTACAGGTATCCTGAGAGCCGTGAGAAGCATAAAAGCTGAAGAAGAGAATTCATTTGATATTAGTGAAATATCAGTCCTGACAAACTATATTGATCAAATTTTTGGCGTAATAAGTATCGTGGGTTGGATTATCGGAGGCTTTTCCCTGTTGGTAGGTGGCTTTGGTATTGCTAATATCATGTTCGTTTCTGTGAAGGAGCGTATAAGTCAAATAGGTATTCAAAAGGCTCTAGGAGCAAAGAATTATTTTATTCTGACACAATTCCTCTTCGAATCAGTATTTCTTTCGCTTTTTGGTGGTATTTTAGGGTTATTATTGGTTTATGTGGGCATCCTTATCGCTCGTCAGAGCCTGGAGTTTTCTATTATTCTTACCACAGGGAATATTATTATCGGCCTTTTAGTATCCATAGTGATAGGATTGATCGCGGGGTCTATCCCGGCCTGGAACGCTTCAAAACTTGATCCCGTGGAGGCTATGCGAAGCGTGTAACAAATTTTTTTTGTTGCATGGGTAATATTTCCCCCTTTTTTGCATTAAGGGATATAGTCTTTTTTATTTTGTTACAGCTTAGTAATAAAGCTTTTATATCTGTGTAAATATTTTATATGATTGTAATGATGTATAATCGTGTGGATTTTTTACCTTTACAATTCATTAGTCTATCTTATGCTAAAACGTTGGGTAATAAAGGAATATGGTGAGAATGAGTCAGTTACAAAGCTCTCAAAAGAGCTTGGTATTGATTCTGTTTTAGCAAATCTGCTTGTGCAAAGAGGAATAACAGATTTTGACGGTGCAAAGCGTTTTTTCCGTCCTGAACTGGAACACCTTCACGACCCCTTCCTTATGAAGGACATGGATAAGGCCGTTGAACGTATTAACAAAGCACTGAAATCAAAAGAAAAAATTCTTGTTTACGGTGATTATGACGTTGATGGAACCACTGCTGTTGCTCTTGTGTACAGTTTCTTTAAAGATCTTAATGCAAATATTGATTTCTATATCCCCGACCGCTATGCGGAAGGATATGGTGTTTCGTACCAGGGTATCGATTATGCCTGTGAAAATAAATATAGCCTTGTAATCGCTTTGGACTGCGGTATAAAAGCCATAGAAAAGATAAAATATGCACGGCAATTTGGTATCGATTTTATTATTGGCGACCACCATCGCCCCGGCGATACCCTCCCCGATGCTGTCGCTGTGCTGGATGCTAAACGCTCTGACTGTGAATATCCTTACAAGGAGCTGGCAGGCTGCGGCGTAGGTTTTAAGCTGGCGCAGGCATATTGTCAGCAATATAATATGCCTTTTGAATTATTGCACCCTTTCCTCGATCTGGTTGTGATAAGTATTGCTGCCGATATTGTTCCTATTACAGGTGAAAATAGAATTCTTGCCTACTATGGTCTGAAGAAAATGAATACCAACCCATGCCCGGGTCTTGAAGCGATCCTTCAGGTATCTAATATTACGCGTAAGCCTGTTTGTGATATTAAAGAAGACGGATGTATCTTTACCCGTGAGCTTACAATCTCTGATTTGGTGTTCGTGGTGGGTCCACGTATCAATGCTGCGGGGCGCCTGGAGTCGGGAAGAAATTCTGTGGAACTGCTTATCAGTGATAACTATTCCGACGCAATGACTCTTGCCTCGCAGATTAACGATATTAACATTGAGCGCCGCCACCTTGATAACCATGCTACCACCGAAGCCTTAGAAATGATCCGAAACGATATCCACTTCGATCAGAAGAAGACTACCGTGGTTTATAATGCCGACTGGCATAAAGGAGTGGTGGGTATTGTGGCCTCGCGCCTTACCGATAATTACTACCGGCCTACAGTGGTTCTTACAAAGAGCAATGGTCTTATCACGGGTTCTGCTCGTTCTGTAAAGAATTTCGATGTTTACGATGCCATAGATGCCTGCTCCGACCTTCTGGAGCACTTTGGGGGCCATACATACGCCGCAGGGCTCTCCATGAAGGAGGAAAATCTGAAGGCATTTACAGCGAAATTTGAGCGTATAGTGGAAGAATCTATTACCGATTCAATGCTAATACCTGAGATAGAGGTGGATGCTGAGATTCGCCTGAGCACCATAAATTCACGATTCTATCGTATCCTCAAGCAGTTTGCACCCTTTGGCCCCGGAAATATGTCGCCAATATTCCTTACCAACGGCCTCATCGACTCAGGTTTGGCACGCCTTGTGGGTAAAAATGAAGACCCCCTCAAAAACCATCTTAAACTTAACGTTGTACATCCCGACGAATCCTCATACCCTATTCCGGCAATAGCATTCCAACAAGGTGAGCACTTTGCTAAAATTGCTGATGGTCAGCTTTTTAGTCTTGTTTATCATGTGGAACAAAATGAGTGGAATGGTAACGTTACGCTTCAACTCAATGTGAAGGATCTCAAAGTGATTCTTTAAGTATTAAATGTATTATCAACAGCTTCCTCTAGTTTCTCTTTCTGCTTTTTCAGGTCAGGCATCTCACCATCAAAAACTATCCGTTCCATCTCTTCGCTAATATTTTTTATCACTGGATAACAGAAACTCTCACTCTTAACCTCTTTATCAATAAGCCCTTTTTTTATCTCAAAATTATCAAAAACATAAAATACTATCGTGCATAAAATAATACCTTTTACGGCACCAAATAGCAATCCCATGATTTTATCCAGACCACCCAACGCAACGGCATGAAAGATTTTTTCTAGCATCCTGCCAATGATGTTCACGCCCACTACCACAATGATGAAGGTTACAATGAATGCTATAATATGCAGGTAATCTGATTTCCAATTAAAGTTATCCTGTAAAAATTCTTCCGCGATATATGAGAATTCCAGTGAAGCCCAGATCCCAAGAACAAGAGCTGCCAGAGTGAATACTTCCATGATAAGACCATTTTTTACTCCCTGCCAGGCAAAAAAAGCCAAAGGAATGAGAATTACGATGTCAAGCCAGTTCATATGTGTGAGGTTTGTTGTTATTTATTATTACGTATTCTTTTTGTTAGTGCAGTGGTGAAGATAAAATCGTTTAGTTCTTTAGTGCCATCATGAAGTATGGACTCCTTGTCACCGCTCCAGTTGATTTCACCATCATGGATATATACAATATGCTCTCCCATTTGCAGTACTGAGTTCATATCGTGTGTGTTAACAACTGTAGTAATATTGTATTCCTTTGTTATCTCCACGATAAGATGATCTATAATATCTGCTGTTTTGGGGTCGAGGCCGGAGTTGGGTTCATCGCAGAAAAGATACTGTGGATTGGGAGCAATGGCACGTGCAATAGCCACACGCTTTGTCATTCCGCCACTAAGCTCCGAAGGCATAAGAGTGTTGGCGTTTTCCAAATTTACTCTTTTCAGGCAGAAGTTTACCCTGTCAATGCGTTCTTCATGGTTCATTTTTGAAAACATGGATAGGGGAAACATAACGTTATTCTCCACGTTCAGGCTATCGAAAAGAGCCCCGCCCTGGAAAAGCATTCCAATCTCACGACGCAGTTCATTTTTTTCATTTTGTTTCATGGATATAAAATCCCGGTTATCGAAAAAAATCTTTCCCTGTTCAGGCTCCAGAAGCCCCACAAGGATCTTCATCAGCACCGTTTTCCCGGAACCACTCCTGCCAATGATAAGGTTAGTCTGCCCGGACTTGAATTCCACATTTACATCTTGCAGAACCTTCTTGTCGCGGAATGTTTTATGGATATTACAACCTTTGATCATATCAGCAGAATTTGTGTTAATACAAGGTTTGCAATAATGATCACGATGCTGGAATTAACAACAGCTTTTGTAGAAGATTTACCCACTTCCAACGCTCCTCCTTCAGTGTAATAACCCTGAAACCCTGATACTGTGGTTATTATAAAAGCAAAAACCACTGTTTTTATAAGAGCATATATGACATCATAATTGGAGTAGTCGAGATATAATCCGGTAAAGAAATCGTGACTGCTAACCATATTGGTAGATACCATTGCCAGCCATCCGCCAAAAATTCCCACGAAGATGCTGAAGATAACGAGAATCGGGTTAACAAGTATTGAGGCAATTATTTTTGGCAGCACCAGGTGGCTGGCAGCATTTACTCCCATCACTTCTAGAGCATCAATCTGCTCCGTGACGCGCATGGTACCAATCTCTGATGCTATGTTGGAGCCCACTTTTCCTGCCAGAATCAACGCTATGATAGTAGGGGAGAACTCTAAAATCATTGATTGACGGGTGCTATATCCTACCAGGTA
Organism: uncultured Bacteroidales bacterium; assembly: GCA_964474455.1. Lineage (GTDB taxonomy): Bacteria > Bacteroidota > Bacteroidia > Bacteroidales > BM520 > BM520. The sequence continues at coordinate 17,744 of CAYYSU010000022.1, forward strand.
GTTGGGTATAAGTGGGTTATCGGAATTGTATGCTACCTGTAACGCTACCACGGCACCCATAAAAACAGATATTATGGCAACAATACCGATGGAGTTGATGCCAAGATTGTCTAATTCAGTGACAAGGTTATTGTTGAACACTCTTCGGCGTGGGGGACGGTGAAAAACCTTTCCCAGAAACTCCAGATATAGTCCCAGCTGAATTAATATGCGCATGAATATAATATTTCTGCTAATATAGCGTAAAATTAGTAAAGCTGTAAGTTTGTAATCACAATAAAACTGTTATGTTACATAAAAATCACATTAAAAAACGCGGTACGATAGTATTTTTTGTTGTCATATTTTTATCCTTTGTGTTCGTATCCTGTGGCTCCTCAAGGGGTGTTTTCCGTAAGAAAAAAGACTGTGGATGCGGAACCTGGAGCCAGATACCTCAGCAAGAAATTATCTATGCAAGTGCTCATGAGGATATGTAGCTTTTCTGAAAAGTTTTTCTGTTTCGAAAATACGCTTATTTTTGCATAAAGTATAAACTATATATTTTTACTTGTAATTCAATACATTATGAATAATAATTACTTTGGTGTTATTATGGCTGGAGGGGTAGGATCCCGCTTCTGGCCTATGAGCCGAACAGCACGTCCCAAGCAATTTATTGATATATTAAATACCGGTCAAACTCTCATACAACAGACCTTCGTCCGCCTTGCAAGGATTATTCCACCTGAGAATATATTCGTTGTTACCAGTAAGATGTATAGAGAGATGGTTGCTGAGCAGCTTCCCCAGATGCTTCCTGAGCATATCCTCTGCGAGCCAATGCGAAGAAATACTGCTCCGTGTATCGCTTATGCTATGCATAAAATTAAGACGAAAAACCCCAATGCATGTATGGTAGTAGCACCTTCAGATCATATTATCCTTAAAGAAGATGTTTTTGAACAGGTTATTACAAATGCTTTAAATGCAGTTGAAAAAAACAATTGGCTTCTTACTTTGGGAATGAATCCCAGTCGCCCCGATACAGGTTATGGTTACATACAATTTGATGAGAATGATACCTGGAGTGAGAATAATAAAATTTGTAAAGTAAAAACTTTTACAGAGAAGCCTGCAAAAGAGTTGGCAGAAACTTTCCTTAAATCCGGAGACTTCCTGTGGAACTCAGGAATATTTATATGGTCTTTGAAAGCTATCAATGCGGCATTTGATGAGTTTCAACCCGAGATATCGCAAATCCTCGCCGCCGGTCATGATAAATATTATACCCAAAATGAGCAGGCGTTTATAGATAAGGCCTTCCCCACATGTAAATCTATCTCAATAGATTATGGTGTGATGGAGAAAGCTGATAATGTGTATGTTCATATTGCTGATTTTGGATGGAGTGACCTGGGAACATGGGGCTCTCTGTTTGAAAATTTACCCAGAGATGATAACAATAACGCTGTGATAGGTGATAATGTTATGGCTTTTGAATCCAACAACTCTGTTATCAATGTTTCTGATGATAAACTGGTTGTAGTACAGGGCTTTGACGACGCAATTATCGTGGAAGATAATGGCGTACTACTCATATGTAAAAAGCAGGATGAACAGAAATTAAGAAATATTGTTGATGAAGTGAAAAAACAGAAAGGGGAGAAGTACTTATAGAGATATGAAACGATCCCCCCCTCTTATGGGTAATACACCTTAAAATTTTATATAAACATAATTATGAAGATGAAAAAGTTACTTGTATTATTAACAGGAATCATCCTGGTTTTTGGTTCGGTTGTAAAGGCCGATGAAGGTATGTGGCTGCCACTATTTGTGGAGCGCCTCAACTACACAGATATGCAGGAGATGGGTCTTCAGCTTACAGCAGAAGAGATCTATAGTATTAACAACTCCAGCCTTAAGGATGCTATCATTATTTTTGGTGGAGGATGTACAGGAGAGATCGTTTCAGATAAAGGGTTGATTTTTACCAACCACCACTGTGGCTATGGTTTTATTCAGGCTCATAGCTCCGTAGAGCACGATTATCTGACTGATGGATTCTGGGCTCGCAGCCTGGATGAAGAGCTCCCCAACGAAGGTATTAAAGCCTCATTCCTGGTGAGAATTGAAGATATGACAAACCGTGTACTGGCAACAGTAAACGACGAAATGTCGGAAGGCGAACGCGCTGAGGCAATCGGCAAAATTAGCAAAGAGATTGAAAAAGAAGCTATTGCTGATACTCATTATAAGGCTGAGGTGAAAAGCTTCTTCCACGGTAATGAATTCTATCTTTTTGTTTATGAAGTATACACAGATGTACGTCTGGTAGGTGCTCCTCCAAGTAGTATTGGTAAATATGGTGCTGATACCGACAACTGGATGTGGCCTCGTCACACCGGTGATTTCGCTGTCTTCCGCGTTTATTCTGATAAGGATAATAAGCCTGCTGGATATTCTGAGGATAATGTTCCTATGACCCCACGTCATCACCTCCCAATAAGTATAAAAGGTGTTGAGAAGGATGATTTTGCCATGATTATGGGTTATCCTGGCGGCACAGATCGTTTTTTAACCTCTTATGGTGTAAAGTATGGGATAGATGTTAAGAACCCTTCTATTGTTAAAATCAGACGTAATAAACTGGATATCATGCGTAGAGATATGGATGCCTCTGATGCTGTCCGTATCAAGTATGCGTCAAAATATGCTCGTACTGCAAACTACTGGAAGTACTATATTGGCCAAACTAAAGGCCTTAAACGACTCGATGTTTATGGCTCGAAACTAGCTATCGAGAACGATTTCCGTTCTTGGCTCGAAACTAATTCTACTATGAATGAAAAATATGGTGAAGCGCTTCCTTTGCTGGAAAAAGCTTATGAACTATCTTATGACCAGGAGCTTTGGAACACATATTTTTTTGAAGGCTTTTTCAGTGGTGCTGAAATTTATCGATTCAGTAGAGGTTTTGGCGGTTTGGCAAAGATGCTTGACTCAAAAGAGACAGCACAGGAAGAGATTGATGCTGCCATAGCATCGCTGCGTGAGAGAGCTAAAGACTACTTCAAGGACTATAATATGCCGACAGACAAGGACCTGGCTGCTGTTACTCTTAAGATGATATGGGATCAGTTTCCTGCTGATATGCAACCGGAAGCATTGGTGAAGATTCATGATAAATATAAAGGTGATTTTTACGCTTACGCAGATAAACTATTTGCAAAGTCGATATTTGTTAGTGAAGAGTCAGTAAATGCCTTCCTCGATAATCCAAAAGCTAAAAAAATCGTTAAAGACCCGGCATATATGCTTGTTAAAGAGTATATCAACGAGTATGTTACCCGAAACCAGAAAATGGGAGAAGTCAACGATATGATGTCTCGCGGAAACAGACTCTTCATGGCAGGTCTTCGTGAGATGCAGAAAGACAGGAAGTTCTATCCGGATGCTAACTTTACAATGCGCCTCACTTATGGTTCTGTTCAGGATTATCAGGGTGCTGATGCTGTTCATTATCACTACCTTACTACCCTTGATGGTGTGATGGAAAAAGAGGATCCCAACAACTGGGAATTCGTTGTTCACCCTAAACTGAAAGAGCTTTGGGAGAATAAAGACTACGGCCGTTATGGAAAGGATGGAGTTCTAAACGTTTGCTTCCTTACAACAAATGATATTACCGGAGGTAACTCGGGAAGCCCTGTTATCAATGCTAAGGGTGAACTTATCGGTCTTGCTTTCGACGGCAACTGGGAAGCTATGAGCGGTGATATCGCTTTTGAGCCTGATCTGCAACGCACAATTTGTGTTGATGCACGTTATGTACTCTTTATTATTGATAAATTCGCTGGTGCACAAAACATCATCGACGAGTTGACGATTGTGGAGTAGATGTTATTAGTGAGTTGATCTCATATTAACGATGTTATATCTTTAAGGCTGCCCGTATGGGTGGCCTTTTTTTGTTACGATTTTTCTTTGCAAAACAAAAAACACGGCTGCTCCATGAAGAACAGCCGTAATAATATTGCATTCAGGAGTATTATTTCGTCATCCACGAGTAGTTGTACAGTCCTTCCATAAGTCGTTTTGTCTTGGCCTCAGGAGACATATTCTGGTACTCTTCCCGAGCCCTTCGGTACTCTTCTTCTTCCTTGCGTTTTTGCTCTGCATACCGCTCTTCGATACGCTCCATAAGGAATGTTTTTGCTACCGAGGGGAATAGTGCCAGAAGTAGCTCTTCCTTCTCATTCTTTGCCAGGCGTTCAAAGCCATGATCCTTCAATATAGGATTTTCCGGCTCTTTGTACTCTTGATCAGTATATCCTTTTTCTTCAGGATCACCGGTAATTTTTTCCCTGAAAGCAGGATCTATGGGGATAGGCGTTTTACCATATTTTCCCATCACAAGCCTTACAAACTGTACTGAAGTATTGGTGTAAGGAACATCTTTGTTGCTGAGGTCGGTAACATAGTTAACAGCCTGAACACCAACGATCTGGCTGGTGGGAGTTACCAAAGGGGGACAACCGGCATCTAAACGTACTATGGGAACATACTCCAATACTTTGTTAAGCAGATGATCCTGGTTAACAGCCTTCAGCTGTGCCAGCATGTTGGTATACATACCTCCGGGGATCTCAGCATTTTTAACATTTATATTGGGTTGCGGAAAGTTGAAGTAATCCTCAATCTTACGTGTTATGATCAAAAGTTCAGCTTCGTTGTCGGATTTAGCCAGCTCAATGGCTTTATCAAACAGTTTATCTATTTCAGCCGGAAGTTTAGGATTTGTAATATCAAACTCAATGGGGAATTGCTTATAGCTATCCACATCAGCAAGTTCTTCACGAATTGCCTTGAGCTCATTATTTATATCACGAGCTTTGGCCAAGTCCACTCCAGTGTCGATATTTAATTTATTACAGAATATCTGAATTAACTCGAAGCTGGGCGCCGCAGGGCCTCCGGCGAAATTCATAAGTGCGGTATCTAGGATGTCAACACCGTTTATGATTGCCATAAGTGAACTTGCCAATCCGTATCCCGGCGTACAGTGTGTATGGAAGTCAATAGGTATAGAGAGCTCCTTTTTAAGCAGTTTTATCAGCTGCCCCGTCTTTGTAGGAGGAATAAGGCCGGCCATATCCTTGATGGTGATCATATCAGCACCAAGCTCTTCCAACTCTTTTGATTTCTGTAAGAAATAATTGATTGTAAAGATCTCTCCAGGTAGTTTTTTACCCTTTAGAAAAGATTTTATGCGTTGTTTGCGGGAATATTTCGGATCTACAGTATAACATACAGCGCAATCTGCTAATCCTTTATTAGCTTGTACTATTTTTATGGTGGATTTCATATTATCCACATCATTAAGGGCATCAAAAATCCTCATGATATCGATACCTGTTTCTATCGCGTTACGGTTGAAACCTTCGATGACACTTTCCGGATATGGGTTGTATCCAAAGAGATTACGACCTCTGGAGAGAGCTGTGAGTTTGCTGGTATCACCAACGGCATCCTTGATGCTCTGTAAACGATCCCACGGGCTCTCTTTAAGGTAACGCATTACCGAATCCGGCACCGCACCACCCCATACTTCCAGGGCATAAAACCCGGCATTTTGGTACATGGGCAGAACTCTATCTACCTGCGCCTGTTTCATACGTGTGGCAAACAAACTTTGCTGTCCGTCGCGTAACGTTAGATCACGTATTTTAAGCTCCTTTTTCATAAGAGTTATTTTACTGGGTGTAAATAATAAGGTACAAAAGTAACATTTTATTCGTTTCGATCATACATGCGTCATCGTTACTATACATGTATTATATTTACGGATATTATGTTCTTGATAGATACGTATATTTTCACTACTATATATAAGTTCACATGCATAGTATTAGGTTACTGCATTTGAAAAATTTTACCTTTGTACAAGATATTATAGGCATATTATTATTCATATGACAGAAAATTATTCCATCATACAACACAAGCTACTGCGTTTCATCCGCCGTTATTATTTTAACAGGGTTATTCGTGGTGTTTTGTATACTCTTTTTATCGGCGTTGTAATGCTATTGCTTTTGCTTGCAGCAGAGAATAAATTATGGCTGGGGATAACAGTCCGCACAATACTTTTTTGGGGTTCGCTGTCATTAATATTTGCTGTGATATTGTCATTTATTATCATTCCTCTTTTAAAAATTTTTAATCTGGGGAGCAGCATCTCCCAGCGGCAGGCTGCGGTTCTTATTGGGCGTCATTTTCCTGAGGTTGATGATATGCTTTTAAATACTCTGGAACTGAAAGATCTTCTTGACAGGGGAGGAGCGAGCACCGACTTGCTGGCAGCCTCCATATCCCAGAAGACAGAATCTTTGAAACCTGTTCCTTTTCATCTGGCTGTTAATCTGCGTGGGAATCTAAAATATCTACGGTATGTTATTCCTGCTGTGGCTCTGTTTGGTTTGATTTTTCTGCTTTATCCCTCGTTTGTAAAGCAGCCGGCCAAGCGTCTTATTCATTATAATGAAGAGTTCGAGAAACCCTTGCCTTTCTATTTTGAAATTATCAATAAGGATCTCGAGACGGTTCAGAACAGCGATTTTGCATTACAGGTGCATGTTGATGGCGAAATGCTGCCAGAAGCTGTTTTTGTGCAGCTGGGGAGCATGAAATATCGCCTCACTGCTCTTTCCAATGGGTTATTTATGTATCAGTTCCGGAACATGACCCACGATCAGGATTTTAGGCTCGTTGCCGGGGATGTCGTATCGAAACAATATACCATCCGTGTTTATCCAAGCCCCGTACTGTTAGATTTTGAGATCTATGCCAACCTGCCATCATATACAAACCTTTTGGATCAGGCCTGGTCAAATCTTTCGGAATTGTCTGTACCAGACGGAAGCCTTTTGAAGTGTAAGTTTTTTACCCGCGACTGTGATGCATTGCAATTGCTTTTACCAGACACCATTATTGAGCTTCCGGTAAAAAATTCCAATGTCGCTGAATTTTCAGAATATGTTTATAAAAACTTGAAATTTAGCGTGGTAGCTTATAATGAGTATGTCACAAGCCCCGATACTCTGGAGTTTATTATTAAAAATATTCCTGATAAATATCCGGATATTCGTGTTTCTGAAAGTAATGACAGTACATTAAGAAATCGTCTCTTTTTTGATGGGTTTATTCGTGATGACTACGGTTTCTCCTCACTACGTTTTTATTATAAGCATATTGTTGGTGATGATACCACCGGGGTTATGTGGTCTGAAATTGTAAATATTGCCCCAGATATTGCTCAGCAATCCTTTTTCCATACGTTTGACCTGGCAAATATGATGCTGCTACCCGGCGACAAGGTTTGGTATTATTTCGAGGTCTGTGATAACGATAAAATCAACGGAGCAAAGTGTGTTAGTTCTTCAAAATACATATATGAAGTTCCAACTCTTGAAGAGATAGAGATGCTTGCAGAACAGTCTGAAAATGAACTTATTGATAAGATGGATAATGCTATCCAGGAGACTCAAAAAATTCAAAAGGAGATAGAGGCGCTCACGCGTAAAATGCTTGAGAACCAGGAGGTCACCTGGGAAGAGAAAGAGAAATTCAGGGAGCTTATGCAGCGTCAGGAAAACTTGCAACAGGAGATGATCGAGATGGTGGAGCAGAATCAGGAGATGAATATGCAGGAGTCCGAATTTAAGGACTTTGACCCTGAGTTGCTTGAAAAACAGCAGCAACTGGAAGAACTTTTCAGGGAGCTTATGACTGACGAGATGAAAGAGATGTTTGAAGAGATGCAGAAGCTAATGGAGGAGATGGATAAGAATAAGATGAGTGAGATGCTGGAGAACATGGAGATGTCTAACGAGGAGATGGAGGAGCAGCTAGACAGAGCGCTTGAGATGTTTAAAAAACTGGAAGTAGAGAAAGATCTTTATGATTATTCAGAAAAACTTGAGGAGCTGGCAAACGAGCAGCAAGAGAATGCAGAAAAAACGGAGAATGGAACGGAAGGTGAACTTAAGGATGCTGAAGAAAAACAGAAAGACCTCAGTGAACAATTTGAGAAGCTGGCTCAGGACCTTGATAATATCATGGAGAAGAATGACAATCTAGATCAGCCATTTCCCATCGATGATCCCATATCCGACGAGGAACAGGTGAAGAGTGATCAGCAACAGGGTTTACAGCAAATGCAGCAAGGAAAAAGTCAAGAGTCATCACAATCACAAAAAAATGCTGCCAATAAAATGAAACAAATGGCGGGTAACATGATGCAAATGATGGCAGGAATGCAGATGCAGCAGATGGCTGAAGATATGAATGCTTTACGTCAGTTGTTAGATAATCTGGTGCAACTCTCTTTTATGCAGGAAGAGCTTATCATTGATCTTAAGGTTATGAAGCGCAGCGATCCAGCGTATATCGACCTTATCAGAGATCAGAACACCATTCGTGTCGATCTGGAGGTAGTAAAGGATAGTTTGAAGGCACTTGGCAAGCGTCAAATGGCTGTTAAGCCATATATTACAGAGAAAATTAATGATCTAAACCATCATGTTGCCGAAGCCATTGAAAATCTCACGGAATACCGTATTTCTAATGCTTTGAAAGGTCAGCAGTATAGCATGACGGCAATAAATGATCTTGCGTTGCTATTATCCGAAGCCATGGATCAGATGCAGAACGAGATGCAATCGATGCAGGGTGGCGGACAATGTAGTTCTTCTACTCCCTCGCAGGGCGGACAGGGGGAGATGGATATCTCTACCATGCGGCAACTGCAGGAACAGTTGAATAAGCAGCTGGAGGAGCTTAAAAAGGGCTTGCAGCCAGGAGGTCAACAGCAAGGGGGCATGAGTGAGCAAATGGCTCGTGCTGCAGCACAACAGATGGCCATACGACGTGAGTTGCAGAAAATGGCCGACAAGATGATGGAGCAAAATGGGCAGATGTCGGGGAATATGCGTAGCATGCTTAAAAATATGGAGCAAAATGAAACTGACATTGTGAATAAACGTATAACACAGGCAACGATAAATCGCCAAAAGGATATTGTAACCCGCATGCTTGAAAGTGAACGAGCAGAGCAGCAACGAGAGAAAGATGAAAAACGTAAATCTGATGAGGCAAAAACTCAAAAATATAGTAACCCTGAGGCCATTTTACAGTATAATAAGGATAAGGAAAAAGAAGTAGAAATGCTGAGGACTATTCCTCCGGCTTTAAATCAATTTTTCAGAATCAAAGTAAATGATTATTTTTACCGCGTTAAAGAAGAGTAACTTAAATGGCAACAAATCATAAAATCACTATTTCGGGAAGTGACGACCTTAGCAAGTTGGAGAGCTTTGCAGAACAAGTCAGCAATTATTACCACCTTGATGACACCTATTTTAGCAATGTGATAATGTGCTTAGATGCCTTGAAATCGTTATGCGATGTTGGGTATGCCTCAAAAAACTGGGCCATCGATATTAATGTGTACAGTGAGAGAAAGGGTCTTGTATTTTCTGTAAAAGATCAAGGAGATATTATTTCTCCTGCCATAATCCCCGAATCCATCACTCCGGAGCTCCTCGACAGGGAAGGAGGGGAGATACTTTTTACTCTTGGCAGTTTGACGGATTTTCTATATGGTAATAAAGAGGATGGCACTGTGGAGCTTGTTTTTAGCACACACAGTATGCATCGAGACCTCTCCACGCGTCGTTCTGCTGTTTTGGTAGAATATTTTCGGCAGGGTATTACAGTTCGGAGTAATTAAGATTATGAAAGTGACTGGTACTATTCAGTTTTTTAGTGAAGATATAACCTATGTATTAAAAAATAAACGGCTGATCCGCACCTGGCTCAGCCGTCTCTTTTTAAATGAAGGTCTGGACGTTGAAGAGGTAAATTATATTTTTTGCAGCGACAGATATCTATACGATTTAAATGTAAAATTTTTGGAGCACGAGACCCTCACAGACACGATTACTTTTACTTATAGTGCTGACAATGAGTCTGTTGTAGGGGATGTCTTTATCTCATATGATCGTGTTAGAGATAATGCAAGAGATTTGAAGATAAAGGTTTATGATGAGCTTCTCAGGTTGCTGGCACATGGTGCACTTCATCTTTGTGGATACAATGATAAATCGCCTGAGGAAAAGAGGCACATGACGAACAAGGAGGAGTTCTATTTGTTGCAATACAGAGAGTTAAGTGAATAGTTTCACGTGAAACAATTTTTTGTGTTATGAATAATGTGTTTGATGTAATTGTTGTTGGCGGAGGTCATGCCGGTTGTGAAGCAGCAGCGGCAGCGGCCAATATGGGGAGTAAAACACTCTTGGTGACAATGAGTCGCAACACCCTGGCGGCACTGTCGTGTAACCCTGCTATGGGTGGCGTGGCAAAGGGTCAGATATTGCGTGAGATTGATGCCCTTGGTGGGTTGTCAGGTATCGTTACCGATCATACCATGATACAATTTCGGATGCTGAATCGTTCCAAAGGACCAGCTATGTGGAGCCCCAGAGCTCAATCTGATAGAAGCCTGTTTGTACTTAAATGGAGGAAAATTCTTGAGGAAATACCTAACCTTTTATTTCGTGAAGATATGGCAAGTGAGGTACTGGTGGAAAATGGTAAAGTGACCGGAATTAAAACACAACTCGGAATCACCTTCCATGCAAAAAGTGTAATCCTTACCAATGGTACTTTTCTGAACGGAATTATTCATGTTGGTAGCATGCAAATTGCTGGTGGTAGAATTGGTGACCCCTCATCTAATGGTCTTACCGAGCAGCTTAACTCCATAGGCTTTGATTCTGCACGTCTTAAAACAGGAACTCCTGTGCGTGTGGATGGACGAACCATTGATTTTAGTGTACTTGTGGAACAAAGAGGTGACAAAAATCCGGGTAAATTTTCATATACTGATACCCCTGAACTTAAAATTCAGCGCTCCTGTTTTATCGCTCATACTAACGATGATGTACATAAAGAGCTGGAAAAAGGCTTTCAGTTTTCACCGATGTTTCAGGGACGTATCAAAGGAACTGGCCCGCGTTATTGTCCCTCCATAGAAGATAAATTGAACCGCTTTCCCGATAAGAACAACCATCAACTTTTTGTTGAGCCGGAAGGGTGGGACACCGTTGAGGTTTATCTTAATGGCTTCAGCAGCTCACTTCCTGAAGAGATCCAAATGAAAGCTCTTCATAAAATTGCCGGATTTGAGAATTCAAGGATTTTCCGACCAGGATATGCTATAGAATACGATTATTTTCCACCCAAACAGCTAAAATATACTCTTGAGACAAGGCTTGTGGAGAACCTCTATTTTGCTGGACAGATAAATGGTACTACAGGATATGAAGAGGCGGCAGGACAAGGCCTTATGGCTGGTGTGAATGCACATTTGAAAAATCATGGTCAGGAGCCGTTTATTTTGAAAAGATCAGAGGCATATATTGGCGTTTTGATCGATGATCTTATCACAAAAGGTATCGATGAGCCATACCGGATGTTTACCTCCAGAGCAGAATATCGCATACTTTTGCGTCAGGATAATGCTGATTTGCGACTTACCCCAATCGGCAATAAACTCGGTCTGGCGTCAGATGATAGATTGGTAAGGGTGCGCTCGAAGGAGGAAAAGATCCATCTTTTTATGCAATATTTGCGTGAAAAGGGTATTCGTCCTGATGATATTAACTCAATTCTGGAACAGAATAACACACCTCCTTTGAAGGAAAAACAACGTATGGCAACTCTTCTTTTACGACCTCAGGTATCTATCGGTGATCTTATGAAAGGCAATGAAAGGCTTTGTAATTTTATCAATCAGGAGCTGCAAAATGATCTCGAGATTCTTGAAGAGGCGGAGATTTTGATAAAATATGAAGGCTATATCAACAAGGAGCAGGATATGGTAGATAAGCTTGCAAATATGGAAAATATGCAATTGCGCCCGGATTTTGATTATATGAGTTTGGGTAGTTTATCGTATGAGGCTCGTGAAAAACTTATGTCCATAAGACCTGCTACCATAGGTCAGGCTTCAAGAATTAGTGGTGTATCGCCTTCCGATATTTCGGTTCTGTTAGTTTATCTTGGAAAATAATATGAAATGTTCCACGTGAAACGATATTATGAAAACATTGAATACCTGTCCGTTATGCTCCTCTGAGAATATTTGTCATCACTTTGATGTGCGTGATGATTTTCTTACCAAAGAGAAATTTTCTATATATATATGTAAAGATTGTGGTTTTCGTTTTACAAATCCGCGTCCGGAAAGTGAGAATCTTGCATCGTATTATTGTTCTGATGAATATATTGCCCATTCTAATACACGCAGAGGTTTGGTGGCAAACATCTATCAAGTTGTAAGAAATTTTACCATACGAAGAAAAGTGCAGTACCTGGCAGTAAAGCGAGAGCAGGGACATATCCTTGATATAGGATGTGCCACTGGGGAGTTTCTTCATGCTTTTACAAAACGAGGTTGGCACGCCACGGGAGTGGAACCGGATAGGAATGCTGCAACATTTGCAAGAACTAAGTACGGATTGAATGTTTTTCCTGAAGAACAAATTGAGAAATTTTCAGACAGCACTTTTGATATAGTATCCATGTGGCATGTTCTGGAACACGTGGAGAATTTTCATCAGCGCATAAAGGAGATAAAAAGAATTCTTAAACCGGAGGGGATTTTGGTGATTGCTGTTCCAAACCCAAATTCATATGATGCCATCGATTATGGCTCTTTTTGGGCTGCGTGGGATGTGCCTCGTCATCTTTCCCATTTTTCGCAAAGCAATATGAAAAGGCTCTGTTCAGAAAAATATGGTCTTAAATATGTTAATACTGTCCCCATGCTTTTTGATTCATTTTATGTTAGTATGCTAAGTGAAAAATATAAGGGTACGCCGGTGGGGTTTATACATGGACTTATTTCCGGGCTGCGATCAAACGTTAGTGCTTCAAAAAGCGGCGAATATTCCAGTTTAACATATCTTTTCCAAAAAGAGATCTAATCAAGGACTTTTATAAGGAAATATTCAATTTTATGGCTTCAGAGAGTTTTTTACTGCTCGCTGGTATCATAACCCTTTTACGCAGAGAAATGCGCTTAAAATGAGTCTTTTTTCATGGGCTTGTAAATGTGTGAGTTACAGAGCTGTGTTTCGTGTTTTTGTTCTATTGCGTCCATTTTTACTGTTTTTTATCACTTTTTGCCGTATATTGACTACCCTTTGCATATTTTTGTATTTATTGACATTGGAGCGCCGATGGATTTTTAAGTTTTTCTAATTTTTATAAAAATACTCTCTTATGCTTTCGGGATACTCTTTCTGGACTCTGTTATATTTTTTTGTGGCCCTTATTTTTGGGATCATTATACTTATGGAGAAAAAGGATCCAGTTAAAGCACTTGCATACCTCACAGCTGTATTTTTGATTCCTTTTGTTGGAATAGCATTATATCTTTTATTCGGACGGGAGTATAGAAAAAGAAAACTTTTTTCCCGAAAAGGGTATATCGATTCCAAGCAAATAGAACAATGGAGAAGCATTGATTCTCTGTTTGCACCAACAGTAACGGACGACATCCTGAAGAGAATTTCTCCATTCGATAGAGTGAGTAGGTTGTTGTGGGCTAACGACCAGTCGGTTCTCTCTTTAAGAAATGAGGCGGAGATCATGAATAATGGTGAGGTTTTTTTTCCTCGATTTTTTGATGATATAAGAGATGCGCAGAATCATATTCATATAGAGTTTTTTAAGATTGAAGAGGGTACTGTTGCTGAAGAAATGGCGGAAATCCTTATCTCGAAAGCTAAAGAGGGCGTTACCGTACGAGTAATATATGACGATCTGGGATCAAGGCGCCTGCCATATAGCTATGTGAAAAAGTTGCTAAATAATGGAGTGAAAATTTACGCTTTTATGCCGGTGCGTTTTATTCGTTTTACTGATAAAGTTAACTATCGTAACCATCGTAAGATTGTTATTGTTGATGGTGAGATTGCTTATACCGGTGGAATGAATATCTCCGACAGATATCATAACAGCTTGAATAATACAATGTATTGGCGCGATACGCAGGTTAGAATTACTGGTGAAGCAGTGCATTCGATGCAACTGAGGTTTCTTCTTAACTGGCAGTTTGTAAGTGGAGAAAATGTTAGTTCAGGTGCTGATTTTTTTCCATTAGGCAGGGGAAAGGGAGATCTTCCGTTGCAGATTATTGCCGACGGTCCGGATTCTGATCAACCTGGAATGATAGATATGTTCTCCAACGCATGCAATCTTGCGCAGAAGTGTATCTATATTGTCACTCCATACTTTGTTCCTCCAGAAGTTATTAAACGAGCCCTTATTAGTGCAGCGTATAGTGGCGTGGACGTTCAGATAATAATTCCTTTTCGTAGTGATAGTAAAACCCTGGATTTGGTAAATAGAGCTTTTGTGGAGGAGATGCTAGAGGCAGGAGTGAAAATGTGGTTCTACACCAAGGGATTTATTCACTCAAAAACCATGGTAGTGGATGATTTTTTCTCTACAATAGGTACAACTAATCTGGATTATCGTAGCTTTGATATAGATTTTGAAATTAATGCTGTTTTTTATGATAAGATGATGGCAGCCAGGCTGGTAAATGATTTCGAGAAGGACAAAACGGATAGTGAACAAATATTATTAGAGAAATGGAAAAAACGCTCACTGATACGCCGTTTTAAGGAGTCACTAGCACGCCTATTTGGTCCGGTACTATAATATTTGTAGCGACATTGATATAAACCAAAGCTCAATATCAGAACATGAAAAAACATATCTCGCGATTGATTATCTTCATTATTGCTCTGGCTGTTGCCTTTATCCTCACAGCTGTTAATAACAGGCTGGGAAATGCAAAAATCTCGTTGCAGCATGTTACTAAAACCCTTCATAATCAGGAGACATCTGCCGATAACATTTATAATGTTGTACGTGAAGAAGCATTAGAATCTCCATATATTTTCGAAGGAAGGAGCTGCGAGGTAATTAGAAAGGAGGGCTTTCATGGCTTTCTTTTTTATGAGTCTGAGATAACTTTTTGGTCTGATAATCAGATATCTGTGCATAAAGAAACCCTTAAAAATATAAGTAATGACACACTCCTTTATACAGGAAACCTCATTACTCTGTGTAAATTCTACTCCTGGGAAAAGTATCGCTTGTATATTTTAATTCCTGTTAAGCAGAATTTTGGTTATGAAAACCGGTACCTGAAGAATATTTTTCCTTCGAAATTCCGATTACATCCTGATACGGAGATTTTGGTAAACGAAAACGAAGGTTATCAGGTTAAAAGTTCTGAAGGCGAATATCTGTTTTCGCTACAATTTTCAGATAATAATTTTTTAAGACCTGTGCTTCAGTTGTTTATTTTGCTTTCATACTTTTTGGCACTTGTTTTTTTGACGCTTTTTATGCTGGAGCTGTACAGAATTCTACCACCTTTTAACACAAAACCTCTGCTAAGAGTAACGATTTTCGCTGTAGATATGTTTGTGGTTTGGTTACTACTAAAAGTTATTGGTCTTCCTGAATATGTTTCTGATACACTTCTTTTTAGTTCCTCTGTATATGCTCATAATGTGTTGATTTCCAGTCTAGGAGATCTTGTTGTTATTGCTATTTTGTTTTTTGTTACAAGTTATGCCTGGTTTATGGAGTTACCAGTGGAAAGGAGACACGACACTATCTCAAAAAGGCAGAATACGACTATATCGGCTATACTTATCGCACTTGTTGTTTTTGTTGTTTATTGTTCTTTTGTATTAATCTATAGCCTTGTTGTGAATTCTACAATTAGCTTTGACCTTACATCGCTTTTTGAATTGAATCTATACTCTATCATCGGTTTCTTTGTTATGGTATTGCTGCTTTCTTCTTCATGGATGCTCCTTTCGTCCCTGATAAGATATTTAACTTTCACCTCTCTAAGCAAAAATAAATATTTATTAATAATTGGATTATTCTTAGTTTTATTTGTAGTATTTCTGCTTTTAATTCCCATTGCATATCCTAAAATTATTATCGCACTCACGGTTGCATTTGTTATTTTTTGTACCATTGAGTTTTTCTTTTTTGGAGATAGAGTGAGCCCTAGAATGGCCGTGCTTGTAATAGCTGTGTTTTCTTTGATTTGTGGATTACTTTTGAATCGTGCCACAGGAGAGAACAGTGAATCCGAGATGCGGCTTATCGCTCTATCTGTTAGCAATCAACGCGATAGAGTAGCGGAGTTTCTTTTTGAGGAGAGTGTTGAAGAGATGTATAAAGACAGTGAGCTTGAGCGTTTGGCCAGAGATGCTGTTTATAATACCGAGCGTGAATCGGTACTTGAAGAGTACGTTAAGAACAATTATTTGTCGGGATACTGGAAGCAGTTTGATTATCAGATTACTGCATGCGACGATTACGTGGATCTCAGTTTTGGCAGCAGTAATAATGTGATGAACTGTAACGACTATTTTTCCGGTATTATATCTCTATTTGGTGTTACTACTTTCGGAGAGCATCTCTATTTCATCAACGATAGTAGTGGAATGGTTTCTTACCTTGGTCAGATTCAATTACCACCTCCCGTATCGGAATTAGATACTGTAACTCTTTATTTCGATATCATTCCAAAATATATTCAGGAAGGCTTGGGATACCCCGAACTAATGATTGACGGGCAGTTTGAGAACACCATTGATTATGCGAAATACTCCTGGGCCATGTATCTTAATGGTACGTTGGTGCGTAATGTTGGTGATTACTTCTACTCAAGTAAGCTGGCGCGGTACACCACCGAACAAGAGAGTGATCTCTTCTTTAAGCATAACGACTGGAAGCATTTTTTATATCGTGCCGGCGATGAGATGACAGTTATTATCTCTAAGCCGTCCTCAAGATTTATCGATATAATAGCTCCATTTTCATATCTCTTTTTATATATATCAGTAGTTGTAATACTATTGTATGGTATCTATCTGTCCACGCGTAGGAATTCAATTTTAAAATTCACTACCCGCAACAGGCTACAAATTTTTGTTACGGGCTTTCTTTTCCTCTCACTTGCTGTGGTGGGATACTCTTCTGTAAGATACATATTGGTGCTTAACGATGGCAAAAATCGAGAAAATCTACAGGAGAAAGCACACTCTGTGCTCACAGAATTGGAGCATAAGCTCATTAGTGAGAAGCAATTCGATGCAGAGCTTCACGATTATCTGTTGGTGTTATTTACTAAATGGTCTAATGTTTTTTTCTCTGACATAAACCTGTACAGTCCCACTGGTGAGTTGTTGGTATCATCGCGGCAGGAGATTTTTGAGGAAAACCTTACCAGCCGTCGTATGGATGCTTCTGCCTATAAAGCTCTGGCAATGGATCGTAAGACTCAGTATATCTGTAGTGAGCAAATTGGTAGCTACACATATCTCTCGGCATGGGTACAATTTCGTAATGCCGACAACGAACTGGTTGCATATTTGAACTTGCCGTTTTTTGCTCGTCAACGTGAGTTATCCAGGGAAGTTTCAGTGTTTCTGATGACGTTTATCAACATATATGTTTTATTAATCGTTATTGCTCTGCTTATGGGTTTGTTGCTTTCCAATATTGTTGCACGGCCTTTGGAGCGTATTCGTGACAAGATGGGTAAGCTCTCGTTGGGTGGCGACAATGAGAAGTTGGAGTGGTACCGTGACGACGAGATAGGGGCGCTTGTGAAGGAGTATAATGCCAAAGTGGACGAGTTGGCTATTAATGCTGAAAAGCTTGCTCAGAATGAGAGGGAGAGCGCTTGGAGGGAGATGGCACGGCAGGTAGCCCATGAGATTAAGAACCCACTCACGCCAATGAAACTATCGGTTCAGTATCTCAAGCGTGCCTGGGACGATGAAGCTCCCGACTTTGATCAGCGGGTAGAGCGCTTTACCGAAACCATGACAGAGCAAATAGATTCCATGGCAGAAATAGCTACGGCATTTTCTGATTTTGCCCGTATGCCAAAGGCTCAACAGCAGATTCTGTATCTCAACGACCTTATCAGCAATGGTGTGGGACTCTTTAATGAAACCCCAGGTATTACAATAGATATGAACCTTACCACTGAGAGTACGGAAGTATTTGCTGATGGGAAGCAGCTGATAAGAGTTTTTAACAATCTGATTAATAATTCTTTGCAGGCTCTCGATGGCCGCAATGATGGTAAAATCAGGATCGAGACATGGCGGGAGGAGGATACCGTTATGGTGCTTTTTGCTGATAATGGCTCCGGAATCCCTAAGGATCAGACCGAGAAGATTTTTGCGCCCAATTTCACTACCAAGAGCGGTGGTATGGGGTTGGGGCTGGCGATGGTGAAGAATATTGTGTTGAACAGTGGTGGCCAGGTGTGGTTTGAAAGCAATGGAGAAACGGTATTCTATATCTCGCTGCCGGCATATATGGATTAGGGTTTTTACTGTTTATCCCTCATGTGTTATAGGCTTCTGATGCAAGCCCAATAATACGGATGATTGTACTTTGTGTCTTGTAACATCTGTCGTTTAGATAGATGGAGTGACTCATTTACAGTATGCCCAGAGAAAAGATTCTTGTAATAATCAGCGAAGAATACTGAAGAAAATTTATCCGGGATATTCCAGTTTGTATATATGATGTGCTCTATGCCTGCGAGGTACAATGTTCTGATAAATGAATCTACCCCTTCACTATTGAATAATTTCCCTTTTCCTGAATTACATGTGCTTAATACGATGTGATTTGCTTTTACCAGGTTGACGCATATATCCCATTGGTGGAATAATTCTACTGTGCCCATTTCATTTAGAATGAAAGAGTTTTGATTTAAACTGTTATTGTTGGTAATGGTATGAGTAGCTAAATGAATCATTTCAGATGAGTTAAGAGCTTGAATTAACTTAAATTTGGAAGCCTCTTGATCCAGATATATTTTTGATGTTATGCTATCTGTTTTGGCGTTTTCCATAATATTCAATACCTCATTGTGTGAAAATGGCAGAGCATTTATATGCCTATTGTTGAGCTTAAGGTTTTCTGTGCATGGAGCAAAGCATGATATTGTAGCATTTCCATATTTAGTTATTGGGGCCTTGTTTGTTTTTAACAACGACAGCCTTAAGCCATCAATAATATTGTATTGTTCTATGAGATATGTTGTTGAGTTTGTATCTTGAATCAGGCAGTCGAAGGGTATCTTATGAACATATCCTTCAGGAATCATTACTACATTTTTTACTGATGCAGGTATTAGTGAGAAAGGTTTTTTAAATATTTTTGACAGAATTCTCAGTGATGCAATTGTTGTATCCAGAGGGCGACATTTCTTTATATGATTTATGGAAGTATTTATAAGTGATTCAATATTTATGTTCTTTCCCAGGCAGAGTATTGTGTCTATTTCACCATAAATACATTGACAGTACAGAGAGTCAGATGCTAAAATATAGTTTATCACAAATTCATTCTTACAAATTGAAATATGTGCATCTTTAACTATTCTGGTTTTCAGGTGGTTTCTTCTATTTATGGAAATGATTGAATCAACTAATGATAAATCTAAAGTCGCTAATGATTCATTTTTATTATTAAAGAAATTATGATTGTTTTCTATTAGGTAATATACTAGTTTTGAAGTTTTTATGATGTTTTTGTTCTGCATTTCTGTGCATAGGATATTATATTTGCACATATCTGATTCATATACAATTATCTTTTTTATGCTGTCTCGTGTTGTTTTTTTATCTGACCTGTTCCATAGCTCGAATAGTAATGTGAGGTATTCTTTTCTGTTTTCATAATACTTCTCATTATAATTTAGTTTAGAGTCATCATTATGAAGATTATATAGCGAATTAGAGATGTAATCAATTCCTGTTTTATAATAGTCAATAGATGTATTTAAAAATTGTAAGTTATATGTTTCTTTATACCGAAATGAAAATATTTTGCCAAGTTTTGAGTGAGTTTCAATATATAATGAAGAAGACATTGGTTTTCCGGAAAGAGAATCAATTTGATTAGTTTTGATTGCTTTTAATAAATATTTTTTTGCAGCAAGATATTTTTTTTGTGAGATAAAAAATTCCGCAGATAAATATTCATACTTTAATTTTTCCATTTGAAGAACAACTGGCACTCCATCAAGTTTTGATTCAATTTCTTTTTTCGTTTTATTTGCTTTTTCGTAATTTTCATTATTTATGTTATATGATAGATAGCTAAATAACAACTGGATATAATTTCTGTCATCATTTATTAAATGCTTAGTGTGTATGTTTTTAGATTTTTTATAATAGACTTCAGAGACATCTAAATTACCCAGTTTTTCTTCTACCAAAGCCAATTTTTGATATATATATGCTGAATTAGATAAATTATAAAAATTTATATCATGTGCTTTTTGATATATGTTTTTGGCATACTCATAGTAACCAATCTCATATAGATTTGCTGCGATGTTTGTATATAGCAGAAATAGTTGTTCTTCGTTAATTTTTATGTTTTGTAGTTGTATTTCTTGTATTATTTTCAAAAAATAAACTATACTATTATGGTAATCCTCTTTGTTTATGTATGTTTGGCCAAAGTTATTATATAGAGTGAGTATTCTGTCATTATTTTGAATCAAATTATTTTGAATATCTAGTTCATTGTTTAAATACAATAGTGCTGAATCATACTGCTTAAATTCATTATGCAACGATCCTAAATAACAATAATAATTGGCTCTCTTTTTTATTTTATCCTTTTCTGATTTTTTACTACTCTCATTCATGCCTCTGGCAACATGGTAATGACCGATTGCCTCATGATATTTGTTCTGTCGAAAGGCGAGCAGGCCTAAATATGAGTGTAACTTTTCTATACTGTCATCAGGAAAGCGAATCATTCTGTTTTCATGTGTCTCCTCTCTTACTTTAAGGGCATCAACTATGACCTTCTTTTTGGTATCATAAGAATCTAATTCATCGTAAAAACTTGTGATTGCGTTATTTAAAGTAGGATCAATGTTCCTTTTATTCTTCCTATCGATACATGCAACGCTTATTTGAATGACAAAAAACAGAGTTATAGCGATGATTCTTGGTATTACTATAGATGTATGACCCTGTTTTTTTATCATAGACTATTATTTTACATAGAAGCGGTCGATTTTTATTATTTCTTCACTTGTTTCTGCTACCCAATAATATATTCCAGATACTTGTGGTGCAGCTATATTGGCATATTTTTCCGAAAAGTCGTTGTTATATATCGTATTATCATCAACATCACAAATCAAAATTTTAATATTTCCGGAATAATTTTTTTCCCATTGAAATGATAATGTGGAATTTGGTTTTACAGTAGTGTCTTTGGCGGGTGCCATTATCATATAAACATAATTTCGTAAGTTGCTTTCCATAAGTAGTTCAAGTCTACTGTTTAGTTGCCTCTGATGAAGAGGTTTTTCAGTGGTAGAGATGTTTTGAACAATTTCTGATTTACTAATTGAGGGTACTGTAGATATATTATATATAACTATTGAAATTATAAGAAGGGCTGTAAATGCTGCCGCGGCAGCAATTTTGGTTATATTACTACTTAAATAAAATTGTCTTAAAACAGTTTTACTTGCTTCCTTAGCAAAAATTGTTTCTATTTTTTGTCTAAGTACCAGGGATGCAACTGTTCCGAGATTGTTATACAACTCCCATGTCTCCAGAAATTCTTCTCTAAGCGATTTATCTTTTTTTATCAAATAGAAGAATTTTTGTTTTTCTTCGTCTGTCATTTCACCGGCAAAATACCGGTCAACCAGAAAAATTTTCTCCTGATGTGTTTTCATTATCTTTAAGTCTATGATAATCAGAGTCAGCCTTTATTCGTTTTATCAGCGAGTGTTTGCATTGATATTTACGTTTCCGGGTATACGCCACAGAGCTAAAGTTCATTGCCTTCATGATTTGGTTTGTGGTTGATTTCTTTAGGATTAGCTTGATGATCTTCTTGCAGCTTGATGTTAATGAGTTAAAATGTCGCTGAAACATCAGCAATCGCTCTTCCATAAGGGATACATTTGCATCTTCACATCCCGATGGTACAAGGCTGCAATCAGAAATCTCTCGATCCAGACATACTATTTTTTTACGTTCATGCAACCGCCGGAACCATAAGTTCCGGGCAATAGCATACAAAAAGGTGCTAAAGGAGCATGTGAGCTCCAAATCATCTTTTTGTAGTCGTTCGCATATAATCACCATTGCGTCCTGGAAAAGATCTCGAGCCTCATCCAAGGTACCCTGATTATATAATACCAAATGTCGAATGCTGCTAAAACATTCTGCGTACACCTTTGCAACAATTTTCTCGTCGCAGTTACGGATGCCCGCCAAAATCTTATTATCGTTTAAACATTCCATTTCTTAATGTTTTATACATAAACAATGAAAACGTTACCCACTGCAATCAAACTTTTTTTTAACTCGCCGGAATTTGGTTGGTATTTTGCTGGCTTATCACTTGTAAATATACGGATTTATGAAATAGATAAGAAATTTACTTTTTTTATTTATTAACATGTTTTTCACAATCCTAAATAGTAAAATGAAAAACCCTATAGGGGTTTCGTTTATTCATTCAACATTCCGTTACAGTAAATAGAGAATATTAGAGATCGTAGATCGAGGGGACTGATGATGGAAAATGTTTGAATTAGCCATTGAAAGGACTCCTTGTCGTGAAACTTGCAACATGCCATAAAAGAGTGCATCATCGCAGCACGTTGAGCCGTTGGTAACAAATCCGCACATTTCATTATAACTTTTCCGCATATTGGTGGGTGCATTTGTTATTGGCGTTCTTTATGTGTCATAGATGTTTTTCGCCAAAAGTACGACCGCCATTGTAAACCCAAGAGATGCATGTGCCCTTATGCTTACGTTAGGATTGATGTTAGCACTTTCATGGTCTTACTTTTTTATTATTTCTTTTCATTTCGTTTTAGGTATTCACAAATGATCACTCCTGTTTTATTAAAAAAGAGTGGTATGAATGGAGTTTTGTGATGATCGAAATATCATAAATTATTCTGGCCTCTATTAATTTTTTAAAAAGATGGGTAACAAAAAGGTTGTTTTGGTATAAAGCAATAGGTACCGTTATATAGTCGCCAAAAATGTGGTGACCTGAGATATTTATGAATTGTGTTGAAGTGTTTTGTGAAATTTTTTTTGGCGTTGTGTGATGGGACGCAGATTTGGACCAGACTGACCCTTTCAAAGGGCTTTAAAGGGTTTCAAACGGTCAGCAGTTTCCAGCTCTCTTACACACCCGATATCATCAGATAAAATGAAAAAATCCAAATGCTTTTAATAGTCCCTAAAATCTTTTTTACGTGTCAGTTTTAGATCCTGAAGCAGCGATGATTTAGCGTTGATGGTGAAGTTCCATCCCTTTTGATTGCCCAGTGGTGTCCAGCTAAAGCGCATCTCCCAACAGTGCAGATCACGGTATATATTAAGCTGTGTATATGACAACTCAAACGCCTCAAGATCGTAGTTGGTCTGGAACCCGACCTTCCATTTATAGGTAAGGTTCACATCACCAGTTAAGTTAATTGTATGTATATAAGTGGGCGTCTCTTCAATGAGCCATAAGGGTTTGTATCTATAAGTTTTTCCCAGCCTTAGGTTATATGAAATCCTCAGGCTCCAGGGATTGTTCCAGTCGAGGTACATTTCAGGGTTCTCAAGTATATCACGACTTTCATCCTCAGAAATATCCTGTTGTGAGCCATCCCGTTCCGGGGGAGCACTCCCTGTGGCAATCCTCCTGTTTCTCATGTTGCCCAGTTTCCTTGAGTCGATAGAGTAACTGGCGCTGAACTGATATGACATACTTTCGGGCCGGAACAACTTCTTATCAATTTCATACTGGAATATGTTTATTGTTCTACCCATGGAATCAACAGCATAAGGGTTATAAGAAGCTCTATAGGTAATATTTATCAAGTTAAAGAATTTTGTTCTTCCTGATAGAGATAGGGGAGACCACTTCAGTGAGTCCTTAGTGATATCATACGATGTACTTAACGACATCATGTCGATAAGTTTGATGATTTTTGTTCCTTTTATTGTATCGTTTTTATCGTTAACCTTCATCTCAAGGTTATTTCCCAGGCTAAAATTTATTCTCCCCTGTTCTCTGGTGGGAACCGTACCGTACACAGAGTTATAATTTCCAGCATCAAAAATGGAATATGTGACATATTCCCTCCTGTCATAATCGAAATAGTCGAAATAGTATCCGTATCGTTCATTGGCAAAATTGGGGCTATACGAAAAGCTGACAGAAGGGGTAAGGACGTGGCGGAAAGCTCTAACGGGTCCTCTTTTAAAAGCGAACATTCCATATAACTTTGTTGACATGCTGGAGGTTAGGCTATAGTCAGCACCTCTTACAAATCCGTTTAAAGTATCTAATTCGGCATATCCTAATATATCGTATTCACCACCAAAAGAGTCATCAAAGACCCACTCCTGTCTTACACTACGGAGGTACCATCTATCAGTATATTTAAAAGAGTTTGTCCAGTTAATGTGCTTTAGAACCTTAATGGGGCTCTGTACGGAAACAGAGTGCTTCATGCCATTACTAAACTTATCCATCAGAGTATGGTTTTGATAATATTGCTTCAGCAATGTGTCGGTAGAGCTGATGGTGTTCTTTGCATCCATATTATACTGCACCGATATATCTTCATACCAGCGTTTCCCTCCGGTTGCATTCTTTCTTTTCAAAGGATAAAACCGCTGCATGCTGAATGTCACTGATGGAAGATTGATAGAGATAGATCCGCTTTTGGTGTTTTGTGTTAGTCCGGCAACCACACTTAGGTTTCCTTTTTTTCGAAACAGCTTTGTCTGATAAGCGATACTTGATTGATAAGTGTTTGACAAATAGTCGTTTGTAGATACAGGGTTGTAAGTGTTAAAGTTACTACTTTTAAAATTTACGTTAGCATTAAAAGAGCTATTGGGTCTTGCTTTGGGATCCTGTGCATGAATCCAACGTAAGCTAAAATCTGATTGTTTCTGATATGACGACGTATTCTTTTGACCTGTTTTGTTTACTGCCCAGCTAAAGTTAAAAGAGCCCGAGTATTTATATCGTTTTTTGTATCTGAATGTAGGTTTAATGGCCCATGAGCCGCGGGAGTATATGGTTCCCAGCGCTTTTAGATCCATATAATCGTTTATTCGCCAGTAGTATCCTCCATCTTCGAGAAAGAATCCACGTTTTTCCTGTTCACCATATTTGGGAATTATAATTCCTGATGTCGCTCCTTTTGTTATTGGAAAGAGTCCGAAAGGCAGTCCAATTGGCAAGGGGACGTCTTCTATTTCTACCCATGCAAGACCAGTAACTACTTTATCGTCGGGTATCACTCTGGCTTTGTTATAACGTAGGGCAAAGTGCGGGTGTTCGGCATTACATGTGGTATACCACCCCTGGCCCATGTTGGAAGTGTTATCCTCTAGTTTCTTCACTACATCGCCATGCAGAAAACCATCACCCTCTTCTGTTCTTACATCCTTAATAATTCCCTGTTCGGTATCGTAATTATACGTCATCTCTTTGGCTTTGAATTCTGCTTCGCCTTCCCTAAAGACCGGTGAGCCAACAAGTTTTCCTGTGGAATCAATCACACCCCGGGCGTATGCCAGGCTTTTGGAGAAGTCGATCTCCACATAATCAGCTTTTAGATTTGTGGTTTGGTAGTCTATTTCTGCTGCCTGAAACATATATACTTTTTGCGTCTCGATATCAAAGATAAGGGAGTCCTGTGAGCGACAGTCCACCACATCGTCCAATCCGAAGTCTTTAGAATTTTTGTTTTCACTTTTGTTAATAGCAAGGGTATCCAGCGCAACACGCAGAGAGTCTGGGGTAGCAGCTGATGCGGAAGTATCCGGAGACAGCTTTACTCTCTCCTGGGCATACCCGATTTCGCTAATACTGAATATAAGGATCAGTAGAGTGAATACTTTTATGCTGGTAAATATTTCTTTTTGCAGTGCCAAAATAGATGTGAAATGCTATTTTTGTATTTCTTACGTTTAGTATATATTAAATGTCGTCAAAACTAATTAAAAAAATGCGTATTTAGGTGAAACGGGAAATTCTATTCTTTGGTCTGTTAAGCGTGATGTTTATTTTCATCACATATTTTTCTGTTGCTCAGAAATCTACTGATGGTAATATGTACCTTGTAAAGACAGTAGTGATTGATGCCGGGCATGGTGGAAAGGACCCGGGAGCGGTTTCGGGAGGCGTGAAGGAGAAGGATATTGCGCTGAAGATAGCCTTAAAGACAGGGAATTATATTTCCGAAAAATGTCCTGATGTTAAGGTTATTTATACACGTAGCGATGATCGTTTTGTTGAGTTGCACCGACGAGCACGTATTGCTAATGAAGCACAGGCCGATCTTTTTATCTCAATACATTGTAATGCTACCTCTTCATCAAAGCCTTATGGTACAGAGACATATGTGATGGGGCTGCACAGAAGTCAGGCTAATTTGGAAGTGGCAAAAAAAGAAAATGCTGCCATTCTGTTGGAGGAGGATTATCAGAGTGAGTATGAAGGTTACGATCCTAATTTACCGGAAAACACTATTATTTTTAGTCTTTTTCAGAATGCATTTTTAAACCAAAGCCTCTCTATGGCCTCCATGGTTGAAGATCAGTTCCGGGAGAGAGTAAAGCGCCACGACAGAGGTGTGAAACAAGCAGGATTTTTGGTTCTTTATCGTACTACTATGCCTGGAATACTTGTGGAAACAGGATTTTTGACAAATCCCTCAGAAAGAAAATTCCTAAATAGTGATAAAGGTCAAACATATATTGCATCAGCAATCTTTAGGGCTTTTAAAAACTATAAAGAGATTCAGGAGGTGGAGAATAACAGGGTTTCAGATGCTTTCTATGAGGAGAAGGAGTCTGAAGTTGTTGAACCATTTCATAGTGAGGTGCCAAAAATTACAGATCAGAATTTTGATAAACCATTATCAAAAGCTGTAGGAAATACGGAAATGGTGTTGAAAGAGAATAGTGAGGCTGCAGAGAGGGATATATATTTTGCTGTTCAATTTTTATCATCGCAATATGAGAAAAGACTTGAAGCAAATGAATTTGATAATATCCCTGACCTGGGGATGTATCAACATCTGGGATTGTTCAAATATACGTCTGGGAAATTTACTACCTTTGATAAGGCCTTACAGCATCAGAGCGAGATAAAAAACCTTGGGTTTAAGGATGCTTTTATCGTGGCATTCCATCAGGGTGAGAGAATTAAGACTTCTGAAGCCAAGGCATTAACAGAGCAGTAATACTTTCT
>CAYYSU010000023.1:0-42989 GCA_964474455.1 uncultured Bacteroidales bacterium
GCTAACAGCTCTGCGGGAGGCATAAAAGACGGGGTTGGTAGAGGGGATACGTTATTATGACAAATACTTTTTTAGTATTGTATTAAACTTGGTTTTCGTAATTGGTTTTGCCATATAATCATCAAATCCTGAGTCTTTGATTTTTTTCTGTTCCTCAGCCATTGCATGAGCTGTTTGAGCAATGATAATCGAATTCTTATCTTGTTGTTTTATGGCTTTCATGGCCTCATATCCATTCATTTCCGGCATCTGGATATCCATGAGTATCAAGTCAATTCTCTCCCTGTAGAGCTTAAAAATATCCACAGCCTCAAGGCCTGTTTTTGCTCTTAGAATTGTTACCCCTGAGTTTTTAAGTTGAGTCTTCATCAGGAGGAAATTTGAATCCTCATCCTCAGCCACAAGAATGATTTTATCATTAAGATCCGGCAATGAACTATTAGTATTCTCATTTTCTGTTCCGTGTGTTGATTCTTTTACAGGATTATAAGGCAGTGTAAAGAAAAATGTTGATCCTACACCTGGGGTCGATTCTGCCCATATCTCACCACCTAGTATTGAAATAAGATTTCTGCATATGGTTAACCCCAGTCCGGTTCCTCCAAATTTTCTGGTATGTGACTCGTCGATTTGTCTGAAGTGATCAAATATAATTTTGAGGTTTTTCTCTTTTATTCCAATACCTGTATCTTTTACATAGAACAACAGCTTTTCATCCTTTAATTTATATCCAAAATCAATAGATCCTGATTCTGTAAATTTTAATGCATTACTAAGCAGATTGGTCATTATTTGTCTGAATCGTTCAGAGTCGGTAAGGATTGATGCTTTATTATCAGTAAGATCTGTATTTATATTGATTTGGATCTCCTCTTTACCACCTATTTTTTTCAGTTCAGAATAGTATTCTGCCAGCTCACTCATCATAATGTTAAGGTTTGTCGGGTAGATGTTGACTGTAATCTGTTCAGCTTCAATTTTAGCTAGATCGATGATATCATTGATAAGAGCAAGCAGTGTCTTTCCGGCGGATTTGATATAGTTTATATATTCTCGTTTTTCTTCTGTAGGGATATGTTCCTCAGCAAGTAGTTCTGAGAAGCCAAGGATAGAATTCATTGGTGTTCTGATCTCGTGGGACATATTTGCCAGGAAGCTGGATTTTAATTTGTCAGACTCTTCAGCTTTCTCTTTTGCAAATATCAGTTCCTGTTTTGCAGCCTCTATCTCAGAGTTTTTAGCTAATAGCTGCATATTATTTTGATGAATTTTATTGTTGTTTTTGGCGCTGTTAATCAGGAAGAAAGCTACAATAAGCACTAAAAATATTACGGCATATAAAATACCTCTTTGTTGTTGATTACGTAGGTGCTGTTGTTTTAGCTGCATTTCTGTCAGCTTTGATTTATCCTTTAGCAACTCTATATCTCTAAGGTGTTTTTCGTAATCATATTGTGTCTGTAATTGATTAAGCCGTTCCCTTTTTTCGACACTAAAAATGGAATCCTGAATAGTGTGGAATTCGCTTTGTATTATATATGCTATTTTGTATTTATTTTGCTGAAAATATAGTTTATGTAACTGATTTAGATTTTCAAGTATTAGGTCTACTGTTCCGGTTTCCTCTGCAATGGAAAGGCTTTCCTTTAATTGTTTTTCCGCTTCCTGGTATTTTCCTGTTTCTGTATTGAGTGTGCCAATTTGGTTCTTAACCCTGGCGATACCCTCCTTATTTCCTATTTCAACATTTAGTGCCAGCGCTTTTTCATAGTATTGCAGTGCCGTTTCAATCTCTCCCATTTCAAGATAAAGTTCACCGATATTGCCAAATGATATTGCTATGCCTGGCTTATTGTTTCTTTCAAAATCATAGGATAGTGATTTAATATAATGATCGCGGGCTTTAGTATACTCTTTGTTGTAGAAATATATGAGCCCAATATTATTCAAAGCATTAGCGACTCCTTCTTCATTTTCAATTTTCCGATATATTATAAGGGCTTTTTCGTAAAATGCTAATGCCGTAACATAATCTTTCTGATAATCATATAGAACCCCCAGGTTATTATAGATGGCGGCTATTCCCTCCTGATCATCAATAGCGTTGTATATAGAGAGCGAGGTGTGGTACATTGACAGGCTTTTTTCATATTCACCCCATAAGACATATATTCCCGCAACATTGTTTGCATACATTGCAATACCAACGCTATCATTTAGCGACAATGCAATATTGTAAGCTTCGTTATATTGAATCAGGGCCTCTGAGAATTTTGATTTATCTTCCAGATAAATCCCACGGTAGTTGTAACAATCAGCCAGCATCTCCTGATCATTATTTTTAATGGCATATTCTGTAGCTTTTTCATGGAAATAATCTGCAGAATCAGGGTAACTGTATAAGACCCGGTCATATTCAATAAGGTATGACATACCTTCGGAGATCTTGTTTGTGGTATCATTTTGCGTATATGCAACATCACAAATCAGAAGCAGTGAAAGTAGTAATAGTATTACTAATCGTATGTATGCTATGTGTGTTTTCAAAAAATCATTTATATGCCATTTTATTCATATAGAATACAGTTCTTTTACCTGAATCATTCACCCTGCTATTACGTATCGTTTGGTATCCTGAAACAATAAAATATGATCCATACCAATGTTCGATGGTACTTGTTCCTGTATCCATAAGGCGATCTTTCTTAAATAGAAAATCCACCCTTGCAACTGTTATATCATCAATAATCTCTTTTTTGTTAATAACCTGGCTTGCCACATTACCTATACCGGCGTATGCAAGCATATAGTATTTATTGTCCTTTACGAGAGTTGATATCTTTTTGTTTCGATCAACAATAACATCTCTTATATCCATGTGATTAGACCATGCGATGTTTCCATTCAAATCAAATGAAGTGACAATGGCCTTGTTATATCTGAAGCCATCAAAAACGTCGTAGTAGGTTGTAAGAGGTCTGCCGTAATAATCGTATGCCATTGATGATACAGTGTGAAACTGAGGATAATAGCTTTCAGAAAGCACCACTATTTCATCATTATAAATAATTGGTTCATGGAATATCATTAAGAGTTTTACCTCAAGGTCTTTATCCTTATCACGTTGTTTGCGTTTATTTTTGATATCATTTGCTGAAATAATACTAAAGATATTTTCATACTTACTCAAAGGAAACATTTTCAAGCTATCCGTTAAAAGATTGTAAGTGAATAGTCCGGAGTATGGCGTTCCATATTCATCCGCATAGTTTCTTTGTGAATAAAAAACGTCATTGTATCCGCCAATGATCAATGAAATAGTATCACCTTGCGAAACCAGTTGTGCATTGTTAATGATTTCTTTTTTTCCAAAACTTGAGATGGAAAAATTTGTATACTCATTACTCAAAGGCTTCCAGTAGAAGCAATCAAGTCTTTCGGTATATTCCCCCGGCTCCATTGAGCTTATGAAGCAGTACTTTTGTTTTTGTTTATCAAAGGTTATAGAGAGTAGTTTATGGTTTTTACTTAATTCAAAAGGGAGTGCTGATTTTGTCATGGTATTAAAATCCAGAAACAGCAAATTTGCGTTGCCTTTGGATCTTTCAATACCTATAACTGCATTATTTTTGTGAATCGCCATGGCAGAGCTCTGAGGTCGTCCCTCAATAGTTGCTTTTTGATCAGTTATTTCACCTGTGGCCAGGTTAATTCTTAACAATTGCAGGTTTATTTCATCTTTTGTTTTTCCGCTTTTTGAGAATGAGAGATATAATACTTCTTTTTCCCTGGCATCATGTCTGAATTTTAGCTCTTTACCTATCTCATACACTTTGCTCCACACAGGTTTTAAATTCACATCCAGAAGAATAAATTTCCAGTTTACAACAAGATCCCTTTCATCCATAGTAGGAAAGATTGTCAAAACACCATATATCCCGCATGGAATACCAACATATGGCTCCACGCCTTGCTCACTTTCAAATTCTATCCGTAGCGGCTGATCCTGACTCCAAAGCGGTGTGCTAATTATTATCAGGAAGAATAATATTATATATGCTTGTTTTCTCATAAAATTTCCAGCATAAAAATACAAAAAACCCGGTAGAGTATTACTTTACCGGGCAAATATACTTGGGTATAGATAATGCTATTTGATAATAACCTTATCTATGGTTGATCTGTTGTCTTTTGATGATGTAAATTTGATTATATAAAGACCTGCATTAAGCGTTTCGACATTTATCATGTCGTTGTCAGAGATTTTAGTTTCCATAACTACTTCACCTGTAAGAGAGACAATTTGCATAGTTCCGCTTACATCAGTTTTAATAGCAAAGGCGTTGTTAGCAGGATTAGGATAAACAGACATATTGAGTTTTTCAAAATTATTTACACTCACCTCATATTCTCCTAGTAGAAGAACGTTATCAACCTCCCATGTGGCAGCTGCGGAAGTGGTAGATGTATATTTGAAGGCAATTGTTACTGTTTCACCTTCAATGGCAGAGAAGTCAATGTCGCCACTGGCTGTCCATTCAAATCCGCCGCCGGATAAAGTAGCCTCAATAGTGTTCCATGTGTATTCATTTGGGTCAGCACCATCACCGGGATAATCGGTAGAGTAGAGTACTTCCATTGCAGGTCCTTCATAGTTTTTAGCTGTGTAGAAAGTGAGGACTTCGTTGGTGTACATGTCCAGGTTCATCACTGGTGATATTAGCCAGTCCTCATTCTCCATTGCGCTACCGGAATAACCACTCATTTTTGCACAAGGAGTGTTTTCCAGGCCATAAATAGGGGATATCTCCCATAGCTCCTGACCAATTATGTTTAATGTTGTCCAGTCGGCCCAGGTCTCGTCGTTAAAATCAACATATGTGATTACAATGGCAGAAGCCGTTTCAGCTGATGCTTCAGGTGCTGTACCATCAGTTTTGTAATCAATATTTTCGCCACCATTAGCGTAAGGATAGATGGCAAAAGCGTATGTAGTGGCACCGTTTAGGCCATTAAAAGTAAACTCCTGCTGACCATAAGTTACATTTACAGCGCCTACTCCATCAGAGAGATCCAGGTCATCTTCTACGGGAATACCATCAACAGGCACATCCCATTTATTTGTAACCGCATTGGCCATGATAAGATATCCGGCAGGAAGGTCTTCACCTACAGCATCGATCCATGCCAGGTCAATGTTCAGTCCTGAGGCGGTTGCTGTAAAGTCAGAAGGATAGTTTGATGGTTCTGGATTAACACTTGCAGGCACTATAGAAAAGTCATCGTAGTAAACCGCGCCACCATTTTGACTATCCTGCTTGTACACCCTTACTTCAAAGCGGAAACCATCAGCTCCTATTGGTGCGGTAAGGGTGTTTTCCCATAAAATCCATTGATCAGCATCCTCGGAATAATCTGAAGGACGAAGAATGTCGGTATGGTCATCAAGGGTCTGATCACCACTGGTCCAGTATGCATAGATACGGGTACGTGCCATGGGATCATTATCGTAGAAATAATATGAAATGTTGTAATTTGTTCCTGCGACAATACCTTCCACTTTTTGCTGGAAATCTTTTGTTGAGGAAGCTGAAATGTGCTTAGCACTGTATGTGCCACCATGTATAGTGGCAGTGGCCTGTTGAATATTTTCTGCTTTATCCCAATCAGTAGGATTTTGGTTGTCATCCCAAAGTTCCAGATCTCCGTTTACGACGAGATTCTGGCTATAGGCTGAACCTGAGAAACATACACCTGCCACAAGGCCAAGAATCATAAGAGTAAGTTTTTTCATAGCGGTTGTTTATTAGTTCTTGATAAGTTTAAAATATTGTATAAAGTTATTACTGTTTTTAAGAATTAGCAAATAAATACCATCCTCAAGATGCATGAGGTCAATGTTATGTTGCTTTTGGTGAAAATTATTTTTCTCCACCAGTGCGCCTGTCATTGTATGAATAGAATACTCCCATTTATACGAATCAGAGGTCATAATTTTAAATATTCCAGTAGATGAAGGGTTTGGAGTGACAAGGATTTGTGTTGATTCATATGCGTTTATACCTACACTGACATGTATAAATGATGTTTCGGTATGGGAGTGCGCACCCCAGTGGTTTTGCACAGTGAGAGTAACATCAAAGTCACCGGCCTGTTGGTATTGAATTATTGGATTCTGTTCCTGTGATGTTTGTGGGGTTCCACCCGGGAATTCCCAAGACCATGATTGCGGGTTGTTTATCGACCTATCTGTGAATGCCACAATGAGCCCCGGAGCTCCGGAGCCTGGTTCCGCCGTGAAGGCAGCTACCGGAGCCGGCACATTGCCACACGGAGCTCCCGGGCTGGCCCAGATGGTGTCATTATTAGCATTTACAGCAGCAAAATCGACAGAACTAGTCCAGCTCCCGGGCAGGGAGTTATTCAGTTGCATGTCGCAGAGCACCAGCGACGGGCCGTTGCCATCTGCTGCAGTTGGCCATGGGGCTTCATCGTCATATTCCACATGGTCCACTAAAGTGCCGTTGGGAGTGTATAACTCTATGAGCTCACCGTTGTTGTCCAAAAATCCACCATCGAAGCCAAACGCTTGTACCCCAAAGGCATTCATGATAGCATCAGGATTTGAGGCTATAAGGATATATTCTCCTTGTTCAAATTCATATTGAGGGAAAGTGAAATCTATGCCTGAGAAGTAATACCCTTCCAGCATTACAGTGTTATTTTCTGCATTATAGAGTTCTATAAATTCCAGTGTATCTGTATCTGTTTCCGGAGGATTATACATTATTTCAGTAATGATGAGATTATGTGGCGTAGTATCCAGAACAGTAATATAATCCTCTTTGGTAATGATATCTTCACCGGCGATATTAGATGCTGACAGAGTAACGTCAAACCTTCCGGGCAGTATGTATTTTATATCCTGAGGATTTTGATTAGTGCTGTTTAGCGGATCTCCTTTATAAAAATGCCAATCCCAGGCATCCGGATTATTCAGCGTGAGATCGAAATAGTTAATGCTTTCACCGACATATACTGTTCTGTTATCGGCTTCAAAATCAGCTATTGGTGGATCAGGCATAGGAATAACGGTGATATATCCCTGTTTTGTTTCTGTATCTTCACCATAAATATTTGAAACATATAAAGAGACATCGTACGTTCCCGGAATATGATATGATATGTGTGGAATTACTTCATTACTGCATGTGTCAGGTGTGCCTCCGGGGAATGACCATGCGTAATGATCGGGGTTCCCGGAAACCAGAGCTGTAAACACCACATACTGAGAGACGTAGATGGTGGTGGTGTCAGCAATAAAATCTGCTGTTGGCGGGTCGACAGAGAACCCATCATACGGTGTGCACCATATAGAGTCAACGCCATTCAAAATTGTATTATATGTTGTGGATGCGAACCAATTCTCTGGTAGTTCGTTGTTGACATTGGGAGCTACCAATTCCAGCGAAGGGCCATGCCCGGCGGCGAGAGTATCCCAGGGTTGCTCTGAGTTGTAAGGTACATAATCAATGATATTACCCAGGTTATCCTGAATTTCCAGAGTATCAGTAGTGTTTTCGAGCTCTCCAGCCTGCCATTCATAAGCTGGGAGCCCAAATGTACCGACAAACATATTTAGATTGCGGGTAATAACCAGATAATCTCCGGAGCCCAGGGTAACGGCAGGAAATACAAAGTCAATTCCTTTGGTAAAATGACATCCTCCCAGGTTCACATCTTCATTATTACTGTTATATACTTCAATGTACTCCAGTGCTTCATTGTTTTCTCCCGGCGGGTTATAGAATATTTCTGAAATCACAATACCCGAGACCTCTGTTATTAGTGAATTGACCTCTCCCGGAGTACCTCCAATGATATATGCAGTGCCCCAGTTTTCGGGAATGCTGTTATCAAGGGA
Organism: uncultured Bacteroidales bacterium; assembly: GCA_964474455.1. Classification (GTDB taxonomy): domain Bacteria; phylum Bacteroidota; class Bacteroidia; order Bacteroidales; family BM520; genus BM520. The sequence goes on from CAYYSU010000023.1 coordinate 7,925, forward strand.
TGCTGCCAGAAGCTCCAATGAGAATCCTGTGCCATTGGGCTCTTCAGGCCAGGGTTGTGATACATCGTAGTTCACCTCATCCACAGTCTGCGTGCTGTTTGAAAGTGTTATGGTTCCTCCGGAATTGCTCAGCAGGCCGGAATATGGTCCAAGAACGTCTGCAATACCATAATAAAACTCCAGTGAGTCGGGATGAGAAGCAATGACAATATAATCTCCAGGCTGGAGTGTGATATCATCAGTAAAGGCGTACTGAACATCGCCCGAAAGCGTAAAGTTTAAAAGGTTTACGGCTTCAGGATCATTGTTGTAGATCTCAATAAACTCAAAATAGTCATCAGCACCAATACTTTCAGGCGGGTTGTACATAATCTCATTGATTACAAGCGCTGGAACATATGGAGGATTGCTTATTGAGAATATTCCGGAATACCCTGTAACGGGGTTATTCTGATCCTCAATTTTTATTTGGTAATCGGATGAAACGGGTTGATCATCAGGGATGTTCCATGTGAAGGATTCAGTTGCCGCAGGAATATTCTCTTCAATTATAAACCATGTAGGTTCCGGATTAGAGGCATCCAAAGTGTAGAGTATGTCAACAACTGTTGTGGAGGGTGTGTTGTTCCATGTGATATCGTAGCTATTTTCGGTGATCCATTCATCACCGTTTTGCGGAGTTAGAACAATAATTTCCTGTATTTCATCACCAGTAATTTGTATTTCGTCAACACTCCAGCGCCGTGGTGAGTCGCTACTCAAATAATGGAAAGCCAGATAAACATCGGAATTGGTAATTGCGCTAAGGTTAATGGAGTCAGAGAATGCCCATATTTCATCTGTTTGCGGTTTGGTAAAATCGATATTTACCCATGTGGCAGAGGTAGGATCTCCTCCGGAATAGTCCATGGAGTATTTTAGCATCATCTCTTCCATGGAGTTGCCATATTTCCACTGAGTAAAAAAGCATATTTTTTCATTATTGTAGTTCCCAAGCTCCAGAAGCGGGCTTATGAGCCAGTCGTTGGATGGTTCATTTTCTTGGTAACCATTCATTTGTGCTGACCATTCTGTGCCAATAGCTCCGGGCATTGCATTACTTACTATCCAATCTTTGTCGGAGGCTGCCGACCAGGAGCTCCACGTTCCAAAAGTTCCGGTTTCAAACTTTTCATGATTAATAAAATCAGGTTCTCCAAATGTTGTATCATTCACAAGGGGGACTTCACCATTGAGTTTGTAGTTAATATCAGTTCCGTCGTTACTGTACGGCCAGATTTTAAAATAGTGATTGAGCCCCGGCTCCAGGTTGTAGAAAACAGTCTCTTCAAGTCCGAAAGCGATGTTTTGTATGGAGTCGTTATCATCTTCGTGGATGCCATCAACAGGTTCACTGATAACACCTGTGGTGGAGTATTTTATCAGGTATCCCGCGGGGAGGTTTTCTCCTGAAGCATCTGTCCAGATAAGATTTATGGAGTACCATGTTTTTTCTGAAGCTATAAATCCTGTCACATGGTTGTCCGGCTCTGGTTCCGGTGCTATAGTTCCAAACGTCTGCGCGTTATTGGCAAATCCTGCTGTTGCGACGGCGGGCGATTCCCATTCAAAGTGTTCGTATAGAGTGCCGTTTCCTGATAGTTGTAATGATTCTCCTATCTCTCCGGGCTCTGCTACTCCTATGTCAGAGGATGTTTCTCCTATTGCGGGGCCGTTGGTGGCAACAAAAGTGCCCTCATAGCTGATGAACTGGCCGGGAATCAATGCGCCCTGATATGCCAGCGCCATACCGTCGGGATCTCCATTCTGAATACTGAAACCATTGGCGGTATAGTTATAGTGGTAAATAGAAAAACCATCAATAATTTCTCCCGCAGTATATTGATCCAGTGATATGGTAGAATATGTTTCACCATCACTGCCATTATATAATGATATGGTGAAGTCACCGAGAGTCCAGGATGCTATATCTTCAATCACTATTTCAATAAATTCATCTTCATCGGTGCCGGGGTTGTCATAATGAATTTCATTGATCCAGGCATTCTGTGCAAAAAGCGACACAGACCATAGAAGAATAGAAGTCAGGAGTAAGTGTTTTTTCATGGATGTGTTTATTGGATATTTACAAATATATAAAAAAAAGCAGGATGCCATAAACGGACATCCTGCTTAGGTTTTATATCAGAAGATTTTTACTTCACAATAAGTTTTTTAATGATAGTATTTCCGCTTTCCTGATCTTTAAGGTTTAAGAAATATACACCTTTAGAGTTATTGGAAAGGTCAACAATAATGGTTGACTCATTGCTAGTATTTGTATAAACTAATCCACCTGCTATATTGAATATTCGGATCTCTTTCATTGTTTCGTTGTTGGAAGCAATGTTGAAGATACCTGTTGAGGATGGGTTAGGATATACCGCAGCAGCAAATATCATATCTCCACTGATACCAACAGAGATATGGATATAATCTGTTTCTGTTTTTGTATCAGAGCCATAATTATTTGTTGCAGTAAGAGTAACATCAAAGTCACCTCCATTAAGGTAAATCACACCTGGGTTCTGCTGAGTAGATGTTTCAGGATACCCACCTTCGAAGATCCAGTCCCATTGGGACGGCTCTTCAGTAGAGATGTCTGTAAACTGAACTGAAAGACCTGCTGATCCGCTTGTTATATCAGCTTCAAAGTTTGCTGTAGGAGCAGAAGGATAAACAGAGCAACCTGTTCCCGGGGTAGCATATATGTTGTCGTTGTTGCCATTAACAGCAGCAAGTTCCAAAGAAGCCCACCAGTTTTCGGCTACGTTGTTATCGTCGTCAGGATTACAAAGTGTTAATGAAGGTCCATTGCCATCGGCTTCAACAGGCCAGGGTTCCGAGTCAGAATATTCAACAATGTCAACAACTCTATCGGCGCTATTGCGCAGTTCTATGGTTTCACCACTGTTGCTGAGAGCTCCGGCAGTCCACTGCATAGCTTCAACACCAAAAGTATTCATCATTGCATTGGCATTAATAGCGACGAGTTTATATTCACCTGATTCAATTACTACTTCAGGGAATTCAAATTCGAAGCCTTGCGAGAAGTAGTAACCTTCGAGATCAACAGTAACCACATCATTATTATATATTTCAACAAACTCAAGAGTATCATTACCTGACTCCGGTGGATTGTACATAATTTCAGTAATAACAATGTTGAAAGCAGTGGTATCTACAACGGTAATAAAGTCAGTTTTTGTTTTAGTATCAGAACCAATAGAGTTGGTAGCTGTGAGAGAAACGGTAAATGTACCTGGAGATGTATATTGTATACCTGTTGGGTTCTGGCTGTTGGAAGTAGCCGGCGTAGCGCCTTCAAAGTTCCATTCCCAGCTTGTTGGATTGTTCAGCGAGAGGTCAGTGAAGTCTATGCCGGAACCGACAGGTATTGTTGTAATCGAAGCTTCAAAGTCAGCAATAGGCGCTGCAAGTGTGTCATTAACAGTAATGTACATTGCTTTTGTTTCTGTGCTTTCACCATATTCGTTGGTAACTGTGAGCATAACATCATACTGCCCGGGGTTAGTATAAACTATTCCGGCCGGGTTCTGGTCGCTGCTTGCTTCAGGTGTAGCGCCATCGAAAGTCCAAGCCCAAGTTGTTGGTTCTCCGGTAGAGAGATCCGTAAAGTTCACGGCACCGCCCATGTCAATAATCGTTTGATCACCTTCAAAGTTAGCAATAGGCTCGAGGTTTCCACATCCTGCTCCGGGAGTAGCCCAGATAGTATCGTTGTCAGCGTTGATTGCTGCAAATTCAGTTGAAGCCATCCAGTTTTCTGCTAAAGCATTATCCAGAGTTGGGTTACAGAAAGTGAGAGATGGTCCAAATCCGTCAGCAAGGGTGTCCCAAGGTAAGTTGTCATCATAATCCACATAATCGATAATTTGATCATGGATATCACGAATTTCAATAAGTTCACCACTGTTTTTTAGGCCACCGTTAGTCCACTGATATGAAGAAACACCGAAAGTGTTCTGCATAGCATCGGCATTTAAAGATACAACAAGATACTCTTGGGGTTGCATAGTTAAAGCGGGGAAAGTATATTCAAATCCTGCTGAGAAATATATGCCTTCCAGGTCAATAACCTGTGCGGAAGCATTATAAAGCTCAACAAATTCCAGCGAGTCACTTCCTGACTCCGGTGGGTTGTACATAATCTCTGTGATAACAATTTCAGGGATGGCATATACACATCCGCCGTACGGGGTAGCCCATATAGTATCACCGAATACAGATACGGCGAGGAATTCATTAGAGTCAGACCAGTTAGCAGGATCACTATTGTCACTGAGAGGATCGCAAAGCGTAATCGAAGAACCTAGCCCGGCAGCATTAAGAGGCCATGGTGATTCATTCTCATACTCAAAATAATCAATTATGAAACCGTTAGGATCTGTAAGTTCAATCTCTTCGCCGGTATTTTCGAGCCATCCTGAAGTCCATTCAATAGCGTCAAGGCCGAAGTTGAGCTGGAATGCGGCTGCATCAGCACAAAGTACAACGTAGTTTCCGGGTTCGAGGATCATGTCAGGGAAAGAATATTCAATACCTTTTGAGAAGTAAACACCTTCCAGATCAATTGTTTCATCACCGACATTCTGTATTTCAATAAATTCAAGAACATCAAGACCAACCTCAGGAGAATCGTACATTACTTCTGTGATTACCAGATCTGTGACAGGGAATATACAGCCTGAGCCTGGCGTGGCATAGATAAGATCTCCGGCTTGGTTGGTTGCTGCCAACATAACAGATGCAGACCAGTTTTCACCCAGTGAGTTGTCGAGAGTAAAGTCGCAGAATCGTAATGAAGGGCCATCCCCATCAGGTTCTGTAGGCCATGGTGCATTGTCATCATAGGTAACAGAATTAACGGGAGTGTTGTACTGGTTCTTCAGAGTAATGGTTTCTCCGCCATTACTAAGACCACCAGAAACCCATTGAAACGCACCCTCATAGGCAAATGTGTGAACCATAGCCATGGAGTCGACAGCGGTAACAACATATTCACCGGGAGAGAGAATAAAATCGGGGAAATAGACTTCAAAGGCATCAGTGATACGATATCCGTTGAGGTTTACGTCCGTGGAACCGTTGTTATATATTTCTACAAATTCCAGTGAATCGGTACCTGATTCCGGTGGATTATACATGATTTCCGTGATTAGCAAGTCGGGAATACCGGGAAATGTTAAGGTAGTGGTAACGGGGTCGGTTGAAGAGATCTGGAAGTCAGGACCGCTGGCTACCCAGTTGTGGTCAACGTCGTTAACACCCCATGCCCATGTATTAGAACCGCCGTCAACGATAAGGTCGAGAGTAACAGTCCAGATATTGTCATCAGCAGTAACATCACCGTTAGTGCCATCATCGTAGAGAGCAGTGTGTTCCATTCCGTTGCCCCATGCCGGGTCGTATTGGCCATTTTCATCCCATGAGCCTTTGAGGAAGAATCCTGTAAAATGTTTGTTCTGGCTGTCATCAACGATGAACGTAACCTGAGCTGTTGGTGGCGGCGGTCCAGAAACCTCTGTAGTGTTTGTTGCGAAAGTATAGGTCATGGTAGTTTCGTCAGTACCATTGGATTGGAACCCAACGTTTCCACCAGTGCTTTGATCCCAGTTGTCATTAAATGTCACTTTGAATTCCCAGTTACCTTCAGGAATAAGTCCTGTCCAAGTGTAGATATCGTCACCTTCGGGGTCTGTCATCTCGCCTGCGGGGTTAGCAGGATCCCAGTTGTTCCCTTGTCCCATGGCTTCAAAGAAGCTACCTGCAACAGCGGGCATGCGATGGAATACCAGATCAGCCTCGATATTGGCTTTCCAGGTAATATCTTCATTTGCTCCCACAATGAAAACCTGGTTAGTTCCGGGGTAGTTTGGCTGCGACCAGTCGTCACCTTCAAGAAGTTTATATTCATGCGATCCGGCACCGATACTTTTTGTTAGTTCATAAACGCCATTGGCGTTAAGATTCATGACGTAATCAGGGTCGGTGGTACTCCAACCGTTTATTGAGCCTACAATACGTGCAGCTGTAGGGATGGATTGTTGTACGCCGGTAATAAGTATATTATCAATTTCCCATGTGGAAGCAGCATCTGTTGTTGAGGTATATACGAATGCGAGATAAACTGCGGTTCCATTATATGCAGATAGGTTTACTACACCACTGTTCTGCCATGTCCAACTTCCGGGAGACCAGACAGCAGATGTTGTAATGTCATCCCATGTGAAGTCATTCGGGTTCCCTATTCCATCATAATCATTGGATACTTTAAGCGCCAAAGCAGGACCGGGATAGTTCATTGCTGTTTCAAACCAACACATCTCACCTTCGTAATTATCAAAATTCATTGCTGGGGAGATAAGCCAGTCTTCATTTTCATTATTTCCCCCGGAATATCCTGACATTTTAGCATATGTTTGACCTCCATAATTGTCCTGATACCAGGTTTGGTCGCCGATAACGCTGTATTGCGACCATGATCCGAGATCTGTCTCAAATCCCTCCTGATTAATAATATCAGCGAAAGGGATGAATGATTTATCAGCACCTTCAGAGGTGCCTTCTGAATTAACTGCAACAACACGGAAGTGATATTCTGTGCCGTTGTTAAGCCCTGCGAGGTCGTATGTAACATCGGTATTAGAACCTGTTGTGGTGTTTGGATTAGCGTTTACTGTGTTACCGTAAGCATTAGTTTCACCATATTCAAAAGTGATAGTAGCTTCTGCACCGTTGGCCGAGACAGTCCCGTTGAGAGTAGCAGCACCGTTGGCAATGTTTGTAGCATCACCGGTAATGGCAGTAGGAGGGAAAGCACCGCCACCGCCACAATTGGCAATATGGAATCCAATGTAATTCCAAGTATTGCTGCCATATACTTCCCATTCCGAATTGGAAGTCGAAGTACCTGAAGAGATACTCCAGTCAGTTTGAGGCGAACAGATGGATGATTTACGAACAAGAGTGTGGTTTTCGGTAGCATTCGGAACCCCGGCAACTTCCCAACCTGAACCAGGGTCATTGTCAGGATCACCAATAATATCGAGAAGGATATCATTTTTAAACAAGCCCATAGCATCATTACCATTGAAGTAACATATGGTGCTTGTAAGGTCTGTTTCGTCAAGGATTGTTTGAGCTGAGGATGCATGAGCAATAACAAATACCTCCCCGTTGCCAATATTACCGGTCAAATCTTCAACAGAGGTACTCCAACCTTGACCATTGGTTGCTTTTTTAATCACATAAGGGGTTAGATCCACATCGGCACCTGTGCCATTATAAATTTCAATGTACTTGTTGTTTCCGGAGCCTTCGGCATACTCCGAGAAGAAGAGCTCGGTAGTTTGTGCCCAGGCTAATTGTCCTAAAGTGGCCAATACCGCCACCAACATAAAGAATCGGGTAAAATTTTTCATAAATATAAGAGGTTAGCGTTAATATTTATCATAATGATAATAGTTAGGAATACAAATATCGGTATTTTTCAGTTACCAGACTGTATCTATTATCAACTTATGAATAATGAAAATGCAAATAATTGTGTTGTGTTCACAATTGGTTGGAAAAAGATAAAAATGTGGTAGTGTTATTTTACGAGTTTTTTAATAACGATGGCAGAGGAAGCAAAAAGCAGGATTAGCCATATGGCGTTAATTGGTACAGGAACACCACCGCATGTTGAAGTATGAGAGCCGATATTTGTCCAGTCATCCTCCGAAAGAACAGTCCATTCTGAATCAGCGGTAGAGGTTCCTGCGGATGCTGTCCAATCTGTAGTTGGAGAACAGACTGTGGACTTCCTCACAAGGGTATGGTTATACGTTGCGTTGGCAATACCTGCTACCGCCCAGCCTGAGCTTGGATTGCTAGTTGGGATGCCAATAATATCTATTAAAATGGTTGATTTAAAGAGCCCAACGGCATCATTTCCATTAAACCAGCCTCCTCCAGACTGAAAATCTGCTTCTGCCAGAATAGAAGCATCTGCACTTGAATGTGCCATAACATACACGTCATCGTTTGCAAGTGTTCCTGTTAAATTTAATTCTGTTGACCAATTGTTTTCGTTAAAAGCAAATTTAATAACATAATCTGTCAGATCCACATCAGCTCCTGTACCATTATAAATCTCAATGTACTTATTATTAGAGGAGCCTTCTGCATACTCAGAGATTATCAGGTCTGTAGTTTGTGCTGCAGAGCTAAATGAAAAAAGAGCTATTATGCTACAAATCAAAGAAGTAACGCGTAAATTTTTCATGAATACATTTTGTTAGTTAGATTTCTATGCACAAACATAAGTAATCATTTCGAGAATATGGTATTTTTGGTATCGATAGTTTGCATAAAAAAAGCCGGCAGGATTTTCCTGTCGGCTTTTGAAAACTAAAAAGATTATATGTTATTTCACCTCTTCAAAGTCAACGTCGGTAACTTCGTCTCCGCCGTTATTTTGTTGAGATTGTTGTTGTCCGGCATCAGGCCCTGGTTGAGCACCTTCGGCGCCTTGATTTTCCTGTGTTGCCTTGTATATCTCTTCACTGGCTGCCTGCCATGCAGTGTTAAGCTTTTCGCTGGCCGCATCAATGGAAGCAACATCCTGTGATTTATGAGCATCTTTAAGCTCCTGAAGAGCCGTCTCGATAGGTTCTTTTTTATCTGCAGGAACCTTATCGCCAAACTCTTTTAGTTGCTTTTCAGTTTGGAAAATCAATGCATCAGCATTATTGATTTTATCGATTTTCTCTTTTTCTTTTTTATCAGCTTCCGCATTGGCTTCTGCTTCAGCTTTCATTTTTTTGATCTCCTCATCAGAGAGACCTGAAGAAGCTTCTATACGGATATTCTGTGATTTGCCGGTTCCTTTATCTTTAGCAGTAACGTTGAGGATACCATTGGCATCGATATCAAAGATCACTTCTATCTGGGGCACTCCTCGTGGAGCTGGAGGGATTCCGTCAAGGTGGAAACGGCCGATGCTTTTGTTTTGATTGGCCATAGGGCGTTCACCCTGTAGTATATGAATTTCAACAGATGGCTGGTTGTCTGCTGCTGTGGAGAAGACCTCTGATTTTTTTGTAGGGATAGTAGTGTTCGACTCAATAAGTTTGGTGAACACACTTCCGAGAGTTTCGATACCAAGAGATAGTGGCGTTACATCAAGCAGAAGTACGTCTTTTACTTCACCTGTGAGTACTCCACCCTGTATTGCAGCACCTACAGCTACCACCTCGTCAGGGTTAACCCCTTTAGAAGGCTTTTTGCCAAAGAATTGTTCAACTTTTTCCTGTATGGCAGGGATACGGGTAGATCCACCTACGAGTATAATTTCATCAATATCAGATACGTTCAATCCTGCATCACTAATAGATTTTTTACAAGGCTCCATTATAGCCCGTATCAGCGAGTCTGACATCTGTTCGAATTTAGCTCTTGAGAGAGTGCGAACGAGATGCTTAGGAATTCCATCTACAGGCATAATATATGGCAGGTTAATCTCTGTGGAGTTACTGCTGGAGAGTTCAATTTTCGCTTTTTCAGCAGCTTCTTTAAGGCGCTGTAGGGCCATAGGATCTTTACGAAGGTCTAAGTTCTCATCTGCGAGAAACTCTTCTGCCAGCCAGTCGATAATAACCTGGTCGAAGTCGTCACCACCCAGGTGAGTATCCCCGTTAGTGGATTTCACTTCAAATACACCGTCACCAAGTTCCAGTATAGAGATGTCGAAAGTACCACCACCAAGGTCAAAAACAGCGATTTTGATATCACCGGATTTTTTATCCATACCATAAGCCAGAGATGCTGCGGTAGGCTCATTAATAATACGGCGTACTTTGAGTCCGGCGATTTCACCAGCTTCCTTAGTAGCCTGACGTTGTGAATCGGAGAAGTATGCAGGAACGGTAATAACGGCTTCTGTTACTTCCTGACCCAGATAGTCTTCAGCAGTTTTCTTCATCTTCTGAAGAATAATAGCGCTGATTTCCTGGGGAGTGTATTTACGATCTTTAATTACTACTCGTGGAGTGTTATTATCACCCTTAACGACATTATAAGGAATGCGATTAACCTCTTTTGATACTCTGTCAAAGGTTTCACCCATAAAACGTTTGATGGAGTATATTGTCTGTTGTGGGTTTGTAATCGCCTGACGTTTTGCAGGATCACCAACTTTTCGTTCTCCATTTTCTGTAAATGCTACAATTGAAGGTGTCGTTCTGTGGCCTTCAGAGTTTGGAATTACCACCGGTTCGTTACCTTCCATAACAGCAACACAGGAGTTGGTAGTTCCCAGGTCAATACCAATTATTTTTCCCATTATTTTATATTTTTTTAGATTAAACTCAATTTTTGTCTCTGGCTATGGTCAATGATTATGCCAAATGCCGGATGGCAATAAAAACAAAATGCCGAAAACACGTATTTTCGACATATATAGTTGTAAATCAGATGATTGACGTTTTTTTAACCCAATGACATATAGTGACAAATCGTCATAATATGTTATTAAAAGAGTTATTTATTGACAGGATTGACGAATTTTAACAAGTAGTAATCATTCCAAAGAATATTTGAAGATATCTCGCTGAGGAAGAAATCACGATCTTTAGAATAGCGAGCAGAGAAAAGGCCTAACCCATTCTCAATATTAGTATAATCAGGACGATCCTGAACAATAGAGGTGGTTGGTTCATTTATCTCCATATATGTGTTAAACTGGTTTTCCGCAACTTCAAAAGTAAAGACTATCTTGCCGGCATATCTCTCTACAATGCTCTCCTCTTTTGCCTTGTCTTCGTAAGGGATATTATCCTCAAGCCATGCCCAGAAAGAGTGTGTGATGAAGTCAAAGTCAAGGTTCTCCCCACCGTCAGAATTGGAGGATTTACGAACGGGAAAGCTTTTCCAAATAATGCTTTTTGCTACAGGAGTGTCACTACCTTTAAATACTTCTTCATAGTTGAAGGTTAGATATACCCCATAACGTCTTCCATTTTTTGTTGATGTTACCTGAACAGCTTTTGGGTATTCATTATCAGGGATATTAATAGTTGGCCTTGCAGCATTATTTATAATAGGTTTATTTATTATCATGCCATCATCAACAAGGTTCGTCTCTCCTGTAATTGTTTTGCCTGTTTGCGGGTTATGAATAACAAGTTTATAAGTATTTACATCATCAAGTTGATCTTTAGTAACAGCTTTGAATACCTGCTGCGCCCCGGCGTAGAAAATGCCGTCCTGTTTATCGTAAACTGTTGTGGTATCAAATTCAACACTTTTTATAAAATTACCATTATAATACTCTTCAACCTCAACTTCAAGGTCAGCATCATACTCTGAGGAGTCTCTTGTCTGGGCATATGTTAAGGCATTACCTTCACCCAGGAATGCTTTAGTAATTTTGATATAAGATATTGAATCGTTTTGATTGAGCAGGCCATAAACAATAGTAATATCTTCCCAATCGCCAATTGTTGAAACTTCATTGTCACAAGCATTGAACGACAAAATAATAATCAGTAAAGATATAAATGCAAATATTTTTTTCATAGGGGCAAAAATACAACAAATACCAACAAAATGTTGTTAATTTGAGGAATATACCCAAAATTTGCGGGATAAAACATTATACAATGAGTTCTTCATTTGCACACGTACCCAAAGTAACCACTCATATTCTTCAGGAGATGAAGTTAAAGGGTGAGAAAATCAGCATGTTAACAGCATATGATTACAGTATGGCAGTGATTCTGGATCAAACCGGGATAGATGTTATTCTGGTTGGTGATTCCGCCTCTAATGTAATGGCGGGACATACCACTACACTTCCTATAACTCTGGATCAGATGATCTACCATGGTGCTTCAGTGGCACGAGCTGTTAAGCGCGCCCTAATAACTGTTGATCTTCCATTTGGCACATACCAGGGCAACTCCAAGGAGGCTCTTAATTCGGCTATTCGTATTATGAAGGAGTCGGAAGTTGATGCTGTAAAGATGGAGGGTGGGCGTGAGATTCTTGAGAGTATCGGCAGGATTCTCTCTGCAGGGATACCTGTTATGGGTCACCTGGGGCTCACTCCTCAGTCGATACATAAATTTGGTACTTATGCGGTTCGTGCCACAGAAGAAGATGAAGCCAATCGCCTTATAGAAGACGCATTCCTGTTGGAAGAGGCCGGATGCTTTGCTATTGTACTTGAGAAAATCCCCGCTGCCCTGGCGGAAAAAGTAGCTAAATCTGTTAAGATACCTATTATTGGTATCGGCGCAGGTCATAAAGTGGACGGACAGGTTCTTGTTCTACATGATATGCTTGGCATAACCCAGGATTTTAGCCCCAGATTCCTTCGTCGTTATCATAACTTGAAGGAGGAGGTAATGGGCTCGGTAAGGAGCTATATCGATGATGTGAAATCAGTAAGTTTCCCTAACGAGAGAGAACAGTATTAATGACGCCCTTAGATCCTACGCATATACTTTTTGAGGATAATCATCTGCTTGTTGTTAACAAGTCTCCCTCGGAAATTGTGCAAGGGGATAAAACCGGTGATACACCTCTTTCCGAACGGCTGAAAGAGTATCTGAAGGCGAAATATCATAAACCGGGGAATGTTTTTATGGGTGTGGTTCATCGCCTCGACAGGCCTGTGAGTGGTGCCTTGGTATTTGCAAAAACAGGTAAAGCTCTGGCGCGTCTTAACGAATCGGTGCGAAACAGGGAGATGAAAAAGATCTATTGGGCAGTGGTAAAACAACGTCCTCCCAAAGATGCGGACACGTTGGTTCATTATCTCAAAAAAAACGAAAAACAGAATAAATCATATGCTAAAAACGGCCCTGTTGATGGCTATAAAAAGGCAGAGCTAAGGTATCGCTTGCTATCTTCATCGGATACTTATTTCCTCCTGGAGGTGGAGCTGATAACGGGTCGTCATCACCAAATACGTGTACAGCTTAGTGCCATGGGGTGTCCCATAAAAGGCGATTTAAAATATGGTTTTTCCCGCAGTAACAGTAATGGCTCCATTCATCTTCACTCACGTACGCTGAGTTTTATTCATCCCGTAAGGAAAGAGGTGATAACCTTTGATGCACCTGCCCCTGACGATCCGGTATGGAATGCCTTTAAACAATAGCGGCCGGAGAAAAACCCCGGCCGCATAATATCATTTTATCTGTTGTTATCTGTTAATCATAATCTTCTTCATAGAAGAGCCTTCATCTGTAGTAACAGAAACGAAATATATTCCATTTTCAAGTGTGGAGACATCAACAGTTGTTGTTCCGTTAGTATTTTTTGCAGAAGCATTAAGGATTAGAGCTCCGACAGTATTAAAAATCGTGATTTCATAATCACCGGCAATCTCCCTTGCATCAACATATATTTCGTTGGTGGCAGGGTTTGGATAAACCGACCATTTTGAAGCCATAAAATCATTGATACCAACACTATTGTATACTATTACTGTTTTTGCTGTCGAGTAATCACCTTCTCCACAGTCGTTTATACCTGTAGCGCGGATGAATACATTTCCTACAAAATCAGCATTCCAGGACACAGTGGCTGTTGGCCCGTCATTGGTAATGGCTCCGGCAATATCAGGGTCAATTGTGAAGTTGTAATCTGACACATCGGCCATTTCATCAATGGTAAAAGTAGAGGTTGTTAATTTATATACATCAACAGAGTCTATTCCATAAACCATTTGTGGTGCAGCAGGAAGTGCCGTCACCGCAATTGACAGAGGATCAGATTCTGTGTCTCCACATTCATTGGTGGCAACAAGCTTTAGTATTGCTTCACCATTGTAGTCAGAAGCCCAGGTTACAGTAACTGTTGTCTCTTCTTCAGCTAAAAATCCGGCTTCAATTGGTTTTATAGTCCAATGGTATGAATCGGCATTGGTGCTACCTTCGGAAGAATAAGACTGTTCTGTAGCGCCACACACTTCCACAGGGCCTTCAACAGTAGCTGGAGTATCAGGGCCGCTATAAATCCTGAGAGTAGTAAAGTCATTAACGTTACCACAATCGGAGAAAGCCATCATAGATAGCGTAGCCATACCGCTGGCGATATCATTGTCACCTGGAGTATATGTAGCTTCCGGAATATTTGCATTATCAAAAGTACCATCACCTGAAGTTGTCCATTCAACAGATGTGTAGTCGGTAGCTGATGCATTCATAGAGAATGTTTCTGAATCACAGATCTCACCGTCATCACCTGCTTCGACCACAGGGGTTACACCGAATGATAAATTCAGCTCATCATTGTATGTTTGGCTGTCAGAGCCCAGAACTTCAAGGGAAATAATAACGCTACCTGCATTGATATCTTCCTGACTTGGTGTGTAGGTAGCATTTTCCAGTTCCGGGTCATCGAAAGAACCTGTTCCTGATGTGTTCCATGATAAAGAAGAATAGTTTTGTACATTAGGTTCAAATGTATAGGGTTCTCCATTGCAGGCAAAAGCGTCATCTCCGGCATAAACTATGGTGCGCATCTCGGCAGGGAAAATAATATAATCAACCCATGCACAGTCTGATCCACTTGATACCATATAATCTTTAGTGTATTCCCATTTGAACGTGTGCTGACCTTCAGATACAGGAGACTTAAACTGAGTCCAATCAACGTTTCCTGACCACTCACCTTTTTTTGTTCCATCGATATAGAAAGTAAAATAATCGTAGCTAGTTTCAGATGAGACCTTATAATAGAACGATATTGTATCATCAGCCATCACATTATAATCGAGAGTCAATATAGAGCTTTGTTGATGATTTATTGCACCCGATTTGGCAGCGTAGGCACCTTCAAACACTTCGTTGCTCTGTATATTCCAGTCTGCGGATCCACTAAGCTCCCAGTTGAAGGAAGAGAAGTCCCCTGATTCAAAGTCTTCTAAAATAAGGCCCAATGTGGTATAGAAATCCTTTTCCAGGATAAATTCGCCACACACACCGTTAAACATAATGTCCGCAACGGTTCCAATGGGAGCATCTTCGGCCACGGAGATGGTGAATGTCAGCATTCCTGTACTTTCAGCCTCAACAGGGTCGCAAGATGCAGTTCCGTTATCAATAGTTATATAAGGTGAGGTGGTAGTAATCTCTGCGTTAATACCTTCAGAAGTAGCGTGTCCAATATTATTTACATGTATTGTGATATCAGCAGTTTCACCGGCGTCCAGTCTGCCATTGTTGTTACCGGAAGCATCGTTAATGCTCATGGTTCCGATATTCATAATTGGCGCGTATGCCTTTAGTGAGAATTTACTTTCCCAGGTTTCAGTTCCGTCAGTAGATGTCAGGTTGAACAAAACACTATGGTTGTCAGGGATATTGCTGACTGCTTCAAATGCAAAAGCATCATCAATAGTTAGTGTATTCCCTTCAGGGATAGTGCCAAATGTAGCTTGATTATCTGTAATAGTAATGAACTCATCTGTTGTGGAGATAGTTACAACAACATCATTTGCATCTTCCACACCTACATTTTTCATTGTGACATTAACCGTTGCAGATTCGCCATATTCTAGCATGCCATTTCCATTCTCATCATTGAGTTGTTTGTCGCTGAATATTACGTATGGTCCATCAGGAGGAATACAGCTGATAGTTTCATATATTGTTTCAGTATTAAATGCGGTAACAACGAGTGTAACATCACCGGGTTGGATTTCATTTTCAATGGCGAAGTTCCCGTTTTCATCTGTATAAACAGAATAGAAGAGGTCTTCATGCGATATAGATACCAATGCATTTTCTACGGGAGAGCCGTCGGAGGTTATTATTCCTGTGAATGGTGTTCCCACGAGCATAACATTATTGCTGATTTCGAGTGCTGCAGGCGAAGCTGTTCTCATCTGTACTGCGGCGTCACCGAAGAGAATCCATGTTTTAATGGTTTCCAGGTCTGAGTTTGTTTGTGATTCACTATACATGAGCACCATTGCATTTGCAGCGATGGATCCGAATGTTGTTCTTTGCTCATAGTTATTGATACCATTTCCCGGGTTGTTGTTATAGTCATAACCACCAACTAGGATGTCGTTCATATAGTCCTGGCCGCGTTGGGGTGGCTGCCATGGCTGGTTGATAGTTGCCATAAGCGTAACAAGAGCTCCACCTCCGGACTTACGCATCCATGCTTCTGCGAAGCACGTACCTGAATGATAAGCACCATTCACACACGCTACAGATATAATGCCCGGAAGCATCTCACCATTGTTAAGGGCGTTTATATGGGTGTTACTAAAACCTGAGGTCACCCATGAAGTGTTAGAACCATGTCCACAGTAGTTTATCCAGGAGGTTCCGGAGTTAATATTATTACTAACCGTTGTGGAGTTAGCACCCGGGTCATAGTTTGGATAATGCGTATTAAATGTAAAAGGATTAAGTCTATTATCATAAATAATCTGTAAATGATCTTTATCCGCTTCACCATCATCACCATTCGAGGCTCCTTCTGAACTACCAATACTAAGAGCAGCTTCATACCAATCTGCTCCTGTCTGTGGATTTTTTTCATACTGTATAGTTTTTTCAACCTGCGTTGTAACATCAGCAGGGCTAGCAGCAGAGAACCGGCCTACGCAGATATCCTGGAATACGTCATTACCAACAACACAACCTGCCATGGGATCTGTCGGGGCACCACCCATGGTACCCACCTTAACATCATTCCAGTCACCCACGATTTGTACGTATAGGATATCCGGATTTTCATCGTATTTTGACTGAATAAGGCTCACCACATTTGTTCCGGTGGCAACAATTTCAACAAAAACATCATAACCTTTCTCTTTTTTCCACTGAACATAAGGCTGAATAGCCTCTGCATCACGATCTGTTGTGATAACAAGTATGGCACCTGCTTCGTCAACAGTGAGGTCTTGTTTGGAGAGGTTATAATTGATAAACATACTTTCGTAGATGCCATTCATCTCGCGGAAGTATTTTGTGTTTGCAGCCTTAAGAGGGTTTGTTGCTGTTTCATTGTTTTCCACAACCTCAACAGTTATGGAGCTGTACACTCGGAGTGTCCGGGTTACAGCATTATATTGGAATGGATATACAAAAACAGAGGTGCCACGAATATCCCTTATGATAAATGGCGTTTTTTGTTCAGTAATAGCTTTTGGATACCACTCATCCTTTAATGATTCAGGGTTAATGGTATAAGGGATTGACTCCGGATTCTGATCTCTGTAAATAACACCACGAGATGGTTTCAGTGGAGTTTCCAAATGAATATCATTGTAGTGAGCGTCAACAATTTTAATATCAACATTCTTGTCAGCTGCAATTTGGATATTAGTACTTAGGAATGGTAGTTCGGCAAAGCCTTTTTCTTTTGTTGTAACGCTATTGTCGAAATCAATGGCTGTAAAAGCTTCGCCATTGAGAATTATATCGTTAAGGCTGAAATCGTTAACGGTAAATGTGATTTTTGCTTTTGAATTAGTCTCTTGGCTATAGGTTATCTCAGAGTCATTTTTTGCAAAAAGAGTGAGGCCTGTCACAATACATAATAAACCGAGTATAAGCTTTCTCATATTAATATTGATTAATGTTAAAACATTTACCGGGAATGTGGATGCATTCCCGGTAAAAAGTATTATGTTATTAATTATTTTGTGATAATAAGTTTCTTGGTGATAGACTTACCATTAGTACTTAGAACGCAGAAATAGATTCCATGTTCCATATCCGAAGCGTCAAGTTCATGAGTATATATTCCGGCCTGGCGGTCGGCAGCATTTTCTACTACTTCCACTATCTCACCTATCATATTATAAACAATTACTGATACATCGCTTCTCTCTGCTAATGTATAGGCTATGCGTGTTTTATTATTAAAAGGGTTAGGATACACATCCATAGTTTCATTATTTAATCCAATAAATTTAGAAACACCAACCTGTTCTCTGATAGCCGGTAAGAGGATATAATCGATCCAACCACAGTCTTGACCGTATTCAACGCTATAATCCTTTTCATAGCTCCATTTAAGCTCATGAATACCTTGAGCTATGGGGTATGCAACCTGACTCCAGTCTTTTTCACCGGCCCACGATCCAATCTCATTATCATCGATATAGAATCTTAGGAAGTCGTAATTATTCTCTGAAGAGACTTTTCTGTAGAATTTAATGGTGTCATCAGCAAGAACTTCCACCGAGAGTTTCAACTCTGTAGTCTGTTGACTACCAATAGAACCAGATCTTGCTGAGTATAATCCTTCATAGACATTTTCATCATCAATCACCCAGGGTATAGATCCCTGAATCCAGTTATAGGTATTAAAATCTCCTGATTCAAAGTCTTCTATGATAAGTCCAACTTTTGGAAAGAACTCTCTCTCAGCTGTGTAACCCATTGATGATGCGTTGAGAGCTAAGTTTACGATGGTTCCCGAGGTAACACCACTATCAATGGTGATATTGAATGTCATCTCCGAGGAATTTCCGGCCATTAGATCATCAATAATAAAGGACGCATTATTAATAGTAACCTCAGGGCTTGTTGAAACAAGGTCTCCTACAACATTACTAATATCGGAGCCACCATCATTGGTGATAGATATAATAATGTCAGCTGTTTCACCTTCGTCGAGAGCACCGTTATTGTTACCTGTTGCAGAATCATCAATTACCATTCTTCCTACTGTAAGCACAGGAGCATAGAGCGTAATATTCATTTTTGAGTTCCAGGTATCAGTACCATCTGTAATGGACATAATAATTTCAATTTTTTTACCATCAATGACATTTTGTGCTACATCAAAAGAGAATGCAGCATTTTGTGTCATTGTTCCCTGGGAAACAATATCTCCGAATGTATAACTATTTTGCGTTATTGTGATATCTGAATCTGAACAACATTCAATAGTAGCAGAAACACCTGTTGCATCGCTGTTACCGAGGTTGTTAAGTGTTACGTTTAGGTTTATGGATTCATTATAATCCACCATTCCGTTGTTGTTACCTGCTGCATCATCAATTTGATAATCGCCAAGTAATACATAAGGCCCTTCGGGTGATGCAACTAAGACTTCACCCATAAAAGGTTCACCCCACTGTTTTGTAACTACTACATCACAATTTCCGGGTACGGCGATGGGAGGATCCATTGTTACCACAGCAGTACCGCTTTCATCCGCGATAGCAGCGCCAAAGAGTTCGCCCTCACGTGAGATAGCAACATAAGCAAAAGGTTCTGTTGTCACAGTAAATGTTTCTGATCCTAAAGGCATAAGCGCGTCGTAAGATACATCAATAGGTTCGGGGACAGTAATGTACATTGCCAGTGAAGGGTCGCCCATGACGGAGTATATTTCCCAATAAAAATTAGTTAATGACGAACCGCTTTCTGTTACGGCACGGTTACCGGCATAAATAATTTGACCAAAAGTGAAACACCAGTCAGACCATTCTTCGTTATGTTCGTGGAAAAGGCAGTCATAAGCGCCTAAAGTTGTCTCTTCGTACGAAGGCGGGTCTTCCGATATTGCACCTACGCCAACACCCCAATAGTAATCTTCATCCCAATAAGTGCTGTTGGTTCCGCCGATATGTGCTACTGCACCTTTTCCTTCGGCACGCACCAGAGCCTCACCAAAGCATTCCGGTGAATCAAAGGCGTTAGAAAGACAGCAGTTACCAATGGAGAGGAAATATTCATTTTCGTTTGTGAGGTTTGGAATATCACTGGTTGTGAATGATGGGTCTCCCCAGCCACTCTGGTTACAGTGCGCAGAATAGTTCACATATGAAGCACCTTCGCTGATTTTTTGCTTTATGGCACTACCCTGGCTACCAGATCCCGGATATAAATATACGTGTGATGTGATGCCATGCTCTTCATTGAAATAGTTCTCAGTAGCATAGTTGATCTGGCCGTTACCCCAGTTATAACCATGACTACCATCCATACCTGCAACAAGAATTACTTCATCGAGGTAGGCAGGATCCGGCATAGTGTACTGCTCGATCATAAGGGTTTTGTCTATCTGTGGCTGTAGCTGCGCAGTAGTTTGTGCTGAGAAGCGGCCAAAATAGATCTCAGGGAGAAAGTCACCGGTAAATTCACAATAATATAGATCTGTGATATGGTATCCTGTAGTACCACTAAAAGCAGGAATCTGAGGTGTATCACCAACGAAAAGGGCATACGTTGGAGCAGTATATCCCTGTTCAGGGTTCTCATACAGATTTTGAATGAAAGCTTTAATTGAGGTGGTAGTATTTCCCACTTCAGGCTCATCGGTGTAGCCCACTATAACCTTATAACCTTTTTTCTGTTTCCATACGATAAAATCCTGCAGTTGAGCCTCGAACATACGATCGGATACGATAACATATGTTATTGGGTAATTTGACAGGGGATCTTTTCCTATGTAGAATGCTTCAGCGTTAACAGCCAGGCTGTAATCACTTTGGAAATAGGGAGACCATGTTTTCTCTTTCAGCGCCATGGTAGCTGCAATGTCAGCATTCTCAAAAGAGATATTAAACTGTAAGTTGCTGTATACCTTCATGGTGTTTGTTGCCGGGTTGTATGCGTAAGGGGCAATGGTTACAAGTGCCAGTCGCTGGCCTCTCATAATACCTTTATCCTCTATGCTGACAAGTTTTTCACCATAAAAACGGTTCTCTTTGTAAGCCTTCTCATTAAATTGAAATGGAGGAGCTGCTGCACTACCTTTTTCAACAGGTAGCTGAACAGGGAATGCAGGGTAAACAACTCCCATCTCACCGAGGTTTATCTCCTCTTCGGAATATGTTATGTCATTGATTTTTAACTCAGCGCCCTGAGGAACTTCTATAAGTTTACGAATAACCGGAATCCGTGGCTCTCCAACTTTTCCTGAAAAAGAGTTTACATGAGTGTAAAACGAAGTGAAAAGCCCTTCTTTAGTGTTAACTGTTGCATAATCGAATTCAGAAATGGTGTTTTTCATTTCCAAATGATACACATCCTGCGAAACGATTGTGAGAGCAGTATTGTTAGCATCATTGATAACTACACGTTGTGCATGTGCAGTGAATATTCCCGCCCCGGCAAGTGCCACCGTGAGCATAAGCTTAAGTAAGGTAGATGTTTTCATCATATTGTGTTTGTTTGTAATCATTTATGGGCTACAAATATAGGCCTTTTTACCTTTTATATAAACGCCATAATTACTAAGACACCTGTTTTACTAAAAAGGTTGTATGATTTAATTCTTTATAACTGTTGTGAAGTGGCCATCCTCAGCACTCAGAAAATAGAGCCCGGAGGGAAGGTTGTTGCCATGATCATCGTAGCTGTTCCAGGTAATGGATTTCTGACCGAAGAGCCCGATTTTTTTAATAATCTGTCCCTGTGAGTTATATATGAATATATTTTGAGCAGTTACAGATTCGCTAATATGAATTTCGATATGCTCTTGGAAGGGGTTAGGGTAAGCATTAATTTGGTTCGTATTTTTGCTTTCGCAGATACCAAAGGCCTGGTCGTATTCATAGCATCCCAAGTCGATTGCTGCTCCAACAATTCTGGTTTTTTCAAGAATATCTGTTTGGGGGATTAATGCAGTTATTGTGTCAGTATAACCGCTGTTAATTGCCGGATTGGGTTCTGCAATAGCATAATCTAATTCAGGGATGGAGGTGAATGTGATTTTTTCTTCAATGTTGTTGATATATTCACCATGATATGCTCCCGGATACCATCCACCGCTGCCACCAAAGGCTTCTCTCCCTGACTCTACCACGCAGTGATAAAATGAGAGTGTGCTTTCAAGATAGGCGATGTAAACCTGTTCCCCATTTCCAATGGCATCATTTCCTGTGATAATGGTGTTATAAACCGGATTGGATACTCCACTGGAGCAGTATATACTGCCACCCTGGCCTCCGTTATTATCTGCTATTGTGCAGTTTATAATAGGGAAGGAGGTGTTTTTCAGTCCCAGCGCACCACCAAAATAGTACCCGTTGTTGTTTGTCATCAGGTTATTATGAAAGATGGTATTACTGCTGTTAAGGAAGAAAATTGCGCCTCCGGTAGAACCTGTATTGTTCTGGAAAATGGAACTCTTAACCTGCGACTGTTCCGGAGATAAAAAGCACATGGCACCACCCAGACCGTTGGATTGGTTGTATTCAAATAAACAGTAATTCCATTTTAAATCACCTCCCATGGCAGCAACAGCCCCTCCATATCCTGCAATGTCGATGCCCGTTTTGTTATGATAAAAATGACAATTTTCAAACTCAACATTTGAACCATTAAGATACATGGCTCCCCCCATATACTCTGAAGTCGAATAACCAAATTCACAATTATTAAAATAAATATTTGAGCTATTAAATATATTAAAGAGTCCGCCTGTGGCATCTACTTCTTCTTCCCACGCTTTTCCGTAAAGGAATTTGCAATATGAAAAATGTAAACTGTCAGCTCTATTTAATTCATTGATGTAAAACCCTTTCCAGCCACCTCGTGGGGTATTTGGATTATACATTTCCACAGTATCAATTATTGTAAACAGGATTGGTTTTTCTTCACTTCCCAAAGCATTTACCGAACCGTTAACATAGAACCGAAATGGCCCGTGACACTCCACAATGGTTCCCGCATCAATAATCAATATCTCTCCGACAGGAAGAGTGATATCCGCCATCATTTTTATGGTATCAGCATCCCAGACACCGGATACCTCACCTGAAACCGTAATGTTTTGACCATGTGATTGGACGACGGTAAAAAGAAGTAATAGAGTAAGTGGCAGAGTGATTTGTCGCATTATATTATTTTTGCTGTTGCTTAAAAGACAGATACTTTTCTGTGATTCGGGTTGCCGGAAAAAGTGCAGAGAAGAGGCTGATGACAAAAACTGTTGCAAGAGTGATAATGAAGTCTGTGAATTGCATCTCCACAGGATATGCGTTTATAATGAATGATGTTCCTGTTTCAAAACGAATTACACCAAATCGCATTTGAATATAACATATCACTGCGCCTAGCACCAGCCCGCTTAACGCGCCCATAAGCGAAACTAACAACCCCTGTGTAATGAAGATATTCCGTATTATCTCTCTGGTGGCGCCCATACTGCTTAAGATAGCAGAGTTCTTTTGCTTGTCGAGCATCACCATTGTCTGTGAGCCGATCATATTGAAGGCTGCAATAATAAGTATAAATGTCAGTATGAGGTAGATAGCCAGTTTTTCGACTCTCATGACTTTGTACAACGAGGCCTGTTGTTCGAATCGGTTACGTACTTTAAAACGTTCACCGGTAATCTCTTTTATTTGCTTTTGTATCTCTTTGAGGTCAGCATCAGCAGCAACTCTGACTTCCCCGGAGGTAACCTCATTTTCATACTCCATCATACTTCTCATAAAAGAGATTGGTATGATAACGTATTTTGTATCAAAATCCTGCTGTATGGAAAAAACGCCGGTAACTTTTAGCTCGTCAATATTAAATGCATTATTAAGCATATTAAAGCTTCGGGCGTTACGTTTCGGGACATATACAGAGACATCTGCAGGGAGTTCATGGGGGTTTATATCCAGGTAATAGCAAACTCCATATCCGGCGATGGCATTGTTCCTTCCGGGCATTCTCATACTTCCCGAAATCAGCATGGTGTCGATGGGGTTCTGCTTCAGAAAATCGTTGCTTACACCCTTCAGGGTAACAATATACTGTTGATCTTCATGACGTAACAGGACGTTATCTTCTACTACTTCAGTATAACTGATTACGCCGGGGAGGTTCTCTATTTTTTCCCTGTTGAGATCCGAGGCGTCAAAGGTTTTTCCTTCCAGTAATTCAATCTTAATATCAGGGTCGAAGGTACTAAAAAGTGATGCTGCCAGAGATTCAAAGCCATTGAAGACAGAAAGAACAACAATCAAAGCGGCGGTACCCACAGCGATAGCTATCATAGAAATCTTTGAGATCAGGTTGATGATATTATGTGACTTCCCCGATCTGAAGTATCGCCAGGCTATAAATACCGGTACTTTCATAATGATTATTTTCTTGCAACAACAATTAACCCGCTGCCTGTTTTATGATTTCCATAGAGATCCATGAAATTCAGGATCAGGGAGACGGGAAGTGTTATTAGGTAATAGAACGGAAGAATGATAAAAAATATTTTGGAGAGATTCAGCATCAGTATAGGGTATTTCATCGAAAGTCGCCAGGATATTTTTCCCGGAGCACCATACTGATACCTGGCACTGGTATGAGAGAATCCTGCTTTTTTCAGTTTATCCTGTATCTCATCAATATTATATCCGTCACGAACATGCTCATCAATAAATGATGCCGAACCATCTTCGCTGTGCTCATGTTCATGAACATCAGAACCGCCCTGGTCTGATGGTGTGCTAATGAGTACTGTGCCGTTAGCTTTTAGTGACTTATAAAAATTTTGGAATACGGCAACATCATCTTCAATATGCTCCATGACATCCACGGAAAGGATCATGTTGTATGCTTCAGGATGGGTGAATTGCGTGAGGTCTGCAAATTGAAATGAGGCATTGGAGAGCCCGATTTTATGAAAAAAGTCATTGCAGTCGTCAATCTGTTCCTGTTTTACATCGACTCCTGTGATGGTTTTATTTCTAAGCTTTGAAGCCATATAATATGAGTACTGTCCGAAGCCAGATCCGGCATCCAGAATTACTCCTTCTTCGGGGTTCTCTTTGCTCCATTTTTTTATTTCCCTGCGAATGTGCCAGGTGCGTAACAGCAATATATCGAGCATTTTATAAAATACTTTACGTAAAAAAGGAGTGCGGTTAAAAACCTTTCCCAAAGATTTTTTGATGGGGTCGTATTGCATTATTCTTCTTCGTTTAATAGGCGGTCAATATTTTCAATATAATCCAACGAGTCATCTTCATAAAAATACAACTCTGGTACAACGCGCAACTGATGCCTCACCCGCTGTGCCAGGGTGTAACGTATCTCGCCAACATGTTTGTTGAGGTTCTTCAAAGTCTCCGTCTTGTCCTTGGAAGCAAAGATACTCAGATATATCCTCGCTGTAGAGAGATCCCTGCTCACTACCACTTTGGTAACTGTGATCATACCACTTTTAACAATACTCTTGGCATCGAGCCTTATGATCTCAGCCAAATCTTTCTGAATAAGTCTCGCAATCTTCTGTTGTCGTGTATTTTCCATGATGCAAAGATAAACTTTTGAATGAGTGTAACAGTAATGCTAAGGGAGAATAACATATAGATACCTTTATTGTTATTGCACATACTCTATTTTATTACTTTTGCGTTATAGTTTTTTTGATAAATAGATTTTGATGAAAAAGTTAAAAAGAGTATTGCGGTATATTACGTCCTATTGGCATTATGTGGTGCTGAATATGATTTTTAACTTATTCTCGATTATATTTTCACTGGTCTCCTTTGCTTTTTTTATTCCTGTTCTGGAGATTCTGTTCAAAATGCGTGAACCTGTTTCTTCTGTTCCGGATCCTATCAGTTGGTCGAACGTGACAGATTCCGGAGTGTTGACAGCTAACTTCTATTACAAGATTGAGCAGATTATAGGCGATGTTGGGAGTATGCAGGCCTTATTATATATTGCAATTATTATTGTGGTGTTGTTTTTTCTGAAGAATCTATTTCGCTATCTGGCTAATTTCTTCCTTGCACCTATTCGTAACGGGGTGGTTAGAGATATTCGTAATGAACTTTATCATAAGATATTAATACTGCCGTTGTCGTATTATAGCGACCAGCGTAAGGGGGATCTTATGGCACGAATGACAACCGATGTTCAGGAGGTGGAGTGGTCCATTATGAGCAGCGTTGAGATTATTTTTCGCGATCCTATAACTATTATTGCATACCTGGTGACGTTGTTTGTTATAAGTCCCTCTTTGTCGGTTTTTATTTTAATTCTACTTCCGCTAACGGCTATTGTTATCGGGCGTATAGGAAGAACGCTGAAACGAACCTCTAAAAAGGGCCAGGACAAAATGGGCGAGTTGCAGTCGCTTATGGAAGAGACTATGGATGGCCTGCGCATCATCAAAGCTTTTAACGCTATCGATTCTACCGAGAAGAATTTTAATAGGGCTAATAATCGCTATAACCAGCTTATGACACGCCTGTACCGAAAACGTGACCTGGCATCTCCGTTGAGTGAGCTTCTGGGAGTTATTGTGATCGTTATCGTACTCTATTATGGTGGAAATATTATCCTTAGCCCGGAAGGCGGATTGAGTGCTTCTGTGTTCCTGGTATATCTGGGAATCTTCAGCCAGGTGCTCAACCCCGCAAAATCAATTTCCAAAGCTTCATATAATATCCAGAAAGGTGCCGCTTCAGTGGATCGTATCGAAAGCGTTCTTAATGCCGAAGAGGTAATTGTTGAAAAGCAAAATGCTTTGTCAATATCATCTTTCGATGATGCGATAATACTAAAGGATGTAGGATTTAAATATGAGAATGAACCTGTTTTAATAAAGATAAACCTTACGATTCCAAAAGGAAAGAGAATTGCACTGGTGGGCGCCTCGGGTGGCGGTAAATCAACATTGATAAACCTACTGCCCCGGTTTTATGATGTGGGCTCCGGAACCCTGACCATCGATGGAAACGATATCAGGGATTTGAAAATCGATGATGTTCGCGGTTTAATGGGAGTGGTGTCGCAGGATACCATTCTTTTCAATGATTCGGTACTTAATAACATCGCTCTGGGTGAACGTGACGTTGACAAAGAGAGAGTTATTGCTGCGGCTAAAATTGCCAATGCAGATGAGTTTATCTGCGAGCTGCCGGAAGGTTATGATACCAATATCGGTGATAAAGGTATCAAGCTCAGCGGCGGCCAGAAGCAGCGGCTGAGTATTGCTCGTGCAGTGTATAAAAATCCCCCCGTAATGCTTCTCGACGAAGCCACCTCAGCGCTGGATACCGAGTCAGAAAGACTGGTGCAGGATGCCCTTGATAACCTTATGAATAACAGAACCTCTGTGGTTATAGCACACCGCCTCAGTACAATACGCGATGCAGACGAAATTATCGTTCTTAACAGAGGACAGATTGTGGAAAGAGGAACACATGAAGAACTCTTTGCCATCGACGGCATTTATACCAAATTGTGTAAAATGCAATCGTTCGACTAAATGCTACGTCATAAAAACTTCCAGCAGAGTCATACTGCCTTCCGGCTTGAATAGCAGCCCGGTCATCTCGGCAGGTATTAAATATGCATCTCCGGCTTTTATCTCCATATCTCCCGAGGCGCTTGTCATGATTCCTTTGCCTTCGGTGCAGATATAAACAGCAAACGATTCCAGAGCCTCCAGGTCTTTGCCCAGTGGCTTGGTGAGATTTATGACATTTGTTGTGAAATATGGGCATGATACTGCCTTAGAAGTAGCGTTTTCCTTCTTGGAATAGAGCGTTTTATATGTGTCTTTAGCTTTGAAATCAATGGCTTCCATGGCTCTTGTGAGGTGTAACTCACGGCCGTTACCATTTTTATCCACACGATCCCAGTCATAAATGCGATATGTTGTATCGCTGTTTTGCTGTATCTCTGCTATGAGATTGCCCGGGCCTATTGAGTGTACTCTTCCTGCAGGCATAAAAAAGATATCTCCCTTTTGGGTTCTCTCATAGTTAAGAATCTCGTGAAGCTTCTTCTTCTCCAGCATATCCATATATTCCCGGCTGTTGGAATCTTTTTTAAACCCACTAATCAACTGTGCGCTATCTTCGCTTTTCAACACATACCACATTTCGTTTTTGCCATTGGGATATTTGTATTTCTGTGCCAACTCATCGTCAGGATGAACCTGGATGCTTAACCAGTCGTCGGTATCAATAAATTTTATTAGTAATGGAAACTCTTTTTTATGTAGCTCAAAGACTTTCTCTCCCAGGAGGTCGTCCATATAAATCTCTATTAATTCGTTGAGATCGTTACCCGCTAAGAATCCGTTTTCAACAACAGAAACATTTTCTTTATATGAAGATATCACCCATACTTCGCCACAGTTTGGCAAAGGAGAAAAGTCCATTCCCAAAAAGCTCTTAATTCTTTGTCCGCCCCAGATTTTCTCTTTGAAAATAGGTTTAAATTTTAAGGGATATAACGTTTTCATACCATAGCGATTTGCGGCAAAGGTAATATTTTGTCCATAAATTGTAAAAGTGATATATCAGTGAAATGTGTATTTTTGTGGGATTAAAATTTAAGGATGAAAAGTATTTGTATATTTTGTGGCTCTTCCATGGGTTCAAACCCGATATATCGGAAGGATGCTGAGGAGCTGGGTCGACTGATAGGTGGAAAAGGCTACCGCTTGATTTTTGGTGGCAGTAACATCGGTCTTATGACCGCTATTGCCGATACAACCATGAAATATGGAGGAGAAACAGTGGGAGTGATGCCGCATCATCTGGCAGCAAAAGAGATCGCACATCAGGGTTTGACAGCCTTTCATACCGTGGAAAATATGGCTGAGCGTAAGAAGCTGATGGGCGATTTATCCGATGCTTTTGTTGCTATGCCAGGAGGATTCGGAACACTCGATGAACTCGCAGAGGTGTTGACGTGGCTACAGCTTAACCTTACCGATAAACCTGTTGCAATTCTGAATACAAATGGCTTTTACGATCATCTGCTAGCGTGGCTCGACCGTTCACGTGATGATGGTTTCCTGCGTCCGGAACACCGTCATAACATTATTGTGGCGACCACGCCGCAAGAACTTATGATGAAACTGTTCTCTTTTAAGCATAAGGAGGTGCACTCCAAATGGGTTGACGAGCTACGAAAAGAGGCCGGTCATGATGTCAAGCTCTGATTCTGTTACATGGGTTGAGGTTTTTTATTATTAAAAAAGATATATAACAGCAATGATAATTATTGGAATAACAGGAACACTGGGTGCTGGAAAAGGAACTATCGTGGAGTATCTTATCGCAAAACATTCCTTCAAGCACTATTCGGTGCGTTCCTATCTTATTGAAAGGATCGAAGAGCAAGGGTTGCCAGTGAACCGCGATAGTATGGTGTTGGTAGCCAATGAGTTGCGGGCAAGTGAGTCACCGTCGTTTATTATTGACGAGCTATACAAAAAAGCTTTGGAAAGCGGAGAAAACTGTATCATCGAGAGTATCCGCACGCCCGGTGAGGTAGTCTCATTACGCAAAAAAAACAACTTTTGGCTAATAGCCGTGGATGCCGATGCAAGGATACGTTATGACCGTATTTCACATCGTAAATCCGAAACCGACAACATTAGCTTTGATGAGTTTGTGGCCAACGAAAAACGCGAGATGACCTCCACCGATCCCAACAAACAAAACCTTTCCAGGTGCATTGAAATGGCTGATTTCCTGATCGATAACTCAGGAAGTATTGAAGAACTTCAACGGCGGACAGAGGAGATACTTCTTAGATGTAGAGGGTAGCAAGAGTGCCGCACATCAATAAGAAAATATCAAAAATTTATATGGTTATATCAGACCAGGGGGGGCATGTAATTAATCATATAAACTTGATTATGAAGTGGGATGCCGAATATTTTTATTTTCTCTTCCTGATTACATTGTTGATTATAAGTGTTTTAGTAATGATTTAAGTATAGTGTTCAATACGTATTTACGATTGGAGTTCATATTTTAATTACGGATCAGGACTATTGATCCCGTGAACTTATCGTAAAGCATCTTTTGATCGCAATTCCGGCATTCAACAATAATTCTATAAACATAAACCCCTTCCGGGCAGGGTTCTCCTTTATAAGTGCCATCCCATCCGATAGACATATTGTTGGTTTCGAATATTTTTTGTCCGTTGCGGGAAAATATTACCATACGGTAATTGTCAAATCCGGTATCAGGAAACCAAGGGATAAAAACATCGTTAAGGCCGTCGTTGTCCGGTGAAAAGGCATTGGGACAACGGATATCCGCGAGAGATACATGTAGTGTATCACTATTTTTACATCCGTAAATACTGTTTACTTCCACGTGGTAATAACCGCTGTCGGAGATAGCGATGCCGGGAGTTGTTTGTCCGGTATTCCATCGGTAAGAGTAAAATTCTGATCCCGGAGTAATCTCCGTCTCGGTTCCGGCAAGGAGTTTAAAGTCCTCTCCAAGATCTGGCTTGGGCAGAGGATATATTATCACATCTTCAGTAATTTTGTGCTGTTTCCCATTGTAGTATATGGCGACATTTATTTTAAAGGTATCGGCAGTTTGAAAGATATGATATGGCTGCATTGCTTTGTCGAAGCGCCCCGGGAGGCCAGCATCAATGAAATCCCATGTCAGGGAGTCGATAAATATCTGGTTTGTCAGATTAAAGAACGTGGTATCTCCCAGGCAGCTTTTATTGTAAGAGATAACCGGTGTTTTTACATGTTTCGCCAACATATTGGGAAGCCCTGCTTTGCATTGCCGTCCTTTCAACGAGAAGTAACTTTCATTGAAGTTGCAATCCACACCCTGCCTGTTGGGAGAGAGTATTACGCCAATGGAATCCGCATCATTTCTGGCTACATATATCAATCCATCGGGTGCGAGCTGCAACGCTGTGGCACGGTATTGATAATCTGCGCTGGAAGGAATGGGGGTTATATTTTGCAAATTGTTGACACCGAGAAGGTTAAATTGGAACAGATATGATCCGTTACTGGCGCCGGTGAGATAATATGTGCTGGCAT
Source organism: uncultured Bacteroidales bacterium (assembly GCA_964474455.1). Taxonomy (GTDB): domain Bacteria; phylum Bacteroidota; class Bacteroidia; order Bacteroidales; family BM520; genus BM520. Next base: position 38,732 of record CAYYSU010000023.1, read on the forward strand.
AGAGCTTGGTGCCATCGGGAGAAAACTCTACACTATATGCACCTTTGTATAGTTGACGTGATTTCCTTGGATTACTAACCTCGCCTGTGGAAGCATCGAAGTCGTAAAGTTCAAAAACCTCCTTATCGTAGTATGCAGTGGCTAAAAGAGTCCCATCAGGGCTTGCTTTCACTGCCCCAACGGGAAGATCCACCATGCCTGCATGCGTTTGTATTACTCCTGTTGGACTGACAACAGGTGTTAAGCTGAGGCCATTTTTTGTGAGTAGATATGCGTGCCAGTGATCTGTGTTAAACTCACGGCATATTATCCAATAATCTGTTTCATTGGTGTGTTGCACTACTGTGAGTTTTTCTGTGCTCTTTGCGAAGACAGGAATATTCTTTTTCAGAACCTCATAGCGGTCTTGATAAACGGAAATAGTAGAATAGCATAGTCCGTTATTACCAACGGGCGGGTTTTGATCCTGCGTAAAAAGATAAAACAACCCGGGATTCTCCGGAGCTGATACAAAAATAGCATTCTGTGTGGCTTTGTTATGGCCGTAGAGGTTGTCTCCATTGCGAATAACATTATGCCTGGCATCCCATATTGTCTCGCCGTTGGTATACATCAACAAATCACCATTGGAGTCGCATAATATGGCACTGCCATTGTTGCTTACCATCTTATTGTTATCAGTAATTGCCGAAGTAGGGGTGGTGTTAAAGTTCAGTCCGGCATTTTCCCCAAAATACCATATATTCGCCTGTTGTCCTATCCCCGTAAGGGAAAAAAGAATAAGTATAAATGGCAGTATGGAAATAATGAACCTTTTATAACACATTGTTAGTTTTTTTAGCTGCCGGTTCATAAGCTACGTCCTACTCTTCGTATTCATAGGTTAATTGATAATGGTGGCGGATTCCTTTTTCGGGAATGCTTATCAATATTTCTGATGATGACACGCGATCTTTGTCATCATAATTACGTTTTACCTTATTTATAAGATTTTCAGCTACGTCGTATACCTCATGAACCGTAACTTGTTTGTTTTCATTATATTGAATTTTTGCAATATTATTTTTTAATGTTGTTTCTTCATGGATCTCTTTCGGCATCCCGTTGTCACCATAGGTATATGTATTTCTCTCGATTATCTTACCATCTTCATTAAGAAGTATCTCTTTGAACACTGTGCCATCCTCATTATACTCTATTTCGAGTGTCTCGTTTTCCCCTTCCAGATTCAATGCGACTTTTTTAATAAGCCTGTTTTGTTCATCCCAGGTGTACTGTTCATCGGCTTCTATTTCACCATCTTCATCATAAACAGTATGCTTGGCAACTTTACCATTTTTATATGATATAACTTCTCTTGCACCGGCTTCACCTTCATCGTCAGTTGTTTTACGTTCTATAATATTTCCGTCAGCATCATAAAAAATCTCTGTGGTATCAACAGCACCGTCGATGTAGTACTGTAGCTCTTTTACCACTCTTCCATTATCATCATACTCCCATGCCTTGTTTTCAACAACCTCCATGTTGTCAGTGATTTGTTCTTCAACGATGAGGTTTTTGTTGTTAAACCGGCTTACTGTTTTTTGCTCTACCGTTCCGTCAGGGTGATATTCAATCTGAAGAACCTTGTTTCCATTGGCGTCGTATTCGGTATATTCTCTCAGGAATTTTTGCGTATTTTTTTCGAGCATAAACTCCTCGTCGGCGATGTTTTGTCTGTATATTTTTGTTTTCATATTTATGGGTTTTAATATATGTAACAATCTTGATTTGATTCCGTTCTTATTTATTGTGTAAATTTACACGAAATTTAAAAACAATATGCAAAACCCATAAGACTATGAAAAAAATTACTTTTGCTATCATGTTATTTTCACTTGCCATGATTGTGTCATGCACACCACAAAAGCAGCGTCCTGAATACCCTCAGACCCCAAAGGGGGATGTTGTTGATGAATATTTTGGGAATAAAGTTGCCGATCCATACCGGTGGCTCGAAGACGATATGTCGGAAGAGACTGCCCAATGGGTTGATGCGCAAAATAAGGTAACTTTTGAATATCTGCACTCTATTGAAGGTAGAGAATCAGTGAAGTCACGTCTCACGGAGATATGGGATTATCCAAAGGTTGGCTCACCCTGGAAATCCGGCGGGCGATGGTTCGTAATGAAAAATACCGGCTTGCAAAATCAGTATGTTATATATCTTCTTAAGGATTACAACGACAGAGAAGGTGAAATACTCCTTGATCCCAACACCCTCTCTGATGATGGCACTGTCTCTCTGGCCGGAATGAGTGTTTCCGATGACGGCAAATATTTGGCTTATAGCATATCCCGCGGCGGCTCCGATTGGAATGAAGCTTTTGTGATGGATATCGATTCCAGGGAGACGCTGGAAGATCATATCCAATGGATTAAATTTTCCGGTATTGAGTGGTATAAAAACGGCTTCTATTACAGCAGATATCCTGAACCTAAAGAGGGTGACGCTTTGAAGGGCGTAAACGAAAACAGCATGGTATATTATCATGCCATTGGTACTCCACAGGAAAATGATCTCCTTGTATATCAGGATCCCATGCACCCGCTCTGGGGTTTTGGTGTCAGCCTCACAGAAGATCAGGATTATATGCTGCTCTATACCACAGAATCGACCTCAGGAAATGCTCTTGCATATAGAAAAACCAGTAATCCTGAAGGTAAGTTTACTCCTATAGTTGAGTCTTTTGATAAGGATTACAGTGTTCTGGATATCATAAATGGTAAATTCTATGTCCTGACAAATGATAGCGCACCCAATTATCGACTCATCGCAATCGACCCTGAGGCTCCACAGAGAGAGAATTGGACGGATGTCATTCCTGAAAAAGAGAATGTCCTCAGAGGTGTTCAGCTTACTGGCGGAAAAATGTTTGCCTCTTATATGAAAGATGCTCATAGCAAAATAGAAGTTTATCAGTACGATGGCTCTTATCTGTATGATGTGGAGGCCGGTATTGGCTCTATCAGCGGTTTCGGTGGTAAGAAAGATGACAATATCACCTTCTACAGTTTTACCTCATATACTACACCATCAATTATTTATAAATATGATGTTGCTAAGAATGAATCAGAAGAGTTTGATCGTTCAGCAATAAAATTCGATTCCGATTCTTATGAAACAGAGCAGGTTTTCTATACCAGCGCCGACGGCACAAAAGTACCTATGTTTATAACACATAAAAAAGGCCTAAAAATGAATGGTGACAATCCTACATTGCTATATGGTTATGGTGGTTTTAATATCAGTCTTACGCCGGGATTTCGTATCTCAATTATTCCTTTGTTGGAAAATGGTGGCGTATATGCTGTTGCCAACCTACGTGGCGGTGGAGAATATGGTGAAGAGTGGCACAAAGCAGGTACTATCATGCAGAAACAAAATGTATTTGATGATTTTATCGCCGCGGCAGAATACCTCATCGATAACAAATACACCTCTTCAAAGAAACTGGCTATAAAAGGTGGCTCCAACGGTGGTTTGCTGGTGGGTGCTGTTACCAATCAGCGGCCTGATCTTTTTGCTGTTGCTCTTCCTGCTGTTGGGGTAATGGATATGCTCAGATATCATAAATTTACCATCGGCCGCTACTGGGCTACCGATTATGGTACATCCGAAGACAGCGAAGCGATGTTTAATTATCTGATGACCTACTCTCCTTTACATACCATAATGTCAGATGTGGAATACCCGGCAGTTCTTGTTACCACTGCCGATCACGACGACCGTGTAGTTCCTGCTCACTCCTTTAAATATATCGCAGCTCTGCAGGAAACTTATACAGGTGCTAACCCTGTGATGATCCGTATTGAAACGAAAGCAGGTCATGGCTCAGGAAAACCGACTGAAAAAGTTATTGAAGAGATTGCTGATGAATATGCTTTTATCTTTGATAATATGAGTGTTATTCCTTACTAAAAATATAGTAGTTATCATGATAAACGGAGTCCTGTTCGCAGGATTCCGTTTTATTGAAAAGCAGAAAATTAGCAGTAACAAAATTGTTATTTATGTTTATCTGAATTTCATGTGCTATTGAAAAGTGCTCCCTAAAGGATTTTTTTCTTGCGGCGGAGCCTGAAAAAGATAGAATTTTTTTGCTAGATGCTCATGACCTAAGGCTTTCGGTTATTCTATTATCACTTTTTTTGTCATTTCGTATCCACCCTACCAACCACGTATAGGTTATAGCGAGTAAAATATTATTAACGG
>CAYYSU010000024.1:0-42571 GCA_964474455.1 uncultured Bacteroidales bacterium
AATACGACCGTCCACACACCGCATCCATCAATGTCCGCCACGACTTCTCCCCACGCTATTCGTTTAGCGCATCATGGGTTTATCAAACCGGTACACCCTACACACCGGTAATTGGGAAACAGCTCACAGGCTCACTCTACCCAAACGACGATGGAGAGTACGATTACTATGAGGCGCTGATCTATGGTGATCGGAACAGCGCCCGTATGAAGGATTACCACCGCCTGGATGTAGCGCTGGCAGTGAATAACCGCAATACGGAGGGTGAGGTGAAGTCGGCATGGACCTTCTCCATCTATAACCTCTATAACCGAAAGAATCCCACATACTATTATTACAATGTGAATAACAGTGGTGAGATCCTTGATCCATCAACATACACCGGTAGCAATCAGGATTATACGCTTCGTCAGCTATCATTATTTCCTATCATCCCGGCGGTTTCCTATAAGTGCTATTTTGATGTGAAACGGCCGAGCAAGTGGAATGTTAAACAGCGTTTTAGAAATTGGCTATACTATGAAAATAATTAAAAGAATACTTCTTCTACCAATATTAACTTTGCTTTTTCTGAGTACAGGGGTAAATGCTCAGGACGAATCCTATATTAAGGATCGCTGGACGATTAATGCCAGCGTGATTCCTGATTTAGAAAGTTTTGGGCGTACTGCAAGACATGAATTTAAATTATCAGCTCATTATGGTGTCAATAAATTTCTGGAGTCAGGGTTATATATCGGTAATGCAAAATATTTTTATCTATTAGAGGATAATAATTTATTGGGTGTTGGAGACAAAATTCTATATGGGGTTTCAGCTAAAGCACATATATTGCCTTTTTTAATAACGTCAAATGATTTTCGTTTTGACCTCTATTTAAATTCTCGTATTGGTATTGATCAATTTACAGGAAATCCAAACTCCACATATAGCAACGCACGATTCCGGTTTCATGGTGGCGCCGGGCTGGCTTTCTATCCTTTCCGGCATTTAGGTCTTTTTACAGAATATGGATACGATAATCATGGGATAATCGATTATATAGACCGTTGGTCGTGGGAGTTTGGGTTGATTTATAAGTTTCGGGGGAAGAGGCAATAGTAAATGCTGGTACACCAAACACTATGAGTCGCGTCTTTTGCAAATAAAAAACAACCATATACTCATGTTTGTAGAGCCATCGATTTATGGTGGCTCGGCCTTTATGTTGCAATTACCGTATCCTTTTTCAACTACTCCGAATAGCCCAATATATCCAGCATATGATCCACCGACTGCTCGTTGCGGAAGACGTAATCCACAAAATTTCCGGTCTCGTCACGGTCAATCACTACGTGCTTTGGCGACGGGATCAGGCAGTGTTTAATTCCGCCATAACCACTGATTGAGTCCTGGTATGCTCCGGTGTGGAAGAAACCCAGATAGAGAGGTTCCTTCTCTTTTTTCATGTCAAATTTCGGAAGCATAATCTGTTGGTTCAGGTCTTCGGAGTTATAGTAGTCAGAGTGGTCGCAGCTAATGCCTCCAATATTCACACGTGTATATTCATTGTTCCATTTATTCACGGGCAGTAGAATAAACTTTTCGTGAATAGACCAGGCATCGGGAATGGTGTTCATAAGGCTGTTATCCACAATATACCAAAGCTCGGTATCGTTTTGTTGTTTTTGCTCTACAACCTGAAAAATAATGGCTCCCGACTCTCCGACGGTGTACTTTCCAAACTCCGTAAAGATGTGTGGCTCAGGAATATTTTCGGCATCGCAGGCGCTTTTAATATTCATCACTATCTCGCGGATCATATACTCATAATCGTACTCAAAGCCTAGATGGTTACGGATGGGGAATCCACCGCCAAGGTTAAAGGAGTCGAGTGAAGGGCATTGCTTCTTGAGCTCGATATAGAGTTTCAGTGCCTTTTGGAACTCCCCCCAATAGTACAGGCTGTCTTTTATTCCCGAATCCACAAAGAAGTGCAGCATCTTCAGGTTTACACTGGGGTTATTCTTAATCTTTTCACGGAAGAAGGTACTCATTTTATTACTTCGTATCCCCAGACGGGAGGTGTAATATGCCGATTGAGGCTCTTCATCCACTGCCATCCGCAGTCCGATATCAACTACCTGATCGCCGACAACACTCTCAAGACGTTCCAGTTCATTGGGGCTGTCGAGAACGATGATGCTGTTTTTATATCCATCACGTTGCATTTTCAGGATCTTATTCAGATATTCTTCTGATTTATAACCGTTGTGAACCAATATGGTGGATTTATCTACCTGACCTTTTAGGTAAAGCTTTTCTACAAGGTCAATATCAAATGATGAGGATGTCTCAAGATTAACTCTATGCTTCAATGCAGCGCTCACTACATGGTGAAAGTGGCAGCATTTGGTGCAGTAGCAAAAATGATAATTCCCCTTATAACCATTGGCTTTAATAGCTCTGTTAAAGAGATTCCTGGATTTTTTTATCTGATCCCCGATGCGAGGTAAATATATTAAACGGAATGGTGTCCCGTATTTCTTTATAAGATACTTCAACGATACCCCGTAAAAAGTGAGGTATCCATCCTGCAAATCAAATCCCTCCTGAGGGAAATAGTAGCTTTGCTCTATAAGATCAAAATAGGTGTTCTTCATCTCTATTTAAAACAGAATAAAAACAAAATAATTGATAAAAACATGTTTACATCCGTCTGTGACAAAATACAACATGTGTGTGGCATTGTCAAAATATTAATAATAAATAATAAAAAACAGACTATAGTAAATGATTATAATACTTTTCCGGAAAAACTACTCCGGATTAATTTACTAAATTACAAAAAATCAGACCAATGTGAATACTCCGGATAAATATTATAATATATTCATTATCTTTATGTTAAGCAGCTGATCATCTCCTGTACACACTATTATTAACAACTGATGATGACTAATATCCTTCAGTAAGAGCGAAATATCCGTTGTTTTAGTTTTATGTGAAGATTTGTTTTTTTTTGTTGAATACAAAAAACTTAAGATTGGATTTCTTCCCTAATAAGAATTACTTTTGTAAAAAAACATAGTATTATGAAGCGTATTTTTTCCCTAGTTCTGACATGTGTTCTTATGACAATCCTGTCATCATGTTCAAAGCCTGATATTCAGCAGTTTATTTATGCCGGAAGCAGTGTTGGTGATTACACTACTTCAGAAACCATTGATCCGCCGGCTTCATTATTATTTGAATATCCCACCTCAGAGTCCGTATATACTTTGGATTTTGATGACGACGGAGAGGTTGATATTACATTTAAGTTCACCGGTGATGCTTCTTCCGGGCACTCCAGGATAAATATGAATGTTATTTCTGCTGAAGACTATGAGATATGTACCGGTTCCGCCACCAATTTGGCAGCACAGATTGCTCAGGGAGATATAATCGATGAAAACCGTGGGTGGAGTGGTGAAGAACTCATTCTGCATTTATACAGTTATGTGGCAGGTGAGAGCGTAATATTGACCGGCGACTGGGTTAAAAATGGCGTTAACTATGTCGGTTTCAGGAAAGAATCCGGCAAGTATTTTCAGTATGGTTGGGTAAAAATAACTATGGAGAGCGGAAGCATTTGGACCATCGACGGTTACGCTTTTATCACAGAATAAAGGAGCCATGAAAGATAGGCCTTTGCTTTACGCACATGTTGCTGTTTTCTTTTTTGGCCTCGCCGGTATCATAGCCCGCAGTGTGCCGCTTGATGCCATCACTATAGTTGCCGGGCGGGTATTTTTTGCTTCTCTTTCACTGTTTTTAATTATTCTTCTCCGGCGGCAGTCGTTTCGCATAAGATCGCTAAATCATTTATCTTTTTTCTTCCTTTCGGGGATGATTTTGGCAGCGCATTGGGCGCTTTTCTTCTGGTCTGTGAAGATCAGCTCCATCGCCATAGGGTTGTTGACGGTGAGTACTTTCCCCATCTTTGCTTCGGTGCTGGAGCCGTTGTTTTTTAGGGAGCCGTTTAAAATTAGGAGTCTGCTGGCAGCATTTATTGCCATGGGCGGTATCATACTGGTGATACCGGATTTTACCCCCGGCAACAACGCGCTCACCGGAGCCCTGGCAGGAACGGGAGCGGGATTTCTCTTCGCGGTATTGTCGCTCATAAACAGAAGATTTGTCAAAGAATATCCCGGAACCGTACTGGCTTTTTACCAAGACTCGTTCGCATTTATAGTGTTATTGCCCTTTGTATTGTTCTTAAAGCCAACATTTACAATCCCCGATATTCTTTGGTTGTCGTTTTTGGGCATTTTTTGTACCGGGGTGGCTCATACGCTTTTTATTATCAGTTTGAAGAGGCTGAAAACGGCCACGGCGGGAATCCTTACCATGCTGGAGCCGGTATATGGTATCCTTATCGCCATACCCTTGTTCGGTGAAATTCCTGATGTAAAAACCGTTGCCGGGGGAATCATTATTCTTTCCATCGCAATAATCTCCGGGCGAAAATCCTGAATCTCGGTTTCCGATTTCCACACGCCGGGAAGCTGTATTTACAATTCTTTTCCCATAATAGGTTCTTCGTTCGCTTATTACATCCTCAGAGTGAGTATCTCCTTTACTACGTTAACATCCATATCACGATGCTCGCCACAGGGCAGCAATCCAATACTCTTCATTCGTTCAGCAATTATCGTGGGTACATCCTCACTGATGCCGAATTCGCTGATACGTGTTTTTGCTCCCAGCTCGCGGAAGAATGCTTCTGTTTGCTCTATCACCTTATCGATGCGCTCCTCTTCGGAGCCTTTGGTGATGCCCCAGACGGCATTAGCATAACGAAGGAGTTTGCTCTTCTTCTTTTCTCTCATCACCTGCATCACTCCGGGCAGCACAACAGCCAATGAAATGGCATGGTCGAGGCCGTAGTATGCGGTAAGAATATGACCGATGGTATGTGTTGACCAGTCGGTAACAGTGCCCAGACTTATGATGCCATTGAGGGCCATTGTTGATGCCCACATAACATTTCCGGCGACGACAATATCATCAGGCTTCTCAACATAATCTTTTCCCTTTTCCACAAGAACACGCAGAAGTCCCTCCGAAATATTATCACTCACCCTTGCTCCGGCATCGAACGTAAGATACTGCTCCATGATATGTGCAAAGCTGTCGATAACGCCATTTACACGCTGCGCCCTGGGTAGTGATATTGTCGTGACGGGGTCGAGCAGAGCGAATTTCGGAAGCAGTTTGGAACTCATCAAAGCTCTTTTTTCTTTCCATTCTCGTCTGGATATCACGGCACTGCCATTCATCTCCGAACCCGTTGCCGGGAGTGTCATCACTGATCCAACAGGGAGTACGACATTAGGTCTTGCTTTTCCACTCAGCAGATCCCACGCCTCCCCGGAGTAACCGACGACAGCAGAAATAAACTTTGTACCATCGAGAACAGAACCGCCGCCTACAGCAAGCAGGAATCCGACACTCTCTTTACAACATATCTCAGCAGCTTTTAGTAATGTTTCATACTCCGGATTGGCTTCTATGCCGCCAAACTCCACCACATCGTGCGTTGAAAGTGCTGTCATCACTCTGTCATAAACACCATTTTTTTTGATGCTGCCACCACCATAGGTCATCATTACTTTCTTGCCGCGTGGAACAAGCCCGGAAATGCTTTCAATAGCAGTATCGCCAAAGACAACCTTAACAGGGTTGTGGTATACAAAATTTTTCATAAAAGTATCTTTATCTTATTATCTAATTAATAACATCATTATTAATAAAAAGGTTCTGCTGACCAATAAGTGCTAAGCTAAAAAATTACAAGGAGTAGGGGCTTTCTGCGCTTTTTGTCTTGATGTTTATCTTATAACAGAATAGATACTCCGAAGGCGAGGGTGAAGAGTAGTGTTGCCAGGACATGTTTGGGGAGTTCCGGAATTAGTTCTGACGGGTCATCATTGCGCCAAACGCGCCATGTCACGCTAAGTAAGAGAGGAAGCACCAACAGCCATAGAAGGTTAAGCCACGTTGACCAGGTTAAAATATTATACGTCACTGCAGTCACAATTCCCGTGGTTATCAATATGAGATGATACCGTTTTGCGAATCGGGCGCCATAAATCACAACCACAGTTCTCTTCTCTGCCTCCCTGTCGCTATATTCGTCGCGTATGTTGTTAATGTTGAGAACTGCGACAGTAAAAACACCTATCGATATTGCCGGAAGCAGTATGGTTGCATTGATCGTCTGAGTTTGCATAAAATAGCTTCCCATAACTCCCAGTAAACCAAAGAAGAGGAACACAAAAAGATCCCCATATCCGCGGTATCCATAGGGTTTTTTTCCCATGGTGTAACTTACGGCAGCAATGATTGCCAAAACACCCAATGCCAGAAACAGCAGTTTTGTACTCAAAGGAGCGTCACTCAGCCCGGTGATTACAAGTGCAACACCGAAGATAAACGCTATCACGGTAAAGATATATACCATGGTTTTCATCTCTTGTAGTGATATAAGGCCGGTGTGTGTTATGCGCTCCGGTCCCTTACGATTAATGTTATCGGCGCCACTCAATGCATCGCCATAGTCGTTGGCAATATTTGATACTATTTGCAACAGCATGGCGGTAAGTATTGTCAGCAGTATCACCGGCCACCGGACGACATCGTTGTCGGCGGCAAGAAATATTCCCATTATGGCGCACGAAAATGAGAGTAACAAGGTTTGCAAACGTAGAGCCTTAATCCATATCTTAACTCTACTCTTTAAAGTGTTTTTGCTCAATTCGTTTTTCTTTTCTGAACTATCATCTCTATGTGTCATAGCTGTTATGTTTTTTCTGCCACGAAAATACTGTTTTTATAAAAATGAAATAATAGTGACGGCTTTTTTTTACCTTCGCACCGTTATAACAAAAGTTGAATAATATGTTACGTACACATACCTGCGGTGAACTCCGCATCGGTCACATAAATCAAAATGTTACCCTTTCGGGATGGGTAAGAAAATCCCGTGATTTTGGCGGAATGACGTTTGTCGACCTCCGCGACAGATATGGTATCACCCAGCTTGTTTTCAATATGGAAACAAATGCCGATCTCTGCGAGAAAGCACGTACCCTGGGACGTGAATTCGTAATTCAGGTAAAAGGTGTGGTTGCAGAACGCAGCAACAAAAATATGAATATCCCAACCGGAGAGATAGAGATTCTGGTGGAGAACTATACAATCCTTAACAGATCTAAATTACCTCCTTTTACCATCGAAGATGATACCGACGGTGGCGAAGAGTTGCGTATGAAATACCGCTACCTCGACCTGCGCCGTGAGGTGAACCGCAAGAACCTTGCACTGCGTCACACCATGAGCATAGAGACACGGAAATATATGAACGATCAGGGCTTTATGGAGATAGAGACGCCTGTCCTTATAAAGAGTACTCCTGAAGGTGCGCGCGACTTTGTTGTGCCTTCACGTATGAATCCCAATCAGTTTTATGCCCTGCCACAGTCACCACAAACCTTCAAGCAACTGCTGATGATTGCCGGTTACGACCGTTACTTCCAAATCGTGAAGTGCTTCCGCGATGAAGACCTCCGTGCCGACCGTCAGCCGGAATTTACACAGATCGACTGTGAGATGGCGTTCGTGGAGCAGGAAGATGTACTTCAGACATTTGAAGGCCTGGCGAAGCATCTTTTCAAAGTTGTGAAGGGCGTTGAAATCAGCGAATTCATCCGTATGCCATATTCGGATGCTTTGAAGTATTACGGTTCTGATAAACCGGACCTTCGCTTTGGAATGCCTTTCGTAGAGCTTAACGATTTGACACAAAATAATGGCTTTGTTGTTTTCGACAGCGCTGAACTTGTTGTCGGTATCAATGCCACCGGATGTGGTGGATATACACGTAAGGAGCTTGATAAGCTCATTGATTTTGTGAAGAAACCGCAGATTGGTGCCAAAGGCTTGGTATATGTGAAGTGCAATGACGACGGTACTTTCAAGTCGTCGGTGGATAAATTTTATAGCCTGGAAGACCTGAAGGAGTGGGCAGACCGCTTGGAGGCAAAACCCGGTGATCTGATGCTTATTCTTGCCGGCGACGTGGATCATACACGCAAAGCTATGGGAGAGCTTCGTCTGGAGATGGGCTCACGCCTTAACCTTCGCGATCCGGAGAAATTTGCTCCGCTGTGGGTGGTGGACTTCCCGTTGTTGGAATGGGATCAAGAGGGACAGCGGTTCCACGCCATGCACCATCCGTTTACCTCGCCAAAACCGGAAGATATTGAACTGCTGGAGAGAGACCCCGGAAAGGTACGTGCCAACGCTTACGACATGGTTATTAATGGTGTAGAGATCGGTGGCGGATCCATTCGTATCCACGACAAAGAGCTGCAGCAGAAGATGTTCAAGGCTCTTGGATTTACCGACGAAGAGGCGCAGGAACAGTTTGGATTCCTGCTCAACGCATTTGAATACGGTGCTCCTCCTCACGGTGGTGTAGCATTCGGCTTCGACCGGTGGTGTGCTCTCTTTGGCGGGCAGGACTCTATCCGCGACTTCATCGCCTTTCCGAAGAATAACGCCGGAAGAGACGTGATGATCGACAGCCCTGCCGTCATCTCCGAAATGCAGCTTGAGGAGCTTTTCCTCGCAACAAAAGATGTGAAGGAGTAGAAGCGAAATTTCTGTTTTCTTCTGAGTGGCAAAAAATATGGTTAACACTATTGTTTTTCCGGACTAAAAATTAGATGGTTGAGTAATAACTGTTATGGCGGTATTTTGTCTGTTGTACAAATATTAAATATTACCGACCTTTGCGCCCGATGGAGAGTACACGACGTTATAACATGCCGGAGATAGGGGAGGTGACAATAAATAAAAGTCGCCGCGCCACTCGTGTGCGTATTTCTGTGAAGCCCGGCCCGGAAGTAAAAGTCACCCTGCCTTACTCTATACCTTACGGAAAAGGTCTGCAATATATTTTGGAAAAAAAAGAGTGGGTGCTGAAGTCGATGAAGCGTTTTGAAGATGTGAAGCAGGAGTACCTTGTTTTTACTCCGGAAACAGAGTATCAAACCCGTTTTCACACGTTGGTCATAAAGCCACACCCCGGCGAGCGTCTGGATTATGTAATCCGAAGGGGTACTACACTGGTAAATGTGCCGGAAAAAGCCATAATGGAAAAACAGGTGCAGGATTGGATTAAGAAGGCCATTGAAAAGACGTGGCGTATGGAGGCTGAATTTTTTCTTATACAACGAACTATGATATGGATAGAAAAATATAAATTCCTAGTGAAAAAAATATCAGTACGAAACTCCAGAACACGTTGGGGGAGCTGCTCCTCAACGGGCAATATCAACCTCTCATTGCACCTTATGAAACTACCAACGGAGCTAATCGATTTTGTAATCCTTCACGAGCTGACACATACTATCCACAAAAACCACGGGCCTCAGTTTCATGCGCTTCTCGACAAGATCTGTGGAGGAAAAGAGAAAGAGCTCAATGCACGCCTCAGAGCCTATAAAATGGACGACTACCGTATGTATCATCAGATTATGAAATAGAGAGTTTTCATTATTCGTGTTTCCAGTCAAAAAGCTATCTTTGCAAAAATTATTAAACTATGCATCACGAACTTAGTGAACAGGAACAAGTCAGAAGAGAGTCGCTGCAGGCATTATTAGATCTGGGTATTGACCCGTATCCCGCAGCAGGGTATGAAATTACCAACTATTCTGATGAGATAAAGAAACATTTTCCTGAAGATGAAACGCTGTTCCAGGAGGTGAGTATCGCCGGCCGTATCATGAGCCGCCGCATTATGGGTGCTGCTTCTTTTACAGAGATACAGGACAGCAAAGGACGAATTCAGCTCTATTTCCGCCGCGACGATATCTGTCCGGGCGACGATAAGACCATGTACAACACCGTTTTTAAACGTCACCTTGACATTGGCGACATCATCGGCGTGAAAGGTTTTGCTTTTATCACCAAGATGGGAGAAGTGACGATCCATGTTAAGCAATACACGCTTCTTTCAAAATCTTTGAAACCGCTGCCTATCGTAAAAGAGAAAGCAGATCAGGTTTTTGATGCATTCACAGATCCCGATCAGCGTTACCGTCAGAGATATATCGACCTTATCGTAAACCCTGAAGTGCGTGAAACTTTTATAAAACGCACTAAGCTTGTTAACAGCATGCGCTCTTTCCTTACAGAGCGAGATTATCTTGAGGTGGAAACACCGATCCTGCAGCCACTATATGGTGGTGCCGCAGCGCGTCCGTTTAAGACATACCATAACACCCTCGACATGACGCTCTACCTGCGTATCGCCAACGAGCTGTACCTCAAGCGTCTTATCGTTGGTGGATATGACGGCGTTTTCGAGTTCTCCAAGGACTTCCGTAACGAGGGAATGTCGCGCTTTCACAACCCGGAGTTTACCCAGATGGAGCTTTACGTGGCCTATAAGGATTACGAATGGATGATGAATCTGGTGGAAGAGATGGTGGAGCGTATCGCCATGGATCTCCACGGAACCACAGAGGTGAAAGTGGGAGATAATACCATCAACTTCAAGCGACCCTGGAAACGCTTTACTATGTTTGAAGTTGTTGAGCACTATACCGGCATCGATATCAGCAGGATGAACGAGAGAGAGCTGGCAGAGACTGCTAAGAGATGCGGTGTAAGCGTGGATGAATCCATGGGTAAAGGTAAGCTCATCGACGAGATCTTTGGCGAAACCTGTGAGGCGAAACTGATCCAACCTACCTTTATCACAAACTATCCTGTGGAGATGTCTCCGCTGGCGAAGAAGCACCGCGACCACGAAGGTCTTGTGGAGCGTTTCGAGGCTATATGTAACGGCAAAGAGATCTGTAATGCCTTCTCGGAGCTAAACGACCCCATCGATCAGCGGGAGCGCTTCGAGGAGCAACTGGAGCTGGGGAAGCGCGGCGACGATGAGTCGATGGTACTCGATGAGGACTTTCTAAAGGCTCTGGAAATAGGTATGCCGCCAACCGCAGGGCTGGGTATCGGAATCGACCGCCTTTCAATGATTATGACCGACTCGCACTCCATACAGGACGTGCTCTTCTTCCCCCAGATGCGCCCCGAAAAGACGCAGGAAGACAACGAAACAGAGGAGTAAGAAACACTCTACACATAATAAATAGCATCGATTCCATTTAGCATAATACCCTATTCCCGGAATTGCGGCGCTAATGTTTATGTTAGTCCCATACATCATTTTTAAACAAGAATCTTTCAGCCAACTGAAATGCAAGCTCAGCTGTATAATATTATAATCTGACAGAAGAGTGAACCATGCATTTCACAAGACAGGAATAACTTTCTGCGTTGCTTTCGGGGCAAAAATTTATCTTTAGTGAACATTTCTCCTAACAACGTGTTTATCTCATGTAAGAATTATTATCAATTAAAAATTATTACTATGGGAGAATCCGAAATGAATGCAAGAGAGAGGATAGCCGCAGGAAACCTTAAGGTGACTCCACAGCGCGTAGTAATACTGGAAACCCTTATAAAAATGGGTGATCACCCAACGGCGGATATGCTATATGCCAGGCTGCACAAGAAGGAGCCAAATATCTCCATGGGTACTGTATATAAAACACTGGAAACACTCTCTCAGCAAGGGATAATTAACAAGGTGAAGTCTGATTCAAGTCATCTGAGGTATGATGCTATTATCGATAATCATCATCACCTCTTCTGCTCTGATACAAATAATATCACAGATTATTTTGATAATGAACTTGATTTGATGTTGTCAGATTATTTTAAAAATAAAAATATTCCCGGCTTTAATATTGAAGATGTAAAACTGCAAATTATTGGTCGATATAGCGACAATAATGATTGCGACACACGAAATAATTAATAAACAATAAAAATTTACAGCATGGAAACAACAAATTCTTTCCCATTAATTGGGGACAAATTCCCGGAACTAAAGGTACAAACTACTCACGGCATGAAGAACATTCCCGGAGATTACAAAGGCAAATGGATCGTGCTCTTCTCACATCCTGCTGATTTTACACCGGTATGTACAACCGAGTTTGTAAGCTTCGCTAAGAAAGCTGACCAGTTTACAGCGTTGAATGCTGAGCTGATAGGTCTTTCAATGGATCAGGTCTTTTCACATATAAAGTGGGATCAATGGATTAAAGATAACTTAGACGTGGAGATTAAATTCCCTATTATCGCTGATGGTGCTGGTAATGTATCCAGGCAACTGGGGATGGTACATCCCGGAAAAGGAAGCAATACTGTTCGCGCGGTATTTCTTATAGATCCTAAAGGATATAATCGCATTATACTTTACTATCCGCAGGAGATTGGTCGTAATATGGATGAGATCCTACGTGCATTAAAAGCACTTCAGATTTCTGATGAAAATGGCGTTGCTGTTCCTGCTAACTGGCCAAACAATGAAATTATTGGCGACCGTGTGATTATTCCACCTGCAACAAATGTTGAGGATGCAAACAAGCGTCTAAAAGAGTATGAGTGTTACGATTGGTGGTTCTGTCACAAGGAGCTCAAGAAATAATTAATATTTAGTTATTATCATTAAAATATACATACACCTGTTGGGTTTAATAATCTGACAGGTGTTTATTTTTTGTTTGCGAGTAATATATTTCTTTTTAAATCCGTAAAAAAGATTTTTTCTCTTTGGGCAATAATGGAGACTTTTTTTGATGTTTCTGCGATACGTGAGCGCTGTCCCGACTGCCCTATTATCTGTAAGTCAATTGCCACATCATCCCATAAGTCTGCGATATTTTCCAGGCTTTCGGCAGCCTCACTAAATATTCGCATTTCTGTAACTACGGCGGTTTCACGGAGATATCCGGCGTATATCGTTCTGAAGGCTCCGCCACCTGTACCTCCTGATTTGTGAATTGCCAAATATGCGTTCAGGGCACTATAGCGCAACTGTTCAGGGGTGTAATCTACCCAGTGCAGAATGCGGTCAGCATAACTCTCGATACCACTAATGCCATGCGTTAGGGCTTTAGGAAATAACATTCCACTGCAAACATCGCTTATTGATTTTAAAATTGCTTCCGAAGTAATAGCATTATAGCCGTGGTAATTTACTGTAAACATAAGGTGCATTACAGGAAAAGGAAGATACCGTGTGGCTCTGGAGCTACGAAACTCCTCTTCATCGATGATATGTTTGTTTACAGGAGGAATTTCTGGATTCAGGGATACGGGCTCACCGCCATCTTCATCACGATCGCTTAGAAATACAACACCTTGCTCCTCATCAATGCCGAATGGCACCACGGAGTAATCACCAAAATGCAGCTGCCCCGGGATGTCATGGTAACCTAGCATGGTGCGATCAACAAACACTATTACAGGGTTGTTGTTGAGCAATTTTTTCTTTAGAGCCTCTGCGGCTCGCAAAGGATTGGAATAGGTGTTTGGAGTTAAGATAATACCACTATTAGCAGAAAAAGCCTCTGACATGGCACGCGGCATTTTTTTTCCTGACACCACTGGGTATGGAGAACTCTTTAGCTCGGAATAGAAAAATGTTAACCCTGATGAAAGGTCAAATATCATCTCCTCAGAGAGATAAATATTGTGATACGCCAGCACCTGACGAATGGCTCCGGAGAAACTTGTTCTACTGCTCAGAGGAATAAAACCGGGGATGATATGCTTCATGCCCCTAAGTTACCTTATTATATTGAGGTAATGGTTGTAACGATCGTAAATTTCATTAACATATTTGTATGTTTCCTCGCCTCTGGCGTAGCCATATCGAACCACTGAGTCGTTAAAAAATTGCGGATTAGATTTTTTGCGAAGGTAGTAATTCACATTGCCATCCCATACCGCGGGATCTCCTTCGTATTTTTCTGTTAATCTTATGGCATCGAGCACGTGAGCTATACCCACGTTGTATGATGCCATAACGAATTTTTTTCGTTCCTCAGGATCCGGTATTAGCAGTTGGAACTCCTTGTCGAGCCATTTAATAAATTTCACCCCAGCGATAATTTGTTGCTCTTCGCTAGAGGTAGTGTCAATTCCAAAGTGAGCCATTGTCTCGGGCATCATCTGCATAAGCCCCCAGGCTCCTACCCACGATTTGGATTCCGGTTTAAACCCCGACTCCTGATATATCAATGATGCCAGCAGTCGCCAATCCCAGTCAATTTTTTCTGCCTCGCGCTTGATAATAGTATCATATTTTGATATCATATTTCCAGTAATAGAGGAGTACTCACTTTTTGTGATATTGGTATGACGAGAGTTCCGGAAATACTTATTATAGATATGTCTGTATGCCAAATTTTCATTGAAATCATAAAGCCAATTATCAATCTCCGCGATCAGGGTTTTGTTACCTTTATTAACTGCCCAGGCAATATTTTGGCTAAAGCTTATTGGTGTCTTCACGTCGATATCAGGATAGTAGCGACTATTAACGAGGGCTACATGTTCATCGGCAATGGTATATTTGATACTTCCATTGGCAACCTCACTTATAAGTTCTTCCATCTCTCTAGTGGGGTCTTGAATAACAAAGATAGTATCGCCAATCTCTTCCACAAGGTTCTCCAGTCGTTGTGAGAAGGAGGTATTTTTTTGCACATATATGGTGTCTCTGATAAGGTCTATAGGGTCGCGGACGAGGTGGCTTTCTACCTCATCCCAGGTTCTCATTTTTCGCCATTTTTCGGGTTTACGTTGAACCAGCACCTGTCGTGTTTTGCTATGTGGTTCAGCAAAATCCAGGTACTCTTTTCTATCGCTGGTAACAGCCATATCAAGGGCAATAATATCACATTCACCTGATTTTACCAGTTCGTACGCCTGACCCAGGCTTGTGGAGATAATTATTTCCAGCTTTACATTGAGATGATCGGCAAAGGCCTTGAGGAGGTCATACTGAAACCCCATGGGTCTTCCCCGATAGATAAAATAATTGGTAGAGTTATAATCTGTTGTGGCTATAAGCTTTCCTCTCTCACGTATAATATTCATCCTGTCGGGAGGTAGAATACGTGATTCACTTTCAGCTTTCCTCTCCAAGGCACGTCCACATCCCGTAAGGAGAAAAATAATAGCGATACTAATAGCAATAGTAACACGCTTTTTTGGCATAAAATCCTCTCATTTGTTCTAAGCCGGAGCTGTTAATAACAGCTAAAAATAAGAAAAAAAGCTACAATGCCAAAACCTCAAATTCTGTTCGGCGGTTCATCTGTCGTCCCTCTTCTGTACTATTATCTGATATGGGCTGTGATTCGCCATATCCTTTGTACTTGAGCCTTCTGGCTTCAATACCACTGGCTATGAGGTATTTGACAACTGAAGATGCTCGTCGTTCTGAGAGATCCTGATTATAAGAATCCGAGCCAACACTATCGGTATGTCCGGAGATTTGAATTTTTAGTGAAGTATTCTTTTCCATCATTTTCACCAATCTGTTGAGTTCTGCGATAGAGTTTTCCCTAAGGGAGGCCTTATTAAAGTCGAAGAAAATATTGTTAAGTACAATTTTTGATCCTACTGCAATTTTTTCCAGATAGATATCTTTTGTTATCTCTGAATAATTGTATTCGGCAGGGATTATCAGAATTTCGGAATAGAAAGGATACTCTTCGGCTTGTATTGAGAATCCGTAACTTTTCCCTGAGGGCAGAGTAACCATATACTTTCCCGTGGTGGTATTGGATTCAAAGCTTGCCATGGGCAGCTGATTTTCATTATCTATTATGTCAACAAGAACTCCCAGTGGTTCGCTTGTAGCTTTATCTCGGATAGTTCCTTTTAAAAGAACCAGAGCATTACCCTTTATTTCTTCTCTTGGCAGGATGTTTACAGGAAAATTTTCATGAGTTATTGATGGCTGTTCATAGACTTTTGAAGCTATCATAAGCTTTTCATCTCCCAGGAAGGTGATTTGAAAGATATCTCTGTCACCGATACCATCAGGCTCCCACGAGGAGTAATAACCATGTTTTCCATCAGCGGAGATGGAGAAGAAGACATCATCTCCGGGAGTGTTAACAGGATATCCTATATTTTCAGGCGTTGACCAATGTCCGTTTTTTAGTTGGGATTTGAAGATATCGAAGCCACCCATTGAAGTATGCCCTTGTGAGCTGAAATATAGCTCACGGCCATTGGCCTGCATAAAAACACCGGTTTCATCGTAAGGGGAATTTATTGTTGCTCCCAGGTTTTCGGGTTCTCCGAATTCCATCTTATCGTTATTTTTACCTATAAAAGTAATGGAAGAGCGATAAATATCTTTTCCGCCATAACCGCCATCTCTGTCGGAGACGAAATATAAGGCACTCATATCGGGGGCAAAAGCTGCTGACGATTCATGGCTTTTAGAGTTGATTTTTTTTGAGATAGAGCGGGGAGCACCCCATTCACCATATTCATCCACAGCGCAAAGGAATATATCACCACCTCTTACATCGCCTTTATATATCAGCACGTAATTGCCACCGGGGCTAACACCTACTGCGGCATCATGAGAGTATGAATTAAATGGTCTTCCTGGATTTATTGGCTCTCCCCAGCGTCCATCTTCAAGCCTATAGCTGATGAGGATGTCTTCGTAGTATCTGTCGTCCAATGGATCCTTACCGCCGCCGGTGGTGGTGGGACGGCAGCTTGTAAACATCAGCATTGACTCATCAGCATTAATTATAGGAGAGTACTCTGGATACCTGGTGTTGATGGGAGGACCTATATTGTCAATAAAGACTCTTACGGGGTTTTTAACCATATCCATTGCTGTCTGGCACATCTCCATTGATCGTTTTATCTGTGGTTGTATCTCAGATAACTCTTCTGGGGAGAGGGAATTCATGAGCTTAATGTAGGTGTCAATGGATTTATCAAATTCATAATTAAGATGATATGCTTGTGCCAAAAGTAACTGTACGTCAGAGGGTTTGTTTTTGGTTTTTCCCACAGTAGGGTCAATGGCAATCGCACTCTCCAGGAAGGAGATACTTTTTACTTTTTGTACCGATTCGAGATAGCATTTCCCGATTTTGTAGTTCAACTCAGCATTGGAAGGATTGAATTTATATGCCTTTAGATAGTATTCCAGTGCAGCCTGATAACCCGACAGTGACTGATAATAGAAATTATCACCATTTTTAATATTACGTCTTGCCTCTTTGAGTTTACCATATTGATCGGGGTGGAAATTTTTCTTGTCAAAATCAACATTCTGCGCCATGATAAATGCTGGCATTAGGGCTAATAATAGAATATATATATATTTCATGATAAATATTACTTACAATTGTTAATATAAACGGTGGCTTTTTTAACACCAAGATCGTGAGCTTTTTGCCAATCGTCGCAGGCGCCAGGTTCATCACGCATCATCTCTTTTACAATGGCGCGATTGAAGTACAATATTCCCTTTTCAGGGTTTTTTGAAATAAGGGTGTTGAAAAGTTTCAGAGCTTCGGGATAATCTGTTTTCATGAACTTCACGTATCCGATGTTGTTATCTACTTCAGCAAAATCTGTTTTTAATTCTTTTGCTTTAGTAAAATCATCCAAAGCATAATCGTATTCTCCAAGCATTAGTCGTGCCATACCTCTGTTATTAAAGGCGATATGATTTTCAGGGTTGATTTTTAGTGCAGCAGTAAAATCCATTTCTGCCTCTTTATACTGTTCCATTAGCATTTTAATATCACCAAGATTATTAAAAACATAATCAAGATTTGACTGTATCTGGGTTGCTTTAACAAAATCCTCCAGAGCTTTTTGTCGATTATCTAATTCACGGTATGCCATACCACGGTCGTTGTATGCCATGGCACACATAGGGTCTTTTTCTACTGCCAGATTAAAATTCTCAATGGCTACTTCAAACATTTTCTTTTGGTAGTAGATATTTCCCTGATAATAATAATTTTTCGCATCTTTGGGTTCATGCTTTGCCGCTTCCATAAAGTAATCCAAGGCCTTGTCAACCTCATTGAGCTTATAATAATTCTGCCCCAGGAGAGTTAATATTGACGCATTGGATTTGGCGGTTTTTAGCACCAAAAGATCTTTTACCGACAGGTCGTTTTTATCCATAACATAATATGTCGTAGCACGATTAAATAAGGCACTGTAATGTGATGGTTTATATCTCAGAGCTCTGGAAAAGCAAGCCACAGCACTGTCATATTTCATCATGCCATAAAACTCAATACCTTTGTTATACTGTGTTGTAGCATTTTGATCGGATAATATAATAGACCCTTCTTTTTGTATGCCCACTTGTGAAAATGCCCCTAAAAAGAGTGTGCCACACAGAAGTGTCAGGATTAATTTTTTCATTATTGATGTTTTATATTCTAACTATCTTGGTGAATTGCTGTATTCTTTTATAACAAAAATTACAGTAGTATGTTTTATCTATATTTGGTTGATAAACTTCAAATGCGAAGGATATCTACAAAAATAATAAATATTTAGATAAGATGCATCATACCCTAATAATATGACGTAGAGAGCTTAATCTAATTAACGAAACGGCATAAACTGTTGATGCAATAAATTCCTGACGGATATCTGCAAAGTTGCTGCCTTTGAGCATCACCATTCTTATTACCCGCATAAAATATGTCTTACTTTTAGTGGTTGTAAAGATTTTAATACCTGTTAACGTAAGAAGAAAATATTTCATACATTAGCGGCGAAAACAAGAATAAAACCATTCAAATTATGACCGAAAAAATCAAACAAACACTGCGCGACAATAAGGCGGCACGATGGACTGCGCTGGCAATTGTAGCCTTTACAATGCTTTGTGGTTATTTCTTCACAGAAATCATCTCTCCACTAAAGCCGTTAATGGAATCAGAACTTGGCTGGTCGAGCTCCGACTTCGGGCTCTTCACCGGTGCCTATGCCTGGTTCAACGTATTCCTTTTCATGCTGATTATTGTTGGTATTATCCTCGATAAGGTGGGGATGAGAATTTCTGCTGTGGCTGCTGCTGTGATTATGGTTATTGGTGCCATGGTGAAATTTTGGGCTATCAATTCCCTGTCGGGAGATGTTCTTGCCATAGACATCAATATGTTTGGAAATAACTATCAGATGTCGCAACAGTTGCTCTGGGCATGTCTTGGATATGCGATATTTGGTGTTGGTGTTGAATTCGCAGGTATTACCGTGTCGCGTATTATTGTGAAATGGTTTAAAGGTAAAGAGATGGCTCTGGCCATGGGTCTTGAGATGGCATGTGCCCGTCTGGGAACTTTTGCCGCAATGGCATTCTCACCGGTTATCGTTAGCCGTTTCGATATCCCACAGGTTATCCTTATTGGTGGTATCCTCCTGGTAGTAGGGCTTATGTTTACTGTCATTTACTTCTTTATGGATATCAAACTTGATAAGAGTATTGATGCAGATGATTTGGATTTCAGCGATGAGAAATTCAAGCTAAAGGACATTGGACAGATTGTATCAAACCCCGGTTTCTGGCTGCTCGCACTATTATGTGTGCTTTTCTATTCTGCAGTATTCCCATTCTATAAGTTCGGTACCGACTTAATCTTTAATAAATTTGGCGTGCCAATGGAGAATGGCCTTGTCCTGGGCTTTATTCCCAAAGGCGCCAGTATAATTCCTGCCTTGCTACCTTTTGGAACGCTCTTCTTAACGCCTATTTTCGGTAATATTTATGATAAAAAAGGTAAAGGTGCCAGTATTATGATTCTTGGTGCTGTGCTGCTTATTATTTCCCATGTTGTACTGTGGTTACCATCAATGAACAGTGTTCCCATCGCAATTGCCATGGTTATTCTTATCGGTATTGCTTTCTCTTTGGTACCTTCTGCCATGTGGCCTTCTGTACCAAAAATTATCGCTCCACAGCTTCTTGGAACAGCATACGCATTGATTTTCTTTATCCAGAACATCGGTCTCATGGTGGTGCCTACGCTTCTTGGCTCCGTACTTGACAGAACAAACCCCATTGTTGCGGAAAAATTGGCTTTTTATCAAACAAGTCTTTCTAATGGAGTTGTTCCTCCTGCGGCACAGGACATTTGTACCAAAATGGCCGAAAATGAGGTTATTCCTTCCAATGTTTCTGATTTTATCAGTAGCGATATCTCTGCAGTTATCACTGAATTAAGAGCTGTGGGAGAAATCCCCGCCTACGATTATTCTAAAACATGGATCATCTTTATTGCTTTATCTGTCGCAGCTCTGGGAGTGGCTATATGGCTTAAGGCAGTAGATAAGAAGAAAGGCTATGGACTTGAACTTTCAAATATCGAGAAGTAGAATTCTTTTTTAAAATATATTTCATAATATTAAAAATGCCTGTTGCATCATGCAATGGGCATTTTTTTAAAAAAATACTGCACCTTTGCACCATGGAAGATGTATTGACCGTACAGCAGCAAAAGTCACAGGAGATGGGTACACAGCCCATAATGAAGCTGTTATGGCATTACTTTGTTCCTAGTTTTGTAGGGGTACTTCTAAATTCTCTTTATAACATTGTCGATCGCATATATATCGGCCAGGGCGTAGGAAGTCTTGCTCTGGCGGGTCTCAGCGTGGTGTTTCCTATTATGATTATCGCCTCTGCCTTTGGTATGATGGTAGGTATCGGTACCGGCGTCAGGGTATCCATAAACCTTGGTAAGAAAGATTATAAAAGAGCTGAGAAAGTACTTGGAAACGGGTTCTCAATGATGATTATTGTTTCAATATTTTACATCGTTCTGGCTTATGCTATTAAAGCTCCTTTGCTGCGATGGTTTGGTGCCTCTGCCGAAACCTATGAGTATGCCAATGATTATCTGAATATTGTTATCGCCGGGGGCTTATTTCAGACAGTGGGTTTTGGTTTAAATAACATTATCCGCTCGGAAGGAAATGCACGCATAGCCATGTATTCTATGATTATTTCCGCCGGATTGAATATTATTCTTGATCCGATATTTATTTTTGGTTTTGGAATGGGAGTTAAGGGTGCTGCATTGGCCACCATCATCTCCATGGCTGTTCTCTCTATCTGGGTGCTATATCATTTTGTAAAAAGTGATAATTCTGTTGTCAAGCTACATCTTTATAATATGAAGCTCGACTGGCGTATAGTGCGTTATATCATTGCCATAGGTATTTCTCCCTTTAGTATGCAGGTGGCATCCAGCGTGGTACAAGCTCTTCTGAATATCAGCCTTATTAAATATGAGGGAGATTTGGCTGTTGGAGCCAATGGAATAATCAACAGCGTTTCGATGCTAGTGGTGATGTCGGTGGTGGCAATAAATATGGCGGCACAACCCATTATCGGTTTTAATTATGGCGCTCTTCATTTTGGCCGTGTTAAAGAGACTTTGAAAAAGGGGATGATTTTCGCCACCCTTATTACCACAGTATCCTGGATAGGCATAATGTTATTTCCGGGATTTATCATTCGGTTATTCAACTCCAACGACCCGGAGCTTTATGATATAGGAGTTAATGGCATAAGGATTTTTCTTTTTATGCTGCCAATAGTGGGCTTCCAGATTATCGGCGGAAACTACTTTCAGGCTGTGGGAAAGGCATCTATTGCGCTATTTCTAACTCTATTACGGCAGGTCTTGGCTTTGATACCGTTATTGCTGATCCTGCCTCGTTTTTATGGTCTCAATGGTGTGTGGGCTGCCATGCCGGTAGCGGATGTGTTCGCGGCATGCATGGTTGCTTTCTTTGTTATTCGTGAGTGGAAGATTCTGACCATAAAAGAGAATCTGCCGACAGAAATAGAATAATACTATTTTCTTATTACTCTTTTGATAAAAAATCGTACAAGCAAGAATAACAGCGTCAGAATTACCAGAATAGAAGCCATTGCAATTATGGTCACACCGTTACTTGCTTTAAATACTGTTAGCGGATTCAGAGAGGTGTTTTTAACCGGAGACCGGAGGTTTATAACCTTTTGATCTCCTTGTATAATCATGGAATATGTAAGCGGTTTATCCGGGTTCTCAGCGGAGATAAGTATGTTGGTAAGGTTATATTTTTGAGGAATATCGGGTACTCCATTACCATTCACATCCTCGAATCCGCCACAGAAATCCATCAGTGCAGCCCACTCTTTGGCTTCCTGAATACCTTCTTTATCTTTGTTAATATCAACAAGCACTTCCTCTGCTCCGTTTATGGGGTTTCCGTCTTTTGTTTTCGGTACCACAGAAAGAATTCCTTTACTCAGATCTTTTATCATACCAACGAATTCCAGGATATATGCATTGGCACCCAGAGAATAGAGGGTTTGGTCATTTTTACTCAGATTTACTCTCTCCCATCCCTTTTCATCTGATCCAATCTCCACCTCATATATTTTATCCAGCGGCACACGCAGGTTGTTGACAGAGTATCTTATTCCTGTCCAATATGGCATGTTGGCAGTGCTGATAGAAGGGGCTATCTGCATAATTTCCAGGATATTTTTTATCTCTCTTCCGGTAATATATATTTTTGCCAGGGAGTATCCCGGTGAGTTTTCATCCACAACGCCACGCCCCAGAGGCAGTACACGGTAAAGATCGGTAGCGTATTGCATCCCTTTTTCTCCCGGCAGTATTTCATCCCTGAGAAGTCCCGAAACCACTAACGCTATATCAACATTTTCATCAAGTTTTTGATAATAATTATATACAGCATCCGCAACAAACGGCCCCAGGTTACAATTTTTCAGTAGCGTCTCCTCGTTAATGGTTATGGGAAAATCTGTTTCTACAATAAGGCTGTCGGCACGTAGCCCCAGGTCTTCAAAAATAATGGTATTGATTCTCTCCATCTGTTCCTCCACCAGAGCTTGTATCTCTCTGTTACCCATCCAGCTGTCATCAACAGGAATAAGTTCATAATCCTTTATTGTTGTTTTTCCATCTTCAAAAGAGATAACTGTTCTACCAAGATTATAGGTATATGCTCCTGTTTGCACGATGGGCACGCCATTGACCATAAGAGGCTCCTGTAGTGTTGTGTGGGTATGGCCGCTGACAATAAGATCGAGGCCGGGGCACGCCATGGCCACATCCACATCTTCAAGAGTATAATTGCCGTTTTTATCTTTTATTACACCACTATGTGATAATGCAATAACCACGTCAGCGCCGAGCTCATTTCTAAGAATATCATTCATCAATATTGCCGTCTCAGCCTGATCCTTTGTTGATAATGGCTTTGCATAAGGAGCAACATCATAGGCATCTTTTCCCAGTAAGGCGAAAAACGCCACCTTCAAACCACCTTTCTCCTCTATGTGGTATGTGGAGATTACACCATCGTCAAAAAGCGATTCCAGTTTATCATCATCAGCGAGAGAGACGCAGAACTGAATATTTGATAGTAGTAGTTGAGGTATCTCACCATACAGTGTAGCAGAAGTGATGATATCTGTGAGGCCATCAATACCAAAATCGAACTCATGGTTTCCAATCGCTGCCACATCCCATCCGATTTGATTCATAAGGCGCAGCTGGAATCCGGTTTGTGTTTCCAGAGTTTGGAAAACGGTTCCCATGGTAAAATCTCCGGCATCAACCATAATTACATTTTCATCATTGTTCCTGATGGTATCAATAATGGTTTTAATCCTTGCCATGCCGCCGCGTGTCTCATCATCATTTAGAGAAAAAGGAGTATAATCGCTGTTGGGACTGAACCCCAGCATACGAGAGTGTATATCATTGGTATGGATAATTGTAATATCTGTTGCCTGAGGAAAAAGCTGTGCTGGAGCAGTGAAGAGTACTACTATCAACAGTAGGAATAATTTTTTCATATTTTGGTGTTTTGTAGTAAAATAGTTGTGATGCAAGTTAAATATATTTTCTCTCACCTTTAATTAAGATAGCCAAGAGTAGTTTTATTTTTTTTAGTATTAAAAAATAATCGCACGTAATTGATTTATTGTCAGTATGTTAGGGCGGATGTGTGCTAAATTAGTTTTTTAGTTAAAAAATTGAATACAAAGAATTTGTTTACGACCTTTGTTGCAACCTGAAAAAAAGAATGTCATGAGAACTATATCCAGACTTATTTCGATTTTCATTATAATTCTTACCATAACAGTACAATCGTATGCTACCTGGCGACCCGGAGAGATGGAGGTAAAAGTTTTTTACTCCTCTCAAGATCAGGTTTCGCAGTTGCAATCACTAAAATTATCAGCAGATTACCATAATGATCATGCTGTGGTTTATGTCATAGAGAAGGAACTGGAAGCTATTCTTTCCAGGGGTTTTAATGTGGATATTCTTGAGGAGAATCTTGATCTGCGCAACGGGAAAGGTGTTCCTGAAGGATACTACAGCTATCAGGAGATTATCGACATTGCAGATAGTCTGGCTCTGCATTTTCCTTCAATATGCAGCAAAACAGTGGCAGGATATTCATACCAAAACCGCCAACTTGCCTATCTTAAGATCAGTGATAATGTAAATACTGATGAGCCGGAACCGGAGGTGCTTTTTGAGGCCGGCATTCATGGTGATGAGGTTGGAGCTTCGCAGAATGCTATTATGTATGCCCGCGATCTGGTGTTGGGATATGGCATCGACCCTGAGATAACAGAGCTTATCGATACACGTGAGATATATATTTATTTAATGGTAAACCCCGACGGGCGCGAAAGCATGTCACGATATAACAGCAATGGTGTGGATCTTAACCGCGACTGGGGTTATATGTGGGATCACGAGGGCAGCTCCGACTCTGCTTTTTGTCAGATAGAAGCCCGTGTTCTGCGTGATTTTATCCTGGATCATGAATTTGTTGTCCACACAACTTATCACAGCGGTACTGAGTACATAAGTTGTCCATGGAGCTACCGTAGCGACGAGCCGGAAGATCTAGGCCATATCCTTCACCTTGCCGGGATATACTCCTCCACTTCGGGATATCCAAACCTAGATTACGGACAGGGTTCTACGGGAATGTACTATATTAATGGTGCATCAAAAGATTATAATTATGGTGCCATAGGCTCTATATCCTGGTCGATGGAGATATCCTATTCCAAGCAACCTCCGGCATCGGAAGTGGGGATGTATTACAACTATAACAAGCCCGCCATGAATGCCATGTGTGAGCACTGTGGTTATGGTGTGGAAGGTATGGTTACCGATGCTATTAACGGAGAACCCATAGCGGCGGTAATCCTTGTTAATGACTTTTACCCTACCCATACCGACCCGTTGGTGGGCGATTTTCACAAATACCTTAATGCGGGAACATATAGCATTACCGTAAAAGCCAATGGATACGAAGAGATTACAATGGAAAATGTAGTGGTGCAGACCAACACCTCTACTACTCATGTGGATATTGAATTAATGCCTTTGGAAGGAGAGTACATTTACTACCTCAATGTTGTAGAGATTCCCGGGAATAATTTCGATGATGAGGGATTTACTCCTGCGATTTATGGCGCCCCTGACGGAGAATACTACAGCCTTGGAAGAGCAGGTTTTGTGAATGTGGATATGGGCTCACCCGTTTTTGACAAAAATGGAATGGACCTGATAGTGTATGAAGGCGACGATACTCCTGATGGATATTCCCTTTATGCGTCACAATTTATCGACGGGCCCTGGAACCTTGTGGGTATTGGTGGCGGAACTACGGAGTTTGACCTGAGTAATACCGGACTTATTAGTGCAAGATATTTTAAGGTTAAAGATGATGGTGATGGCAGCAGCAGTGGTGCCAACGTAGGTTTCGACCTTGATGCCATTGCGGTGATAAATCCGCCTTTGGCAGCAATGAACCCTATTCCTGCAGATAACAGCACAGCATCTGTTTTCTCAAACCTTTCATGGGATCAGGGCGATGGCGGTATTCCCACATATTATAAACTCTATTTTGGAACAGATAATCCTCCTGCCAATATTATTAATGGCGACGAGATATATGGAATCCAGTTTCGTCCATCATTGCCTCTGGAGTACAATACAAAGTATTATTGGCGTGTGGATGCTGTTAACCAGTTTGGTGAGGCTACCGGTCATTTGTGGCAATTTACTACCGGCGGCGAGCCTGATGAAGATTTTGAAACTGGCGATTTCTCACTTTTCGACTGGACTTTCGATGGCGATGCAGAGTGGGAGATCACTGAAGATGTCACCAGAAACGGCACTTATGCTGCAAAGAGCGGAACTATAGGCGACGCACAATATTCGTCGTTGGTTTTGGAAGGTAACTTCTCCGGATTTGGCGAGATAGCATTTTGGCATAAGACCTCCTCACAGCCTGCAGATAAGCTGGAGTTTTATGTCAATGGTACGCTGACAGGTGCCTGGGGCGGCGATAATGAGTGGATGGAACAGAGCTATAACACAGGACCCGGACCATACTCCTTTGAATGGCGATATGCTAAAAATGAAACAGGACAAAGCTATGACGACTGTGCATACATCGACTTTATGTATATCCCCGAGATGACGGCGATACCTCCCACGGTATATGCGGGTGACGATGAAACCGTTTGTGAAGGTGATACAGTACAGCTTAATGGCGCTGCTACAGGCTACACCTCTATAGAGTGGAGTACCTCTGGTGATGGCACTTTTAATGATGCACATATTTTAAACCCTGAGTATTATTTTGGTGAAGAGGATATTGTGAATGGCAGTGTAATTCTGACACTCACAATTCATGGAACAGTACAGGTTAGTGATGAGGTGGAGATTACTATTGATGCTATACCGGTGGCACCCGGAATGCCATACGGAGATAACATGCCATGGGTTATTGGAAACCCGTTTGAATATAGTGTTGAAGAAATATCAAATGCAGACTCCTATTTATGGGAGCTACTTCCTGAATGGACTGGTGAGATCACAAATAATGGAGAAAGAATAATTACCATTGAATTTGCTGAAGAGACATTCTGGACTGATGGCACTCTTCATGTGAAAGCTGTTAATTACTGTGGCGAGAGCATATGGTCTGAATCTCTAGAGTTAACCATTAATCCTATTGAAGGAATCAACGAGGATAATAATAACTCCTTTCGTATCTCTCCGAATCCGACAAAAGAGAATATTGTGATAAACGGCATCGATGGAACGGCAACAGTAAAAATTATCAGCCTGACGGGAGTAGAGTTGATGACAATAGAGAGCTATCAATCTGAAGATAATATCAACGTTTCATCATTAGAAAATGGGGCATACCTGGTGAAAGTGACTCAGGATAATAAAACGCACTCCGGAAAAATTATAAAACGGTAACAACGTTGCCATTACTCAAAATATGGCACTACCTTAACCTGTTTTATTTTCCCGAAGTCTTCTCCTCCAAAAACACGCTCTACTTTGGTGTTAAAGATCAGGTCATCATTTTTGAAGAAGATGTAGCCATTATAAAGAATCTGTGCTTTATCGCTCCACAACTGCGGATAAAGGCTGAAGATTTGACTGTAGTAGGAATCAGGAATAAACTCTACGTCATCCATCCCATCCATCTCATAAACCACTTTACAGTGAATATTCTCAAAAATCTCCGCCATATAGTTCTTTATCACCTTTACCGTTTCCTGATTCATAAATTTATAAAAGGTAATCTTTTTGGCATCAGCGAAGTATGAACTTCCCTCCATGATAATAAAGAGATAGGGTGAAAAGTCTTTTTCAAAGAAGTCATAAACCAGCTCCACATTATTATAATGATTTGAATTGAGGCGGTTTTTATCTTCCTGAGTAAGCTGTTTCTCGTATTTTTTAAAGCCCAGACCATAAAGCACGTTGGCTTCCTGGTTTCCGACAAATTTCATTGTAGCACTTTCTCTTCTATCACTCAAAGCGGCACTTTTTCTTATCATTTTTTGCTCT
Source organism: uncultured Bacteroidales bacterium (assembly GCA_964474455.1). Classification (GTDB taxonomy): domain Bacteria; phylum Bacteroidota; class Bacteroidia; order Bacteroidales; family BM520; genus BM520. The sequence goes on from CAYYSU010000024.1 coordinate 27,909, forward strand.
ACTTTAGGCAGAATCAGATCTACTGACTTGGAATTTGACTTAATCTTACCTTTTTTGTTTTTATAATATGTTTTAAACATATATCTGTTGTAGAGTATTGTATTGCTGCTGCCTGCCGCCACATTATACGAAAGGGGGATTTTAAAATCCATTTCAATGGCTTCTGCTGCCAGCTCGGAGAGGATATTTTTTAGGTTTTGGAATTCTATCTGGTAGTTTTGATTAAACCGGCCTTTAAGTGTCCCGCCGACGCGGTATCTGTCGCCTTCCCGTTTTGGTCCATCCATCACGATTTTGTATTCATATACCGTGCTATGGTTTTCAAAGTTATGCAGATCGAAGAGGCTTTTTGCCAGTTCCAGCTCGTCGGCTTTCATTTTATCCCAGGCCTGGTACTGTTGAAACACATTAGCAGTGTTATAATCTACATTCACACCCTCTGCTTCCAGTGTTTCGAGGATCTGTTTTTCTGTTACCAGAGCAGAGACAACAACTTTGTATTCATCTTCCATTGCTGTTTCAGAGAGCTTACGATACTCTTTGATAAAACCACGGCTTAGGCTTAACACCTTATCTTCGAGGATATCGTCATTTTCAATTTTTGTGGTACTGGAAATCAATGCTCCTGTGGCCTGTTCTACGGCATTACGCAACGCATCGTCCAGTGCTTTTTCCACAGTTTCACCATATCCTGTTGTAATAATTTTTTTCTCTCCAGGTTGAGAAATTAATATCTGACTATCCTCCTGCGCAAAGGTCGCTATGGAAAAAATCATGATGCCAAATAGTAATATTTGTTTCATGGTTATGGTTATTTTATAAGGGTTTCAAATTGAGTCTTACTCCAGGGATCAATAGTAGCATTGTGGTTCAGAAATCCTATGAACTCGCCACTATTTTTATATCCCATAGCATCAAGGCATAGGGCAATATTTCCACTTACAAATTGTGCCTCCGGATCCATCAGGTATGCCAGGATCAGGTATGGCATTGCTCTTTCTGGCTTGCCGTCGAAGCGGTATGTTGCTCCGATGAGGTTCAGTGTACGTGTATGGATGCCCTCGTAATTGATGGATTTCTCCAGGTATTCCAGAGTCGCTTTTATCTTCTCTTTGGCAAATCTCTCTTCTGCCTTATCATATAATTTTCTTTCACTACTATTACGCAAGGCATACGGATTTATGGCTCCGGGGAAACACTCTATCGTATTGAACATAGTAGGATTGGTGATATTATCTATGGAAGCACTCTTTTTTCTGCCACAGAATGCTATCATATCCTCCCAAAGACATTTATCAGGATTCAGTGCATCATAATAAGCATCATAATAGGCCTGTTTATCATCAGGTGAAACAGAGGTTACCAATTCAGTATACATGATCTGTTGTATAATATCTTTCTGTTGCAAAGCATTCTCAGCAATGGAGTCGAACATATCGAGATGCAGGGAGTCGGGTTCCTGAAGAATGGAGAGTTCAAAACGGCTGTTTTGTTTTTCTTTCACCAAAAGGTTAAACTGCGAAGATATTTTGCCTACACCCCTCAGAAAATCCTTGTACACTCCTATATAATCATCAGATGAGAAATCCTTATAATTATAATATGCATAAGCGTTCTCCGGGTTTCGTTTTTTGCTGTAGTCCCTTATAAGCAACTCTTTTATATCAATATCTTCCAGAGGGAAATCTGCCGCATTTATGACAAAATTCTCCTTTTCTATTTTAAAAGTAACCTGTCGCCCATTTTCATCTGTTATAAAGTCGGAGCCTGTGAGCTGATTTGCTGAAGCCTTATAATTGAAACTGTTATATGTGGCGAAGAGCTGAAAATAGTCTTCTTTCAGGTTGTTGAGGTCAGCGAATTCTTTATAAAGCTGATATGCTCCGATAAGATCCAATGACCTCATACGGAGTCTGCTTTCCAGCGCATTAAGCATACGTGAAGAGCTTATCTCTCCGGTATATGTACATTCAACAACATAGTGTGTCTTGGTTTCAGATACGTCGTAACCGGTATTAAGCTTTTTATAATGATACTGCCCCATAACAAATACGGGGCAGTATATCATTGCTAACAATAGCAGTATGTTAAATGTCTTCCTCTTCTTCACCTGAGATAGAGGTTTTACTTTTTGTTGTCTGTTTACGTTCTGGTGCTCCTTCTGCATTTCCTTGATTTTTATTTCCATTGTTATTTGGGTCATCAGTAAACTGTTCTTTTAATTTTTTTGCTGTCTCTGCGTTTGCTGGTGTCCAGGCTACAACAAAACCAGCTACATTATGACCGCTTACCGGGTGCTTACCTCTCCACTGATGTATCTGTTCGGTAGCGATATTTAATGTTGTGGATTTAGCTTCAACAGCCTTTTCCCATTCTGACCGGTAAAAATAGTTATTTGTTCCGTCGTCGTACTCATCGAGTTTTTCAATTTCATTCTCTTTTTCCACCGCAACGATATCTTCTGCGACGAAGTTTTTTATGTTGTTAACAGCCTGTAGTCGTGCCTGGCTATAAGCTCGGCTAAACGCTGCTGACTGTCGCGAGCTTGTTGTTTGCACTTCACGCTGGCCAAAGCCATAAACGACCATTTGCCCTTCACTATTATATGTTACTGAAACGCCCATACGTCCTATTAATTGTTCCGGCGTCATGTTGATGATCTTCTCGCGCGAGTTTTTCACTTTTCCCACCGGGAGTTGGTATTGACTGTTATTACGAATCACTGATGCCAGCGACTGAAATTCCGGGGAGTATTTCATACATACTGCTATCTGGTAGTCATCTTTTCCGTGTTCTCCTTCAGCGATGCGTACTACGGCACATCCTTTTACCATACCTGCCACCAGCGAGGTGATTGTCTGTTTGAATTTCTGCTGATACATGGCTTCTTTCTGAGCCTGGTTCATTTTGGCAATCTCCTCTTCGGAAACGCCAAGATATGAAAGAGCTTTATCCAGCGACTTGTCAACGATTTTACCTGCCTTTTGAAGCATGGTAGCTTTTCTTTTTGCATCAGGATCCTCACCTATCTGGAGGTTCTCAAGCATAGAAAATGCGCGACCCGACTCAATCTCTTCACCACTTAAGCGAAGCAGGTTCATCTTAGCCTCCATCTCAGCGATGTTATATGCAATAATTCTGGAGTTAATAAAACCTTTCATATTACTTGGGCGGGCTGAAGTAGCAGACCCAATAACGTATATTGTCCCATCTTCATTTACTTTACCCAGTTGTTTTCCTTTTTTTGAAAGAATACGATTCATATCCTTTGTGAGTGATTCAACAGGAAACTCCTCATAATCGGTCATGATGTCCTGAGTCTCCTGCACAGCTTCTGTTTTTGCCAGGTCGGCGGGGTTTTGAGCCATTATCATAGTTGCTGTAAAGAGCAGTGATAAAAGCATTGTCGTAAATCTTTTCATAATTATTTTTGAGTTATGGATTTATATATTGCGTAATAAAACACTGATTTATCTTCTTCATACCAAAACCCCAACGGATGCATCTGCCGAACAAATCCTTCACTGTCTTCCTGTATTTGTTCCACATATTCATCACTTACAATGATAGTCCTTCTTCCGTTTGTATCGATAACAGTTTCCGTGGTTTTCATACGTTCAGATGATGTGATATCAGCTCCATTTACGAATGTCACAACCTCTTTTTGAGCCTTTATCATCCCCACACGTCGCAACGCAGAGAATTTTTTTGTTCCTACTTCCACCGCAGCCACACCAATCAAAAAAGTTGTGTCGTTAACAACAACAATATCGCTGCCTCCCCACGAAAGTATGGAGTGTGATTTTACCGCCTCGAGCAGGGTTTGTGCACCACATGTAGCTGTAGTCAAGGTTATTACAAGAATGAAAAGATATCGCCGCATAGCATTATTTGTTATAAACTGTTGCTTCGGTGTGTTGTAATAGACACAAAGATAATATTTTCATTTTTATCATGAGATTTTTATTGCTTTTTTTTTAATCCATTCACAAACAATCTTTTGTGCCGCACCAACACCAGTTATTATGTGATAATCCTTACAGTTGAGGTTTTGTTTTTTAATCCCCGTTTCACAAACTTTTGAATCTTAGCTTGCCCAAAGATCTATGACCTTAGGTGTTGGTATGAAAAAAACATTTTTTTATAGGCATTTATTAAACAATGCTTTCCGGAATCTTTCGTTAACTTTGTCGTGATGACTTCAAAGAACCCATTTAAACGCCTGGCAGGGGAAACCGCCATCTATGGACTCAGCAGTATTATTGGTAAGCTTCTTAACTGGTTGCTGGTACCTCTTTATGTGCGTGTATTTATACCCGAAGAGTACGGCATCGTTACAAACCTATACGCCTATGTAGCTTTCCTTTTGGTAATCCTCACCTACGGCATGGAGACGGGGTTCTTTCGTTTCTCACAGAAAACAGGAGAGCCTTCACGGGTATTCTCTACAGCCGCGACATCGGTGTTTGGAACGAGTCTTCTTTTTGTGATGATTATAGCCGCTTTTCTGCCCCGTTTTGCCTCCATGATAGGTTACGGGAATATGGAACAATATGTTATGATCCTGGCTGGTATTGTAGCCATAGATGCATTTTCTTCTATCCCTTTTGCACGTTTGAGGCAGCAAAACAGGCCACTGCGCTTTGCCTTTATAAAACTTACCGGCATTGGCATCAATATCTTCCTCAATATCTTCTTCCTGATAATCTGTCGCAAACAACATCTCAGTGGAGCAGAAAATTTCTTCGCCAATATCTATAACCCTGAAATCGGTATTGGATATATCTTCTGGGTCAATCTTGTTTCTTCGTCAGCTACTCTTATTCTTTTGCTTCCACAGATATTTAAGCAGCGCGGTCGCTTCGACACCAAGCTCCTGAGGGAGATGATGATATACTCTTTGCCTTTGTTGGTGGTGGGTGTCGCCGGACAGATCAACCAGAACCTCGACAAGCTGGTGTTACCTTATCTTTTGCCCGACAGTGTTAATGCTTTAGCCGAAACGGGCATCTATGGTGCTAACTACAAGCTGGCGATCCTGATGACAATGTTTATTCAGGCTTTCCGCTATGCCTTTGAGCCATTTTTTTTCTCGCGTAGCAAAGAGAGCGCCGACTCTAAAAAGCTCTATGCCGATATAATGAACTATTTTATCATCTTTGGCCTGCTCATATTCCTGGGTGTAATGTTTTATATCGATATTATACAGCTCTTTATTGAAGAGCGGTATTTTGAGGGTCTGAAGGTTGTCCCGGTGGTGTTGCTGGCGAATCTCTTTCTGGGGGTTTTCTATAATCTCTCCTTGTGGTATAAGCTGGAAGACAAGACAAAATATGGTGCACGTCTGGCGCTGCTGGGCTCAGCAATTACTCTGGTGGTAAACCTGATCTTTGTGCCAAAGTACGGATATCTGGCCTCTGCCTGGGCGGCATTATTATGTTATTTTACCATGACCGTGGCTTCGTGGTGGCTGGGAAAAAAACACTATCCTGTGCCCTACAACCTGCGCCGTGCAGGCATTTATGCACTTATTGCAGGCATTCTGTTTAGTATCTCACAATTCCATGGCATCGAAGACTTTTGGTTGAAAATTGCCGTTAACACTCTGCTGTTGGCAGTATTCCTAAGCCTTGTAGCTCGTCTAGAGGGTGTTAAAATCACTAAATTAATTAGAAAAAAGCCCGGTAAGAATATTTAGAAGCCTTAACATTACATTGGGGGAACATTAACACAGAAAGATTATTTTTGCATAAATTGAATAGAGATTATTATGAAAGTTAAAATTGTAAATAGATCACATCACCGGTTACCATCATACAGCACACCATATTCTGCGGGCATGGACTTGCGGGCTTTTCTTGAGGAGTCAGTAATTATGAATCCCGGCGACAGGGTACTCATCCCAACGGGGTTGTTTATGGAGCTCCCTGCCGGATACGAAGCGCAGGTGCGACCACGTAGCGGCCTGGCCATAAAAAAAGGCGTTACCGTTCTGAACTCTCCCGGCACCATAGATGCCGACTATCGTGGTGAGATCCGAGTTATCCTGGTAAACCTGTCACAGGAAGCCTTTGTGGTAAAAGATGGTGAACGCATTGCCCAGATGGTGATAGCACGCCACGAGCAGGCAGAGTGGGAAACCGTAGATGCCCTGGATGTGTCGCAGCGCGGAGCAGGTGGTTTTGGTTCAACAGGAATACAATAATATGAAAACAAAACAGATACTTCTGATGCTTCTTGTGGCGTTGGCCATGGCTTCCTGCAGTACGCCAAAGCAGCACTCTAAAAAGCTTCCCCAACATCAACGAACAACACCGCAGGTAGCAGATAAAAATGAGATCCAGACTACCTCGAAATTTATTGATGCCACGTCGGCATTTATTACCGGAAATAATGAAGAGGCAGAAAAACTATACCTGGAAGTACTGGAGAAACGCCCCGACGACCACGCCGCAATGTACCAGCTGGCACGAGTATATTTTTACCAGAATAAAACCTCTAAAGCTAAAGAATACGGCGAGAAAGCATATAAACTGAATAGTGATAACCAATGGTATATAAAATTTATGTCGGAGGTGTATCAGATGCTGCGTCAGTATGGTGATGCAGCAGAAATGGTTGAAAAACTCACTGAGAGAGAGCCGCAAAACCCGGAATACCGATGGCAACTGGCAAATCTATATATCTTATTAGAGCAATACACAAAAGCCATTGATGAGTTTGATGAAATGCAGCAGATAATGGGCATCAGCGAAGATATCTCCAGCAGAAAAATAAAGGTTTACGAACATCTTGGAAAAAAAGAGAAAGCACTGGATGAGATAAGAGCTTTGGTAGCCTACAATCCTTCGGATATACGTTACCGCGCTATGTTGGCAGAGAAACTTATGAGTTATGACAGAACTGATGAAGCCTTTGAGCAGTATCAGGAAATCGCAAAACTTAACCCCGAAGACCCATATATTCATATTACTCTGGCAGAGTATTACCGCAAGAAGGGTGAAAAAGAAAAATCCTTTCGCGAGCTCAAAGAGGGCTTTAGAAATACCAATCTTGATATTGATACCAAGATACAGATATTGATTGCGTACTACTCTGTATCGGAGATTTATCAGGACTTAAATCCGCAGGCCTACGAGCTTTTACAACTCCTTGTGGAAGCACATCCCGACAACCCTAAGTCGTGGTCTATGTATGGTGATTTTCTTTACAGAGATGATAAAAAACAAGGAGCTGCTGATGCATATCTTAAGGTTCTTGAATATGACAAAAGCAAATATATGGTTTGGGAAAGCCTGATGTATTCGCTTTTGGGCACTAAGGATTACGAACAACTGTTAGCAGTCGCCGTGGAATCTATGGAGCTCTTTCCATACCAGCCAATGCCGCTTCTCTTTGCCGGGTTTTGCTACTTGGAGAGTAAAGAATACTCCAAAGCTGTTAAGATTCTTAAACCCGGAGCAGACCTGGTAATGGACAATCCTCTGCTCAAAGGGCAGTTCTACTCCAGCCTTGGCGAGGCATACCACTCCCTGAACAAACTCGACGAGGCCTTTGCGGCATACGATAAGTCCCTGATTCTGGATCCTGATAACAGCTATGTGTTAAACAATTATAGTTACTATCTCTCGTTACGAAAAAGGGATCTGAAGAAAGCTGAAATCATGGCTAAGAAGGCGTGTGAGCTGGATCCGGAAAATCCCAATAACCTGGACACCTACGGCTGGGTGTTATATCAACTGGGCCGATATGAAGATGCTAAGGAGTATATATATAGGTCGATGAAAAAACGCCCTCACCCTGACGCAGAGATTTTTGAACACTATGGTGATGTTATGTACCGTATTGGTGACAAAGATACCGCCCTGAAGTATTGGCAAAAGGCTCTTGATGCCGGCGGCCGTAGTGAAGCTTTACAACGAAAAGCAGAAACAGGAAAAATGAACGACCATGAATAGGGTATTTGTGTTTGTAGCCTTTATTTTGCTCTTTGCCGGGTGCTCTTCATCACGCAAGGTAAGCAAGGCTCCTGCGAAATCTAAAAATACTAATCTCCTTTTGGAGAAAATGACACAACAGGAGGTGGATTTTCACACCTTCAAAACAAAATTTTCTGTTGATTATTCCACCGAAGATGACAGAATGAGTGCTCAGGGTCAGATTCGTATCACCAACGATTCAATTATTTGGCTGAGCCTCACCAAGGCAGGCATTGAGGTGTTTCGGGGTATGGTGACTCCCGATTCGCTGTTTGTTTTAAACCGCCTGGGACAGCAATATGCCAAAGATCCGATATCATCGATTAAGAAAATGATTGACAGCAACCTGGACTATGATATGCTTCAGGCTTTGTTTACCGGAAACGACTTCCATGGCTATAAAACAGACGGTTTTGTGTCGGGAATAGATAATGACCTGCACTGGCTGGGTGCCAAAGGCAGAGCAAAGCAGAGCGAAGCAGGAAATACTGAAATAGAGCCTGCTGTAATACCTTTCCATGCCTTGTGGCTGAACCCTGAGACATACAGGATTGAGAAAACAGAGGTGCAAGAAAATACTCCGGCGGGAACAAGAGTTCTCAATGCCTACTATGGCAAATTTGAAGATGTGAATGGGATGATTATCCCTCACACTATAGATATCAAAATTGCTGATGAGGCAGATATCAATTTGCATATTGATTATAAAAAAGTAACAATCGATGAAGCATTGAGATATCCCTTTTCTGTATCAACAAAATATCAACGAGTAACCTGGATGTAGTTATATAATAATATGAAGAGATACCTGATTTCCTTTTTACTTATTCTGCTGATGATAGTTCCCTTTTATGGTGCTTTCGCTCAGAGCAGTGAGACCTTGCAGCAAAGCAAAAGGAAACTGGAAGAGGAGATTCGTCTTGCCAATGAACTCTTATCCAAAACCACAAAAGACAGGGAAGCCTCCATGGCTCAGATCAGCATCCTGGATTCGAAGATTAATTCCCGTGAGGCTTTGATAAAAAACCTCAATAAAGAAGTTGGCAGCCTTGATGCTCGTATCAGTGAGCTCACCGACAGTATTACATATTACAACGCCAACCTTACGCAATTGAAGGATGTTTATGAGGAAATGGTGTTGCATGCCTGGCATACCAGGAACCTACACCAGCGGCTTATGTTTATCTTTGCTGCCGACGACTTTAACCAGGCTTACCGAAGGATGCAGTATTATACGAGCTACAGCGAGGCACGCAGAAAACAGGCGGCGGATATAGAGCTGGCAGCGGCAGATCTGGCTCGAGCAAAACAGATTGTGGAGGAGGAGAAACAGTATCAGCTGGGGCTTATTTATCGTAAAGAGACAGAAAAAAATGCCCTTAGCGGCGAAAAAATCTCCAAGTCAAACGTGGTATCCAAACTGCAGAAGAAGGAAAAAGATCTCAGAAGCCAGATAAAGAAAAAACAGGCAGCGGCACGGCAGCTGGAGAAAGAGATAGAACGTATCATCCGTGAGGAGATGGCCAAAGCCAACAAAGGCAAATCATCAAATACATTCCAACTTACGCCGGAGGAAGCCCTTCTCTCTGACGACTTTGCAAAGAATAAAGGCAAGCTGCCATGGCCATCGGAGCGCGGCGTGCTGGCATCGTCATATGGTGAACATGCACATCCGGTGATCAAAGGTGTAAAGGTGAAAAATAATGGTGTCGATATACTTACCGAAGAGGGCGCCTTTGCACGGGCTATATTCAAAGGCAGCGTTACCCGTATTATTAAAGTGCCTCAGTTTAATAATGTTGTCATTATTCGCCATGGAGAGTATCTGACAGTATATTCAAACCTCGACAAAGTATTCGTTGCTGAAGGAAGTACTGTTGATGCGCGCTCCAGCATAGGCACTATTTTCACTGATCCCGACACCGGCGACACCCGCTTACACCTGGAGATCTGGAAAGGCAGCACTTTGCAGAACCCCCAGAATTGGCTGGCGAAGTAAAATCATATTTGCGTTAAAAAATGTGTTTTACTCAGCATTATAGCGTGTAACCGTAGGAGCTAATTCTTTTGTCTCTGTTTTTTTATGAAATATTTATTGCAACTTACAACCACTGTATAAAAATTATTAGCATTAATTATTAGTGTTTTTATTATTGATAGTAAAAAATTTACTGTAAGAAAATATTATATTTGTCGCAATGTAAATCGTTTATGTGGAGATCGGTTATCATCTGCAAGTATGTGTAAATATTATTGCTATGACAACTTTGGAATTTGGCGATACTCAAACGTTATCAACAGAGTTTACTCCAAGCATTAGAAACAAATAACCAGGAGAACGTTATCATGAAAAAAATCCTCTATTTTATTTTATCATTATGTTTAATTCCGACAGTTTTTGTCGTGGCTCAGAACAAAGAAAACGGATTGCGAAATGACGAAAAATATGTTGTCATTGAAGAGTTGACAGGCACATGGTGTCAGTATTGTCCCAGTGGCCATGTAGCCGGTCGTCAGCTTTCGCAGGATTATGAGAACATCATTTTTGTTGCTATCCACACCAGCGACGATATGAGCTACGAAGAGTATGCTAATGCTTCGGGTTTAACGGGCGCTCCTACAGGCAACGTAAACCGCAAACACCTTGGTGGTGGCACAGGGCAGTGGGAAGGCCATGCCCAGGCCGAAATGGCAGTGGATCCTCCCGCATATATAAACATATCTACAACTTACAACGCAGAGACCCGCGAGCTGGAGGCTGTTGTTTCGGCAGAAATGATAGATGATCTCAGTGGTGACTACCGGTTGGGAGGCCTTGTGGTGGAGGATGGCGTTACTGGCCCTTCACCGGCTTACGACCAGTCTAACTCATATTCCGGTGGTGGCTATGGCCCCATGGGAGGCTTTGAAGATCTGCCCAGCCCCGTGCCGGCAAATATGATTGCTTATGATCATGTGGCGCGGCATCTTCTGGGAGGTTATCATGGCCAGGAGGGCTCTCTGCCCGCAACGTTGGTGTCAGGACAAACCTATTCATGGACGTTCAACTACACACTCCCTGAAAATTACGACCCTGAATATGTGCGTGTGGCGGGATGGCTTGTTGACCAAAATAACGGACACATCCTCAACGCAGGAAAGAGCCAATATTTGCCCGGATTTGACAACGGCAAACCGCATTTTATCACACAACCGCTGGAAGGAGGATTTGTGGGAACGGAGTATAAATATTACATCTTCGCCGCCGACCCTGAAGATAACAACCTCACAATTGTTGCCACAGAAATTCCCGATTGGATGAATTACGAGCAAACAGCGCAAAGCACCGTGCATACTGCCGGCATCCTCTCCGGAATGCCTACAGAACCAGGCACATACAGCATCACCCTGTCGGTTAGCGATGGCCAGTGGAGCATCGACCAAACCTACGACCTGATTGTTGATGAATCGCAGGGCGCCGCCTGGGAGCTGATTGGCGAAGCAGGATTCTCCTCGTACTCGTCCTCTCAAACGGTTACTAAAGTGGCTGACGACGGAACCGTTTACGTGGCTTACCAGCAGTATAACACTCCAATGGAAGTGATGAAGTTTGACGGTACACAGTGGTCGATGGTTGGTTTACCGGTAGGCGTTGCCGACTCACATATGGATATGGATCTTGACAGCGAAGGAAATCCATGGGTTGTATATAATGATGTGACTACCGGAACTAAAGCCGTGGTTGAAAAATTTGACGGTGTCACATGGCAAACCGTAGGTACCCCTGTAAGTGTGGGTGCCGCCAGGAGTATAAGTATGGCGTTTGATAACGATGGAGTACCTTACGTGGCATTCTATGAGCAAACCCTGAATGTTCAAGGTTATGTGTATAAACTGGAGGGCAGCACCTGGGTTTTGCTTGGAGATGGGCCGATTTCCAGTGAGCAGGCTCTCTTTTTAGATCTTGGTTTCGATAGCAATAATACTCCGCACCTGCTATGGGCAAAGATATCAGGAGGTTATTCATATTATTCAAGGGTGTCAAAATTTGAAAATAATCAATGGGTACTCCTTGGTGGTGGAGATATAACGCCCAACTTAACATATTTTAACCATAGCCTGGCAATAGGTACAAATGATCAGGTGTATGTTTCCATAGCCGAAACTGCCGACATCGACTTAAATGTGTACGAATTGACGGGCAACAGCTGGAACGAATTAACAGCAGGCTACGACCTTATCGGAGAGTACCATCAACTTGCGGTTGACAGTGAAGGCAAGCTCTACCTCGGGTTTATGAATGCCACTGCCGGCTCTCAGACCAGCGTTATGGCGTGGGAGGAAGGTACATGGTCTTCCGTTGGTCCGCTCACCATTTCTGGTGGCGCCTCTTTTCATAGTATGGACATAGCCAATAACGACAGGCCCTATATCTCGTACTCTGATTCTGAGCAGGGCGGAAAAGCGACAACACAAGCTTACATCTCTGCCGGAGAGCCACTCATCAATGTGGAACCCTTAACCATTGTCTTCGATACAACGGCGGTAGGGCAAACAGCAGAACACACTATTTTGATAAGTAATGATGGCGCAGCAGTTCTGAACATTTCAGGCATCAGCACCAGCAACCCTATCTTTTCACCTGACTTCAGCAGCATGACCATTGAAGCAGGGGAGAACCAGGAGTTGAGAATAACGTTCGCGCCTGAAGAGACGCTGTGGTACGAAGGGGCAATCACATTGTTGTGCAACGACCCGCAAAACCCATCGGTTACCATTGAAGTTTCAGGATTCGGAAAATCACATGTGGGTATTGACCAGGAAAGTAATGCAGACCGGATTACAATATATCCAAATCCGGCAAAAGGGAAAGTGTACCTTGAAACCACCACTGAAATAGAGAAAGTGAAGTTGATAAAAATTGATGGACAAACGGTTTTGGAACAAACCGTTTTAAATAAAAAAACTGAGCTGAACACGGATCATATTAACCCCGGAATTTATCTTGTAAAGATATACTCTTCAAATATAATCATTACCCGAAAGTTGGTGATTAAATAGAATAGGGTGTAAATACTGTTTTTTCCTGTTTTCTTTCATGTCCGCTGTATTATTACGAAGTGTTTCTTATGTTTGCCGAAAATAGATCGCTATGAAAAAAATATTACTTTTTTGCTTTTGCATTGCCTTTACTATGGCAGGATTTTCTCAAAATAATAAAGAAAATAAGGAGTTCGTTCTCACACAGGTTCACTCCTCTGATGACATGGAATACAGTCAATACACGTACAACGACGATATGCTGTTGCAGGCTAAAAAAGCCCTTACCGTGGATGGTATTCAGTTTATTGATTCCTTGTCGTACGATGAATTTAACAATATCTCAAGGCTAAGCACATACCAGCTTTTACAGGGCGAATGGATTTATGTGTATTTTATTGACTACACTTATGATGAAAACGGTAACTGCTTAACGCGCTCAAACTACAACAGCTTCGGAACTCCAAACTTCACATTAGGTGGTGTTTACACATATTTTTATGATGAAGATAATAAACTCACAAACTGGGAGCTTCATTTGAGTGGCACAATGCTATTGGAGGTCTGTTCCTTAGCGTACAATAAGGATGGAAAAGTGATCCAGGAAATTAGACAAACTGTAAGTTCGGGTAATTATGAGAATTCTTTGAAGTTTGATTATCAATACAATCCTGATGGCACGATAGAATCCCGATCTCACTCGTTTTGGCGACAGTCGTCCTGGGATTTGGATGCCTGGGATTTGTTTTTTTATGATGAACATGCCAATTGTATTATGTTTGAACATATGATAGGCAATACGGTTACCGACAGAAATGAATATGAATACGACATGGAATATACTGCCGATCAGATTATTGTACCTGTTGAACCGGATGCTTATATGGATGTGGCAAATCTTGTGGCCATGAACAACAAAGTAACACTTAAGCACTGGTACACTATGAATGATAATACCGGTGAGTTGGTTTACGTATGCGATTATATATATACTTATGATACCTTAAACTACACTACAATTCCAAACTACGTATTTACTCCGGATGATGTACGCATCTTCCCAAATCCGGCTGCTGATGTGGTTACTATAGCCGCCGACTACTCTGTTGTAAGGAATATTGATGTTATGGATAACGCAGGCAAAGTAGTTCTTACAGAATCGGATATAAATAATCGTGCGACGAAATTAGATATCACCGGGCTTAAACCGGGCGTATATTATCTGCGGCTTTTCACCTCAAAAGGTGTTGTTACGGAAAAACTATTCGTACAATAGTGCAGCAGGCAACGGCAAGCCACCTGTTGAGTTTTTTTACAGAAACCTTAATTGAGAATTTCGGATAGGTTAAGATCTGAGAAGAACCGGGATTGTTTTTAACCTTAGTCCGTTTTTGCTCAAGGCTTAGTATATATTCGGGTGTGGCATTAATCCTTCATAAACTTGGTATAATTCTTCTATTCTCATTTTAACGCCTCCTTAATTATCCGCACCTCCTCAACGCTATCCAAGGTTTCAATGGCATTGCGTACGGGGTGGTTTGGGTTATTTAACCGCTCAAACTCACCTTGTATAGTAGCCAACTTATCTTCGTCACTCATTTCATCTGTTATGGGCTTTAAATCTCCCAAATGTTTTAGGATTTCTTTGTTGGCGGATTTGAGTTC
>CAYYSU010000025.1:0-42474 GCA_964474455.1 uncultured Bacteroidales bacterium
CCTCTATAATTTCATAGATTTTTTTCTCTCTTCTTTTATCAATAATTATATATAGGAAATTAAAGACTTCTTGAGAGATTCTATTTGTAAACAGAACATTTACTAAAGATTTTTTTTCATCTTTAGATATTTTATGATGAATAAAAATTAATAATCCATTTACAAAGGTATTAATATTAATAATATGGAGGAATTCAGTGAACGATTCCTTCATATGCCAGAAGAGACGTGAAAAATTCTTACTTTTGAAAAAGTAAAAATATGTAATTTTATGGATCGCAGCTTTGTGAGGTATATACTCATTTTTATAATAATATTGATAAGTACAACCCTGCTTGCGCAACAGACTACAGAGGTAACAGCGCAAAAAGGGGAGGGTATATATGCTCTTTTGCGGCGCAACAATTTAGATCCGACGAAAGATTTTCAGGTGTTTATATCACTTAATGCCGATCGTTTGGGAAATGATAACTCACTTGTCAAGGGCAGGAGATATCTTATCCCTGTGGAGAGCAGTACTAATAACACGGGTGCATATCCTATCTTCGGTTCGGAGTATTCTGATGTAAAGATATTAGATCAGAAGCTTAATGGAGCTGTTTTTTACCTTGTAAGCGGCCATGGTGGCCCCGACCCCGGTGCGGTGGGAAAGATTAACGGGCGTACTGTCTCTGAGGATGAATATGCTTATGACATCACTCTGCGCCTGGCACGGAGGCTGGTGGAGCACGGAGCTTTGGTGTATATGATCATCCGTGATAATAACGACGGCATCAGGAATGGAAAATATCTGCCTCTGGACAAAGATGAAAAGTGTTATCCTAACCTAACAATACCTCTTGACAAAAATGCGCGGCTGCGGCAAAGAGCGAGGGCGGTGAATAACCTTTATCATAAAAACAGGGATAAAAAGCATCACCGTTGTGTGATGATCCACATTGATTCGCGAAGCAAAGGGCAGAATATCGACGTGTTTTTTTATCACCACCAGCATAGTAAAACCGGGAAGCGTCTGGCACAGCGATTACAGAGTACTTTTAAGAAGAAATACGCTCAACACCAGCCGGGAAGAGGCTATAGTGGCACGGTGAGCCACAGGAATTTATATATGGTCAGAAAGACCGATCCTCCGGCAGTATATATAGAATTGGGAAATATTAATAATAGCAGAGATCAAAAGCGGTTTTTACCCTGGGATAACCGTGAAGCTCTGGCAAAATGGCTCTACGAAGGGCTTTATGATGATTTCAGGAAGTCACAATAGTGATGTTGGTGGGTATTGATTAATTTATAAATGGCAGAATGCCGGAGAGTGTTATGCGCCCCTCTTCGCCGGGTAAAAATTCGTTTTCTCCCTGCCGCCAGGCTTTGCCATCGACGAGTATTCGCAGACGCTGGCTTCCTCCTTCATCAGAGTAGACTCCTGAAAAGTAGATTATGTCACCCTCATGAAAAATGTCCTGGTAGCTCCAAATGTCTTCACCGCTGTTAAAGGAATGGGAGATCTCCTGTAGCTCTTGGTTATCGTCCATATACGACAGGTTAAGGGTTGTCGTGGCTCTGTCGGCTTCGTAACGAACAGTGTAACTTTCCGGCTCTTTGGTGCAGGCAGAGAAGAGTAGTATTGAGATAATTATGATGATATATTTTTTCATTTCCATGTAAGATTAATTTGAATATACCACACTCTTCCCGGCTCGGGCATATAGGCTTTAGTGCCTATTACTCTTCTGTTGAGGTGCTCGTAATAATCGGAATCAAAGAGGTTGTTAACACCGCCAATAATATCAACACCTTTTATTGGCCGATAAAAAATCCTTGCATTCATAAGTAAAAATCCCTCCGATGGTTGTTCGTGATATGCTTCACTAACATGCTTCTGTGCTGCTACATACCTCAATGATACAGAAGGATGGATTTTGTATTGCGGTTTTTGTAATGATATGTTTATGTTGGTTTCAAAGGGCGGTATTTCAGCCAGAGCATCTTTTGGAAGTATTGTGGTTCCTGTTACGCTTCCATATTCATCGACAATAGTTTTTTCAATATTGTAGATGCTTCCGTATGTCATGGCGGCATTCCATTCTATACCCACAAGGCTGTTTTTTGAGGAAGACCACGAACATTCGAATCCGTAGAGTAATGCTTTTTCTCCGTTTGTGAATTGTTTTACGCCCAGCACGTCTGCTGATAATGGCAGCTTGGGAACGCGGATGGCGGTGATGTAGTTGGAGATATATGATACGAATAGACCCGTAGATAGTGTGCCAATATTATCAAAAGACTTCATGAGTGTTATGTCTGCTTCGTTGTTTGTTTCTGCTTTCAGGTCGGGGTTTCCAAGGTAGTCGTAACTGTCGTAGCCTACTGGTAGCATTATGATAAACCGTTCTGTCATATCGGGGCTTCTCATGGCTCTTCCCAGCGAGAGTCCCAATGACAGTTCATTTTTAAAGAATCGTGATATTCCAGCGCTAAAGCTGTAGTTGACGAGAATACTTTTTGCTTCTTCGGGTGTTGTGATGTATGGTTCCGGTGCTCCGGGTATTATGGTCAAGATGGTGTCGGAGCCAGCGCTGTTGATGTCTCCACGTGCGGCCATGATCCAGAACCAGTTTTCGTATTTTTTTGATATCTCTGTAAAGATGCCGTTGTTCATGGTAAAGGCGTTATTCCAAAGCTGTTCTTTTTTTTCTGGGATATTGCCATTTACGGGAGGCTGCAAAATAAAGTTTTTGGTGCGCATACCGTCTTTAGTGATATAGCTGCCATCAGCCCCTACGTACCAGGAAAGATTTCTTGGTTTCAGAAGTGTTTCAATCCGGTAGCCCTGTGCAGTGGTGTGTATGTCAGATACGGCGGCGACGGTGTCACTAAATGGTCGCTCTTTATTGTCCATGAGGTGATGCACACGGGAGTGGTATATATTAACGTTGACATATTCGAGCAATTCGGTGTTTTGTGTGAACTGATAAGCGGCTCGCGTGAAATAAGTATCGTCGATGCGTTCGTCCATGGGCAGGGCGGGGTAGTGAACGTTATATGCATGACTTGCGTCGGCGGTGATTGTGACTTGATGTTTGTTGTTTTGGTACCTTAAACCGGAGCCGTAGTGGTATTTATTGAATGCTGCCGAGACAGACTCGCCGCCGCCGGAGGTGTAGTCGTGGTATTTGCTTTTTCCTGCGAAAGCGTTGGCGGCGAATTGTTTAGCGCGCCATGCTACCGATACATTTTCTGTGTTTGCATTCCAGTTTGTCTCCAAACGTTTTGATGCCTGCACTTCAAAATGAGGATTACTGCTCACCCGTGGTTCTATTGTAAGCAGTCGCACCACACCACCCATATTGGGGCCGTAACGGAAAGCGTATGGTCCTTTGAGAACCTGTATTGTAGCAATTCTGTGGGTGGAGACATGTGATGATGTGGGATCCATGCGGTTGGGGCATCCTCCTTCGATAAGCATCCCTCCGTTGAGTTGTACATTGAGCTGCCCGGCCCGGAATCCTCTTACTACTGGATCCAGGGTAGAGGAACCTTTGCGAACACCTCCTACATTGGCCATGGAAGAGAGTATTGTTGCAGCATCCACCGTGGGGATGGATTGCATTACTTGCTGTTCGATGGTAGTTATAGGACGCACATAAGGATGCCTCGACTCTCCATACACCTCGATGCCTTTTAGCAAAACAGTGGTATCGGGTACTGATGAAACGACGGATATATTTTGACTCAATCCCCGAAAAGGAAAAGAACTAATTATCACTATGAAAATTATGACTCGTGCCATGTATATGGGTTTTGTCAAATTTACATTTTTTTTGCAAGAGAGTTATTTTAAATGGATGATCTTTCTGGAATAGACCTCTGTAGGAGTATATATGATTAAGAGATATGTGCCACCTGCAAGATTTTTTGTCTCCACAGTTGTTGTCTGTAATATCTTACCGTTTTTATAAGTATTGCCCTCAAGCCCAATAAGTTTGTATTTTGCTTCTGTTTGAAGATTGGAAATAATGTGGAAATAATCTCTTGTCGGAACAGGATATATTTTAAAAGGTGTGTTGTCATCTCTTTCATCAATGAATGTACTATCAACAACTGTTACGCAGCTATCACATTGTATCGTGATAGATGTATCAGGATAAATAAGAGTACATGAAATATTTTTTATACCAATATTATCCCATTTAACACTTAACCAGGTATTTTTATCTTCCACAATAATTGCATTGTCAAGATTCCATTCTACGGATTCAGGAATTCTATTACTGTTTACCAGTAGCGATAAAGTTTCGTTTGTGGGAATAGAGTTTTTTTCAACTATTATGGATGCGGAGATCTCGTCGTCGTTGAAAAAATCCATTATGGTATTGAGATATTTTTCCCTTAGTTGTTTATCATCATTGATAATATATCCATATAGTGATAAGGAAGCGATAGTTTTTCCTTTAGGGTGGTCGCAAAAAGCAGTAAGGCATATTTCCTCTGTAGTTTTAAGTTTTGTGAATGCCGGCCATAGAGGTTCTATTTTATTAATCAAGGTGTTTTGCCCCAGGTTAAAACGAAGTGTGTCGGTATCAAGTAATTGTTTTTCAATGTTATAAGCGGGTTCTCTTGAGCCTTCTACAGAGAACAGATTATGAATCGGAGACCATAGATTAGGAAACCAGAACCTATGCCCCTCGGCGTAGAGATTTCCACCATCGTAGAGGTAGTTTTTTAAAATCTCCCTCTCTGTAGATGTGAAATCGTATATTTCATTTATGTCTCCAAAGCAGATTATTGTTGATTTATATTTTGATATATATTGGTCTATACTGTCACAATAATCTACTATGTAGCCTAATTTTGCTATATCAAAGAAAAGTGAGTCGGCAGAAGAGGTCTCTTCACTAAGATTTAATATTATAAAATCTTCTTTTCCGGCGAAGAGCGTGTAATTTTTTGATGTGAAAACATGATCATCTACGAAGACTTCTACCTTTATGCTGATCTTTGTTCCGGGTTCCGTATCATCATTAATTTTAGAAGGTACAAGTAGTTGTTTGTAGTTATTATTAGTGAGGCTTTCTATGTGAAAAAGATCTTGGAAGAATTCTATTTCCGGGTTCTGGGATGAGATTTTAATAGTAAGATTATTAGCTTGAATATTGCCAATATTATTTATTAATAGATCAAAGAAAAAGGTTTCGCCGGGAATTACTGTCTCATCATCATTATCATGAATTTTTAAATCAAGTAGTTTAACATCAAAGGAATAGATCTCTGTTTTTATTTTCATTACCAAGGTATCAATAGTAATATTGAAAATAATCTGTTGGTTGTTAGGTGTTGTTGGATCAATATCAAAAGAGAAGAATTTATCATAATTTATTGTTCCTGTTTCGGGGAAATGGATTAAGTTGTTTCCTGTAATATTGTTAATAAAAGGGCTGTTACACGAGATACTACAAGCCATATTATCATTTGACTGAAATGGGAATGCAGTAATATCGATAAATGCAGTTGTGCCTGCAAAAGGTATGGTAGATTCACCACCATGAATTTTTGCTGATATGACTGGACCGCGGCCAAAGAGTAGAGTTTTTTTTCCTGCGAGGTTATTTTTATCCTTTACTATCACGGGGATTTCATATATGTGATTTGCTGTATCGGAAGAGATTTCCATTAGACCAGAAGAGGTAAGGCTTATTTCATTTGGGATTGGTAAAGGAGTGTATGATGCTGTAGTGTGTGTTGATAGGTCGGCAAACGAGAACCTTATGTTATCGCCTGCAGAAATTCCTGACACGACGGCTGCATTTTGAGGCAGTGGATCTGAGGCATTGAAGAGCTCTATTTTTCCATCAGGATATATGGTAATTGCGGCCTTGACAAAGAAGGAATCATTATTATAACTGGCATCACAGATCCAATAGAAAGATGCTTTATCTTCATTTATATCAGTAAATATTTTCGATTGGGAGTTATAGTTATACCATGGCATAAACATCGTTGCTACCATGCGGGATTGTTTAAATGCATGCGAAGGTACAACGCAGTATGGCCAGGGGTGATATTTCTCTCCAAACATAATAAAGCCGGCAGGATTTACAGTTATGGTGTCGTAGTGCGAGTCGTAAAACGGGAAGCTAAATGGAAGAACGACGAGAGATTCGTTAGGGTTATTCAGAACATCACCGCTGGCGTCAGGGATATCCACGAGGTCATACTCTTTAAGGTAAGTGTTGTTAAGAAAAAAAAGGTATGGTGGAGTGCCAAGGTCAGCTTCCAGTTGTAGCGTTGTTTTTTTTACGGAGAGTATTACCTCCGGTGTTGTGATTACTGGATTATCAGCATTAGGGTTATAGGATATGTCATACAGATTAATAATGTTATGTTTTATGGGTTTTGGCATGTCAGATGATTCAACAGAAATATTTTGTACGTAATCTAATAGTTCCAACTCCAGTATTTCTCCATCATTGATCATATCTTCATCATTTGAATTTATTATGAGATAGAATTTCACATTATTTGGGTCTTCAATATATGATAGTAACGGTGTAAGATCTAATCCTCCCTCCATTATTTCCTGCCCTGGATCTGATAATCCCTGAAGCGGTTTGCTTCCACCCTGATATCGGAAAATTGGCAGGTCAAGGATATACTCAGGTTGGTTAGTACCATTATGTATTGATATTCCTGCAGTAAGTCTGATTTTATCTCTTGAAGTTGATTTTATTTTGTAACGAAGAGTAAGTTCCGGAGAATATCCATCATTGATATCCAGAATTATTGCTTCGTTATTCCATATTCCTCCGTAAGGATATTTTTCTGCCATGGCTTTGTACATGACGTAGCATCTTCCGGTATCACCCCAGAGCGCTCCATAACTATTAATAAATTTGAAAGCACCATATTCGGAATCTCGGAGATCTATTTTACCATCGTTATTAAGATCTATGTCAGTTGTAATCTTGCCATCGCTGTTATAATCCCATGCTATGGAGTCGTTGTATCCTACTAAGGACAGTCCATGAGTTGCAATTCCAGCCCAGGCAGTAATGAGGTGTTTTCCTTCTTCCACGTATCCTGGCGGTATGATAACACTATTCCACGGATTATTGGAGTTGAACAGAGCCACTCCTCCATATTGGGATGTTCCGCAATGATTCCACACCCAATGTTTAAGGGTTTGTTGTCCTTCGTAAGTACTGATATCAATTCTGTAATAGTCGCGTATTCTATTATGCATAGCACTATACCAACGATCATATCCAGACATCCATTCTACGATTGTAGTATCACTGAATATGTCGAAGTCAGAAAGTAGAGGTTGGCCAATATCCCGAACTATATTCAGTGATGGGAACATTGATATTCCATTCCAGGCATTACCATCA
This sequence comes from uncultured Bacteroidales bacterium, assembly GCA_964474455.1. GTDB lineage: Bacteria > Bacteroidota > Bacteroidia > Bacteroidales > BM520 > BM520. Next base: position 7,389 of record CAYYSU010000025.1, read on the forward strand.
TGAAGCATGTTAAAAGAGAATAGTGGATTGCAGAGGTTCATGCTGTCGTTTCCGGGAGTACCTCTTAGCAGATTCAATTCATACGATAATGCGTATCCAATAGCAGCGAACTGCTGACAAGAGGCATTTGCCCCCTGGTTCATAACAAAAGGGTGAAATTTATTGGTACTATTATCCACTGAAAATGGTAGTTTGATATTATTTTTTGTTTCCGGGCTTTTGTAGTCGTCCAGGAATTCGGGATCACCCATTACAGGATGATGATTCCTCGCCGGGTAAAATTCTTCCCATGTAATGACTTGTGCTTTCAAGAACAAGGCGCATGATAACAATGATATTATTACTAATATCTTTTTCATTTTTCATATGTTTTTAAGTCCGGAAGATAGTCAAAGTTACAAAAAGACAAGTGGGAGGCAATAGTGTTTTTTTTGGGTTGTTTATTTTTCGGGGCATAATGGTCTTATGAAGCCCTTTGAAGCCCTTTGAAGCCCTTTGAAACCCTTTCAAAGGGTCAGTCTTTTAATGGAAGTACATTTCTGTCCCGCATCGCCATTTTTATCTTACAGCAAAAAAGCAACAAAAAAACCACTTTTCATATCAGCCCGGCGCCAGGAGAATTCTCTATCTCTTAATACCAAAAGCACCCTTTTGTTACCCATATGATATTTGTTTTTTTGGATAATATTATTATCGATAAAAAAACCTCTGCATATTGCTATACAGAGGTTTATTGTTTTTTTAGGAGTGTATCTATTTGATAATACCCATTTCTTTACCTATTTTTTCAAAAGCAGCAATAGCTTTGTCAAGGTGCTCTATTTCATGAGCAGCAGAAAGCTGAACACGGATGCGTGCTTGATCTTTGGGTACAACAGGGTAGCTAAAGCCAATTACGTATATTCCTTCTTCAAGAAGCTTTGCAGCAAAATCTGAAGCTAGTTTTGCATCATAAAGCATTACTGCGCAGATGGCCGATTTTGTTGGTTTGATATCAAAGCCTTTTGAGCTCATCTTTTCTACGAAATAATTAGTGTTTGAGTGCAGCTTGTCCTGGAGTTCATTGGTAGAACTCACCATATCAAACATCTTGATGCCGGCAGCAGCTACTAATGGTGGAATAGAGTTAGAGAACAGATAAGGACGAGAGCGCTGACGAAGCATTTCTATAATCTCTTTTTTTCCTGTGGTGAAACCACCGATGGCGCCGCCAAAGGCTTTACCTAAAGTACCGGTTATGATTTCACACTTACCTTTACAATCGAAAAGCTCTGTTACCCCGCGACCGGTATTACCAACAACACCTGCAGAGTGTGATTCGTCAACCATAACCATAGCATCATATTTTTCTGCCAGCTTAAGAATCTTATCCAGAGGAGCAACGTTTCCGTCCATTGAGAATACACCATCTGTTACGATGAGGCGGAAGCGGTGTTTCTGAGCAACTTTTAGTTGTTCTTCGAGGTCTTCCATATCAGCATTCTTAAAGCGGTAGCGGGCAGCTTTACATAGACGTACCCCGTCGATGATGGAAGCGTGGTTTAGAGTGTCGGAGAGGATAGCATCTTCTGCTGTAAGCAGAGGTTCAAAAACACCACCGTTGGCGTCAAAACATGCCGCGTAGAGGATAGTATCTTCTGTGCCAAAGAACTTAGAAATTTTATCCTCTAAATCCTTGTGGAGGTTTGTAGTACCACAGATAAAACGTACCGACGACATACCGTAACCGTGAGTGTCGAGAGCTTCTTTGGCGGCTGCAATCAATTTGGGGTTGTTAGAGAGCCCCAGATAGTTGTTAGCGCAGAAGTTAAGCACCTGATCTCCATTTTTTACCTTAATATCAGCACCTTGTGGGGAAGTAATTACCCTCTCTTCTTTATAAAGACCGGCTTCTCTTATGTCCGTCAATTCTTTTTGAAGATGTGCTTGAATGCGATTGTACATAGTTAAAAATTTAAAAGGTTAATATGCATCATGTTATTATAATAATATAGCAAAGATATTAATTTGATACTAAAGAACGATTTTTTAAAAATAATTATTGTTAAAAAATCTAAGGTACAAAACGACTAGGAATTTTATATGATTTCAGCGTTGTATCTCTCTTTATAACTACGCCTTGAATGGATAGAGTTTATATATCGTGTGCAATAGTAATAACTAGCTAATAAGGCGAAGTAGTTATATCGAAGAATCCAAATAAATTACTTCTTTTCTCCCTTTAGTTATTCTCTTTGAACATCATTAGCATCATTTTGAAATTTTCTAAAATATTGTATATTTGCGCAAATTGTATTGAATTTTTTTAAACAGTAAAACTCAAAATTGCCCATGAAAAATATTTTGGTTATTGGCTCCGTAGGTCAGATTGGTTCTGAACTTACCCTCGAATTACGAAAAAGATATGGCAACAGTAATGTGGTTGCTGGTTTTCGCAGAACTGTACCAACCGGTGAGTTACTGGAATCAGGACCATCGGAAATGATTGATGCCACCGATGCTCAATCGATTGCTGATGTAGTAAAAAAATATAAAATTGATACCATTTATAACTTGGCTGCCATTCTATCAGCAGTTGGCGAGAGCAAGCCTCAGGTTGCATGGAACATTGGTATCGGTGGTGTAATGAATTGCCTTGAAGTAGCTCGTGAAAACAATTGTGCTGTGTTTTTCCCTAGCTCCATTGGTGCTTTTGGCGATAACACACCCCACAAAGATACACCTCAGGACACCATCCAGCGTCCCGGAACTATGTATGGTGTAACAAAAGTAAGTGGTGAGCTTCTGAGTGATTACTATTACAAGCGCTTTGGAGTTGATACACGCGGCGTTCGTTATCCAGGTATTATCTCTAACGTAACCCTTCCTGGCGGCGGTACTACTGATTATGCTGTGGAGATCTACTACGAAGCAATCAAAACAGGTAAATTCGAGTGCCCCTTAGATAAAGGTACATTCCTGGATATGATGTATATGCCCGATGCTATTGATGCAGCAATCGATATCATGGAAGCTGACCCTGACAAGCTGATTCACAGAAATTGTTTCAACATTTCAGCAATGAGCTTCGACCCGGAGATGATTGCAGCAGCAATTAAAAAGATAATACCCAATTTTGAAATAACTTATAATGTAGAGCCTATGAAGCAGCGTATTGCTAACAGCTGGCCCGACAATATGGACGACAGCGCAGCTCGCAAAGAGTGGGGTTGGGATCCAAAATGGAATCTAGAAAATATGACTGAAGATATGCTCAAAGTTATTGGTGAGAGACATAAAAAAGGACAGATATAAATTCCTATTAATATTTTTAGAAAACCGCCTCATCATTATGAAGCGGTTTTTTTGTGTCTTAGTATGACAAAAACAAAAAAACCCGTCAGGTTTTCAAGCCTGACGGGTTCGGATATATAATAGAATATATTACTATTCGTCGTCTTCCTGCTGTGCAGCGTATTCTTTCAGAAGCTTATCCTGAACATCACTTGGTACCTGACGGTACTCGTTGAATTTCATGGTATATATTGCACGACCGGATGTTAATGAGCTAAGAGTTGTACTGTAACGGTTCATCTCTGCCTGTGGCACCTGCGCGCGGATTGTCTGGTATTTTCCTTCCGGATCCATACCCATTACGATGGCACGACGGTTTTGTAAGTCGGTCATAACACCACCCATCAACTCTTCTGGTACTGTTACTGCTACATCATAAACAGGTTCCATGATCTTAGGACCAGCTTGCTTAAATGCATCAGCGAAAGAGTATTTACCGGCGAGTTTGAAGGAGATCTCGTTAGAGTCAACAGGGTGCATCTTACCATCATAAACATAAACAACGATGTCACGAGCATAAGAACCGGTCAAAGGACCTGTCTCGATGCGTTCCATGATACCTTTGAGAATTGCAGGCATAAAGCGGGCATCGATAGCTCCACCAACGACACAGTTGTTGAAGATGAGTTTACCTCCCCAATCAAGAGGATATTCCTGAGTATCACGAACAGGGATATCAGTAGGTTTTGCATAATCTTCTACATAAGGCTGTATCCTCATATGAACTTCACCAAACTGACCTGAACCACCAGACTGTTTTTTATGACGGTAGCTGGCATTGGCGATCTTGGTAATAGTTTCTCGGTAAGGAATTTTTGGTGGGAAAAGATCCACTTCAATTTTATAGGTGTTATCGAGATACCACTTCATGGTATTGATATGTACTTCTCCAAGACCACTAACGATTTGCTGCTTGAGCTCACGGCTGTATGATACTCCCAATGTTGGGTCTATCTTATGGAGTTCGTTAAGTGCAGCTCCAAGTTTTTCATCATCAGAGCTGTTGACAGCTTTAAGTGCAGTCCAATAGGTTGGTTCCGGAATAAAAACAGGGCTGACTTTACCATTATTACTCTTAGGCAATATAAGAGTATCGTTGGTACGCGTATCTTTGAGTTTTATTGTCGCACCAAAATCACCGGCATTGATTTTAGAAACTTTCTCGCGATTTTTACCTGCTACTACGAGTAGCTGTGGAATACGTTCTTTGCCATCGTTTTTGGCATTCATAAGATCCATGCCTTCCTCTATAGCACCGCCCAGCACCTTAAAATAAACTACCTCACCTAAATGTGGCTCAATAGCTGTTTTGAAAACAAATACAGAAGTAGGATCTTCAGGGTTACATGTGAGTTCTATTTCTTTATCAGTAGTTTCAGTTCTAACTTCACCGGGAGCAGGACAAGTGTTAATAATGAAGTTCATTACACCATCGACGCCCATATCTTCTTTAGCAGAAGAGCATAGTACCGGATATGTATTACCGTGAATAAGTCCAAGTTTAAGACCGCGGGCTATCTCTTCTGCGGTGAGAGTCCCTTCTTCGAAGAATTTCTCCATTAGGCTGTCATCACCTTCGGCGGCAGCCTCTATAAGTTCAGCATGAAGTTCTTCAGCTTTGTCAGCTTCTTGTGCAGGGATATCCTCCACAGATGGCTGTCCTCCACCTTTAGGATATTTAAACATCTTCATCTCCATGAGGTCGATGATAGAATCAAAATCAACACCCGGATTAACAGGATACTGAGCAATAACAACTTTACTACCGAAGAAATCTCTTAGCTCGTTAATAACCTCATCGAATTTAGCTTTTTCATGATCGAGGCCATTGATAAGAAATGCGAGAGGTTGGTCAAGTTTTTTTATTGTACGGAAATGCATTTCCGTGCCTACCTCAACACCATTAGAAGCACTTACGAGCATGATGGCTGTTTCACAGACTTTTAAGGAAGCATAAACATCTCCCACGTAATCGATAAAACCCGGGTTATCAATGATATTAATTTTTTTATCTTTATATTCAGTATAAATTAAAGTAGAGCTAATCGAATTCTGACGAGCAAGCTCAATGTCACGGTAGTCAGAGAGCGTATTTTTATCTTCTACCGAACCCTTACGGGAAATAACTCCGCCCTTGAAAGCCATACTTTCAGCAAGCGTTGTTTTCCCTGTCTTCGCGCCTCCAATAAGTGCTACGTTTCTGACATCATTTTTTTGATAAACTTTCATGCTAGTAGTGAATTATTAAATTTATGTATGTAGTGTTTTTTACAATTTTATTGCGATGGCTGCAAATGTATAAATTTCTGATTAATAATGAAAGAGGTATTTATTAGTGTGAAAATGCTATAGATTTTTGATGGAATTTTTAATCTCATCCCATGTCTCTTTGGGCATTCTGGCACCAAAAACTTCAATAACTTTTCCCGACAAAAGCGAGCCTGCCAGGCCACATTTTTCCATGCTCCACCCATTGGCCAATCCGTGGAGAAATCCGGCAGCATATAAATCTCCTGCTCCGGTAGTATCACGGAGTGCGGCATCAATGATTCCTATACTGGCCACCATATCATTATGCTTTATGAGAGAACCCTTTTTGCCAATTTTAACAATGGCCCAGGTACACATTTTTGCAATCAGATCCAGCGCTTCCCGTGAGCCTTTTCCCGTAAAGCTCAGAGCTTCATCTTCATTGGCAAAACAGATATCTACATATTCATTTACAGCATTATGCAGGAATTCCAGGTTGTCATCAACAACATTAAAAGAGGCTAAATCAATAGAGATGAGCAGTCCTGCTGCCTTTGCAGCTTTCAGCGCTGTGAGGATTAGTTCGTGGTTATAAACCAGATAACCTTCAATATGTAGTATGTCATATCCTTTAAAAATTGTGGGAGTAATTTTATCCAGGGGAATGTCGACAGCGGCCCCCAGATGAGTGGCAAAAGTCCTCTCGGAGTCAGGTGTTACAAGTGCAACAGCTCGCCCTGTAATCTTCTTGCTTTCAAAAAGAACGGGCTTGATATTATTAGCTATAAGGTCGTTTTTGTAAAAAATGCCATACTCATCTTCCGCCACGGCGCCAATAAAAGCAGTCTCTGTTCCCAAATGTGCCAACCCATCGATGGTGTTGCATGCAGAACCACCGGCGGCGAGCTCGGAGTTTAAATGGTCGGTTGCCTCACGGATGGTGCCGGAGAGATCCTCCTCCACAAGTGTCATACTACCTTTGGGAAGGTTAAATGTGTCTAACAATGTATTATCGGGAAGCTGTGTCATGATATCCACAAGGGCATTTCCCATTCCTATAATTTTCATATCTGTGTTGTTTTGCAAAAGATTGTAAATGTACAATAACAAAAATTATTGCAAAAGAAGAGGAGTGAAATTTTGAGAAAAAAAGTTCAGTAGGGTTTTTTCGGTACATTTTTTGACCATACATACCTTTTGAAAACTAATCCTTTAGTTTTTTTATCTATTTTTGATTATTAAAACTCATGTCTATGAAACGTAAATCCTTGCCCTCAATCTATTCTATCTCAATGATTTTCTTTGTCGCTTTTCCCGGAGCAGCTCAGAACCCCGCTTCGTATGAAGATCTGTGGAAGAATGTTCTTGAATATGAAAATAAAGCGAAACCACGCTCCGCAATAGCAGAGGTAGAAAAAATATATCAGTTATCAATAGCTGAGGGCAATAACCCGCAAAAAACCAAAGCGATAATATATAAGCTAAAACTTATGGAATCTTTTCAGGAAGATGCCATAATAAAGGGACTTCAATATCTTGACACTGAACTGGATATCGCCGATTCTCCCGTTAAAGAAATACTCCTCTCGCTGAAGGGTGAAATGCTATGGAGCTACTACCAAAACGAGAGATATAACATTATGGAACGGGGAGAAATCAACTCAAAAAGAGATGATGATATTACGACATGGAGTTATAGCGACTTTGCCGAGGTTGTAAATACCTGTTATCTGAACTCTGTAAATGATATTACCAAAACCATTTCAATAAAATCATGGGCGCCGATTTTACTTAAAGGTAAAGACCAAAACCTTAGACCTACACTATACGACTTCCTCGCCTTTCGTGCCTTGAATCACTTCTCTGACAAGGAAGCTTTTCTCAACAGATCTGTTCATGAATTTTCGGTAAACAATGAAAAATTTCTCTCTAAGTATAGCATGTTTATTGCCATGGATTTAAGTGATGAACAGAAAAATGCTTCGTGGTATTATCTGAATATTATGCAGGATTTGTTGCGTTTTCATTCCGGAGATAAAGAATTATCTGCTTTTATAGATGCGGATCTTATACGATTGAAATATGTTTATGATAATAGCTCTTTTGAGAGTCGTGACGAGGTATATCTTTCCAGGCTTCTGGAGTGGTTCAAGGGTAAGGATATGCCCGTTATTGTTGCGGAAGCAGGAGTGATGGCAGCAAATATGATGTATCACTCTTCAAATAAGGATATTTGTAACCTCTGCGAAGCAAAGATACTATGTGAGTCTGTTATTGAGAAATATCCTAAAACAGAAACAGGTAAATTGGCGATAGATCTTTTACAATCTATATTATCTAAATCCATTGGTATCCAAATACCGGAGGTTACCCCGTTAAATACTCATGAACTGGCTATGGTTACGGTTAGAAATGTTGACAGGGTATTTCTTCGCGTTGTAAAACTCGATTTTGACCTCCATCCCGCAATGTCGAGCCGGAAACAAAATTTAAAAAAACCTGATATATATTTTTCAAAAGAGATTGTCGCTGAATGGAGTTACTCTTATGATCTTCCAAAGGATTATGAAGAACATAGTTTTGAAATCGCATTGCCCAAATTGACGTACGGGTACTACGCCGTACTTGTTTCTCCAAAAGAGAGCTTCAGCAATGATGGAATGTTGTCGTATGCTGAGTTTCAAGTCTCGGATATGAGCCTTATTTCACTCTCCGAATCACAAGAAAATAACATTATTGTAAATGAAAGATTATCAGGAACTCCAATCGAAAACGTTGAAGTATCTGTGTATAGTAATGATTATAGGCACGGAACGACGCTGATAGATGAAGGAACAACGGATGATGTGGGTGTCTTCAAAACAAAAGCAGGCAAGAACAGGTATAGCGAGTACGTGGTATTAAATAAGGGAAAGGATAGATTGGTGTCCGGTGTTTATTTATTTAATGCCGATTACAGGGATATGAAAAATCAGATGCGCTCCTGGATATTCACCGACAGGGCTGTCTATCGCCCAGGACAAACAGTGTATTTTAAGGCTCTTCTTACCACACATAAAAATGAAGATGTGGCATTAGCTGCCAATACGAAAATTGTCCTGGAACTTAAAGATCTTAACTATCAGGTCAGAGACGAAAAAACGCTCATAACCAATGATTATGGTACTGTAAATGGTGTCTTTGTTATTCCTTCTGACATACCCACGGGGCATATTGTAATAAATACACCTTATGGGCGTAAAAATATTAGAGTAGAGGAGTATAAAAGACCCTCTTTTGAGATAAATGTTCATGAGAATAAAAATAGAAAAAATGAGAGTGACCCTTTTATAGTATCAGGAAAGGTAGAAACATATTCCGGACTGCCTGTTGATAATGCTGAGGTGAAATATCATGTTACCAGGTCGTTATACTTGCCATGGCGATGGTGGTGGAGACCCTTTAACTATGATAAAAAAGAGATAGCTTTCGGAACAGTGGAGACAGACAAAGAAGGCGTGTTTAGCGTAAACTTCGAGGCAGCACAAAAATATCATGATAAAGACTTCTTTGGATACACTTATTTAGTAACATTTACTGTTACGGATATTGTAGGAGAAACACATGAAATATCTACTTCCCTTATCGATGCAGTAAAGAAAATTGCTGTTAAAACTGATCTTCCGGAGGTGTCATTTGCTGATGAACAAGAAAAAGTATCGGTGGAGATTATTAACCATAATAATGAGATTGAAAAGTGTGCCGGGAGCGTAGTAATAGAGAAATTATTGCTCCCGAAGAAGGTTTATAGAAGTAGGTTGTGGGATGAGAGTACCGATATTACGATTTTTAGTGAAGAGGAATTTATGAAAAAGTTTCCTCTGGATTATTATAAAAAACCATTGCCAGATAGTGAGCTTCAGGCTGATAAGAAAGTGCTTTCACGTGAGTTCGTAAATGGAAAAACCATTCTGCATAGTGATGAATGGAAGGGTTGGAAATCAGGTGTTTACCGTATGAGTGTGGAAGCAGTATCGGGAAAGGATACAGCTTCTACGATAAAAGAGTTTGTAATTATTAATGGTAATAATGATAAACCGGCTCAACAAAGTATCTTTAAATATTATTATAAAAATAATGAGTATGAGCCGGGAGAAACAGCTTCAATGATCATTAGCTCGGTAAGGAACATTTATGGACATTATATCCTTAGTGATGGGAAAAAGATCCTTGACAGAAAAGTGATTTTATTGAATAATTCTATTGAGGAGATACGTATCCCTGTAAAAGAAGAGTACAGAGGAAATATATTTGTGACTCTGTTTGCCAATATCGAAGGGCGGTTTTATGGTCATAGCCAAAAATTGAATGTTCCATATACCAATAAAGTTCTTGATGTTGAATTTTTAACTTTCCGTGATGTGACAGAACCGGGAAGTGAAGAAAAATGGACACTTAAGGTTACCGATTATCAGGGAAATCCGGTACAGGGTGAAATGATAGCATCACTCTACGACAGGTCACTCGACGCAATTGAGCCAATGGATTATAGCTTCTCTCCATTTAAATACAGGTATAATAATGTGTCAGTTGATAATTATCTCTTTGGCATAGAGTACCATCGGTATTACAATCGATATAATAATATTGGTTATATGGTTAATGTACGTGACTACGACAGATTAATATGGAAACCTTTTAATATGTTTTCCCAACAAATATATAGCAGAAGTGGTGGCGTCGTAAACATGAAATCTATGAATTTGAAGGAGTCGATGGCAGTAGATGACGCTCTGTTTGACGAGCAAGAGCATGTAATGCCTGTAGCTACTGAAGAGAACAGATTAATGCTGGAAGCACCGCCAAAGAAGGCCCCGGAGCTGCGCTCCGACTTCCGGGAGACAGGGTTTTTCTATCCCGAACTTAAAACTAATGAGGAGGGCATTGTGGAGATATCTTTCACTTCTCCGCAATCTGTAACCGGCTGGAAACTGCTTGGACTTGTTCATACTAAAGATGTGAAAAATGCCATTTTTGAAAACGAAATGGTGACACGAAAAGAGGTTATGATAACACCAAATATGCCCAGGTTTGTACGCCAGGGTGATCAGCTGATTCTTCAGGCAAGGATAAACAATATGCAGGAGCAGGAGGTTAACGTGGAGACACGCCTGGAGTTATTCGACCCTGAAACAGATGAGTCAATGGAGACATTGATTTCCGGCTTCAACAGGAAGGTGAAATCGGTAGATGCCGGTGGCTCAGCAATGGCAGAGTGGAAGATAAATATCCCGTATAATATCTCGGCTCTTGGTGTGAGAACGTATGCACAAAGTGACCTCCACACCGATGGTGAAGAGCATGTTATTCCTGTTTTGGCATCACAAACACTGGTTATTGAAAGTATGCCCATGAGCATCGACGGAAAAGGCAAATACGATTTTACTTTTGAAAAGCTGAAGGAGAAAGGTGGCGCAACGAATAACTTTGCATTGACGCTGGAGTACACCGCCAACCCTGCGTGGTATGCAGTGCAGGCGTTGCCAAGCCTCGAAGAGAGTCAGAGTAAAAATGCCGCCGCAATTTTCAACAGCTACTATGCCAATGCCCTCGCATCGCATATCGCAAATTATAACCCTGCCATTAAGCGTATCTTCCATATGTGGCGTGAACAATCACCGCAAGCGCTGTTCTCTGCACTGGAGAAAAATCCGGAATTGAAAACCACATTACTTCAGGAGAGCCCGTGGCTGGCAGATGCTAAGAGTGAAACAGAACAGAAACATCGTATTGCTCTGCTCTTTGATATCAACAGAATAGGACGAATGAAGGCAAAAAACTGGAGTATGCTTTCGCAAATGCAGTACCCTGACGGTTCATGGCCCTGGTTTGAAGGAATGAAACCCAGTCTTTTTACAACGCTCTCAGTGGTGGAAAATAGTGCCCGACTGTACTACCTCGGTGTAGAGAATAACCTGCCGGCAGAGATTATCAAGGCAGCACGTTACCTCGACAAAGAAGCGGAGAAACAATATCTCGAGGCAAAGAGAGAAAAAGGTTTTAACCCCGACGAATGCCATATCAGCAACTTTGCAATTTCATGGATGTATGCAAGAAGCCTGTTAGGTGATAATGTTGATAATGCAATACAAGATGAATGGTATGAATTCTATATGCAACAAATAAAAGATCATTGGACCTCCTTCGGATTGTATCAGCAATCACTGGCATCGATAATTCTATATTTCAACGTAGAGCCTGTGTTGGCGGAGGAGATTATTGCCTCACTAAAGGAACGTGCCATGTACTCCGACAAACTGGGTATGTATTGGCGCAGCCTGCACTCTTCGCCATACTGGTACAGTGCCCCGATTTCTACTATGGCATCGCTTATAGAGGCATTTACTCTTATTGCCGACGACGAGGCTTCCGTGCGCCAGATGAAAAAATGGCTCCTTACACAAAAACAAACCAACAAATGGAGCTCTAGCATAGGTACCGTACACGCAATTTACGCTCTGCTGCTTCAGGGTGATGAGATGCTTGCAGGGAGTAATGATTTAACCATTAGCCTGGGAGGAAATGAGGTCGTTTCAAAAGATGAGACTAAAGAACCGGGAACCGGATATATCAAAAAGATATGGCACGACCATGAGGTGACATCAAACATGGGGGAGGTGCAGGTAACAACAGATGCCGACAGGTTTAGCTGGGGCGCATTGCATTGGCAGTATTATTCGACTTATGGTGAGATAGAATCTGCCGGAAACGGACTTACCATCTTGCGTAAGCTTTATAAAAAAGTACTTACAGAAAAGGGACCCGTACTGAAAGAGATATCTGACCAAAAGGATGTTAAAACCGGTGATAAAATTGTAGTCAGAATGATGGTTACTGCCGACAGAGATTTTTCCTTTGTGCATCTCAAGGATCAACGTACCGCTGCCTTTGAACCGACAGAGAGTCGTAGCGGTTATCGTTATAAAGATGGCGCCGGATACTATTTATCCATAAGAGATGCTTCCGTAAACTACTTTTTCGACCGTCTGACAAAAGGAAATTATCTCTTTGAATATGAGCTTTTCAGAGTGCGAACAGGAACCTATACCGGCGGACTGAGTACCATACAATGTGTTTATGCTCCGGAGTTTAATGCGCACTCCCAAGGACAGTAAAATAAAGAGACTTCAGTATTGTCCTCTTTGAGAATCCTTAACATCATAATGTTACCATATCAAAATAAATGTATTTTTGTCCAATGAAATAATCCTTTGTTTTGCACAATAATACGATGAAAGCTAAGGGTGTGAGGTTGACCAGATAAAAAACCATAGTTTATGCTTTTTAATACATTGCAATTTGTATTTTTTTTACCTGTAGTAATAATACTGTTTTTTCTACTCCCCCATAAATATCGTTGGGTTCTTCTGCTCGCTGCCAGTTACTTCTTCTATATGTGTTGGAAAGTAGAGTATATCTTCCTTATACTTTTTTCAACCATAGTAGATTATTTATCCGGTATAGCAATGGAAAAGTTCTCTTCCCGGGGTAGACGTTTACCGTTTCTTATTTTGAGCTTGTGTACTAATCTGGGACTTCTTTTTTTCTTTAAATACTATAACTTCGCATCAACAAATATCAACCTTCTTTTTGAGAGTTTTGGTAGTGCTCGTCACCTTCCTTTAATGAACCTGCTACTGCCGGTAGGGATATCTTTCTATACATTTCAAACTTTAAGTTATTCTTTAGATGTTTATTATGGCCGACAGAAAGCAGAGCGTCACCTGGGATATTTTGCCTTGTATGTATCCTTTTTCCCCCAGCTTGTTGCCGGGCCTATTGAGCGTTTCTCCCGCCTCTCACCACAATTAAAAGCAAAGCACTCCTTCTCCTATGATAACCTGGTAAATGGATTGCGCCTTATTCTTTATGGCTTATTTATTAAAATGGTTATTGCTGATAATATTTCAGGTATTGTGGATGCTGTATATCAGGCTCCGGAGACGTTTTCATCATTTAATATTATTAAAGGTCTTTTCTTTTACTCTTTCCAGATATACAGCGATTTTTACGGATACTCTATCATTGCCATAGGAAGTGCCCGTATTATGGGTATTCATATTATGGATAACTTTAAAACACCTTATCTGGCTAAAAACATAGCTGAGTTCTGGCAACGCTGGCATATATCTCTCTCCACTTGGTTTAGAGACTATTTGTATTTCCCTCTTGGAGGGAACAGGGTCACAAAAGGCAGGTGGATAATGAATATCATGATTGTTTTTATTGTTAGTGGTATATGGCATGGTGCTAACTGGACCTTTATTATCTGGGGTGCACTATTTGGATTTATATATCTTGTGGAGAGCGCTTTTAATAAAACTCTTAAGCTGAAAACAGACCATAAACCATATTCTATTGGACATATTCTACTGGCAATCAAAACTTTTTTGCTCGTCACCATAATATGGGTCTTCTTTAGAAGTCAGAATTTTGATGCTGCTATCTCTATTTTTTCTTATATTGGTAATAATATGGGACTGGAAGGAGCAGCACTTACAATACCTGTTTTTGTATGGGTTTTCATGGCTCTGTTTATTATCAGCGACATACTTTTATATAATAAAAGATTTGATAATTGGGTGGGAAGCATACCTCTATTGGCACGATGGCACATATATGCTGTCCTGATATTTAGCATCATAGTATATGCCGGGGTAGAGAATTTCCCATTTATATACTTCCAATTCTAATTTGTAGGCTATGATTAAGAAACTTGGAATAAAAATATTGGCTGTTATTATATTAGTTGTTGCAATGAATTTTGTCTATACCAAATGGTTTTACGAAAGTGATCTGCAAAAACATTCGTCCGTTATTAATCTTGTGAGAGAAATCCCCGAAAACGTTGATATTATCTATATTGGTGAATCATCAAATAATACCAATCGTAGTGATGATATTGATAAGCGTCGTATCTCCGAATTTATTGGTGACCATTTCCCCGGGCTTGTGACATATGATATCACTAAACCCGCCGGTCATGCGGGTATTTATAAAATATTGCTTCAAAATATCCCCGAGGAGCATAACTCAAAAACTGTTATCGTTACCTTAAACCTGCGCTCCTTTGATGCTCAATGGATATACTCGGAGCTGGAAACTTCTTTGCAGAAAAGTATGGTTCTTATTAGAGATAATCCACCGCTACTCAACAGATTTTTGCTTTCGTTTAAAGCTTATGATATAAAATCTGATAAGGAAAGAACAGAGCAATTTATGAAAAAATGGAGAGATGATGCTTTCCATATGCCCTATGAATTTCAGTTTAGGGATGTTATTGAGTGGGACCAATGGATGGCATTTAACGGGATAAAAGATGAAAACGGAAACTTTGATAAGGAGCAAACAGAATTAGCCTGTCACTATATTAAGGCCTACGGCTTTCAGTTGGATACTACGAATAATCCAAGAATCGATGACTTTAACGATATTGTTGAACTCGCAAAACAGAGAGATTGGAACATGGTGTTCAATTTGTTAGCGGAAAACACACAGAAAGCTAACGAATTGGTAGGTAAAGACCTTGTATATATGATAAATGAAAATGCCCGTATTCTGCAGTCATATTACGAGCGCAAGGGTGTTGTTGTTGTAAATAATATAAATATGGTTGATGATGACCAGTTTGTTGATCAAAACTGGACCACCGAACACTATGCTGAAAAGGGCAGAAAAATCATAGCTCATAATGTTGCCGGGGCTCTCTCTTCTCTTTTTGGTGATTATTATCTGGATATGAATTACAAAATAGCGGATTCTTCCATAAAGACCAGATTCTTCCATGATTGTGAAAGCCGGGAGATATGGGGGCAGATGAATACAATAACCACTCATATAGCATGGTCTGGAGAGAGCTCCTCTCAAACAGGAGACGGGTTTGACTATAGTATTACTCTGGAGTATCCTTTTAAAAATATCCCGGATAGTTTAAAGCAAAGAATTGATATTGATTTCTGGATGTATCAAAAGAAATTGGATCATGATTCTAAACTAGTGATACAAGCAGATGGAAAAGACTTCAGGCATTTCTGGTATGGTGAAAGTCTTAAAGATCAGGTAACAGAAATAAATGTATGGCAGTTGTACAGCACCTCTTTTATTGTTCCCGACAGCATATACAATGCTGATTTATTGAAGATATATGTATATAATCCTTCCGCTACAAAGATCTATATTGATGACTTCAGTATAAAATTTCTTAAATAAGGAGTAGTTTATTAAGATTGAATGGCACTATTCGCTGCCTCCACATCGAAGAAGTCTGGATCGTAATCTGAACCAAGAAACTCTATGGTATCTTCATAATCCATATGGTCGGGGTTGTCCAGAACATCAAGAATTTCATTGAACCCGTCAACGCCACCACAACTCTCAGGAGGACAGTTGCCTTCGCCATCCAATACACGTGGGTATGTTACGCCAGCTTCCGGCGCCATACGACTATTCAGTAGTATCTCATGAGCCCAGTTATCCTTGAAGTCATAATCATATATCACCTTATCCTTTACAACCTCCAGAAGTTCGTTAAGTTTGATATTATTATACTCCACACACGAGAACTCTTCATCAAGCATCTCTGATGATGGTGAATAAAAAGTGGTGTCCTTGGCAAATCGGTGTTTGTGCTTGTTAGACCATCCCATAACCTTTTGAATGATAAGATGGAAGTCTGCAAGGGAAATGTCGGAAGGTACTTCTACCTGTCTCCAGATTACAGGTTCTAGATTCAAAATTGAGATATCTACCTGATAGATTTCAGCGTTCATAGGATAACTACAACAATTGTTATATTAGAAATAAGATTATTTCAAAACATTGGCAGAACCAATTTTTTGAGGGTATAAAAGTATAGAATTTTTTGATTTCATCGTTTTTGAATGTTCTTTTTTCTGAACAACTATGATTCTTAACGAATCCTTCCCGGATTTTCTTTGATAAAATGATCCCAGGAGCTACCTTTTTTCCCTTTTGTCATAGTCCTTCCATCCTGGTTAGCGTGGCACACTGCTACCGCCAAAGCATCGGTTATATCCAGTTTCTCTGGCTTCTCTTTTATCTTCAATAAAGCCATCACCATTCCCGCCACCTGCTCTTTACTGCTTCTTCCGTTGCCGGTAACGGCCTGCTTTATCCTCAAAGGCTGGTATTCGAATACCGGTACCGAGAGCTTTATAGCGGCAATAATAGCAGAACCCTGGGCCCTTCCCAGCTTCAGCATTGCCTGCGCATCTACACCATAGAAAGGACCCTCAATAGCCATCTCGTCAGGAGTGTATTTCATCAAGATCGTCGCAATTTCATTGTATATGGTCTCCAGCTTCTGCCAAGGATTGGTGACACTCATTAGCTTTAGCACGCCCATATCCACCACTTCCAACTTGTTGCCGGTTTTCTTTATAACACCCCACCCCATAAACCTTGTTCCGGGGTCTACGCCCAAAATAACCTTCTCCGGCTTATCGTTTTGTACCATGATTTTTTAATTGTAATAGTGTTTCAGCTAATACCATATCCTGAGGATCGGTGATTTTGATGTTTTTTGTGCAGCCATCTATCAACGATACTCTGAATCCGGCACTTTCAACAACACTGGCATCATCTGTAAATACTGTTGAAAAGGGCTGTTGGTATGCTTCTCTCAGTATTTTTGCACTGAAAACCTGTGGCGTTTGAACCATTCTCACTTTGTTTCGATCCAGATGCATACTCTCACCATCCTCATGGAGAACTCTAACTGACTCTGACGGTGCTGTCACAGGAATAACTGCTCCCGTCGTTTGCGCCAGGGCAAAAGCTTTGTTTATGGTTTTTGAATCTACCAGCGGGCGCGCCCCGTCGTGTATCGCCACCAAACTATCGCCAATAACCTTCGCTAATCCGTTTTTCACTGAATAAAATCGTTCCTCTCCACCTTCAGTAACATTATGTTTTACGGAAAAATTATGAGTAACACACATATTTTTCCATAAACCTATATGTTCAGATGGTAAAATCACGATAATCTCTATTTTATCTTTTGTATTATAGAATGCCTCGATGGTATGCATTAGCATTGGTTTTCCTGCCAACGGTAGAAACTGCTTTGGCAGCTCTGTTCCCATCCTTTTTCCGGAACCTCCGGCAACTATGATTACGTATTTTTGCATAAAAAATCGGGATTCCATACGAAGGTACAAAATCCCGTGATATTATTTATTCAAATAATAATTACAGAATAAGCATGGCATCGCCATACGTGAAGAATTTATATTTTTCTTTTACTGCCACTTTGTAAGCTTTCATGGTGAAATCATAACCGGCAAAAGCACTCACCATCATCAGCATCGAGCTTGTGGGCAGATGCATGTTAGTAATCATAGAGTTGGCAACATTAAATTCGTATGGTGGGAAGATGAATTTGTTAGTCCATCCTTCGTAATATTTCAGCTTGCCAGCAATAGTTGTTGCACTCTCAATGGCCTTCATGCTGGTGGTGCCGATAGCACACACTCTGTTTTTATTCTCTTTTGCTGTATTTACTTTTTGTGCTGTTTGTTCAGAAACATACATCTCTTCTGAGTCTGTCTTATGCTTGGAGAGGTCTTCAACATCTATATCACGGAAGTTGCCCAGGCCCACATGTAGAGTTACCTCGCCAAATTCAATACCTTTAATTTCAAGTCGTTTCATCAGTTCGCGGGAGAAGTGCAGCCCGGCAGTAGGTGCCGCAACGGCGCCTTCATGTTTGGCATAGATAGTTTGATAGCGTTCGTTATCTTCCGGTTTGATGCCTCTTATTTGCTGTATCTCTTCAGGAATAGGTGTCTTTCCCAATTTGGTTATTGTCTCTTTAAAGCTTTCGTACGACCCGTCGAAAAGAAAACGAAGTGTTCGGCCTCGCGATGTAGTGTTATCGATAACTTCAGCTACCAGCGCATCATCTTCTCCAAAATAGAGCTTATTACCGATACGGATTTTTCGTGCAGGATCCACAAGGACATCCCACAGGCGTGTTTCGCGATTTAACTCGCGAAGAAGGAACACCTTGATCTTAGCTCCTGTTTTCTCTTTTTCTCCTTCCAGTAATGCAGGAAATACTTTTGTGTTATTTAACACAAATACATCTCCATCATCGAAATAATCTAAAATATCTTTAAAAGCACGATGCTCGATTTTTTGGGTGTCTCGATGAAGAACCATTAAGCGTGACTCATCTCTGTGCTCCGGTGGATCTATAGCTATAAGTTCCTGCGGTAATTCGTATCTGAATTGTGATAACTTCATAAATATATTACCTGTTTTTAATTAAAATGACAAAAAAAAGGATTGCAAAGATAATACAATCAAAACCTGAAATCAAGGGCTAAATGTTTTTAATTGCATCATTATGAAAGCATTTACGAAAAAAGGCATAAAAAGATACAGAAAAGGCACTAAATAATATCTTCCGGAGAGTTTTCTTTCCTCGCCAGAGCCCCTTCCCTAAAAGTTTCCAGTGTCATGGCGTTTTCAATACAGAATTCACCGATGCGTGTTCTCTGCAAAGATGTCATATATGCTCCTGAACCCAGTGCCGCTCCAAAATCACGAGCCAGCCCACGGATATACGTTCCCTTGGAACATACTACCCTGAACCACACCACCGGGAAGTGAATTTTAGTGATTTCGAATTCAGAAATGAAAACATCCCTGGGCTTTATCTCCACCTCATCACTGGTGCCTGTACGGGCATGATTATAGAGTCGTTTTCCCTCCACACGGACAGCAGAATATATCGGTGGTAACTGCTGCTGCGCCCCAATGAATTTAGTCGCCGCCCCATGGATTGCCTCTTGGGTGATGTGATCTACAGGATAGATGTTGTCGATATCTTTTTCCATATCGAAGGATGGAGTTGTGGCACCCAGAGTAAACGTTCCCACATACTCTTTTTCCTGCGCCTGGAACTCCTCAATGCGTTTGGTGAATTTTCCGGTACAAAGAATTATTAATCCCGTAGCAAGAGGATCCAGCGTTCCCGCATGACCTACCTTCACCTTTTTTATCTTCCAGTTATGACGGATGAAAAGTCTGATGTTATTGATTACATCGAAAGAGGTCCAGGTGTACGGTTTGTGTATTAGTAATACCTCTCCTCCGGGAAAATCGTATGGTCTGTTTTGCGTGTTATCCATTACATGAATAGTTGTGAGGCGATGGCAATGATACCAATTACTGCGCAATATATGGCAAACCAAATCAGCTTACCCTTTTTTACCAGTTTTAACATCCAGGTACATGCAAGAAGCCCGGTTATAAAAGCAGCCAGCGCACCTATTATAATAGGAGTAGAGCCTATGGATGATGCCGCCATCTCACCACTAAAAATATCCAGAAAGTTCTCCCCAATAATGGGTATTAAAACCATCAGAAAAGAAAATTTTGCTACTTGAGAACGGTTATTGCCCAACAATAATCCGGCGGAAATTGTGGCTCCTGAGCGAGAAATGCCCGGTAAGACAGCAATAGCCTGAGCAATGCCAATAATAAAGGCGTTGTTGTATGATATTTTTTTCTCTCTCTCTTTTGCGAAATAGGTAAAGGCTAGAAGTGCAGCTGTTATCAGAAGCATCACACCAACAAACAAAACATTACCATCAAAAAGAGCTTTTAATTCATCTTTAAAAAATACTCCTACGATAGCTACCGGAATCATGGAAACGAAAATTTTTGCAATATACTGGGTCTCTTCGTTCCATCTCACCTTTAAAAGCCCTTCAAATAGTTCCTTTATCTCCTTTCGAAAAACAATTATGGTACTCACTACTGTGGCACCGTGTACAGCAATGGAAAACATAATGCTCTCTTGGGCCTCAATACCTAAAAGTGCCTTTCCTAACTCAAGGTGGCCACTGCTACTCACAGGTAAAAACTCTGTTAACCCCTGGATAATTCCAAGGATTAGTGCTTCAATCCAGGTCATAATGATATTTTAAAATTATCTTTTTGGTCTCCACATAATGGCTACGATCTCGGTAACAAAGCCACCCAAAATTAGTATTGGAGCAATGGTGAGACGTCTTGTGCTGAACATAGCGTCATTGAAAACTTCCGGGTCATCGCTGCCGCCACCAATCATAAATAGCAGCCCCAGGACGATAAGAAATATCCCCAATAGCATGATGCGATAGTTTTCCTTTTCAAAGGTAAATTTTACCCCGGAATCCTTTTTGTCCTGTTGTATCTTTTTTTTATTCATATCAATAATATAATTTATCTTTTTTTGCCTTAAGATATTTATTTACAGCCATTACCGTTGAGGTAATGGTTATTGTCAACCCGATTAACAGTAAGCTAATTATTAGATATACCATGTAATATCTGTTTCCCGCTTCATAAAGCTCGGGAAACCGATTATATATACGACCCACTGTCAAAGCAACCAATATCAGGCTGAGAGTTGATGCAATAAGACCCTGTACTATACTGGTTCCAATAAACGGTTTTCTGATGAATCCTCGCGTGGCACCAATAAGATACATGGTGCGGATAAGGAATCGTTTGGAATATATAGATAGCCGTATGGTGTTGTGTATTAATACTATAGATACTAACAGAAGTAATATGGAAAAGGATAGTATCACCAGTGTTATCTTTTCAATGTTCTCTTGAATCTTTCCCGCCAGCGACTCCTGATATTTCACCTCTCTGACCATAGGATCTTTTTTCAGTGCTGTAACCATTATGCTCAAACTGTCGGGGTGAGTGTAGTCGGCATTAAGAAAGAGGTCAAGAGTAGTGGGTATAGGATTGTATCCCAGGAAGTCGATAAACTCCTCACCAAGTTCGTTCTGCAGATCTTCTGCGGCCTCCTCTTTACTAACAAATTCCGTGGCACGAATGAATGATGTTGCATCCAGCTGTCTGCGGAAAGCCAATACCTCCGAGGGCTCTGCGGCATCATCGATAACTAACGTTACCATGATGTTCTCCCTAACATAATGTGCGATGGAGCCGGCATGAATAACCAATACTCCCAACACACCCATCAGAAACAACACCAGTGTGATACTGATAATGGTGGATAGATACGCTGAACGCAGGCGCCTCTGGTTATATTTCTCTTCCTGTTGTGCCATGGATTCTTTGAGGTGCTAAATTAATACAAAAAACGGTGCAGAAAGCTATTATGAGGATGCCTTTTATATATCCTTATCAAAAGAAGGAGATTTTATGTTGCCTTTATGTTACATCAACCGGCATCCTGAAAAGGAAAAAGTGATAAGTTATTTTTTAATAAATATATAACTATGCAAATTAGTATCTGATATGATATTTATAATATAAATGCCATCCATCAAATTATTAAGAGAAATATGAAAAGATTCTATTCCTTCTGGAATATCACTACTGATAACAACGCGGTTTAACATATTTCTTACTTCGTAAGTTGAATATATAAAGTCACCATTCAGGTTTATATTTATTTTTTCTTTAGCAGGATTTGGATAGATGTGAACTCCTTGATCTGTATTTATGGATAGCATTGTGTTCACTATTTGTATAGTATCTGTATATACCTCACTAAAACACTCATCGGTCACCGTTTGTGTTATCAGATAACTACCTTGTCGTGAGAAAGTATGTGAAGGGTTTTTTTCTTCGGAGAAGTTGCTTTCTCCCGACTGCGGGTCGCCAAAATCCCAATGATACTCATGCCCAAAATTGGAAATGTCGGTGAAAGAAACATCGTAAATGTTGGCATTATATTCGAATCCGGCTTGTGGGTTTGGCCTGATAATATTCCATTGCTCAGGATTTTCCAGCACCACGCTATCGGCTTTTTGTTGCAGGAAAAGTGCTATGTCAGAAGAGAGGCCTGCTGTATATGTGCTTCCCACTGAACTCTTCCCGGTGAAAGTAGAGTAAAATGTGCATGCTGCCAGGTAAGTTCCGGCCAGAGAGGGGTGTGAGTTATCTCCCGAGAAGAGATTTATGGAATCTCCATCTGTAATGGCTGCCCCCCATGACACACCCACTGGCGCGACAAAACCATCGGTAGAGAGTGCCATATGCATATAGGAGGCCTTCAGAGTATCTTGCATGTGGAAGAAATCAACAAAATCGGCACTGCAATGGTCGTTGATGCATTGCTGGCCGCCGTATTTCCTGCCCCAGGTCATAAAGAAGACTGTAGTAGCACATGGATTGGCATCTTTTATCAACTTATCAAGCTCCTTGGCTCCAGGATATGAGTAGTTATCCCGGAAATACGGAATTGAGGGAAACTGGCTCTGATCCTGCAGCACAACATAGTCCCAGTCACCTTCTGCAATCATTGCAAGCGAGGTCTCATTGTATAAATGCCCTCCATCGGGATGCCCCAGAGTATAACCTCCGGGAGTATAGCGTTGTACTTCCAGGGTGTCGCCAAGTGATAGTGCCAGCTCTTTAACTTTCTGATCCAGCACATTAACGGATGTGTAGCTGTTACCCAAAAAGAGAATTTGGGTTGTTTGGGAATAGGTGAAATTTGGATAACCTAAACTTAGAATAAGAATTGTTGAGAAAAATATTATGCGCTTAATCATATTTTTTCGATTTTGCTGCGCCAAAGGTAGAAAAATCGTATAAATGCGTTATTTTTTTAGCACTTTCTCAAAGTACGCATCTTCACCATCATTAAAACCTATGATATATATCCCCGGAGAGAGTGATGACATGTTGAGTTTTAGAATGTTGTTTTCTGTCTTACTATTCACAAAGTACTCCTTACCGGAACAGGAGAAAACCTGTACCGATTTTACTGTGCCATGAAACCCTGAAATGGCGAGACTCGAAGTTACCGGGTTTGGTGATATGTGGAGACCTTTGTGTGAATGATTACGTATTGATGTCCCGGTAATGGTTTGACTATCTTGATATATGATTTGCGGGAGGTTTTTTTGTTGATCATACATGGCGGCAAAGGAGATTGTCTGAGGAGTATTATATGCAAACAGGTCATCGGCAAAGTTAGGAGCAATAGTCTGATAACATAATTTCACTGAGACAGTGTATGGATATCCTGAAATGGCGGGTATTTTATAGGATATAATATCTGTTGCTGATCCTTCATTTCCGTCAGGGAATTTGTTAAAATTATTGTCTTCAGCGGCGTTTCCGGTAATGGCAATATGTGGTTCATCAGAGCCTCCGGAGATATATCCGTGTGGTGGAATCCTGTTATCCTTTAAATATGCGGCTCCACGCAGAAGCGTGTAGGTAAGCTCACTATCTACATCCATCATTAAAGCCTGATATATTTGAACTTGTTCGGGTTGAGAAATATAATTGTAGTGTGATTGCCAGAGTTCATTTTGTTGCAGAATCCTGCCATCTTCATCCCAATTGCCGGATTCAAATATTGTGGTGCCATTGCTATCATCTACACGAAGATATATCCATGTTCTGCGGCTTGGGAACCCGGTGGGGAATTTATGACCCGTATGGTTCTCCAGAGTGACATCTACTGTCAGGGTATCGTTTGCCGTGTATCCTGAAAAAGAAACCTCTACAGCTTCCATAAGCTTTCTTTTCGCTTTATCTATGGTGGAATCCAGTTGTTGTGCTGTGGCTGAAATTTCCAGCAGCTCGATGTTATCACGGAGTATCTCTCCCATAAAAACATTTCCACCCGCTAGTTCATGTTCATATATTGGCTGCCGCAGCTCTGCTAACCATGGCGGTAGGGTGGCGATTTTCATCGCGTCTTCTACGGCAGGCATGTGGCAATACTGACAACTATGTCCCTCCTCAACATAGATGCTGTTTCTCCATTCAAGAAAGGGTGTCTGTTCCGGGAAAAGCCCTGCAACATTACCCTGGTTATCAACATAAGGTGTAAAAAGGGTATGACATGTTGCACATAACCGTGAGGAGCTTATGTGATCTGAATATAATGGCTCATAACCCGATTGCACTATCATTGGTTGCGCCACAGGATTTTCATAGGGACCAAAAACTTCATGGCTGTCATTGAGTGGAAAGTTTGCTGTAAAGGTGGAGTCATGATTCAAGCCGTACGCACGGATCTGATGGCATAGGGTGCAACTAGCTCCGTCCATACTTAACGGGTCTTCTGTGGATTGCGATAGCAGAAAAGAGCCTGCTCCATTGTAAAAAGCTTCTGTCTTTCCCATGGGACAATGACACGAGGTGCATTTTGTTTCCAATACCGATTGTAAATTAGGATTTGCTATGCTTTCAGCCGAGACTTTTGCCTGCCATAACGGATCCTTGGCGGCATTTGCCATCATAGTACTTCGCCATTGCGTTATAGGGGAAATATCTCTACCTGTGGAGGTTATAAGAGCATTGTTGCCGGCCAGATGGCATATTTCGCAAACTCCGGAGCCGGCAAAGAGGGTCGATGTTTCTGTGGGAAGGGGTGTCTGGGCCGCCACTATCAGCTGTGAGAGAAAAAAAAGAGCTATAAGAAGTGTTCTCATGATGTATTTTTTATAAAAATAGTGATTATAAAAACATTAAGTCCCTCTAATGGTGTAATATCTGAAAAAATAGTACTTTTGGCACGATATGTTTTATTTAACATAACGACTATGCGCAGAATCATTACCTTATTAATCATTGCCATCCTAACTCTTGTTGCGACATCATGCAAACAGGAGAGGGAGATTTTGAGTGTGTTCCATGCAGGAAGCCTTTCAGTACCTCTGATGATGATGGTGGAGGAGTTTGAATCTCTCCATCCTGAAGTGGATATACAGCTGGAAGGTGCCGGCAGCCTCACTTGTATCCGAAAAATTACCGAGCTTAACAAGCCTTGCGATATCCTTGCTGTGGCCGATTACAGCCTGATCGACGAGCTGATGATACCGGAATATGCAGACCATAATATCATGTTTGCCGGAAATGAACTGGCAATAGGTTTCCTTAAAGGGAGCCGTTGGGAAACGGATCTTACCACCGATAACTGGCCTGAGATAATTATGCGGGAGGATGTCCATTACGGGCGCTCCGACCCAAACCATGACCCTTCAGGCTACAGAACTGTTATTACGGTTGACTTGCAGAAGAAAATGAGCGGAGATAACAGCCTTACCGAACAATTTCTGGAGAAAGACAGGAAGTTTGTCCGGCCCAAAGGCACAGAGCTGCTGCCTCTTCTGGAAGTAGGAGCGATTGATCTGGTGTTCCATTATCGTTCTGTTTTAGTTCAGCACAACCTGGGGTTTATGTCACTATCCGACAGCCTCAACCTCAGCAACCCGGCACTGGACAGTTGGTATAAATCTTCTTGTATTGAAGTCGACGGCACGGATAAGGATAACAGAATCAACAAATGCGGTGAAGCAATGGTTTACGGCATCTGTAAACCCAAAACATCAGAAAGCAAATATACTGATGAGTTTTTGCAGTTTGTTATGACCCGTGGCAGGGAAATATTAGAGCTCAACGGGCAACCGGCACCACCACCACTTCTCACATCGAAATCTATTATACAACCTAACTGGTTTACATCAATAAATAAATAATTAATATGAGAAAGAATATCTTATGGGCACTGGTTTTGTCTCTGGCATTTACAGCGTGCACCTCTACAACGGAAAAAACATCAGTTAAAAATTCTATTCCACCTGCGGATACCACTGATGCTACTAACGATTTTTATGATAATGAAACAACGCATCTTCTACCTTTGGAGATGATTGTTGTTGATGGTGAAACATCAGAGGTCTTTAACATCAATTTAGATGAACTGCCTACTCACTCTGTTATTGTAAAAGAAGCTATCTGGACTCCCGATTCCAACAAATTCATTGGAGCGTATCGTTACGACGGACCATCACTTTATGACATTATTAACCACTGTCCGCTAATGAAGAAAAACGCAGAGGATTTTAATCCCATTATAGATGCGTATGTTGAGGTTAGTAATGACAAGGGCGAGAAAGTAGTGTTTAGCTGGGGTGAGATCTTCTATCCGGTACATCTCCATGAGATTATCATAGGAACAAGTGTGATGCACATCGTTCCCAGCAAGACAAAAGACTATTGGCCACTACCTGAAGAGGCACGTATTGTTTCTGCTGCCGATCTTCTCACCGAGCGTAACATCAGCACTCCTACGAAAATTACAATCCGCTCACTGGATAAGAATTTTGTTGTTAACCGTGAGCTGAACCCAATGATTTCTGAGAGTTTCGGTATCTATAAAAATGACGAAGAGCTCATTCATGTTGAGGAGATGCCGCAGGGTGATATGGCATATTATCCAAACATCTTTTATGGCCGTGGTCGCGGTATTCATGCTGTAACGCCTTTCGAAGGTGTGATTCTTCGTGATGTTCTTGATGAATACTTCGAGTGTACTCCTGAAGCATTGAAAACAGGTATGTTTACTATCAATGCTGCCGATGGTTATCGGGGTGCGTTTACATATAGTGAGGTTATGAACAGAAACGATCAGTCAGAGTTCATCATCATCGACGAAGGTATGATCGACGGCGGTCGTTTTCATCTTTATTCTGCTTGTGATTTTTTCTCCGACAGAGCTATTAAATCTCTAACAGGAATTTGGTATCAGGAGTTAAAATAATAATATGCGCAGGCGTCCGGATACCATATCCTTAATATTTATGCTGGCAGGTGGGTTGATACTTTTGTTTATCATCGCACCCCTTGCAGGGATGTTTTTGCATACTCCCGCCAGTTCGATATCCGAGACGCTTCACGACAGCGAAGTTACCCATAGCATAGCTCTTACCTTGGGCTGTGCCATGGGAGCCACGCTGATTTTTAGTCTGGGGATAGTTCCATTGGCATATCTTATGGCGCGTCACGAGTTCCGTGGCAAGCGCATTATCCAGGGAGTGGTAGATCTGCCTGTGGTAATACCTCACAGTGCTGCTGGTATTGCCTTGCTGGGTGTTTTCAGTACTCAGGGTTTGCCGGGAAGAGCCGCCGATGCCATGGGGATGAGCTTCGTGGGAACCTCTGCCGGGATTATTATCGCCATGGCCTTTGTGAGCCTGCCATTTCTTTTCAACGCCGCCCGCGACAGCTTCGAGGCGGTGGATAAAAGGCTTGAATATGCCGCCCGCAATCTGGGCGCTTCGTCACCACAAACCTTCTTCAGGGTATCTCTGCCACTGGCACAGAATGGTATCATATCAGGTATGATAATGATGTTTGCCCGCGGCATGAGCGAGTTTGGCGCCGTGGTTATCATAGCATATTACCCTATGGTGACGCCGGTGATGATCTACGACAAGTTTGCATCCTTCGGCCTAAGCGCTTCGCGGCCTGTGGCACTGATTTTTATTTGTATAGCACTGATTTTTTTCATCATCATTCGTTTACTAACCCGCAAGAGCTATGCTGTACGTTAGAGATCTTACCATAAAAGCCGGTGAGTTCCGGGTGGCTTCAGCAAGCTTTGACGTGGGAGCGGGGGAGTATTTTTTCCTGCTGGGAGAGAGCGGATCAGGGAAATCTCTGATTTTGGAGAGCATTGCCGGGATAAGAAAACCCGATGGAGGAGCGATATACATTGGAGATTTTAATATCACTCACAAACCCATGAATCAGCGTTTGGTAGGAATGGTATTTCAGAATCTGGCTCTTTTTCCCCATAAGAGTGTATCTGAGAATATCGCATTTCCCCTTTCGGTAAGGAGAACTGTAAAGAGCGACATAAAAACTGCTGTGGAAGAGATGGCAGAGCGGCTCTCTATCACCGGGTTGTTACACCGTCGCCCCGGGTCGCTAAGCGGTGGCGAGCATCAGCGGGTAGCGCTGGCACGCACACTGGTGATGAAACCAAAAGTGCTACTCCTGGATGAGCCTCTCTCTTCGTTGGACATACTGCTGAAGGAGGAGATGCTGGAGCTTCTGAAAGAGCTGCATTACCACGGACAAACGATCCTCCATGTTACCCACGACTACCATGTGGTAAGCAAACTTGCCGACCGTATTGCAATCATCGAAAAGGGTGAAATAATACAAACGGGAACGATATGGGAGATAAAATCTGAGCCAAAGTGTGTGCTCGCAAAGAGACTGGGATAGAGCGACTAAACGCCTGCCAATTTTCTATAAAATATTTATAACGCTTCAAATCAAATAATTAGTTACCTTTGCCGCCGGAAATATTCCCGGCGATAAATGCATCGTCACAATATAACATGTTGCAGCACTAATCGTTACAACAATCATGACGCCGTAATCCCGGCATAAAAAATTAAAGGATCGATATTTATGATTACATTTAAAGAGACAGGTTTGAGCGAATCGATCCTGAAATCCATCGAAGCACTGGGCTTCGAAACCCCCACCCCAATCCAAGAAAAAGTTATTCCTTATCTGCTTGAATCAACGCAGGATATTATAGGACTGGCTCAGACCGGAACAGGTAAAACAGCCGCATTCGGACTGCCAATAATTCAACATTGTGATACTTCCACAAAAGGTATTCAGGCGCTCATTCTTTCCCCAACACGAGAGCTGTGTATCCAGATCACTAAAGATATGGATCTTTATGCCAAAGAAAATAAGGACATAAGAATTACATCAGTATATGGCGGCGCAAGCATCACACATCAAATGGATGAACTAAAACGTGGTGTCAATATCGTAGTTGCTACTCCCGGACGTGCACTCGATCTTATCAAAAGAAAAGCATTGAAAGTGAGCAGCATCCGTTATCTCGTTCTCGACGAAGCTGATGAGATGCTAAATATGGGGTTTAAGGATGAGCTTGACGCGATTCTGGAAACTACTCCCAAAGAGAAACAAACACTGCTGTTCTCGGCAACGATGCCAAAAGAGGTGCAGCGTATTGCCGACGACTATCTCACCGACCCGATAGAGATTTCCGTTGGTGATAAAAACCGTGGCGCGGAGAATGTCTCGCACGAGTTCTATATGGGACTGGCGAGAAACCGCTACGAAATATTAAAGCGTGTTGTGGATGTTAATCCCGACATATACGGCATAGTATTCTGTCGTACGCGTCGTGAAACAAAAGAGGTTGCCGACAAGCTTATGGCCGACGGCTACAATGCTGACGCACTACATGGCGACCTTAGCCAGGGTCAGCGTGAAACCGTCATGGCGCACTTCCGCTCTCGTCACCTGCAGATGCTCGTGGCTACCGATGTGGCTGCCCGTGGACTGGATGTTACCGATTTGACGCACGTTATTAACTATAACCTTCCCGACGAAAAAGATATCTATATACATCGCAGTGGAAGAACAGGCCGTGCAGGTAAAAAAGGTATCTCTGTTACCATAATCCATACCCGTGAGATGCACAAGATCAAAGAACTGGAGAGGGTGACAGGGAGGAAATTTGTAAAGAAACAGATTCCCAACGGTGAAGAAATCTGTGCTAAGCAGCTATTTAAACTCATCGACAGGATGGAAAAGGTAGAGGTTGATGAGGTGCGTATTGCGCCCTTTATGCCAGATATTTATAAAAAACTCGAATGGCTTGACAAAGAGGAGCTTATAAAGCACTTCGTATCGCTGGAGTTTAACAGATTCCTGTCGTACTATAAAAATCGTGGCGACCTTAATGTGGACGCTAAAAGAGATCGTGACGACAGAGGACGCGATGACAGAGGAGGCCGTGATGACAGAGGTCGCGGGGAAAGAGGTCGCGAACGCGAAAGAGATCGTTTTGTGAAATCAGGACAAAAAGTGGAATTCGAACGCTTCTTTATTAATATTGGCAGCCGTTCGGGTCTTACAAAACCAAAACTTATAGGTATTATTAATGATACTACTGAAAAAAGAAATATTGAGATCGGCAAGATAGATCTGATGAATAATTTTAGTTTCTTTGAGATTGATAAAACATATACCGAACTACTTCTGAAGAAATCTGCAACGGCTGATTATCAGGGTGAAAAAATTATTGTAGAGAAGTCGAAGCCTGATCAGCTGGCCATGAAAAAAGAGGGTCGCAGGCAAAATGGTGGCGACTGGTTTGATGAGAAAAAAGGTGGTTCTGCAAGGTTTAAAAAGACAAGTAAGAAATCTAAAGGCAAAAAACGTAAATAGAAGTCAAATCTTTTATTAAAGATCATGAAAACAACCAATATAAATAGTGCTGAATATACTGTAGCACCATCAGGAGTGAGATTTGCCCGACTTTTTGCCAGCGAAAAATCCGTCGTTGCGCATATTATTTTAGAACCCGGACAAACATTGCCTCCACATAATGTTCCCGGACACGCAAGCCTTTATGTGCTGGAAGGAAGCCCAACTATCACCATCGGTAGTGAGACTGAAATTTACACGGCAGGCACATTGGTTGAAAGCCCTGCAGACATTGACAAAACACTGTCTAACAATGGTGATACTACTGCACGATTGCTGGTAATCCGGGAGTTGTAATTTATTGTAGAGAGAAGGCTGCCCTTGTCTTATTAAATTATACTGAATAAAAAATTCTTACCTGGAAATAATAAGCTTAGCTTCGTAAGCAGTATTTTCATTTTCAATAATTGATGCCGTATAAACACCGGCTTTTATCTTTTCAATATTGATAACAGCATTGCCGCTGAGGTTATTATCTTTATATACGATCTTGCCGTTGATATCACGGATAATAAATTCACCATTGATATTATGTGGTAGCTCAACATTTACGAACTCCGATGCTGGGTTAGGATAAATATTGAGCTTTTTTGCTACAATTCTATCTACTCCAACAGAGAGATCCAGTGGCCAGTCGGCAATATGAAGCCCTCGGCCGTGGCTTGCTGCAACGACTTTGTTATCTGCTGTGCGCACTCTGAGCATATCAACTCGCACGTTTCCAAGGCCGGAATTATCAGGAGCCCACTCCACCTCTTCGGCACCGGCATTTATTGTCGTCCAAACACCTATTTCGGTAGCCAGCATCACCTGCATGCTGTTTTGCGGGTGATATATGACCCATCTCACGGGCATATCCGGAAGATTGCTTTCGATATCTTTCCAGGTATCACCACCATCATAGGATTGCCAAACAGAAGCTATGCCGTAGTTCGAGATGGTGACCATAAGTGTGTCGTTAGAACCTCCAACGGCAATGCTGGAGATGCTCCCTAACGGGAATTCTGAGCCTGTGATATTTGTACTTACTGGATTCGTTTCATCAGCATTATCAATACGGAAAAGTTTTCCGGCATTGGTTCCGGCAAAGATTGTTGGATCTCCCACTTCCGAATGACGTGAATAGGTGATGGCAGAGAAATATGCAATGCCTCCTGTCGGCACATTGAAATACGACGAAGAACCGATGTTGGGGATATTAGTATATCTGTGAATCTTGTTGGCATTAGAACCCGAATAGGATACTGCATTGTTGAACATGATATTGTCTTTCCAGTCCAGGTCGCCGGCATTGATAAAAGTACCGATTTCTTCACCAAGGTAGTTGACATATTCCCCGTTAATATAAGCCTGATATCTGTTGTAGTAAACAGAAGTGTATGCATAAGCAGGCTCATTTTCGTCAAAGAAGCAAAACGCGCCATCGCCACCCTGAACCATATCAAAAATGCTCACCGGAGTGCCGTCGTGCCACAGCGAACCGTTGTCCTGAAGGCCTCCCAGCAGCTCCTGGCTTCCCGCAACGGGTTTTATGGCACAAGAATAGAATTGTAGCGTGTTGAAATTGTTATTTCTTTGTTGAAAATCAGGCGTGTTATCATGGGCATTATTGGTATAGAAAACTCCGCCATCAGTACCAAATATGGCCTCGGAAGAACTTCCCGGTTTGTATGCAACGATGTGCTGGTCGGCATGAACATACTCATCACCACCACCGTAGTACATCAGAGCCCAGTCGCTGACATGATACCAATAGTTCCCGGCATTGGCAGAAGTCCACTGATCCAAACCACCAATAAAGAGTTTATCAGCATTATTAGGATCCACCTCAACGGTAAATGCATGCCATGCCAGCGATGCCCATTGTCCGTTGTCAGGATTAGAAACATTACTCCATGTTTCACCTTTATCATCGGATTTAATAATGTAACGACAGTGATAATAGGGATATGTGTTAATATAACCTCCTGCTACCACGCCATATACTCTGCTGGAGTCACTGGGAGCTTCAGCAAGCATAATTCTTCCCGGCAGGTTATATCCGCCGGTGCCCTGTTCGATAAGCTCTTTGTATGTCTCATTAACAGTCCATGATCCCGGTGTTCCTTCATCGGAATATAGTATTGTGGCTCCGCCGTCACCTTCAATGTTTTGCATAGTTCCCACGATCAAACGACCATCGGCAGTCATTACGATATCAGCAGGAGTATAGGGAATGTCCATATCGGTAATATTTGGCAATACCTGTTCCCAGGTCTCTCCGCCATCGCCAGACCGGAAAATGCCATCAGAAGGATTACTGATATGGCTTCCGTAGTATTCTCCTGAGGCTACGGCAGCATATATAACACTGGATCCATCCTCATCACGAATGATAATATCGTTGACAAAAGCCCACTCCTGTGTCGATTCAATCCAGTTCCAGGTCTCTCCGCCATCGCCAGATTTCAGTATTCCGAAACCCAATCCACTGGAAGCGCGATATGTTTGGATGGCTGTTTGTGATTCTCCCGTACCAATGTAGAAATCCATGGTGTTATTAGGGTCGTAAGTGATGCATGCGATAGAAAGATTAGCCCAAAATTCATCAACACTCTGCCAGGGCTCGGAGTTGTCGGTAATGTTGTTATTATACCAAAGCCCGCCGGTAACAGAACCTGCCCACACTTTATTTCCTGTGGCGCTGTTGGGATCCCACATCATGGCACGGGTGCGCCCGCCCATTTCAGAGGGCTGTATCTCCCAGGAAAGTGGTGCCGTACCTTTATTATCACGCATAGCTTCCTCTGCCTTCGAGGTTTTGTATGCCGAAAGAAGCCTCTCATAGGGAACCCTCTTTTCAACAGGGTCAACGATTGACAGATAGTTCTGCATCGCCGCTAAATCAGGACGATCCATCTTGGGAATATCCTTTGCCTCTTCATAGTCCAGTGCTGGTATCTTGGAATACTCCTTTGCAAGCCAGGAGTTATATTTATCGCTCTCTGAACTTGAAAAAAGAAATGCTACAGCCACTGTTAACAGTATTGCTGCGGAAAAAAATAGTGCTCGCTTCATATTTTTATTGTTGTTCGTATTCAGCTTATTATAAGACTCTATACTGCTGTAAACGAAGTTTTATTAAAAATTGTGATAAATGTAGGAAATATTTGCATGATTTGTATTGTTATAACTACTTTAGTACTAAATTTATATCATTATGAAAAAAGTAATAATCTTTCTGGCATTAAATATAATAGTTTTTTCCCTTTTATCCTGCACCAAGACGCCGCAGAAGGAGGTCGATGATCAGCTGATCATAGATTATATAGCTCAAAATAAGATGGATGCCATAAAAACAGAAACGGGTCTCTATTATCAGATCCTGGAAGAGGGTAATGGTGTGAGCCCTACAATTATTAATAGTGTAACTGTTCATTATAAAGGAATGCTGTTAGATGGTACCGTGTTCGACAGCACTGATGGTAGTGATCCTGCTTCCTTTTCTCTTTCCAAAGTAATTCTTGGATGGCAGGAGGGGCTGGAGCTTATGCATGAAGGAGGGGAGGCAATATTGATTATCCCTTCGCATCTGGGCTATGGTTCACAGGCCAGAACGGGAATACCTGCCAACTCAGTGCTTGTTTTTCATGTGGATCTAATAACAGTGTTTTAATATAAAATATGTTGTCCGCATCTCTGTTTATCTTTCACGTATAAAAAACTTTCCATGAAGAGAATATGTTTATTGATATCATCTCTTTTCTTTTTTTCTATATTTTCTTTCGGCCAGTCGAAAATGTTACTCTTAGGAACAGGTGTTTCGGGGTGTGAGTTAAAGAATGAGAATATGAGCCCAATGACTTATTACGGCGTCGGAGCTCACGGGTACATTGGGTTTATTGATACACGGCCCAAAGGGTTACATGAATTTTCATTTTATGGCGGTGCTTCAGTAACAACACCTTTGGAGGGATCATCGGTTATGTTTTTCTTTCCCGTCGATTTCGACTACACATACCTCCGCAATGCGGGAGAGCTTGGAGCAACAGGGATACGATTGTATGGCGGAGGATCGTTGGCATTGCGCTTTGCCATAAGAAATCATCTGCAGTACAGTAACAATAACTTCGATATGGATCATGCGTCGTCTCTGGCTCTGGCAGCAATGGCACAGCGTTCCGTAAAGCTGAAAAAACGTGACCTGGATGTGCAGTGGCGACTGGTGGTTCCACTGGTTTCCGTTTCCATAGTTCCGGGCTTTATCGGCCGTCATCCCCAAGGATTTATCCTCAACGACGATGATAAAAACTGGCTCATTCCTCTGAAAAGTAGTGAATTACTCTCTCTGGGCAGCTTCTGCAGAGTGATAAGCGATGCAGGTGTTGTGTGGAACTTCGTCAACGGCAATGCGATG
>CAYYSU010000026.1:0-40112 GCA_964474455.1 uncultured Bacteroidales bacterium
ACCGTTAATAATATTTTACTCGCTATAACCTATACGTGGTTGGTAGAGTGGATACATCAATCCTACAAAAATCAACATTATTCTACTCATTTTGTTGAACTTTTCATCGCAGTGTTATAAAGGATACGGGTATCAGGAATCTCAATTTGTGATATTTAAAGAGCAATATAGAAGTTAGCCTTATCAGTAAAATCGCATATAAGACCGACATTTGTTAGTCGAGCTACTATATTCTAACTAAAATCTTTTTTTGTTTTTTTCAAAACCTTATCAGCAGCTAATTTGCCGGTAAGAATCGACATAGGAACGCCTCCAGGGCTGTATGCCCATTGTCCGGCTTGAAAAATTGTAGGTATAGGTGTGAAAACCGATCGATCTGATATTTGTATTTTATTCACAACAGGCATATTTTTTTGAAATGACCAACCCACAATAGCTCCTTCCGAGCTACCGACTCGTTTTTCAATACTCAGGGGAGAAAATGAAAAATGAGTTATGATTTTTTCCTTCAGCATCGGATATATTGATTCTGAAATAACATTAATAATCCTGTTTTCCAATTCAGCATTAAACTCCTTGAGCCAGCCTGCTTTTTCGATTTTTTTAAACAAATCGTATTCAGCGAGGACACTAATAATCACACCTGTTTTGCCGGGAGGAGCTAATTCAGCATCTTTTAACGCAGGAATAGAAATTTCGTAAGTGTTTAATTTCGTAAACTTATCAAGCCAGATAAGGATCTGATCTTTTGTAACGTTCTCGAAATTATCCAGCAATTCATTTAGTTCCCCTCTATGAGTTTTCCCTAAACCGTTTTTTGATGGAGAATAAAAGAAATGACCATTGGCAATTTTCCCAAAACTTTCAATAGGTTCGTCAACTTGTAAGAAAAGAGAGAAAACAGAATCTGTACCACGATTTTTTAACATCGTCATTCTTTTTTCCTCAAAATTTGCTTTGATTCTAGGAGCCAGATTTTCTGTCTTTGCAATTTTATA
The DNA here is from genome assembly GCA_964474455.1 of uncultured Bacteroidales bacterium. GTDB lineage: Bacteria > Bacteroidota > Bacteroidia > Bacteroidales > BM520 > BM520. The sequence goes on from CAYYSU010000026.1 coordinate 999, forward strand.
GAGTGTTTTTAAATCAGTAGCCCAAATCAGATTATCATACTTATAACTTATACCATTTTCATCGCTGACAATACCTTTATCGGCCGCTACACCAATAATTTTTGTTTCGGTTTTTATCTCCCCACCAGATTCTATTATTTTGTTTTTCACCGCTTCCGATAATTTCCCCACTCCCCCTTTAGGGTAGAAATAATCTAAATACAAGGAGAAATAACTCAGCGCAAAAAAAGTAGGTGTTCGTTGGAAGAAATGTTGTGAGATCATATCTCTGAGTGAGGGATTTTTAATTATCGTACTCAAATAATCTTCAACAGGCATGTTCATACTGTTTATTTTTCCAACAGTAAAAACAAATTTCGGAAACCAGGGTATCAGTTTTTTTATTAGAAAGTCGAAATCACGCAATAAATCTTTAAACATAGGATTCTCGATACCATAAAGTACATCCATGTGTTTCATTATTTTCCGTATAACTTTTAAGATATCATCAACCTCGTTTTCACTCTCGGGGAAGGTTTTTATCAATAGTTTCCTGTAACTATCTAAGTCTTCTAAAGTTTCAACATTTATTATATTTTTTTCAATACCAACGGAAACAGGACTTTTCACTACTTCCAGTTCTATATCTAACTCCCTCAACATCGGAAAAATAATTCCTGCATCCTCCAAAGCCCTCACGCCAGATTCAAAATGAAACCCATTGCGGATAAAAGAGTTAACCAATCCACCAAGTTCCCTGTTTTTCTCAACAAGTAATACCTTTTGTCCTGATTTCGCCAGATATGCAGCAGAAGTTAATCCGGCAATGCCACCTCCAACAACAATAGTATTGTATCTATTTTTAGGTGTACTTTTTTCTTCCATAGATTTCAATTATCTAATATCTCTTTTCACAAATATTTTTGCTAATTCGAGACTTATATTCCATAGTTCGTATGCAATGTCTCTGTCCATAGATGGTGGTGCGGGTTCTTCTTCAGTTGTTAAATTGAAGAAATTCCCGCTAAGGCCTTCTATTTCTTTAGATACACCAAGATAATACAACGCTTCGGCTGATACTTCAGGTGTTTTGAGTGTTTTATCAAGAATTTGCTTTTTAAACTTTCGATAAATCCTCCCATTGCCATTTTCCTGTCCCGCTTCTGTTTTAACAGCTCCCGGGTGCATAGTGTTTATTGTTACGCCAGAATCATTAAACTGTTCATCAAAAACTATCATAGATAAAAGCTGAGCTGCTTTTGCTGAGCCATAGCTCACCAGACCTGAATATCTGCGCTTTTTCCAATCCAAATCATCCAGGCGCAACCCCCAAGCTGCAAAGCGGTGGCCCTCTGATCCTACCATAATTATACGGGCTTTTTGCTGAGCCTTAAGTTTATCCATCAACATATAATTTATGATGAAGGATGAAAGATAATGAACAACAAAAACTTTTTCCAGGCCATCAGGAGTTATTTCTCTTTTTGTCAGATAAACACCTGCATTATGTATCAGCACGTCGATTGGAGTATCCATGGCGACCAGGTATTCTGCAAGCTCATAAATATCGTCCAAGATGCTTAAATCAGCGATTTTGAAGTTGCATTCTACGCCAAACTCGCCCTCTATTTCCCGGCATAGGTTTTCCGATTTGCTAATATTACGATTTACGCAAAGCAAATTTGCACCCATGGCAGCATACTTTCGGGCTGTATGGTATCCAATACCAGATGTAGCACCGGTTATTACTACAAGCCTATTTTTGAAATCGTCGGAACAAATTTTAGGTTCTTTGCGATTGTTTTTAATCATCGCTAAAATATTAGACCAACGATACTCTTTGAAGTATTTTATAAATTTTGATTTCTTTCTCATAACTATTAACCAAATTTTCTGCTCATAAACTTCCTGTATGCCTTACCAAACCTTGGAATATTATCAAAAATATCGCCCCATAAATCATAATAATCTCTTTGCTCTAAAATCTTTCTTTCTTCGATGTTAATAGTAAGTCGGCTGGAGCCATACAATATTGAATCGGGGTATTTTTTAAAGCTTAGTGTCATTTCCCATTCAATAAAAAAGATCTCCCCCTCCATTAAAACATGGTTAAGTTTCATTTTCAGATTTGAGGAACGTTTTGCCAGTCGCTCAGTCATTGCTTTAAACTCTTCAAGTCCATGAATTTCCTGAACTGTATCCCGAAAATAAACGTTTTCATCATAATACGGAATAAGATGCGACCAGTCCACTTGCCCCTCAGAATTGTATGTTTTAGTCCACAATTCCCTTATAAGTTCAGGTGTAATCTCTCTTCTTTCTTCAAGATTATTTTCAGTAAATACCTTATCTGGCATATCTTCCACATTTTATTATAAGTAAATTTCAATAATATTTAGGAGTACATCTTAAAACCATGTTTTCCTCAAATTCAAAGATCGTTTTTTCAAATAAGGGCGGTGAAAAAAAAACCTCAGCATTATTTGAAAAGCCAAAACCTTCTTTGGGAATACCCAGCCAATTGGTATCCAAATTTTCATTTTCATTTTCATCATGAAAATATCTAAAAGAGTATTTTCCCTGTTTAAGGTTTTCGATAATAATAATGCATTTATTATCTGTAAGGGGCTGAATAACTCCCAAATATTTTTCGCCCTGATCATTACTTAACTCTAAAAGAATCTGTCCACTTTTATTATCCAGGTCATATATTTCTACAGTTAATATAAACTGTCCCAATAAAGTCATTGGCATAAAATATGAAACAGCAAAAAGCAACAATATGGTTTTTAGTTTATTCATTCAGTTTAACTCTTTTACATAACGTCTTGCTGAACGGAAAGAGACTGTATATCACTTTACTCTCAATTCAATCGGCTTCTATGGTTTTTTCACTACTAACAAACTGGATTGTATATGAATCATATCATCCTCGGGATGCTAGGATTTGTATATATTAACAAGTGTTTTTCATTCAATTCAATTTGGAGTATTGCTCATTTCAAAAATGATCACTCCTCCATTCAAAATATCATTGTGGCTGATTATGGATTTCGTTAATACTTTTCCATTTATCATAACGCTTTTTACATAAACGTTTTCTTCACTTTGGTTATTTGCTTTTATTTTCAATGTCTTACCATTGTTCAAATGTATTATTGCCTCTATCACCAAAGGACTTCCCAGGGCATAAACCGGGGAGCCCGGTGTTAGGGGATAGAAGCCCAGGGCACTAAAAATATACCAGGCACTCATCTGACCGGCATCATCATTTCCACATAAACCGTCCACTGTAGGAGCGTACATTGTATTCATAATCATGCGCACACGCTCCTGGGTTTTTTCGGGATGACCAGTCCAGTTGTACAGATATGGAATATGATGACCTGGTTCATTACCATGGACATAATTTCCTATGATTCCATCACGTGTAATATCCTCGTGTTTTGCAATATATTTCTCATCCAGGGTCATGGTAAAAAGAGAATCCAAATGCTCTGAAAAACGAGCCTTCCCTCCCATCATATTTACCATATCATCAATATTTTGCGGAACGTACAACCCATAATTCCAGGCATTACCTTCAATAAAACCTTGTCCGTGTGTATCCATAGGGTCGAAGTTTGCACGAAAAGTCCCATCCGACAATTTTGGTCTCATGTAACCACTTTCAGCATCATAAACATTACGATAGTATTTCGAGCGTTTCAAAAATTCCTCTTCTGTCCCGCGATCATCAACCTGCCGCGCGATTTGTGCAATACACCAATCGTTGTATGCATATTCCAGGGTTTTTGAAACAGAAGAATGACTTCTGTCATCAGGAACATATTTGTAATCCATATAGTCTCCCAAACCGTCAAAATACCTCACATTAGCTGTGTTTACCGAAGCAGATAAAGCCCGTTCGTGATCAAAGTCCCCAACATTTTTAGCCATAGCATCAGCAATCACAGAGGTGGCGTGATATCCTATCATACACCAGTTTTCGTTTGCATAATGGCTCCAAATGGGCAACATATTGTGCACGCTTTCATCATGATGTGCTAACATGGATTTAATCATATCATTATTTCGTTCCGGTTGGATGATGTTAAACAGAGGATGTAATGCTCTGTATGTATCCCAAAGCGAAAAGATTGTGTAGTTGGTAAAACCGTCTGAAGTATGGATATTCTGATCCAATCCCCTGTACTGTCCATCCACATCTTCGTATAAAACAGGGGAGAGATTTGTGTGATACAGTGCGGTATAAAAGTTAACCTTATGGTTATCATTTATAGTTGACACTTCAATTTTCGATAATTCGCTGTTCCACTTTGTCTGGGTCTCTTTTCGTGTTTTGTCGAAATCCCAATGTGGAATCTCAGCACTTAAATTTTTTAATGCTCCGGAAGTGCTTACCGGTGACAACGCAAATTTAATATTGATTTTTTCGTTTTCTTCAGTATCAAAATTAAAATAGGCACGAATATCTTTCCCTGCCATCTCCGGGAAGTTTTCATCCTGCTGAAAGCGCCGATAAAAGCCATCGTATATTACATCATCATACTTTTTATGACCATAGCCTTTGAAGGGTTTTGAAAACTGCATAGCAAAGAAGACTTTTCTATCTCTCGCCCAACCTTTGGTTTGTCTGTAGCCGGTAACCAATGAGTCATTTTCCACACGAATAGTAGTCCAAACGTTTTTATTATCATGATGATATACATTATACATCATATCAAGAATTATATGCACGTTATCAGATTCAGGAAAGGTATATTGATGAAAACCAACGCGTTCGCTGGCTGTGAGCTCTGCCGTTATGCCGTAACTATCCAAAGAAACTTTATAATACCCTGGCGAAGCTTCCTCATTATCATGTGAAAAAGCAGAATAAAAACCTTTACTTCCTTCCTTGGTTTGCAGCGGGTCAAGTATTAAACTACCCGTGGTGGGCATAACAAGAAAATCGCCTAAATCCGCATGACCTGTACCACTAAAATTTGTGTGTGCAAAACCTATGATTGTGGAATCGTCATGTTGATAACCAGCGCAGTATTCATAAGTCGTTGGATTATAATAACCATCGCCATTGAACATAGCTACAAAATTGGTTTGTGGGCTCAACTGCACCATACCAAAAGGAGCCGTTGCTCCGGGAAACACATGACCCATCTTACTTGTTCCGACAAACGGATTTACAAACTGCGTATAATCAGTCCTGGCATCTTTTACAGAGACAGAATCTTTTTCGCCATTATTGCAAGAGATTAATATTATTGCAACAATCAGTAATGTTATTACTTCTCTCATTTTTTAGTAATTACACACGACGAAAAATTGAATGTTCGCAAGTGGGTTATGTCCGATCAGAAAAGTTACCGCCTTTCCAATTGCTTTTGCAATTTATCTTCAACACTTTTCAAAAGGGCATGGAAATTATCTCCATATTCTGAAGCGAAGGGGTCATTGCCCGGGATTCCCAGACGGATACTAACCTGCTTTTGTTGAGTGCTTTTTTCTTTTTTATCTTCGAAATATATGTCGACCCATTCTATTTGATCATTAAACCTACTAAGGCGAGTGATAATTTTACGTAAGGTATCTCTCAGATCATCTCCTATGTTGATATCTGCAGCCTGAACATTAATTTTTATTCCTGTTATATTCTCAGTGTAGTCCATAATTATATTTTTTTAATATTTATTTCATTACCAATCTGAGCGCTTTTGAATTGCAAAAACACACAAACTTCTTCATGGGTAAAGATATAAAAAAAACGTAATAAAATCACCTGATGCTTGTTCAACAGAATATTCAAATTACAGGCGGGTGTGAGAATACCAAGAACTGCCATAAAATACGAAAAAACGCACAACACCTTGTAATATAGAGTGTTGCAGCATTTTCACAATTCGACTCACAAATTCTAACGGGAAATGCGTGCAAAAAAACAACTATAACAGCCTCTTTATCTGATATTAAACTGCATTATCAGGGTGCTCAATAGTTTTGCCGAGTATGCTATATTGTTTTTGTGAATAAAAATGAGTTTGTGGATTATTAAGGTTATATTTGTCATATAAGTATTTTTATCGTTTAGATCGGTATTTATAATTAACCAATAAAATCATAAATATTATGGGGACATTTTTTTTACAATCAATTAAAGACGCAATAAAGCAATGGTACATCCCACTTCTTGTAGGGGTGTTTTTTGTAATCGTTAGTATAGTCGCTTTTGTCAGGCCGGATATTACTTTTTCAGCCTTATCAATTATATTTGCATTATCATTTTTATTAGGTGGACTTTCAGAAATCATTTTTTCAATTAGTAATAGAAAACAACTTGACAATTGGGGTTGGTCATTGGCTTTTGGTATTATCACTTTTATTGTAGGTGTTTTATTGGTAATAAGTCCTTCGCTTTCAGAGGCGACTTTAGCATTATACATAGGCTTTGTATTTCTCTTTCGCTCTATTGCAACCATCGGTTTTGCAATGGATATAAAAAAATATGGTAATAAAAATTGGGGGGGACTTTTGGTTTTGGGAATACTGGGGGCACTGTTCTCTTTCATACTAATCTGGAATCCGATATTTGCAGGACTGAGTGCTGTAATTCTTACAGGCTTAAACTTCCTTTTTGCAGGTCTATTTAGTATCTATCTCGCTCTTGAACTAAGAAAATTGAATAAAAAAATTCAAAGAATATCTTCGGGATTACAAGAGCGTTATGATAATATAATCGCAGAAATCCGTGAGGAATGGGACGATTAAAATGCGAATAACATATATAAAATCAGCGTTAACTGGTAAAACATATAAAATGATCACTGGTTGAGTGTAATTGTTGCGATTAATTAATCCACTTTTTCAGCTCTTCGTCCACAATATCATTAAGCGACACCTTTCGACTGACTCTACCAATCAATTGATCTATTTCTTCATTGCGAAGAATATCACGTACACCGGCCCGGGCATTGGCAATACGGAGCAAAATACCTTTTGCTTTTAAGTCCATGTAAAGTTGGCCAATCATTTTAGCCCCCGCCCGATCAACATGAGGGGATGTATTCAAATCCCAGATAACTGTTTTCAGAGAAGCACTGGTGTAATCGACTTTTGAAAGTATATGGTTCTCGATATAATCGGCATTAAAATAATATATCGAAGATTCGACCCTGAATAAAAGGAGCTGAGGGAATAATTCGTTGTCCGGATTTCGCACAACATCGGAATAGCGGTGGGTGCCCGGAATTCTTCCCAAAGTAGCAACGTGAGGAACCGAAACGGCCTTTACTACTAACACTAGAGTAACGATAGCAGCAATCAAAACCCCTTCAAGGATACCAAAAACAAGCACGCCAATCACAGCAATTACAGCAAGAAGAAGTTCTATTTTATTGGTTTTCCATAAATGAACAAATTCTTTCACATCTATGAGTCCTTTCACTGCCACAATAACAATGCATGCCAGCACCACATTTGGCAGGTTTTCTAACAGACCGGCAAACAGCAACAGGCAAGCTCCAATAAATATTGAGGCAAATACCAGCGCAATGGGTGTTTTTGCACCCGCCTTGTCATTCACGGCTGTTTGCGACAAACCACCACTTACAGGATAGCTTTGCCCAAATGCCGTGGCCAGGTTTACAATGCCTAGGGCAAGTAATTCCTGCCGGGGATTAATTTTGTAACCGTGTTTTTGTGCCATTGTTTTTGCCGAGGAAACGCTCTCGATATAAGCCAGCAAAAAGCAGGCAAAAGCAAGCGTAAATATCTCATCAATATCCCCAGCATATAAGGTGGGCACATGAAATTGGGGTAAGCCATCAGGAATCAAGCCCACTGTACTAAAGCCAAAATCTCCCATAGGAGTAAACGAAACAACAAGTATAGAAGCTATTACCAAAAGAATGGCTATGGGTCTTCCTGGAAAAAATCTATCTCCAAGAAAAAGTAATACCAGAATGATAACGCCAAAACCAAGCACATAGTAATTATATTCCGGCCATTGCTGAACAAGGACAACCAGGCGAGTAAAAAAACTACTGCCACCACCCGCAACGCCAAATAATTTTGGCAACTGGGTTGTGGTTATGGCAAGTGCCGCCCCGGCTTTAAACCCCAGCATCACGGTGTCACTGATAAAATTAATTATGCCGCTCAAACGCAAAAAATAAGCTAACAAGCTCATGCCGGCAAATACTAGTGCTGTAAACGAAGCGATATCGGCCCACCGCTGAGGATCACCTTGAGCCATGCCTGAAATAGTAACTCCTATAAGCAACGATATTGCCGAAGTAGGACCAATGGCAAGCTGTCGGCTGCTTCCTATCAATGCGTAAAAAACACCTCCCAGAAGGTAGCCGTATATACCGTATTGTGGGGGTAATCCGGCAAGTGATGCATAAGCCAACGAAACAGGTATGGCATATGCTGCCAGTGTTATGCCTGCAAGAGCATCTTTCCCTAAAAACCTAAAATTATATGTCCGCAGCCAGGTTAAAGCAGGAATATGGTTTTTCCAAAACATCATTAGTGAACTTGCATTTTTTTAGCCATTTTACAGGCACCTACTTATCTGAGCACCTCGTATTGCATTCCCCGTGTTTCAAGCTCATTGCATACCATTGATAATTGAGTAGTATCCTGTAGGTTGAAAGTAATAGTTACATTGACGTGCCCCACTGGTACACTTGTGGTAGAACGTTCGTGAGCGATATCGTGAATGCTCGCCTTCATTTTATCCAGAATATTGATGATCTCTTTTAGTTTCCCTGCCTGGTCAGGGATGAGTACCTTGATACGGGCACGCAAGCCTTCATCCATCACACCCTTATCAAGGATTTGTTCGAGTATGGACATATTGGCATTTCCCCCGCTAATAATCGGGACAACCTTTCGGCCTTTTGTGTTGGTTTTCTGATAAAGCACGGCTGCCACTGCGGCAACCCCGGCTGGTTCGACAAGGATTTTGGCGCGTTGCAATAATATATAGGCCGTTCTGGCAATTTCAGCATCATTTACTACTACCAAATCGTCTACCAATTTGCGGGTTATATCAAAAGTGAGATTACCAGGAGATTTAACAGCAATACCATCTGCAATGGTATTGGCCGAGTTTAGAGTAGTCGGCGCCCCTTTTTCCATGGAGATTTTCATGGATTGTGCACCAGCAGCTTCTACACCAATCACACGGATGCGTGGATTGAGTTGTTTCAAAGCGATGGCAACACCGGCAATCAATCCACCTCCGCCAATGGGGACAAGCACATCTTCCACTTCACGAAGCTGTTCAAAAACCTCAAGACCAATGGTGCCTTGTCCTGCAATAATATAGGGATCGTCAAACGGATGAACAAAAGTGGCACCCGTTTTCTCACCAAATTCAAGAGCAGCATTACATGCGTCATCGAAAGTGTCGCCGGTGAGTATCACGGTAGCACCGTAAGCCCGCGTAGCGATAACCTTCAATGGAGGGGCAAATACAGGCATAAACACCGTACTTTTTACACCCAGGCTGGAAGCTGCATAAGCAACACCCTGGGCATGATTACCTGCAGAAGCACAAAGTACGCCCTTGGAAACTTCTTCGGGGTTAAGGTTCTTGATTTTGTAATAAGCACCCCGAACCTTGAAGGAACCGGTAGTCTGAAGATTCTCCAGTTTCAGGTAAACATCGGCCTCCGACATGGTGGAAAAAGATTTACTGCGCTCGAGTGGTGTAAGCTTTACGACGTTTTTTAATACCGATTGAGCATTGACGACATCACTGAATTCTAAAAGGGCTTTATTGTTCTTTGCGTTTGACATGGAGATTATATTTAAGCCACAAAGATAGTAAGGCTTTTTATAAGATAGATAAATTTCACCCCATATGTCTCTTTTATTTTTTATAACGATGGACGGAACCTCCATGAAGCATTCTGTAACAAGCTTGTTAAGGCTACTTGAAATTTGACTTGCAAAGGAGAGCTTTGGAAGACCGGCAATGAGTAAAATTTTTTAGGGCAAGCCTGAGAAATTTCAGTATATTAGAATGTAATGTGATTGCCCTATTGGTTTAACATCAACTTTAAATTTTCGATGATGGGTTGTAAAAAGCGTTCACTACTGAGGTATCCGCCAAGTCCATCGAATACAAACTGGAAAGCAATACAGATAAGGAGAAATCCCATAATTCTTGTGAGCGCATCAAGTCCAGTAATCCCTAAAAATCGGGAGATCAATGGAGCGCCGCGCATAGAGAGCCAAGCTACAAGAACAACAGCGAGGATACCAATGGATATTGCAAGATAACTCAGGATATCATCCGACGAGGCAGCCATACTGATAACCACAGAAATAGAACCGGGGCCACTTAAAGAGGGCATTGCCAAAGGTGTGAAGGCAATATCTTTTTTCGTTCTTGATTCTTGTTTAGCCTCTTCCGAAATATCATCAGTATCTTTTGGATTGAGCATTTTAAAACCCACCCGCATAATGATCATGCCACCGGCAACACGAATTGCTGGTATCGAAATCCCGAAGAAATCTATAATTAAGGCACCGCCCCAAAGAAAGACAAGCAGGATACCTGCCATGTAAATAGCCGCCTTAAAAGCTTGTTTCCGCGACCACTTAGCAGAGTGTCCTGCGGTTAGCGACAGATACAGAGGTATCGTACTAAAAGGATTGGAGATAGGCAACAGTGCAAGGAAAGTAACAAGTACAATTTCAAACATACTTCTTAATTTAATGTATAAACAATCTCCATTTTATTGTGGCCAACTTTTTTAAACAACAAAGAAACTCTTTTAGCAAAACTGTTAACTCCAACTTTTGGTACTGTTTCTGGTTTTAAACATTCAAACAGATTTAAAATGAGCGAGCCAATTATTTGCCATGCCTACAGTTGTGCTAAAACCGTCATTTTCATTTCAGAATAGTGTCTCTGACAAAATCATAATAAACCAGGGAAAACGATCTTCCCCCCTGATAGTAGTGTTTTGTTCGCTCATAATGATTCGATTCTAATTCTGTTTAAAATTTGATAATTGTTGATGCACCAAATTTAGCGTGAATTATTCATTAAAACAAAAAAATGGAGGAGCAATGCAGACTATCTCATTGATATTCAACATCTTTGAAGTTGAAAAACAAACAAACTCCACCATGTGTAAAGTAAAAAAATAATTCCCCTGTGAGATTATGGATTAGAGTGTAAGATATAAGTATCGTTTCTAAAAAAACGTTTTCTATCACCACCCATTTTATTTATCCTTTGTCTCTTTTCTTGTCCTTGATTTTTCTGGAAAAATCCCGTGTCTCACCGATTTTACATCTTCAATAGAATAGAAAGCTTTGGGATTAGTGGTTTTAACAATACTTTCCACCTTATGAACTTCATTCCGGTTGATTATACTATAAATAATATGTACATCTTCCCTGCCTCCTATGGCATCGTGGCGAACGATTCCATAACCGGCATTTTTAAGATTTTGGATCATTTCAGTGGCACTTCTATGTACTATAAACTGGATTTTTACAATGCCCATAGCCAGCCTTTCCTCAATAATTAATCCGATGTAATTTCCGGCGGCAAACCCGGCTGCATAGGCAAAGTAACACGTCCAGTTATCCAAATTTGCCATTATGCGCGAAATAGCCAGCAACCAAATAAAAACCTCGAAAAAACCAAGCAGTGGCGCCCAGAGCTTTTCCCCTTTGGCAACCATTACAATACGCACTGTACCTACGCTTACGTCCAATATTCTTGATATAAAAATAAGAAACGGAAGCAGAAAATAGGTAAAAAAATCTGTCTCTAAAAAAATATTCGTAAGTATCATTTTATTAATTTTTAATTAAAGATACAGTAAAATCTATAGTAAAATGGAAGCCACGGTCGAAAGATGACAAAAATAGCAATAATATATATGAGTAGGAGATCTGAAACACCTATGTCTGTTGAAAAGCTGATTGTATCAAAAAAAATTAACCGACAATCTATTATGTAAATTGTTAATAATTGATTACCTTTGAACAAACACAAATAATTAGCACAATAGATGTTTTGAAAGCATTGTTGTGATACAAATGTAGAATTATTTGATATTATTAATCGTAAATAAAGAAATTATGACATTAATATCTAAAAAAGAAATTACTGAATTACACGATGAAAAACATCAAAATTGCATTTCAATTTTTATTCCGACGCATAGGGCTGGTAAAAAGGTCTTGCAGCAAGAAGATGCACTATCGCTAAAAAACCAATTAAAAGAGGTTAAAAACAAGTTGGCAAAAAAAGGACTTCACGCCGATGCTGTTAATAAAATGACGGCACCTGTTCAGAAATTAATCGATGATTCTTCTTTTTGGCGAGAACAATCTGATGGCCTCGCAATTTTTATTGCCGAAGGTTTTTCAAAAACATACAGCCTTCCCATATACTTCAAGGGGTTTAACTACGTATCTAATTCCTTCTATTTAAAGCCATTGATGCCAATGTTTGTTGGGGATGGAGAATTCTTTCTATTGATGCTTGAAAGAAGTAATGTAAAATTATATGAATGCACCAAACACAGCTTCACTGAAATCAGTATTGACGACCTTATACCTGAAACGAAACAAGATCGCGTAGGCTTTGATTATGAACAAAAAAACCTGCAGTTTAGAACGGGACAAGCAGGAACAGGGCAGGTTATGTATCATGGTCAGGAAGCAGCTACTGGAAAAAGGAAGAATGAAATCAAAAAGTATTTAAGGGCAATAAATGATGGCCTTGCTCCGCTTTTTAGAGAAGAGAATATGCCTATGCTTATTGCTGCTCAAGACGCTCTTTTTGCTGTCTATAAAGAGGTAAATAGTTATCAACATTTAATGGAGAGAAACTTAAAAGTCGATTTTGGCGATACAAATATTTATGAGGCTCATGAGTTGGCCTGGGAAATGATGGCTCCTGTGTTCGATCAGAAAAGAAAGGATAAAATAGCACTTTTCCTAAATGAGCAAGGTACAGGCAAAACAGCCATCGGAATAGATAAAATTGTACCAGCAGCTATTAATGGAAAAATTGACGCCATATTTTGCGAAAATATGTCAGATATTTTTGGCAATTATAAAGAAGAGAGTAACTCTATAATTGTTACCCAAAGTGAAGAAAATGACAGCACAATATCATTGATGAACGTTGCAGCGGTAAAAACATTTATAAATGGCGGCGATGTGTATTTATTGGATAAGGAAGAAATGCCAAATCCGAATTCAAGAATCAATGCTTTGTATAGATATTAAAAATAAAGCCGGGTTTCATTTCCCCTTATCTTTTTCTTGTGTTTGAGATTACGTAAATTTTGACTTTCGAACGAGCGGTAAAACCTCAAAACGTTGAAATAAAAAAGGCTGTATTATCATTAAACATTTGATGTAATGTGCAATATGGCACGGATGTCGAATCCGTGCCATTTACAGTAATGGGGGCTTGTTATCAAAAGAATAACCTATCTTTGTTTTAATAAAGACTTACTAATCTATAGCTATGCATTCATTAATTCAATTTTACAAAAAAGAATATATCACTTCACTGATTGACTATCGTGAAGGAGAGGAAAAGCTTGGACAGACTTTGCAGGTTTCGTCAGACGGAGATCTGAGTAGCTTTCACGGGAAATTTGTCATTCTAGGGATTGCCGAAGATATTGGCATCCGGGCAAATCATGGAATAGCTGGAGCGGCGTCGGCATTTAGGTCGTTCATAAAAAGCCTTGTAAATATTCATAACTCCAAAATTTTTAATGGGAATCAGTTTCTGTTGCTGGGAAAAATCCGTACCGGCGGATTAATGGAGGAGAGTCAGAACGCCGATATTGAAACATTGCGGAAGTTAACTGAAGAACTGGATGAAATGGTGTTTCCTGTTATTCAAAAAATCGTTGAGGCAGGAAAAATTCCAATCGTTATTGGAGGTGGGCACAACAATGTTTTCCCCATCTTAAAAGGCTGTTATTTGGCATGCAATGAATCAGTAAACACTATAAATTTAGATGCCCACGCGGATTTTCGTCCCACCGAAGGAAGGCATAGCGGAAATGGATTCAGGTATGCTTATGATGCCGGCTATTTAAAAAAATATGCGCTTTTGGGACTGCACCGTGCCTATAACAATGAGTTGATCCTAGATGAGCTAATTAAAAATCCTGATTTCCTACCCATCTTTTTTGAGGATATCTTTTTGCGAAGAAAAGAGAGCTGGGAACAAGCAAAGCGGCGGGCTATTAATTTTGTAAAAACGGACAGGTTTGGGGTGGAGTTGGATGTGGACAGCCTTGAAAACTTGCTCAGCAGTGCCTGGAGTTCAGTTGGAATTACATCGGATGAATCACTCAACTATCTGTATAACTGCGGTAAAGAACGGCGGGTCTGTTATTTGCACATCACCGAAGCAGTTTATAAAAGAAGTGACGGAATGGAGAATCTGCTGATTGGAAAACTTATCAATTATATGGTTCAGGCATTTTGCCTGGGTGTTCAGGAGCAATAAGTAGTCGATGATACTCTTAGGTTGGTTTTTTGTTTGATGCGGGCATCCCGGATACTAGCATACTCCAGTAAAACAACTCTTCGAAGATCGTCTGCTAATTGTCTTTAGGCGGGTTTTTAAGTATATGGATTACTCCACGATAAATATCCTCTTTAAAGAACCCCTCGCACCGCAGGATATAGAAATATGTACCATCTTTGTGATTGCCACCATCCCATGAGCTGCCCGGTTGTCCGGTATATGCATTATTCTCATACACCTTTTGCCCCAGTCGGTTATACACCACCATAACACTACTTTGATATATATCCGTTATTGCCTTTCCTTCATCACCCACTATCTGAGCCTCAAAGAAATCATTAACGCCATCCTGGTTAGGTGTAAAGATATCAGGTATCAATAGCTCGGCCTCTTTCACATCAAGAGTGATGCTTGTGGAGTCGGGGCAACCATTTGCATCTTCAACAAAAACCCATGCCTGATAGGCTGTTGTTTCTCTGGTGAGCTTATCATACAGATGCTCGGGATTTTGCTCATTAGAGTACGTAGTATCACCAAAATCCCAAAAGTATGTCAATGCATTATCGCTGGTGGCAGAGAATTTAACTTTAGGGTTTTGCGAGTATATTGACTCGGGGTCAGCTTCAGCTTCCACACCCGGAGCCTCATAGGTCTCTATTGTAGCGGTAGCCTTTGCAAAACATCCAACACTATCAACAATATTGATGGTATACTCTCCCTCTGCCAGGCGAAGTGCAATACTATCATAATTAAATACCAGGGGTGTCCAGGTGTAATTATATGGCGACCGTGGTTGTCCGGGAACGGTATCCTGAAACCTTATGCCGCCGCCCACAGCTGCATGTAGCGCTCCAACACTGGTGCCGGGGCATCCTTTACCTATCTGTTCCAACTCGATGGTGATTTCAGGATATACATCAATATAAACACTGTCTATACAGTGGTTTACACCATCATCAATATCAACATAAAACCAGGTAGCTTCCTGTGGTGATACCTCAAGAAGAGTATCAGCACTCCCGTCAGACCACTCAAAAGTCATGTCATACGTCATATTAACACGATTAAGGACTTCCACCTCATTGGCGGCCAGAGCACAACTATACAAACGCACATCATCAATGGCGCCCTTATAGTTGTGATCATTGGTAATCACGGCGGCGCCGATATAAATGTCAGTAGGTGTTATCCCCGGGGTCACAGCGTCCTCAATTGCAGTTTCAACATCTATACCTGTCACATCACCAAGGTACATTGTTAGGTCGCCATTCTCCATAACCACAACAGCATGACACCACCTGTCTACCAAAAGCGGCTGACTACTATTAAGTTCTGAGGTAGATACTCCATCCGTTGTACGAAAAAAGAGTGTTCCGTCATCTTTAATACCGAGGATATACGCTGATTCATAAGGAAGTATTGTTCTCCATTTATTGATGATATAGTATTCACCATCTGAGGCATTAGCTCCCCAGCCTTCGCCCGGGGAAATCCACGCACTAATGGTGAAGTTGTCGGTTAGCTCCAGATCGTCAGCCTGCGGAATCATGATACGACTATTGGACGTAGGGTTAAAAAAACCAGCCATATTACTTTCATCATAACGATTTGAGAAAGGGACTACTTCCACAGGCAAACCATGATGTCCATTTCCGGAAACATCTGTGCCATCAGTATCCACAGGGTAAGACGCCCTAAGGCACTCAGGTTCAATGTTTTCCATAGAGAGTGTTAAGGTTTCTCCATAGCAAATAATCGTATCATTTTCGACGATGGATGCTCGTATTATATTCACATAGAGTGAATCGGTAATGATATCACCGCCCAACATAGCAGTAACTTTGTAGTCACCGGTTCGCTTCACATAAATTTGCGCAGTAGTCTCTCCCGTATTCCATAAATAGCTGTCGAAACCACTATTGGCGTCCAGTAAAAGACTGTCCACATGACATTCACGGATTGTGTCCACACTAAAAATCTGCGCGGTAAGTGGCAGAGTAAAAATGATACAAAAGGCAGCAATAATAATTCTCTTCATGAACCGGTATTTTCTAATGACCGTCAAAATTAACGAAATTTCCTATGCTCAGGAATGCTCTATTTATATGACGTAAATAGAGCAAAAATATTGTGCGTCACAAACCAATGTTATTATCTAATTTTTACATCTGTTCATTCAAGTAGTTCAGCTTGGCATTTAGTAAAGCCACATCCTGCTTTGCACGTTGAATTTTCTTTTCAAACTCATGCTTCAGCAGATTAGCATTCTTGGATTCCGCCAGGAAACCAATATTATTCTCCCAAAGGTTGATATCATCGTTTAGCTTTGTAACTTTATTAGAGAGTTGCATACGTTCACGGTACAATGCACGATTTGCATCACCGCTCTCTTTCATGTTCTCAACACGACTTTTAAAGTTCATGGTGTTGATTTCCATCTCATTAATTTGCAACTTCTCCAGTTTCTCATCAATAGCCTTACGGAAATCCTGCTGAACAGCGTCCTTCTCTTTAATTGGCACATGACCAATATTCATCCATTCACGCTGGAATCCTTTAAGTATTGAGAGGTTTTCATCTTTCTTGTCGCCAAACTCCTGCGATTTCACTCTTTCTATAAGCTCACGTTTTTTTGCCAGATTATCAGCTTCATGCTCATGGATATTTCCAAAAAACTCCTCTTTACGGTTAAAGAATTCATCGCAAGCAGCACGGAAACGCTTCCATATTTTATCAGAATATTTCTTTGGCACCGGGCCTAAGGATTTCCATTTCTTCTGCATATCGATAAGAGCACGAGTAGTCTCCTTCCAGTCGTCACTATCCTTAATACTCTCAGCCTGGTTGCACAGGTCGAGTTTCAGGTTATAGTTATTTATCTGCTGATCTTTAAGCTTGTTAAAGAACTCTTTTTTCTTTTCAAAGAAAATATCAAGGTTACCCTTAAAACGAGCCCAGATCTCATCATTTTTCACTTTTGGAGCGGGGCCAATACTCTTCCACATCTTTAGCAATTCATTAATGCTGTCGGTTTTTGTGTTCCACTCTTTAATACCTTTTACCTCAACACTAACTAATGCTTCCACCTGCTCGCAAAGCGCCAGCTTGGCATTATAGTTATTATCCTGCTCTTCACGGAGCTGCGTATAGTGTTCACGACGGCGATTGTTAATCTTATCGGTAATATTCTTAAAACGATCCCACAGTTCATCTTTCTTGTCACTGGGCACCGGGCCTGTCTCTTTCCACTCCTGGTGAAGCTCCTGGAGCTTCTTGAAAGATTTAATAATGGATGTTTCCAGCAGTAGTTCATCAGCACTTTCGCAAAGCTGGATCTTTTTTTCCAGGTTTTTCTTCAGGTCAAGATCACGTAACTCATTGTTAATCTTTACTTTATCGAAAAACATTTCAACATGAAAATGGTAGCTTTGCCACAGGTTATTAACCTCAGATTTAGGAACCATACCTATTTCACGCCATTTCTCCTGAAGGCTTTTAAACTCATCATAGCTCTTTTTCAAAGGATCTTCCGAGTTAATAACCTCTTTGAGTTGTTGTAAAATCTGGCGCTTGGCTTCCAGGTTTTTTACCTTTTGCTCTTCAAGCTGTATAAGATATTGTTCTCTTTTTTTCTTATATGTTCTGAATGCTGTATTATATCGTGCTCTCAGTATATCCTGAGCTTTTTTCTCATCTCTCACAGGCTCTTCAGCCTCTTTATCAGCCTCAGTTTCCTCGCCGTTCGCTACTGTATCCTCTTCCGTTTCGGATGGGTTTTGAACCTCAGAAACAGTTTCCTCAACGACAGAATTTGCCGTATCTTTATCAGAAACTTCTCCTTCTCCTTCTTCTGCTTTCGTCTCAGTCTCTTCCTCTGCTTCTTCACGGGTTAGTTTCAGATAAGCCATTTTTACCAACCCAACCTTTGTTTTCACCGTGTTGATATCATCCGCCTGAACAAGCAATTCCAGCTCTTCCACCAACTGTTCACGAGAATACTTACTGTAATAATCGTCAGAAACCTCTACCTTTTCAGCCTCTTTTACTTCTTCAGTTTTCGTGAGTTCTTTCTCCTCATTCTTGGCATCATCCTCACTCTCTTCAGTAGTATCTTCTGCTATTTCCTCCACCTCCGGGAGTTCTTTCTCCTCGTCTTTGCCATCAGGCTCACTCTCTTCAGTAGTATCTTCTGCTATTTCCTCCACCTCCGGAAGTTCTTTCTCCTCGTCTTTGCCATCAGGCTCACTCTCTTCAGTAGTATCTTCTTTGACTTCTGATGTTTCTTCCTCAGCAGCTGCCTTATTCTCTGTTGTTTCAGATTTAGTTTCCTCCTGAAGTATTTCATTTTTTAATTCTTCAGGTTGCAGATTTTTTTCTTCCATTATTAAACTCTGTTAGTTTGACAGATAAGTGTTCTCTTCCCTTGCGGGATTTGATTCTGATCGTTTCTATTAATTTTTAATATTACATATTTATGTAGGAGTGCAAAAATAGCAATAATAAGATATTATGAAAATAAAAATGCGAATATCAATATAGGCTGGGTTTATTAAAAATAAGGTATCCCAGATTAAACAGTATTTGAAGAGGTTGCTCTGTTCCGGCGTAGTAGGAGACAGATATACTAGCTGGCAAAAAGGCATTGTCAAGAATCAGAGATGCTGCTCCTCCAAAATACTGATTTGGTATTAGATCAGAAAATGCTGGAACCTGATCTTCATACTCAACAATCTCCTCATAAGGAAGAAAAGCAAATAGATCAGCTCTAAAATCCAATGGTCCATATATTGGTATATCGGCTCTTGCGCCTACCCCCATCCAGTTAAAGGCATTATATTCCGGAATAAAGAGTATTTCACTCTGCGGCACAGGCCGGAAAGCCGGAGCCTGAACTTTCGAAGACATATAGTTTCCAAAAAGTCCTCTGTTAGATATCATTCCTTCACTATAAACTCCGAACGTAACCTTGCGTATAGCATCGAAATATCGTTCATATTTTAAGTGTAACTGTATCCATCTATGCTTATCGGAAAACTCCGTTGGAAATAAAGAGGTAGAGCCCGCAGAATATTTTTCCACTCCTGATACATATCGCAAAGATGCCATAAAATACTCCCCTTCGCTGGGGAATGCTTTCTGATTTAACGTATTCTTTTCCAGAATCATTCCGAAAGAGAAGTTGCTAAAGTCGGTCACATCACTGGTATCCTTGCGAGTAAATGCGTTAGTATGATAATATGAATCTATGATATCGGTACCCACAACATCTATTGACATTTTACTATTATTTGAAACAGGAACGCCGAAAGTAAAACGCACATAGTTATCATTTTGAACAAGGAAACTAGGTGATTCATCACCAACAAAATAACGTGATGTGGTAAAAAAGTCTTTTCTATTTAAGGCTCCGCCCAATTCAGCATAAAACGGTGGTTCAGAAGGGTATTCTATTCGTGCCTTCATCATAAAACTATTATAGAATCTTCCCACGTATGCGTTTCCAATAAAAGTCCAGGAATAGTTATTTAACAGCTTATATCTAAAACCCACAAAAGCCTGAGTAGCAGCGGATGACGAGATATTTCCACCGAAGGAAATAGCAAAATCTTTTGCCGGGGTAATATCCAGAAATATATCGAAAAAACCTGTCCCGGGATTAAATTTACCTCTGGGATAAACGGCATCGATTTTATCATCAGCAATAAGGCGGAAATAGTTAGGTTTCAACTCGTCTATCGTGAGGACATCAGACTCCTGCTTAAGCAAAAGGCTGACATATTCAGCCTGCTGGGGACGCAGTCCGATAGGATTAATATTTTGAAACAGTAAAGGAGGGAATTTATTTTTAAAGATACTCCTCTGCAACGATACCTCTGCAGGAGTCACCTCTCGTTCAATTCTTTCCTTTATTGGTAATAGCTTTCGTTTAGCGGCCGAGTATCCACTATCGATTATTGCGGATGTTTTTGTAAAATCCAATAATTCCAAAAACCTCACATCAGGTTCAATAGTAAAACCTAAAGAATCGGGAATGGTGTAGTTTGTATTGGTCATAAAAATCGATTGCAAAATTGACACCATGTCGTCGGAGGTTGGTTTTCCGTAGTTTCCAGATACTATTGACCCGATAATCACGTCGGGTTGAAAATCCTCTATTGCGATATTCACAGGAAAATTATTATACATCCCGCCATCCAGCATCACGACACCGTTAATTGTAACAGGTTTAAAATAAAACGGGAAAGACATTGAAGCTCGGATCGATGTTCCCACATCACCGGACCGACATATATAAGCTCTGTTGGTTTCGATATCTGATGCCACACATCGGAATGGAACCATTAAATTATCGAAGTCATAGCCACAAGCCGCTCCAGGCTGAGCAAAATACTTTAAAAAAGCAAAGTCCATCTGGTATGGTGAGATAATATTTGTAGGCACGATCTGAACCGAAAAGATAGAATCGGAATCAAACTTAATATTAATCCACTCAGCATCAGGATCTTCTTCCTTATAAAAAAACTGATACTCTTCCTCTATTTCTCCGGAAAGCCAGGTAGAAAATTCTGCTGATTGAAATAGGGATATCATCTCATCGATGGACATTCCAGAGGCATACATTCCGCCTACAATGGCGCCCATAGAAGTACCTGCGATATAATCGATTGGAATATTATTCTCTTCCAAAGCTTTTAATACACCAATATGAGCAAGGCCTTTTGCCCCTCCACCGGAAAGCACCACAGCCACACTCTGCGCCGAAGACACATGCCCCAACATATTAAAAAGCATGCATATAACAATGTATGTAATGATTTTATACATTTTATTCTGAGTGATTTTCAACCTTCGTTATTATCAACAACGACAAGAGGGATGAAATAGTTTACTACTGAAAGCAAAGTTACTCCAAAGGTTACAATTTTCACAGGTTTCCGGAATTATTTTATATAATAAGAGAGCCGAAAATAAATTTCCGGCTCTCTTATAACAAATAGAAAACTATTACTTTTTATCGCAACAATTAGGATCCTTGGATTCACCTTTACATGATGTTTCACAATTAGACTTAGTTGCTGTCTCTACTTTTTTATCATTACATGTAGTCTCACAATCGCTTTTAGGATCTTTGCAATCACTTGTTTTTACTTTTCCATCATAACCAAGCTTTGTAATTTCCGAAGCCAGGTTCTCGGGAGTCGTTTTTTTAGGATCATATTCAATCGTGACTATCTTTGATTCTATGTCTGCGACAACACTTTTCACACCTTTTTCAAAGGCCATGTGATGTTCGATTTTTGTTTTGCAGCCATTACAATCAACTTTAGCACTAATCTTAACAGTTTCTGTTTTCTTTACATCTGCAAAAGCCTGTGGTGCCAGTGTTAGTAAGAACATCATAGCAAAAACGGCAGCAGAAATTTTCATCATTGTTTTCATAATTATAATTTTTGAGTTTAATAAAATGGATTTATTCTTATTCCGAGATAAAATTTTCGCCCTACCAGCGGCCCCCAAACCATAGAGGCATCGAAGTACTCGCTATAAGGGTCATTGGCGGCAATGATAGGATTATCCTGAGTGTAACCAGTAAGATTTTCCACGCCCAGATATATATTCCAGTATCTGAAATACTTTGTTATTTGAGCATTCATCACCATATAAGCAGGAGCCATATCAGGACGTTGATATTGCTCAGGATTGTTAATAGTATTAGGTAAACGCTGGTCACCATTGAGAATAGCGGTATAATCAAACTGCCATTTCTTTAAATTTGTAGCATAAGAAACATTGAATAAAGCCTTGTAACGTGTTGACAAAGGCTTCTGAGCTAACTCCTCATTAATAGTCAACTTCACATCCTGCCATCGATAAGCCAAAAGCATATCCATTCCTTTGATAAGCTCATAACGACCTTCTATTTGAAATACATTTGAATACGATTGGCCATCAAGATTATAGATATTAACTGAATGTAGGTCGCTATCCATATCCACAATTACCTGATTAATAAAACTTGAACGGTATAACTCCACATTTACAACCACCTCCCGGTCATTGATTTGATGATAACGGGTGTAGTTTAATCCGTAATTCCAGGCTTCTTCCATCTGTAACTCCTCAAGAACCCTTATGGCCCTACTACTGGCAAAAAGATAGCTGTTCTCTGCAAAAACATTTGCAGTTCTATATCCTTTTCCGGCAGAAGCACGCAGTATATTGCGATCATCAAATGAGTGACGTACGTGAAGACGGGGAGTATAGAAAACTCCATACATATTATGATGGTCGGCACGAATACCGGCAATCACGATGGGGAATCTTTCCTTATGAAAAGTATATTGAAAGAAAGCGCCTGGAACAACCTCTGTTTTGAGGAACAGACTATCATTAAATTCCTCTGTATAATCATCATACATAAAACTAGCTCCCAGGGCATACTTATGATTATCGCTAAAAACATTTTGAAAAATGTAGTTTGAATAAAAGCTTTTCTCAACAGCATCGTAGGTGTTACGACCAAAATAAGACTTTTGCTCGTGCCATGAGGCAGTAGTTTTAAAAGCCATGTTTAGATTTGGGTTTGTGGGCACTTCATAACCCATTTTATAAAAAGCTTCCACACGTCGAGTATCTATACCTATTCCATATGGGTCGAGCATTGTGTCATCATTCTCTACAGCGGCAATCTGCCCACCCCGGCGAACCTCATCAATATATTTTATTCCGGCTTGAGCCATAAAGCCATTACGTCCGAAATATTTCCAACGGTTCATAACATTATACTGCCTTATGGTTGGCATATCAACGAAACCATCTCCATTATTATCGAGCGCTATGGGGCTGTTCTCGGCATGCAGAAAAACACCTGTACTCCAACGATCATTAAACTTCAGTGAGCTTGTAAGGTTTGTTTCATGTTTACCTTTATCATTCACTAAAGCATTAAAAAACAGAATATCTCCCGTTGCAGGGTTCTTGGTGTTTGTATTTATCTGACCGGTCACCGAGGAGTATCCATCAAGCACAGAAGCGGCGCCTTTACTAACCTGAATGGACTCCATCCAGCTTCCGGGTATATACCCCAGGCCATAAAGAGTGGCAAGTCCGTACATATTGGGGATGTTCTCGGTCATCATCTGGCTGTATATTCCCGCCAGGCCAAGCAACTGAATCTGTTTTGCTCCCGTAACGGCATCACTATAATGAACATCCACCGAGGCGTTGGTCTCGAAGCTCTCTCCAAGATTGCAGCACGCTGCTTTATGAAGCTCAGCACCGGAGATATTCTGTACCGTAAGGGGATTAAAACGACTTATTGTTGTTCCTGCTTCACGCGAAACAATTTCCACAGACTGCAACTCAATATTCTTCGACAATAGAATCTCTATGTCATCGTCAATGGCTGAGATTTTTACGGTATCATTGGCAAAACCAACAAAACTGATTACCAGTGATTGGAGATCATTGTCATTTCGGGATAAGGAAAAATATCCATTGGCGTCTGTAACAACACCAGTAGTTGTACCAGACCAATATACATTTACACCCGGAATAGGGTCATTCTCTTCGGCCTTTTTTTCATAAACAGTGCCACTCAGGGTTTGTGCCTTAACAACACTACCCGTTATTATCATTACCAGGATAACAATTCCTGTAACACATTTTTTCATCATATATAATTAATTATTACACAATAAGTTTATATAGCGACAATAGCGCTAAAAACAAATGCAATAAAATTATATGTGATACTTGTATTGTTGAATGAAACGAAGTAAAGCGACACCATAAAGTAATGGTGGTCCTGTATCGAAAAGGATTTGTTGCTGAAATTTGCCGGGCAGAAGATTAGCCACAGGAGAATTAATAACAGCAAGTAAAATAGGTATAAACTGAAGTTCAATCAATTCATGAACAGGCTGAACCTCAAAGTTTTCAATGAGTTTGTAAAAATGAGCCTCCGTATTGCAACAGGGGGTAGTGCTACCATCAGTAGGAATAACATAACAAGAGATTGGTTCTAACTCCACTGTTTCAGTGCTATGAGAGCAACAGTTATGGTTATGACTCGTTTCCTCTTCAGCAGTAATATCAATATTATGGCTACAGTCAGTAAAATCCACAATGTAGGATATATCTGTTGTATTGGTCCAGGAGCAGTGATGCTCATACACAGTAAACCCAGAACTGGCCAGCAAAATGAATGCTGCCAGGAACATTGCCAATATGGATTTTATTAATTTCATACACTTTTTACCAGCGGCTAATTTATAACGTTTCTAAACAATAAACAAGTATAAAACCACTTGGTTCAATATTAAAGACACTTTAACAGATGCAAAAGTTCCCTGCTATACTAATTTTACTATCCATTTCCCCGATAACATTTATGCTAAAAAAACATTCACAGTAATTATAGCATAAAGAAAATCACATTTCCATACTTGCGTAACAGTATAATTGTCACACTATTCAATAGTTTTTGCTGATCGGGAATTCACAAAAAGTAATTCACCAACACCATCAAACCCCAGGAATGTTTCCTCGACTTCATGTTTTATCTGCTCTGAACGAAATCCCATTATGGTAAGATCTGCATCCTTTGAATTCTTGGCCATTACTGTGCGGATATTCTTTTCAGGGTCTTTCTCAATAACCTTTATATTTCGTGCAGTAATTGGCAGACGTCCACTTTTGAGAAGTTTCTCAAGATATTCTCGTTCTTCATCTATGGTGGCAGGATCGCAGACATCATAAATTGAGATATTACATTTTTTCCAGTATGGATGCGCAGATATTACATATCCAAGAAGAATCATCAGGTTAGCATTTTCCGGATCACTTTTCTGTATCCAGATATGGATATCCCTTCGTTTTTTCTTTGGAACATTAACCTGAGCACATCCCAGCACACATACATCACAATCGGCGGCAGCCACAAGGCTGAAGTTATCTGTTATCTGTTTTAATTGTACCGGGTTATTTTTATCAAAATCAAAAACCACCATATTATTCTCTTTTCCTGTCACCGCAGGTAGTTGAATCACCTGAGCTATTGCGGAAGTATAAGAGGGAGATATTAGGGTATCGATATAAATTTGACCTTTTCGGGACTTGGAACGATCCAGCAGAACACGTTGTATATCCGCAGCCTGCTCTTTAGTTTTACGGCTGAAGTAGCCCAATATAAGATGAATATATGTACTAAAACCGTATTTAACACTTATCCATGACATCAGATTCAGAGCATTATCACGATGCATGGAATCAAGACTTACACATACAGCAGCAGGACGCCAGGTCTCATTTTCTCCCCGTTCACTCTCGCCCTGCAGATAAAGCTGTAATCGTCTGTTAATCTGAAAAACAACTCCACGAAATAGTGCAACCATCCCCTTTCGATCTTTATGTTGACTTGATACCACAAGGTACACGAGAACCATCAACACCATTGCCAATAAAGCATAAACGGTATTAATTCTAAACATCATATAAATACTCAGGACAAAACCCATAAGAGACAGCCACCAGCGGCTTCGAAATGAAGGGCGATAGCTTGGGTTTGCTCCAAAATGATTCAGGAAGGAGATTAGATTTAAAGAGCCGTATGTTATCATAAAGAACATTGAGATAACTTCAGCAACAGCATTCACATTTCCAATGGCCACAAACACAATTGCAATGATAATCGTAAATAGTGATGCATTGTAAGGTTCATTAGTATCACCTTTTCCTTTTGCCATAAACCGGTTAACGGAGCTAATGGGCAGAGAGTTATCCTTTGCTAACGCCTGTAAAGTCCGGGGAGCCACCATAACAGATCCCAGAGCCGAAGAGATAGTTGAGGCTGCCAGACCGAGAGGGATGATAATAAAACCGCCCAGGGCTATTTTACTCATGACAAGCTGGTCATTAATAAGATCTTCCGGGCTTGCGGAGATCGCCAGTTTCCAGGATATAAACAGATAAAGAACCATCCCCACAACAGTTGCCAGTGTAGTGCCCAGAGGTATGGAGCGACCGGGATTTTTCAGGTCGCCGGAAAGCCCCACCCCGGCAGTAATTCCGGTAAAGGCAGGAAAACATATCGCAAAAACAATAAAGAACATGTTCCCGTTGCGAATGCTTTGACTAAAGATGTTGACATTCGACGTTGCGGCATAATCTGTTTTTCCGACAAAAAACAGCACCAGAGAAAGTGCAAGAATCCCCACAACATAATAGAGCATCTTAACACCCAATCCTGCACCTTTCTTCAGGATAAGAATACTCAAAATAGCCATTGCCGGGAGGCTTACGACCTGACGAGGTAAATTCCAACCATAAGTCTGCTGAGCCCAATCAAACAAAGGAGCAAAAGCTTCCGTAAAGGCTATCACATAAAATGCAACACTGATGGCTTGAGAAAGATATAGCGCAATACCAATGGTAGCGCCGATATTCAGGCCAAACGACCGGGAGATAATAAAGTACTCCCCTCCCCCTTCAACACGTTTATTAGTGGCTATCTCGGAAATACTCAGCGCAGTGGGTAAGGTCACCATGTGACCTACCGCGATAAGCAAAATAACACCCCAAAAACCCAGAGTACCTGTGGCCCAGCCAAAACGTAAAAATAATATCGCACCCAGAATGGTAGATATTGCAGTAAAAAACACCGGTGCGGTGCCCATACGACGCTGATTAGTTGCTTCCATATCACTGTATTACCAAAAAAGAATGTATAAAACTGCTGTTATGATTAAAATACCTATTGATGCTATGTTAAAGATATTATCGGTGTAGAAAAGTCCTTTATGAAGATCTACAGCCTTCGGATCGTTTTTCTGTTTGTTATCATATAAACTAATAAAGACTGCAATTATAACAATAAGCAGGAAAACAAGACCCATTCTGTCGATAAATGGAAGCCCGGGCCATAGCCATTTAAAAACAAACGATAGAGGAATAGTCAATATCGCGCTCCATAAAGCTGCATTAGCAGACGATTTCTTCCAGAAAAATCCCATTAGGAAAATAGCACAAACACCGGGTGTTACAAAGCCTGTAAACTCTTGAATATATTGAAACGCCTGATCCAGGCCGCCAAGGAGTGGTCGTGCGGTAAGAACAGCAATTATCAACGCAGTAATACTGGTAAGCCGCCCCACGCGAACAAGTTTTTTCTCACTGGCATTTTCATCAATATAATTATTAAAAATATCCATTGTAAAAATGGTTGCCGTGGAGTTCAACATAGATGCAAGGGACGATACGATAGCTGCAGTAAGTGCTGCAAATGCAAGGCCTTTGATACCCGAGGGCACAAATTCATGCAGCAGCCAGGGATATGCTTTATCCGGGGGGTCAATGATAGATGGGTCGCCGTTGGTAAGCACAAATGCTGCAATTCCGGGGATAACCACAATGAGAGGAATTATTAGTTTTAGATATCCGGCGAAGATCACACCACGCTGCGCTTCACGAATATTTTTTGCTGCCAGGCCGCGTTGTATAATATACTGATTAAAGCCCCAGTAGGAGATATTGGCGATCCACATGCCCCCTATAATAACACCTATGCCGGGGAGCTCGCTATAACTTGGATGATCTTTACTGAGAATCATATCAAACTTTTCCGGAGCCTGCTCCAAAAGCAAAGAAAAGCCTTTCAAAGGGCCACCGCCATCGGCTACGGCACTGAGCGCCAGCCAGGCGGTAATCAATCCGCCACCAATAAGTACCACCACCTGAACAACATCCGTCCAGGCAACAGATTTAAGACCTCCATAAATGGAGTAAATAGCAGCAAAAGCCGCCAATCCAAGGATACCCCAAATCATGGGAACACCCATAATGGTGTTCATAGCCAGGGCGCCAAGATACAATACTGAGGTAAGGTTTACAAAAACATATACCAATAACCAAAAAACAGCCATGGCAGTGCGCACTCTTCCGTCGTAGCGTTGCTCCAGAAACTGGGGCATAGTATAGATCTTTTTCTCAATAAAAATGGGTAGAAAAAACTTACCCACCAGAATGAGTGTAATGGCAGCCATCCATTCATAGGATGCAATACCCAATCCAATGGCATACCCGCTTCCCGACATACCAATCATCTGCTCGGCGGAAATATTGGCAGCAATAAGACTGGCACCAATAGCCCACCATGTCAATGATTTGCTGGCGAGAAAATAATCCTGGGACGTACGCTCTTTATCTTTAGATCGAGAGACCCATAAACCGATAAAAATTATTATCGCTATGTAGGTAAAAAAGACAATATAATCCAGCGTCGCAAAACTATTCGAGGTCATAGTTAAATTTTTGCGGCAATTTAGTTAAAAAATCATTTATCCATGAGGAAGGTTAATAAAATAGCAAAAAGAGGCTGCTTTCAAGCTGTTAAAATTGGAAATAGTTGTTAGATTTGCACAATGCTATAAAAAAAACAAAACAGCTTTATTATGGATATTTTTGATAAAATAAAGAAGAATTTCGGCCCTCTGGGTCAGTATGGTGAGGATGCATTTGGATACTACATGTTTCCAGAACTGGAAGGCGAACTTGGCGCACACATGAAGTTCCGTGGTGAAGAGATGCTTGTATGGAGTCTTAACAGTTACCTGGGTCTGGCAAACCACCCTGATGTTCGTAAAGCTGACGCTGATGCAGCAAAAGAGTGGGGACTGGCTTATCCTATGGGTGCCAGAATGATGTCCGGACAAACAAAATATCATGTTCAACTAGAAGAAGAGTTAGCGGCATTTGTAAATAAAAAATCTGCTTATTTGCTGAACTTTGGGTACCAGGGGATGGTTTCAATTATAGATGCTCTTATCGACCGGAATGACGTTGTTGTTTATGACTCAGAGTCGCATGCATGTATCATTGACGGACTCCGTATGCACATGGGTAAACGTTTCGTATTCCCACATAATAACATGGAAAACTGCGAAAAGCAACTTCAGCGCGCAACACGTTTAACGGAAAAAACCGGTGGTGGAATTCTACTGATTACTGAAGGTGTATTCGGCATGGCCGGTGACCTTGGAAATCTTAAAGGTCTCGCGGAGCTGAAAAAGAAGTACAACTTCCGTATGCTCGTAGATGACGCCCATGGTTTTGGTACTATGGGAGCCACAGGTGCCGGTACCGGAGAACATTATGGGGTTCAGGATGATATCGATGTTTACTTCTCTACTTTTGCGAAAGCCATGGCAGGAATCGGTGCTTTCGTAGCTGCTGACCCGGAAATCATCGATTACCTACGCTATAACATGCGCTCACAGATTTTTGCAAAATCACTACCAATGCCTATGGTTATTGGAGCTCTAAAACGTCTGGACATGCTTCGCAATGAACCGGAACACAAGGAGAAACTATGGAAAATCGTTGATGCCATACAGGGCGGATTAAGAGATATGGGCTTCAGCCTGGGCGTAACCGAATCATGTGTTACTCCGGTATTTCTTAACGGAACTGTTGCTGAGGCAACACAAATCACTCATGATCTGAGATCTAATTATAAAATCTTCACATCAATTGTTATATATCCTGTAGTTCCTAAAGGGGTAATTCTAATACGCATAATACCTACAGCAGCTCACTCCATGGAAGATGTGGAATACACTCTCAAGGCCTTCAAAGAGGTGCGCGAGAAACTTACAAACGGAAAATATGATAAGGAGAATTTTGCCAAATTCTAATTTGTTCAAGCATATTGCAAAAGCCGGTGAAAATCACCGGCTTTTTGTATTTTTGTACCACAAATAACGTCGGAAGCAACGATTACTTTTTTTCGGTTCTAATTTACACCAACATAAACAAATAAACCCACTACAATGAGAAAAATGTCATTCTTACTATTTCTGGCAACAGCACTCCTGATGATAAGCTGCAGCCAGGGCGAAAAGTATGCTGTAAAAACTGCTACCGACGCCAACGGTCACACATACGAGTACGTAACCAACGACCCGGCTCAGGGACGTATTTACACACTCGAAAACGGACTCAAAGTATTCCTTAGTGTTAACAAAAATGAGCCCCGTATCAGCACCCTCATTGGTGTGAGAGCCGGTTCAACATCTGATCCACTGGATGCTACCGGCTTAGCACACTATTTTGAGCATATGATGTTTAAAGGAACTAGCAAAATAGGAACCACCAACTGGGAAGAGGAATCAAAACTCCTGGATCAGATAGAGGCGAAATTTGAAGAGTACCGAATGGAGACGGATCCGAAGAAAAAAACCGATATCTACAGCGAAATCGACAGACTCTCTACTGAAGCATCTAAATATGTTGCAGTAAATGAATATGATAAGCTTATAAGCAGTATCGGCGGCGAAGGCACTAACGCAGGGACGTCATACGACATGACAGTTTATATTAATGAGATCCCTTCAAATGAAATTGAAAAATGGTTGGATATCGAAAGCGAAAGATTTAGCAATATGGTTCTGCGCGTTTTTCACACCGAACTGGAAACCGTATATGAAGAGTTTAATATGTATAATGACCGTGATGACTCACGTGCCAACGCAGCAATGTTCAAGGCACTCTTCCCGTCACATCCTTATGGGCGTGCCGTCATTGGTCTCCCCGAACACCTCAAAAACCCATCAATGACACGAATTTATGAATTCGCTCACACATGGTATGTCCCTAATAATATGGCTATTGCAATGTCGGGCGATTTGAATCCTGAAGAGACTTTTGCGCTTATAAAAGAATACTGGAGCAGCTTGGAAAGCAAGGAGCTTCCTGAAGTTAACCAGCCCGTTGAAGAGCCAATCACAGAGCCTGTTGTCGCTGAAGTATTTGGCCCTGACACTGAGAGCGTATCTTTGTCGTTCCGTTTTGAGGCTAATGAAGAAAACACGACTCTCACCAGCATCATTGATCAACTTCTGAACAATAGCAAGGCTGGTCTAATCGATCTCGATCTTATCCAGCAGCAAAAGGTACTCGCTGCCGGTTGTTACGCCTCTTTCATGAAGGATTATGGTCAACATCAGTTCTATGGTGTTCCTCGTGAAGGACAAACTCTCGAAGAAGTAAGAGACCTCCTCTTAAG
Source organism: uncultured Bacteroidales bacterium (assembly GCA_964474455.1). GTDB lineage: Bacteria > Bacteroidota > Bacteroidia > Bacteroidales > BM520 > BM520. Next base: position 32,576 of record CAYYSU010000026.1, read on the forward strand.
GGAGATAGAAAAAATAAAAAACGGAGAGTTTGAAGAATGGATGCTCAAAGCCATTATTAAAAACTATAAACTCGCCGAAATACAAGGACTGGAATACAATGGCAGCCGCGTATGGGGCTTCATGGGTAGTTTTATCAATGGCAAAGAGTATATTGACAATGTAAACTTCCTGGAAAAAATTGATGACGTCACAAAAGAGCAGGTAGTAGAATTCGCAAATAATAATTATGATGATAACTATGCCATCGTTTACAAACGAATTGGCGAAAATACTGATAAAGTAAAGGTTGAAAAGCCGCAGATTACTGCACTGGAATTTGATCGTTCTCTGCAATCTGACTTCTATAAGCGTATCTCTACAACAGAGTCAGAAGATATCAAACCTCTTTTTGTTGATTTTGAAAAAGAGATCCATACAGAAAAAGTAATGGACGGTATGGAGATGTTCTTTATCAAGAATCCCGCTAACGATATTTTCTCTCTTAACTACATCGTGGAGATGGGTAAAAATAACGACCCGATGATTCCACTGGCGTTTAATTACCTGAAATACATTGGTACGGATCAGTACAGTGCCGGGGAGTTGCAGCAGGAGATGTTCAAAAACGCCCTCAACTTCAGTGTCAGCGCAGGCGAAAAGCGTTCGTACCTGACAATAGGCGGCCTTACTGAATCAATGCCGGTTGCTATGGATCTTATGGAAAACATACTCCACCATGCCAAAGCAGATAAGGAATCTTATGACGCATATATTGATGGAATCCTAAAGAAACGTAACGATGCTAAGATGAATATGAACAGTATCCTATGGAACGGGCTCTTCACATACGCACGTTATGGTGCCGACAACCCTTTCAACAACGTTATCTCTGAGGAAGAGCTTAAAGCTATCAACCCTGAAACTCTGACAAAACTAGTTAGTGACATTACTAATTACCAGCACAATGTATTCTATTATGGACCTGAAAATGCTGAGACTGTCAAGAGCGCTATCATTGAAAAACATGCTGTTGCAGAAACGTTGCTGCCAACACCGGCGCCAAAGAGTTATGAATATATGGAGTGGCCGGGAAATCAGGTATTAATGGTAGATTATGATATGGTACAGGCAAATATCATTCTGGCATCCAGAGGAGATGTTTTTTCTCCTAAGGATATGGCGCCTTCTACTATCTTCAACGAATTCTATGGCAGCGGATTATCGTCAATAGTATTCCAGGAGATCCGTGAAAGTCGCGCTCTGGCTTACACAGCATTCTCTATATATGCAACACCAAGAGAGAAAGATATGCATAACAGCATTATTTGCTATGTGGGCACGCAGGCCGACAAGCTTATCATTGCTACGGATGCAATGGAAAACCTTATGAATGAAATGCCGGAAGCTACAATGCAATATGACTTGGCTCGTGAAGCGATAATAAAACGTATTAATACAGAAAGAATCATCAACAAAGATGTTTTCTGGAGATGGATGGCCAACAAGGATAAAGGAATCGATTATGATATCCGTAAGGATGTTTATAAAGCAGCGCAGGAGATGGATATTAATGAGTTTAAAACATGGTTCAACGATAATATCTCAGGCAACAATTACCAATTCTTTGTGCTTGGAAGTAAAGATGCTCTATACAATGCCAATATCAATACACTCGGAACAGTTACTGAGCTCGAGATGGAAGACGTTTTTGGTTATTAAAATGCCAAAACTGACATAAAATATGATAAGGCTGGTTTCAAAAATCAGCCTTTTTTTATGTTTTTAAACCGCATATAAAAGTATTTCTCTTTGAAAAATCAGTTCTCTGATATAAAACAGAAAGCCATACATTTGCATTATGGATAAAAAACCGGAACTACTTCTTCCTGCCGGGAATGTGGAAGCATTTTATGGTGCCATCGATGGCGGCGCCGATGCCATATACCTGGGATTAAAGGCTTTTAATGCGCGTGCGCGTGCTATGAACTTCAGCAACCGTCAACTGCCGGTATTGCTTAATGAAGCACATAAGAAAGATGTAAAGATCTATATTACTTTAAATACTGTAATAAAGAACAGCGAGTTACCGGAACTACTACAGCAACTACACTTTCTAAATAAGCTAAAGCCTGACGCGATAATTATCCAGGACTGGGGCGTAGCTCATCTGGTAAAAAACTACTTCCCTGAGCTTGCCATCCATGCCAGCACACAAATGGGGCATCATAACAGTGCAGGAGCAACCCATGCCGCAAAAGTCGGCTTTGAACGTGTAATTCTGGCTCGCGAACTTACCATGAAAGAGCTGCAGCAGACGGCTCAAAATACCAATACAGAGCTGGAGATTTTTGTTCATGGAGCGCTGTGCTACAGCTTCTCGGGGATGTGTTTGTTTTCCAGCTATATGGGCGGCGCAGGAGCCAACAGAGGGCTGTGTACTCAACCGTGCAGAAGGATTTACGATGACAATGGACGCCAGGCTTATTACTTTAGTTTAAAAGATAATCAACAGGCTCAAAATATAAAAGAGATTGCTTCGTATGGCATCGCATCACTGAAGATTGAAGGCCGCATGAAGTCGGGATCATATGTTAACAGAGTGGCAAAAGCCTATCGCATGGCCCTCGACAACCCGGAGAACATAGTAAAAAGCCTGGAACTGCTAAAGGATGATCTGGGAAGAGAAAAGACTGGATATTTCCTGGACGGGAAAGTAAAAAATGCTATCACAAATTATCCCAATACAGGAAAATATATAGGGCAAGTTGTAAAATCTGACAATAACACTGCAACACTAAAAATAACCGAATATCCGACAACAGGATCCAGGCTTTTCATCCGTATAAAAAACCGTGATGAACAGATTTCTGTGAAATTAAAAGAAAATGATAAGCGCAAAGGAGACCTTCTGACAATTCAACCTGAGAGACATATAACAAAAGGATCCCAGGTATTCCTGGCATCATCAAAAGCAGAGAAGTTCCCATCTAAACTACCGGATGAGTATGTAAAGATGCCTCCACCTCTCAATAGAGCAAAAAAGCAGCAGATTCTTAAAGAATTTATTAAATCAAAAACATACAAAAGAGATAAAGAATCGATATTCCTGCGTATCAACGATATGGCATGGCTCAGAAAAATTCGACTGGAATATGTTGATGGGCTCATTTTAAATTTTAATAAAGGAGATTGGGATGAGATTAACCTGGAAGCAAAATTCCTCAAAGAGAACAGCCATAAGGTTTGGATAGAACTACCAAAATTCATTTCCGAGACTCATGCCAAAGAGGTTCATGATTTTTGTAATAAGATATATAACTCAGGATACCGCAACTTTTACCTCAGTCATCTCTCGCAGAAGGAGTATCTGCCAAAAGGATCTGTTTTCGCCACTAACGAAAATGTATATGCCTACAATGATGCTGCCGCAATTTTGATAGAAAAACAGGGAGCAAAATTCTGGACCTCACCCCATGAGAATGAAATGGAGAATCTTTTGGCTGGAAAACAACGTAATGCAATTATACCTGTGTATTATTTTCCGGAACTATTTTACTCCCGTATGCCTGTTGACATAAAACAAGATACCGAAGAGGTTTTCACTGATTCTACCGGAGCAAAATTCCGCAAACGTATTCATGACGGTATAACAATTGTTATTCCCGATGTTCCGGTGGCACTATTTCAATATAAGGATAAGCTCATAAATCAAGGATTCACCCGTTTTCTCATCGATCTGAGTTGGCAAAAGCCATCATCAAACACATTAAAAAAGATTATGCTCAGATTAAAAAACGGACAACAGATACAGCCATCCACAACATTCAATTTCAAAAAAGGGATGAAGTAGAATCGTTTTTGAATTTATTTTTAATCAATTTGTTAAATATCGTTCTATCAAGGAATAGAACAAAAAACAATATCTGAGTTGGCGTAATCATAAGAACGAAAGGCAATATGATTGCCGTCTTCCGAAAGGGTGGCATTCATCATCTCGTCAGCAGAAGTTACATTTTTTGGTGGGTTGTACTTCACAATGTCCTCTGTAGCCTGATCATACAAGAAAAGAAGTTTATCCTGTATCCAGGCAATTTTCCCGTTTGAGCTTATACTGGGATAACGTCCGGAGCCAATAAGATAAGGCTCTTCAAGAAGTGTTGATGTAAGATATATATTCAAGGAGCCATCCATAAAGACATACTTCATTCCGTCAGGAGAAAGAACAGCATCAGCAATATTTGGTAATGCAATAATATTTGGCTCAGAATCACGGAAGTTCATATAATAATAACCTGTTTCACTCCATCCAATAATGAATACCAATCCGTCAGCAGAAACTGAAATATTATCTGCCACCCTGCCCTTATATTCATTAAATCCTACCAAACTACCATCGAATGTAATTATCTCTTGCGGCTCAGGGTCATAAAGATTCATAAACTCTTCAGCACGCATAATAACATTAACAACAGAGTCTTTGCCTATAGTATTAAGAGTGTGGTAATACACTTTATTATCTATGCCCAGATCCATAGCATAAGGATTACTTCTTTTGTTGTCATCAGCAGTCATTTGCTCCAGATTGTTTTCATAAGAGAGTGGGCGACGATATATATGATTTTTAAATCCTGCGGTTGGCTCACCGGTATAATACACAGAGTTATTGTCGTTAGAAATCGCCAGCCGACGGGAATATACCGAAACACCAACATCGTTAAAAAGGTAATCAACAGTAATATATGGCAAATCATCGGTATTTGGCGGCTCCGGTTCTTCACAAGAGACTAACAGAAAAGGTATCAATAGTAGGAGTAAAAATATTTTTTTCATTAGAAATGATTTTATGTAAAAATAGTACAGATTTTTCATTTACCGCAGAAAAAGTAGATTTCTTATGTAAAAAGCCTATTTTTGTAAAAATTAAACACATAATTGTATGAAAAAACAACTAGCCCTCGTCGTTGTAATCTTAATAGCAACGCTCAGTAGTTTCGGACAGGTAGTTTCTAAAAACAACCATTTTGCATCAGCATTTATTGGTCTTGGTGGAAACATTAATACTTACTCCAATTACGGTTTATTAATTCCACCGGTAGGAGTTCAGTATGAAGTTATTGTAACTGATAAAATTGGTATTGGACACATTGGTGTTAGCGGTATTGCGTCTTATGCTGCAAGTTCGTATCATTATATTAGCTACTATCATAGCACATACCATCATTTTACTTTTGGTGCGCGGGGAGCATACCATTTTGACTTAACCGAGGTTTTTGATGATCCAATATTCAATAAAATTGATGCTTATGCCGGGTTAGTCGTTGGGATGAATTTTCGCGTTGAGACGACAACAGATGATTACCATACTCCGGAACCCAGCAAGCTATATCCACTTGCAGATCTAAGTATTGGTGGTCGTTATTTCTTTAATGACAACCTTGCTGTAATGGCGGAATTAGGATTTAATGCATATTTTCTGAGTTTAGGCATTACAATGAAACTTAACAAGTAGATTATTTCAAAAATAAAACATAAAAAGCGGCTTCACCAATGTGAAGCCGCTTTTTTTTATACATTAAAAAAGTTATTACTCCTTTTTCTTATCATTACTATCAAGACGACCTTTGGATTGCGAAGGAGGTTCAGCGATACTGTCTCTCATACGTGTATCCGCCTGGATATTTTGGAACTTGTAATAATCCATGATACCTAGGTTTCCGCTTCTGAATGCGTCGGCGATAGCGATAGGGATTTGAGCTTCCGCTTCGATAACTTTTGCCCGGGCTTCCTGTGCCTTGGCTTTCATTTCCTGCTCTGAGGCCACAGCCATAGCACGGCGCTCTTCAGCTTTCGCCTGTGCGATATTTTTATCCGCGTTGGCCTGATCCATCTGTAGTACGGCGCCGATGTTCTTTCCAATATCGATATCTGCTATATCAATGGAGAGGATTTCAAAAGCCGTTCCGGAGTCGAGACCTTTTAGAAGTACAACCTTAGAAATAGAGTCCGGATTTTCCAGTACTTTTTTATGAGAATCAGCAGAACCGATAGAGGACACCACGCCTTCACCCACACGGGCAAGAACGGTCTCTTCGCCGGCACCACCCACCAGTTGGCGGATATTAGCACGAACCGTTACACGAGCACGTGCTATAAGCTGAATACCATCTTTGGCAACAGCCGTTACAGGAGGAGTATCAATCACCTTTGGATTCACTGACATCTGCACAGCCTCGAACACATCACGTCCTGCCAGGTCAATGGCAGTAGCTGTTTTAAAATCCAGCGACATGTTGGCTTTGTCAGCAGAGATAAGTGCATTCACCACGCCCTGAACGTTACCACGGGCAAGGTAGTGAGCTTCCAAATCGTTTCGGTTTAGGCTAAGTCCGGCTTTTGTACTTGAGATAAGGCTTTGTACAATAACCTTTGGTGGCACCTTACGCCAGCGCATGAATATTAGTTGGAGCAAGGAGATACGCACGCCACTCAATAGCGCGGTAAACCACAATCCCACAGGGATAAAATAGAACAGCATCCACAATAGAAATATCGCTGCTATGGCGATACCTACTACCCAACCAAAATTGAGAGCCTCGGGCTGCTGTAGTAAAATAGTCAAAAATGAAGACATAGTGCTACGATTTTATGGGTTTAACATATATAGTATTGAATTCGATTTTCATCACCTCTATAGGAGTATTCTGATCCAAAAAATCACCCTGAGTCGTTACCTCATAGTATTTTCCGTTGATCTCAGCTTTACCCATTGGCGCCAAACGACCAGTAGTGATTCCTGTATCACCTTTTTTTATCTCCGCCTCATCAATAACATTAACCTTGCCATCGATACGAGTCTTCAGGCTAATTTTTTTCCATGTTTTAGACTTCAAAGCCCAATAGATTATGCCCACTGAAAGCACCACCGTTATTGCAACGGTTACGCCTCCTGCTACGGAGCCATGATGAGCAAATGCCTGCCATATGGCCACGCCAATGAGTGCGAAGCCAGTTATCCCGGCGAATCCGGCTCCCGGAATAACAAGAATTTCCAAAAGCAACAATACCAAACCCACAAGGATCAGCATTGCAATAACAGATAATGAAAGAGTCATACTTCTTATAATAGGTGTACACAAATATACGATATTTGAGTTTACACCTCACAACTAATATAAATTAACAATGAGATAATTATATTTCTAAATTACTGGCACCCTAAAAAATGTAAGGCCACACGGATACACATTATTTAGTAAGATTGTTTAATAACTCTTCATACTCTTTAAAACGGTGCTCTCTTATAGGACTTATTTTGGGTTCTGTAACAAAGTGCAATATCAAACAAGGACTGATTGATTTATATTTCTCAACGTACTCATAACTGCTCAATTCTTTATTTTTTATACGTTGTTTTATTTTATTGTGATACGGGTACATGTGAAAATATATTTAATCATTGGAGGGGAGATAAGAGAGGTGGAATAAAAACCAAAAGAGCCGTAACACTTGTAAACATTAGTGTTACGGCTCCATAAAGTTGTCGGGGTAGCAGGATTC
>CAYYSU010000027.1:0-36883 GCA_964474455.1 uncultured Bacteroidales bacterium
TCATTGGCACACTTTCATCCGAAAAGGGTGGCACAGTTTGGAGCGAAATCGCCATGATGAAATATTTGATTAATTTTGAGCATTGGGAAAATGAATGTTAGTAATTAAAAAAGTAAAATAAAAGTGCAACGTAAACAATGAAAAAATATCTTACAATTATAATTGTCATATTATTAACGGCAATCATATTCCTGCCACAGCAGGCAAGAGCTCAATCGCCTGAAAAGATGAGCTATCAGGCTGTAATCAGAGATACTGATGATAATTTGATAAGCGAAACCCAAGTTGGAGTGCAGATAAGTATTTTACAAAGCTCTGCCAACGGAACCGCGGTTTACATTGAAACGCAAACCCCAACTACAAATATTAATGGTTTGATAAGCCTGGCAATTGGTGAAGGCACAGTTCAGAGTGGTAATTTTTCAGCTATAGAATGGTCTGAAGGACTTTTTTTCATTAAAACAGAAACCGACCCTACCGGAGGAACCAATTACACTATAACCGGCACCAGTCAACTGCTTAGTGTGCCCTATGCTTTGCATGCCAAGGAAATCGACCCTAGCGTACCGCAAGGCACACAACCAGGTGAGATGCAGTACTGGGATGGTACATCATGGACAATAATCCCTCCCGGTTCTGAGGGTTCTGTATTAACTTTTGTAAATGGTGCACCAAGTTGGGAAGTTCAAAATATTATTCCCGATGGTTTTATAGAAAACCCCATTACCGGAAAAATATGGATGGATCGCAACCTTGGAGCGTCACGAATAGCTACAAGCAGCAACGATGCTGATGCTTATGGTGACCTTTACCAGTGGGGACGTGCTTCCGACGGGCATGAAAGCCGCACCTCGGGTACAACCTCTACATTAAGCAATAGTGATACCCCCGGGCATGGCGATTTTATTATGAATGGCGACAGCCCTTTTGATTGGCGTGTACCGCAAAATGATAACCTGTGGCAGGGTGAAAACGGTATCAACAACCCTTGCCCTGACGGTTCCCGGCTACCAACCGAAACAGAGTGGGAAATAGAACGTACAAGCTGGAGTAGCAACAATGCTGCCGGTGCTTTTAACTCTCCCCTTAAGTTGACCGTGGGTGGCTATCGCATCTTTAGCAATGGCTTGGTTTACAATGCCGGAGCTCGCGGCTACTATTGGTCTAGCACCGTAGATGGTTTAAATGCAAGAGAGCTGTACTTTCTTAGTAGCAATTCCAATATTTACGGTGATTACAGGGCGCAGGGGCAGTCTGTTCGCTGCATTAAGGATTAAGCCCGTAGAATAAAATCGTCGATTTTAATGCATTACTCCTCGGGGTTGATATTACTGATTTATCCAGTAAAATTGATGCTAAAAATCTCCGCCCAGGACGACAGGGAGTTTTTAATATATTTATAAAAATCCTATACAGATTAGTGCCGACAAAAAAACTTCACCTTTTAAGAGGGCTTGTCTTATGAAAAAATTATACACCATAAGTGTTTTATTATTTGTATGTGCTTTTGCATATAGCCAAAATACCATTACAGGCACATTCCATGATCTTGCCAATAAGCAAATAACTCTAGTTGGCTATAATTGTTTTGATACTTATATCATTGATAGTACTAAAGCTAATAAAGATGGAGAGTTTGAATTGTCATACAGCAAGCAAGACTTCGGCATGGGCTATCTTTTGTCGGAAGGCGATAAACCATATATTGTTATTTTAGATGAAGGAGAATACATACAACTCCGGGGTCAAACATTAGAGCTTCCTGAAACAGTTAAAATTATTGAAGGACTACAAAACCAATTATTTGAACAATACGCCTATGAGCATATGCGCCGCGAGCAAACCCTTAGCGCATGGAATTATCTGGAAAAAATATATCTCAAAGACACACTTTTTGCTGTTCATGATCAGCCCAAACAGGCGATAGAAAGAGAAAAAAAACGTATCAAAGTCGAAGATAGCTTGTTTTTGGATAGTATGGATCAAAATATCTATGCCGCCTGGTATTTACAGCTGCGAAAACTGGTGAGTTCCGTCGCTGCCATTGCACAATACAGAACCCAAGAGATTCCGGCTACCATAGAAGCTTTCAGAACATTGGAATATACCGATAACCGGATGTATAAAAGCGGACTGGTAAAAGAGTCGTTGGAAGCTCATTTTTGGTTGATCGAAAATAGTGGCCGCTCCCTGGATTCCGTTTATCTTGAAATGTATAAATCCATTGATATATTATATGAAAATCTTTTGGGCGACGAACTAAAGCTAAATGAAATAACAGAATACCTGTTTAAAATGCTGGAACAGCGCAGTTTGGTGAGGGCTTCTGAATATTTAGCGTTGAAACTTCTAAATGAGCAAGCATGCACCATCAACGATGATTTTTCTACCCAATTAGAGAGTTACCGTAAGATGAAAAAAGGCAACATTGCACCTGATATTGAATTTAATGACGATATTATTGCTCAGAGTTTTGAAACAGCTGATATTCCAAAAAAATTATCTGCATTAGAGAGCGATTATACCGTTGTGGTTTTCGGTGCAAGTTGGTGCCCCACATGCCCGCAGGAGTTGTTGCAAATAGCAGGGTTATATGAAAAATGGAAACAATATGGTATGGAGGTCGTTTTCGTTTCCCTGGATGTGGAGAAACAAATTTTTAATAGTTTTGTAAATCCTTTCCCCTTCATCAGCTTATGCGACTATCAGAAATGGGAAAGTCCGAGTGTAAAAAATTATTTTGTATTTGCTACACCAACAATATATCTGCTTGATAAAAAACGAAAAATATTGCTGCGCCCCAACTCGGTAAGGCAATTGGATGCGTGGGTAGATTGGTCTTTGGTTCAAGGGAATAAAAAATAAAGATATAACCCTAAAATATCTAAATGATATAAACGCACAACTGTTTGGTCATTACAATGTTAGGTATAACAAAAACACTTACTCCAAAGGCTGGTATATACACACAGCTTGTAAGCCTCAGCAATTAGATGCATCTTTGTGCCCTTAAAAATGTAACGTTATTTTATCTACTATGAAAAATTTTATTTTATGTCTTGCAGTTGCTTTGGCAGCAATTTCTGTTCAGGCGCAACGTACCTCATTTGAAACTACTGAAGGCTATACTGTTGGCGAATTTATCCATGGCGTAAATGGCTGGCAGGAGACTTCAAACACATCAAATTATTTCTCCATAACCGATGAAAAATCATCAGAGGGTGGGAATTCATTAAAAATAAATTATGATAATAGCCAGCCTTTGAGTTTTGCAGATTGGAATTTTGCAGAACCACTGCCTGTGGAAGACAACCTGGAAATCTCCATGGACGTTTATCCCCCCGGTGGAAGTACCACTCTTTACTGGAAAATCATGGCAAATGATGAATATGCTGCGTATATCATTATTCAGGAAAGCTATATGTTCCCGGCAGTAGTTAATCAGGTTAATCCGGTGCCCATAGCAATGGCGGAGATAAATGTTAATGCATTCAACGAGATAAAGCTAAGCTTTAATTATACCGACCAGACCATTACATACTACGCAAACGGACAACAGATCCATCAGGACGAACTTTGGGGATCTCACGAAGCCATAGATAAATACTCGTTTGAGGCATTCCTTTTTGAAGATATGTACATGGATAACTTTCAAACCAATACCAACGTGGGTATGGAGAAGTTTAACGACATTGGCTTCACACACCACATTCAGAACAACACCCTGAATCTGCAGAGTGACGTTAAAATGGACGCCATTGAGATTTATCATATTTCCGGGCGACTGGTTCATTCCGAAGATCTGAATAGCTGCCAGCAGTCTGTTGCTATTTCATCCTTAACTTCAGCTGTCCACATTGCCCGTCTGAAGATGAACAATCAGTGGTATTCTTTTAAATTTATAAAATAGAGCTGCCGCTTTTCAAATATTTATCATAAAGCCATAAGCTTTATAAAGAATCCGATAAAAGATATCCACAGACTTTTATCGGATTCTTTTTGGTGTCGAGAGCCTGACACCGGGTTTGTTTTACACACCAAGCTGACAAAAAGACATGTATAAATTGGATTTATTGTCATAATGACGTTTTGCTGATTGGGTATATAAGTGTGGTGTAAAACACTGAAAAACAGGGTTTTATAGTTTTGTTGAACCTGTTCAATTACTGCTTCGGCATTTTTTTTGATGGAGTGTTAAGTGATAAAAAATTTATTGTTTAACTAAAAGTATGGAGGATTAAATTATGTCACTTGTAAAATTTTCTAATCAAATGCCAGGCTTATTCGACCGCTTTTTTGAAAACGATTTATTTGATTGGTCGAATCGTAATTATTCAAACACAAACACTACCCTTCCAGCTGTAAACATCAAAGAAGATAAGGATGGTTTCGAAGTAGAAATGTCAGCTCCTGGGTTGGATAAGAAGGATTTCAAAATAGAGATTAACAACAAAGTCTTGACTATCTCTTCTGAAAAAACGGTTGAAAATGAAGCCAAAGAGGGAGAGCTGTTTACTCGTAGAGAGTTTAGCTATCAGTCATTTAGTCGTTCATTTACTTTGCCTGAAACCGTAGAGGATAATAGAATTAAGGCCAAGTACGAGAAGGGAATACTATATGTTGGCATTCCTAAAAAAGAGGAAGCTAAACCAAAGCCTGTAAGGCAAATTGAAATCAAGTAATTTAGAGATATCAGCCAGCCATTAATGGTTGGCTGATTTTAACTCTGCTAATTTCTAATTGTCTAATAAGTAAAAACTTAGGTAGCTGCAATACACAACCCGGACGTCGTATTAAACTGCCTTATTACTAACTGTGTTTTCCCGCTTTTATTAGACCTTGCCATCGTTATAAACAAGGATTTTCGAATGGAGCTGCCTCTCTGTGCACCTCCGCGCCACCCCGTGTTTCTTATTATTAATATACAATAAGCTTCTTTGCCAATTCATTTTTTCCTATTCTTATTCTCATAATGTATACTCCAGCCTTAAAAGAGGAAAAATCCAATTCCTGATAATTTCCAAACAGGACTTCCTGCAGCACGTTATTCCCTCTCAAATCCTCCACACGAACTTCAGCTGTATCGAACTCCTGTTCAGGAAAAGATATAATCACTTTACCATCTGTTGGGTTCGGATAAGCCGATACAGCTTCAATCATCTCAATCTTAGGTATTGAAACATGCGACTGGTTTTCATACGCACCAATGTCGATGATTCCCTGCACAACTCTATCAAGACCCGCGAGGTCAAATTCAGGAATCAACAGTCCGGTGGTGTCAGGATTACCTGCATTGATACAGGGTGAGTTGAAGTCCAAGGCGTAAGGATGATTACTTGTGTAGAGGAAATGCGGATCAATGTCGATATTATTTTCATATATTCCATCATAAGAAACCGTATCATTAAGACCAAAATCTTCAATGCCACCCTCTATATCACAGTAGAAAAAGTTCGGATCGGAACACGGATCAAGATACACCTGATCACCTGATTCTGCTGCAGTATTAGCAAAAAGAATCGTGTTATAAATTGAAGGGTCAGTATAGTTAAAAGCCACGCCACCACCTTTCCCATATTGAGAGTCATAAACTGCTTGATTATTACAAATTGTATTATTCACTAATAATGCATCACAATGACCGCAATAGATACCTCCTCCAAGAGAAGTTGACAGATTTCCGGATATAAGATTATTACATACAAAAATATCTGATCCGGCAGCATAAACGCCACCTCCCACTGAGCTTTCATTATCAGTAATGATATTATTTGAAATGACAATATCCTCACAGCCCAGAAGATATATCCCGCCTCCGTATCCAAGACTCCATATCTGATTATTATGCAACTTATTGTTGCGAATAGAAATACGTTGAGATAAATTTATATATATCCCGGATCCATATGCACACCCATATCCCGGATTCAAGGAGTGATCAGAGATAGTGTTGTTTTCAATAATAACATCCGAAGCACTATTTATATAAATCCCGCCTCCATAGTATGCCAGGTTATTGGCAGAGATCGTATTTCCCATAATACTCGCTGAAGAATTCTCAATAACAATTCCTCCCCCATTGTTATACCAACTGTTAAAGTGATTATTGATAATCCGGTTATTCTCTATGGATGGTGATGCACCATTTATGTATATACCAAGACCGGCTGAAATTTCACTTAACCTTTTATAGTCAGGGCCTTCAGCATTGGTAATAGTAAATCCAGCCAACCGGGCATCTTTCGTTTCACCATTTACAAATTGAACCAGACGCCAGTTCTCCTGATTCCCATCAATAATAGTTTGCTCAATATAATCAGGATTATTAGTTGTAAGAAAGAGGCTCCCCACCACGATATCCTTGCCAAGGAAATCGATGGTTTCGATGTAGCTACCGGGATGCACAAGCACTGTGTCGCCGGGATTGGCATTGTCGATACCTTCCTGGATGGTGGTGTAGTCGCCGGAGCCATCGTGGTTAATATTGATGATGTTCGCGTAGAGGCAAACGGGAATGAGGAGGATGAGGGATATATAGTACTTCATAGTTGAAGGGTTTCAGCGTAAAGGTAAGAAATTTTTTCGGGAGGAAGATTGCTTCATCATCCACATTCCGCTGCATTTTGGGGGCGCTTCGTAAGAGCAAAACAGACATAACCCCCGGGCTTAGCCACCCGGGGTAAAATTAATACATTCACCTTAGATATAGGAAATCAAATCTTCGTTGACAGTGTCCCATTAAGTGTGTAAGTCGGTTTTGGACTTCCCCTGAAAAAGTGGACACTCAGTTAAGCTATGCAACGTTTTCAAAATCATTGATTATATAATCGAGCATTGGCTCCACAAAGCTGTAATGTGCAAAGACCTCCTTTCGGGGAATATCACCTTTGAGGACCTTTATTTTCTCCAGCGCCTTTTGAAGCACAATCTTATAGTCACTCTCTATCTCTTCCCTTATAAGGCGAAGCGTATATCCATCAGCAATAGAAGCATTGTAGTAATATTTATGGATATAGTTCCCAAACAGATCTTTGGAGTAGTGATCCTTTGTGATCAATGGAGTGCCGGTAAGTCCTATTTTAATGGCATGGGGGTCAGATTGGGTAAGGTTTGCCAGGAAGCTACCCTCGGGATTATAGCTGCGATGCACTTCATCCAGAAAATATATTCTTTGAATATTGATATCGTAATCCTGCGTTTGTGTAACACTGGAGTCTTCGCTGAATTTATGAATATTTACCACTGTAATTTCAGCCTTACCGGAGTTATTATGAATGGCAGTTGTTGTTTTTATGGATTTCACAAACTCTGTTTTGGATTCCACAAGATGCACTATGAGTCCACGAGCTGAAAATTCTCTTTTTGCCTGTGTTAGCAGATCTAAGCGGTCGACAATAAAATAGAACTTGGGAATAATTTTCTTCTGCTGAAAATAGTCGGTCAGAAAGCGCACATTATAGTAGGCCAGAGCTGTTTTGCCACTTCCCTGCGTATGCCAGATAATTCCTTTTTTGACACCGTTGTCCAATTTTCTTTCAATGGCCTTAGTAGCAAAGATCTGTGGGTAACGCATGATATGTTTTTCAATACCATTAAGTTCATCCACATAAACAATAGCATATTTTAGGATGAAAGAGAGCCGTTCCTTTGAAAACAGGGACGTTAGGATTCTATTTGTAGGAGTTTTAGGATTCTTATTGGTAATAAACTCCGGTGAATTCTTAATTACTGCGAGATTATTATCTTTCAGCACATAATTTTCAAGGGCATCATCTTCATCTGACAGAATATCAATAAAATTAAAGATTTCTTCCTCTCTCAGGTAGTTAAAGATTGGTGCTTTGTATGAAGGTGAAGCATAGAAGGCTCCTTGCAGCGGTTCAATGTCATGGTTATCATATTCCATATTATTGGAGAAAACCATCAGCTGCGTAATATTCACAAACTTTCTGAACTTCTTATTTTGGAATCGTCTGTTTATGCGGTCTCGTTCTGCAATAATTCCGTCGCGGTTATTGGGCTTCTTAACCTCAATGAAAGCCAGTGGCATTCCATTTATCAGCAGAATAATGTCGGGACGAAACTCTTCATCCCCATTCTTATAAGTCAGTTCAGTAACAACATGAAAGGAGTTGTTATTGAAGTTTTCAAAATCGATAAGTTTCACGCCTGAATTGCTGGTCAATTTTTCGAAAAAGGCCTTACCCAGGTCTTCATTATCCAGCAACAGAGAAGTTTCAACCAAAAGGCGATCAATCTCTTCCGGTTCCAAATCAGGGTTGATTTTTTGAATGGAATCTTTAAAGATATGCGTAAAAATATTTGTTTCGATATCCCATTTTTCATCATTAAGGGATAAGTATTGGTATCCTAATCTGGTCAGATGAAGAATGGCCGGAATCTTAACCCTTGAGTCTTCGTTAAATTTCATTTCGTGCGTTAGTAGTTATTAGGTTGCAAGGTAAGGTAATATTCGTAAAACTCATGCATCCCAACCTTATATATATTTCCAATCTGAAGGGAATCCCATTTGACGTAATGATGTCTCCGGCCATACGGCAATAGCTTTTGCATCAGCGGTTTTTCTCTCTACAACTTTTACGGATATCTATGGAGAAGGTGTCATGAGCATGATTATTTGGGGAGCAAGTTTGGTGGTTGCTTCTACAACGGGGTTTTTACGATATAAATCGGGTCACCATTTCCCGACGGATGTTATTGCAGGTGCTCTGGCTGGTTGCGTAATAGGATATCTTATTCCTGTTTTGCATAAAAAGAACTCCATGTTAAATAATATAAGCTTCACTATGACGGGTCACTCGATGACGTTGTCATATATTTTTTAACAATAGTGTTAAAAAATAGTGTTTCAGGATTGCCAACATATCAATACATGGAATTAATATGTAATTTAACGCCAAAACATATCTTCAAAGATTTTCAAAATGCCCATTAAAAAAATTACCCCCTGTTTTTCGTTGTGCCTGATGGTTTGTATGGTGATGATCTTCGCCTCTTGTAAACGACACGATGCTGCCACTTCGGCGCTTAAGCTATGGTACTGCCAGCCGGCAGAGGCGGCGGCAACTGATGATACGCACGGCTGGCAGGATGACCCGCAATTGCTCAATGCGCTGCCGCTGGGAAATGGAGCCCTGGGAGCGATGGTGTTTGGCGATGTTAACCGTGAGCGTATCCAGCTGAATGAGGAGAGTATGTGGTCGGGTAGTCCCCAGCAGAGCGACAACGCAGAAGCGTATGCCGCACAAGCCACAATTAGGGCGCTGCTCTTCCAGAGACGATACCGCGAGGCGTCGGAGCTGACGGCAAGAACGCAGATATGCAAAGGCCAGGGCTCCGGACATGGAAAAGGTGCCGCAGTGCCTTTTGGCAGTTTTCAAACGCTGGGAGATCTGTGGATAGACTTTCACAACAAAAGCAGCTACAAAGACTACCACCGTGAGCTGGATCTGGAAGAGGCGGTGGCGCGAGTCCAATATACGCAGGACGGAGTGGAGTATAAGCGAGAGATCTTCGTGAGCCAGCCCGATCAGATGATGGTGGTGAGGTTAACTGCAAACAGGCCGGGGATGATTTCTTTTACAAGCTCCCTGACCAGGCCCGAGAGGTATGAAACGGTGGCCGGCGATGACCAGTTGATAATGCATGGAGCACTCTCCGACGGACGTGGTGGCGACGGGCTGCGCTATATGGTACGCCTGGCAGCGGTGAATGAAAACGGAACGGTGCGATATACCGATGCAGGTGTCGTAGTGGAAGATGCCGATGAGGTGACTCTGCTGCTGACAGCTTCCACCGATTACATGTTGGAGTACCCAGACTATTGCGGACGCGACTATGAGCAGACGACAGCGTCCCGACTGCTACAAGGGCGGCTAAAACCTTATGAAGAGCTCTTTAATAGGCATAAAGGGGATTACCAAACTTATTTCAACCGAGTGGATCTTAAGCTTACCTCCCGGTTGTCCGATACCGTCCCCACAGATGTGCGGCTTCAACGGTTCCGTGAGACGGAATCGGATCTGCACCTGGCGGAGCTGATGTTTCAGTATGGCAGGTATCTGCTGATATCGTCCTCGCGGCCGGGTACTCTGCCGGCGAATCTGCAGGGCATCTGGACAAATAAAATTCAAACCCCCTGGAACGGCGATTATCATACCGATGTGAATGTTCAGATGAATTACTGGCTGGCAGAAACCACTAATCTTGGCGAAATGCATCTGCCGCTGTTCGATCTGATGAGGTCGATTCAAAAGCCGGGAGCTAAAACCGCCAAAATACATTACAATGCTGAAGGTTGGGTGCTGCATCCCATCACCAATGTGTGGGGGTTTACATCTCCGGGAGAAGTCTCCAGTTGGGGAATGCATGTGGGTGCCGGCGCCTGGCTCGCCACGCATATTATGGAGCACTACTATTTTACCCTCGACAAGGATTTTTTAGAAGAGACTTTTCCCATGCTGAAAGCATCCACACGATTTTACCTGGATTGGTTGACGGCGGATCCTGCCACGGGCGAGCTGTTGTCGGGGCCTTCTGTGTCGCCGGAGAACACCTTCCTTGCGCCCGACGGCAGTTGGAGCCAGATATGCATGGGCCCGGCACACGACCAGCAGGTAATATGGCAGCTGTTTAAAAACCATATTGATGCCTCCCAGGCTCTGGATATAAACGACGACTTCCTGGCGACGGTGACAACGGCGCAGGAGCAGCTTGCAAAGCCAAAGATCGCCTCCGACGGACGCCTGATGGAGTGGCATCAGGAGTTTGAAGAGGCTGAGCCGGGGCACCGTCACATATCTCATCTCTTCGCCGTGCACCCGGGCTACCAGATCGACAGGTATAAAACCCCAAACCTGGCTGCGGCGGCAAAGAGATCGTTGGATTACAGAATTCAAAACGGCGGCGGACATACAGGCTGGAGCGCCGCATGGCTGATCAATCAATATGCGCGGCTGGGCGATGGGGAGAATGCATGGCAGAGCCTGAAAACGGTGCTGACAAAAAGCACCGCTCCCAACCTGTTTGGTCTGCACCCTCCCTTTCAGATTGATGGTAACTTCGGCACTACGGCAGGAATAGCGGAGATGCTGATGCAGAGTCATGCAGAGGATATCAGACTGCTCCCTGCTCTGCCACAGGAGTGGGAAACCGGAGAGGTTAAAGGACTCTGCGCCAGAGGAGGATTCGTAATTGATATGAAATGGGAGCAGGGTGAACTCACCCATGTCAGGGTATACTCCAAAAACGGCGGCGTATGTAAACTCTCATACCGAGACGAAGAGGTCACGCTAGACATTCTGGCCGGAATGGAGTGCTTCCCCATGCGGGAAGGGAACAATTTTGAGTTTGGCAACCTTTAGTACGATAATAATATATCGTTTTCTATTATCTCTGCGAGATATGGAGATAAACAATTTGTAAAATTGTACTGCAGAATGGTATTATGGAAGTGCTCCAGACTGTTTAGCAATCATCGGCCCACCCAAACATTACTATATTAAAATTGTTTAAAATATATTATTGGGAATACCATCAATTAGGTCAGGGATATTTTCCTTGAATAAAAATAATATCCAAAAACGTTCATGTTTTACTATCTTTAAGGATTATACATTTAACCAACGGAGAAACGTAACATAAGTTAGCATTGTTGATTTATAAATATATAAGTTCGTTTTATAATTTTAATAAAATCAAATGAAACGTCATGTTAGAAAAAATTATTGATTTTAGTGTAAAAAACAAACTGATAATTATATTGTTTACTTTTACGATTGCCGCTTTTGGTTTATATTCTATTTTTAATATTCCCATTGGTGCGGTACCTGACATCACCAATAATCAGATTCAAGTTATTACTACCTCTGGAAATTTATCGACTCAGGAGATAGAGCAGTTTATTACAACACCTGTTGAAATGGAGATGGCCAATCTGCCCGGCGTTATGGAAATCCGTTCCATTTCTAAATTTGGTATCTCGGTAGTTACTGTTGTTTTTGAAGAGAAGATGGGCACATACCTGCCCCGTCAGTTAGTAGCAGAGAAGATTAAAACAGCATCGGCTAACATTCCGGAGGCCTATGGCTCACCGGAAATGGGTCCAATAACCACCGGTTTGGGCGAGGTGTACCAATACATTGTCGATGTGGAACCTGAATTCAGAGACCAATACACACCAATGGATTTACGAACAATCCAGGACTGGATAATAAAACGACGATTATCGGGGATAGATGGTGTTGTTGAAATAAATAGCTGGGGGGGATATTTGAAGCAATATGAGGTTTCTATCATTCCTGAAAGGATTAGAAGCCTGAATATTAGCTTAATGGATATTTTTACTGCTTTGGAAAATAACAATAGCATCACGGGGGGCTCATATATCGAAAAAACAAATCAGAGTTATTTTATCAGAGGCGATGGTCAGGCCAGGACGTTAGAAGATATTGAAAATATTGTAGTAAAGAACAATTCAGGTACTCCTATCCTGATAAAGGATCTGGCAGCAGTAAAATTTGGTTTTGCCAACCGTTTTGGTGCCATTACGGCTAATGGGAAAGGCGAGACTGTGTTGGGTCAGATTATGATGCTCAAAGATGCGAACTCAAAAGTTGTTATTAGTGAGATAAAAACCAGGGTAGCAGAGATACAGCAGAACTTACCTGAGGGAGTTTTTATCAACCCTGTTCTGGAGAGGAGCGAGCTTATTTCCAAAACCACGCTTACCGTAGTGGAAAACCTCTTACTCGGCGCTATCATTGTTTTTCTTATTGTTATTCTGCTTTTGGGAAACTTTCGCTCGGCAATGGTTATTGCATCTATTATACCCTTAGCATTATTGTTTACCATTGGCATGATGTTTATTTTTGGTATCGATGCCAACCTTATGAGCCTCGGGGCGTTAGACTTTGGTATTATCATCGATGGGGCAGTAATCATTGTGGAGTTCATTGCCGTAAAAATAACCTTGCAAAAGAGTGAAATACTTTCAAGTCAGGGTGACGCACGTATGGCAATAATGGATAATATTTCTATCGCCGGAGCGTCAAAAATGATGAAATCAGCCATTTTCGGGCAGGTGATAATTCTAATTGTTTTTATACCCATCTTGTCGTTAAGCGGTGTTGAGGGAAAAATGTTTCGCCCTATGGCGCTGTCATTCTCTTTTGCCATAATGGGTGCAATGATATTAGGCCTTACATGGTTACCTGTTGCGTCTTCATTATTTTTAAAACCATCCAAATCTGATAAACGAAATGTTTCACACTGGATTATGGATAAAATTCATCAGTCGTATTACCCGGTAATTAAATGGTCGTGCAATCACAAACGCATAGTGCTTGGGGCTGCCATTATTTCGCTCATTATTACCGTAGTATTGTTTACACGAATAGGTGGAGAGTTTGTACCTACTCTCGATGAAGGTGACTTTGTTATTCAACCGGTATTAAAAACAGGAACATCGCTTACCAAAACGGTAGCGATGACCACTAAGATGGAGAATATTTTGATAGAAGAATTCCCCGACGCAGTGGAACAGATTGTTTGCCGCATTGGTGCCGCTGAAGTACCCACCGACCCCATGTCGATGGAAGAGATCGATATGATTATTAAACTTAAACCCAAAAAAACCTGGACTTCAGCAAGGAGCAAAGAGGAACTTGCGGATAAATTCAAAGAAGCACTTTCAATAATTCCGGGCGTGGAATATGAGTTTACTCAACCCATAGAGATGCGTTTTAATGAATTAATAACAGGGGTTCGTTCGGATATTGCCATAAAAATATTCGGTGAAGACCTCGATTACATCAATAAAAAGGCGCTGGAAATAAAATATCTTATTGACGATGTGCCGGGAGCCACGGATATCATTATGGAGAAAACCGACGGCTTGCCCCAAATAAAAGTAAACTACGATAGAAGCAAAATAGCCTATTACGGCGCGGATATTAATACTTTGAACACATTTTTATCTGCCGCCTTTGGCGGAAAAATAGCGGGTGTAATCTTTGAAGGCGAAAAGCGATTCGATATGGTGATGCGATTTGATGATAAAAACAGAACTGATATTGATGATATTCGTCAACTTCAGATACCTGTTTCCTCCGGAAAAATGATACCGTTAAGCGAGTTTGCTGATATTCAGTACACGCAAGGGCCTGCTAAAATTTCACGCGACAATGCACATCGCAGGGTCGTTGTAAGTGTTAATGTGCGTGGCCGCGACTTAAAATCTGTTATTGGTGATATTCAGGGGAGAATCGATAATAATATAAAATTCGAGGCGGGAACTTATGTTGAATATGGTGGGCAATTCGAGAACCTTCAAAAAGCTACAAACCGTTTACTGCTTGCTGTTCCCATAGCCCTATTGTTGATTTTCATATTCCTGCATTTTGCTTTCAAATCGTTAAAAGATGCCATTATGATTTTTACCTCTATACCTTTAGCAACGGTGGGCGGAGTTTTTCTTCTCTGGATTAGGGGTATGCCTTTTAGTGTTTCTGCAGGCATAGGTTTTATTGCACTCTTTGGTGTGGCTGTGCTAAACGGCATTGTACTCATAGAGCATTTAAAAGAGTTACAAAAGCAGGGAATGACGAATATGCGAGAACTAATACTTACAGGAACGAAAAACCGTTTGCGCCCGGTATTACTTACTGCTAGTGCTGCAGCTATGGGCTTTTTGCCTATGGCCATCTCAACAGGGGCAGGAGCAGAAGTTCAACGACCTCTTGCTACAGTGGTAATTGGTGGGCTTATTACTTCTACAATGTTAACCATGATCGCTTTACCTTTACTGTTTGAAATATTTTATAATGTAAAAAGAATAAAACTTTTCCCACTGCGGTTTATTCGCTCCAACACCCTCATTACTCTGTTGTTGATCTCTATTCCTACAGTGTTTGCTCTTGGGCAGAGTCCGGAAATGAAACTTAACGATGCCTTAGATACTGCTATGAATAATAACAAGCAAATTGCGGCTTTTGAGCTAAAAGTTGAAGAGAGTAAAGAACTAGAAAAATCTGCTTTTGCACCCGAAAAAACACTCTTTAGTTATGGCTCAGACCAAAATAATATTGCCGAAAAGGGATATCCTTTAATGGTGTGGGGCGTGGAGCAAAGTTTTAGCTTTCCGACACTCTACTCGGCAGAAAAAAAATCGAAGGAAATCGAAATCTTATTAGCCGAAGCAAATTTAAATATTCAAAAAAATGACCTTCAAAAAAATGTCTCCTACGCATATTTTGAATATCAAACTCTGCTGAATAAACAAAAGTTGTATCAAACGTTGGACAGCCTTTATAATGAATTACTTGTTAATTCTGAAAAAAGAGCAGAGATAATAGATGTTAGCAGACTGGAAATATTGAATCTAAGAGCAAAAAAGAGCCAGGTTTCAATTAATTTTAATTCCTTAAAGGTTGATGTGGAAAACGCATATAAACGATTAAAAGTTTTAATGAATTATGATAACGATTTTACTGTTCCAGTAGCCATTGAACTTTTGCCGGAAATTACGACAATACCAAGCTCTTTGCCTGTTTTTGATCTACTGAACAATGAGAAAGAACATTACAATTCCTTTGTTCGTGTTGAAAAGAATAAAATTGCACCTGATATTTCCCTGAATTATTTTTTGGGCTCCAATCAATATGAAAACGGGAAAAAATATCATGGATTTCAAATTGGCGTTGCAGTACCACTTTTTTATCGAAGCGACAAAGCTAAAATAGATGCGGCAAAGCTTTCAGCTAACGCAAATAGTTTGTTGATAGAGAACGAAATTGCCGCAATTAATAGTCAGCTAAATCAGTTCTTAAGTGATTATCTTAAATATAAGGTTTTGATTGATAATTATAATTTATCCGGAGAGCCTTTGATGAATGAGATAATGAAGACAGCAAAAAAATCATATCAAATCGGTGAAATAAATTTTTACCAGTTTGTGAACAGCTATGAAACAGCAATTCAAATTAAGCTCGAATTCTTAGATAATGTATTGAAATACAATCAAGCAGTTTCGGATCTTAAATATTATTCAAAATAAAATAATAAGTAATATGAAAACGAACTTAATTATAGTATTTATTATTGGTATAATAGTGGGTTCATGTAATACTATTACAGATCAAGCCACCGATAAAACCACCGACCTTATAGAGATTTCCAAGACACAATTTGACTCAGAAAAAATGGTTGTTGATGAGGCCTTGTTACGTCCCTTTGCTGATGTGGTGAGTGTCACTGGCGCTATAGTTCCTTCCGGCAATGGGCGGGAGCAAATTAGTTTGCCTTTGCCCGGTAAAATAATTAAAATCCATTGTAAACCGGGTCAAACCATTGGCAAGGGATCTGATATGTTCGATGTTTCCGGTAATGGGTTTATCGACCAGCAAAAGGATTTTGCCGAATCATCAGCTATCGTGTCAAGACTAAAAAGTGACTACCTGAGAACCAGGGAGTTGTATGAAGAGAATATCGCAACTCAGAAAGATTTTGCCTTTGCCGAGAGCAACTATTATGCGGAGTATGCAAAATATATGGCACTGAAAATTAAGCTTGAAAATATCGGTCTTGATGTTTCAAAAATTGAAAAAGGATATTTCTACTCTTCTTATACTGTAAAAGCCTCTATTAATGGTTTTGTTTCAAGTATAAATGTTATTATTGGTCAATATGTAGAGCCACAGGAAAAAATCGCAGAGATTATCGATGACAAAACGTTTCAATTAAAACTCTCCGTTTTTGAGGCAAATATTGATAAAATAAAAAGAGGCCAGACGATGGCATTTTACTTAAATGACAATAAATCGATGAAATACACAGCAGCTATAAGCGCTATAGGAAAAATCATTAAACCGGATTCCAAGTCTATTGAGTGTTTTGCTGCAATAGACGATCCTAACGAGATAAATTTGGTGAGCAATCAATATGTTACAGGTGAGATTTATACTTCTGTTGATTCTGTTTTATCTGTTCCTGAAACTGCGGTTATATATTCCGAGAATAATCCTTATTTGTTGATTTATGAAAAGGAAGATAGTTTGAAATATTATTTCAAAAAACAAAAAGTTAATGCAGGCCGTATTGCCAATAATTACGTTGAGTTAATTAACCAGCGTCCCACAGGCAAGTTGTTGGTAGATGGAGTTTATAATATTCAAATTGATTAGGCTTCCATTAAGGCTTGCGTTTGCAATGAAGAAATAAAATCCTCAAATTTGTAGATAAATTAATCCTATATGAAGAAAGTAATTCTCCTTGTTGTATTGGCAATAATATTTAGCGGCTCTGTAGTGAGTCAGGATAAGCCTGCAATCACTGCTGATGATATCCTTGAGCATATAACAGTTTTGGCTTCCGACTCCCTTGAGGGTCGTGAACCCGGCACCCGCGGCGACAAAATGGCTGCGGAATATATCACCACCAAACTACAGAATGCTGGGCTGGAGCTTTTGTTTGACAACGGTCTCCAGCACTTTGACCTTATTACGGAGGTGACACCTACGGAGGTATGCTCTTTCTCCTTTGGAGAGGCTCTTTATGAACGGGATAAGCATTATGCTCCGGCACTTTTTTCCGGTAGCGGTGCGATGAATGGCGATGTGGCGTTCTGTGGCTATGGCTTTCAGATAGACGAAGATAAGCTGAAGTGGAACGACTTTGACGGAATAGATATTACTGATAAGTGGGCACTTATCCTGCGCGGCGACCCGGAGATAGACTCGGCCATGTCGCTATTTATACCTTACGGTGGCGACCGGACAAAGGTTTTTAACGCTATAGATAAAGGCGCCGCAGGGGTGTTGTTGGTAACACCCGCCACTATGAAGAGTGACGACATTTTACCAAAGCAGTATTTCGACCGTAGTGGTGCCGGTTCCACTGTTCCGGTAGTATATATCACCAGAAAAATGGCTGATATTATTCTGGGAAATAAAAGTGTCGATGATCTTACTGTGGCATTAGATGAGCAGCGTAAGCCTCTGTCATTTGTCACCGAAACGACGGCGAAGGCTGTTGTGGAGATCGAGAAGGTAAGCTCACAAACCGCCAATGTGGTGGCGATGCTTCCGGGGACAGACGAAAAGCTAAAGGATGAGTACATCGTAATAGGGGCGCACTTCGACCACCTGGGGTGGGGTGGCCCCGGGTCAGGATCGCGTGTTCCCGACACCTTAGCGATACATAACGGCGCCGATGATAACGCCTCCGGAGTGGCAGGTGTTATCGAGCTGGCACAATATTTTGCGGCAAACAAGGCACCGCATAAAAGATCCATAATATTCACTGCCTTCTCTGCTGAGGAGAGCGGGCTGGTAGGCTCGAAGTTCCTGGCAAGAAATATGCCTGTGCCGACGGAGAAGGTTGTGGGAATGTTCAACTTTGATATGATTGGCCGCTATAACAGTGACAAAGGTTTAATCAGTATCGGTGGAACAGGTACCGCCATAGAGAGCGACTCTCTTATTGATGTGGCAGCGAAGAAATACAGTTTCGGTGTTGCAAAAAGCGCCGATGGCTATGGCCCTTCAGATCACGCCTCCTTCTATTCTGTTGGGGTACCAGTTTTCTTTATCTCCACCGGAGCTCATGCCGACTACCACACTCCGCACGATGACACAGAATTTATCGATGAGGCTATGGCACAGCAGATTGCTGCTTTCTCCGCCGATCTTGTTGAGATGGTAGCGAATATGGATGCTCCTCTGACATTCCAGCGCACCTCCAGCGCTGCCAAAGATTCGCGCAGTGGCATGCGCCTGAAAGTAACCTTTGGCATCATGCCCGACATGGTGTCGCAAAGTACCGACGGTCTCGGTGTTGACGGGGTTCGCCCCGGCGGCCCTGCCGATAAAGGAGGAATGAAAACCGGCGATAAGATAGTAGCGATCAACGGTGAGAAAGTTACGGATATATACAACTACATGCACCGGCTGGGAAAACTAAAACCCGGCGAGACGGCTATCGTAGAGGTAGTCAGGGATGGTAAGAGTGAGGTTCTTCTCATACTACTTTAAGAAGTAGAACCATAAAACCGAGATAACGGAAAATACTGAATTTATCTTCTGTGTGACATTGTCAGCAGTATGTTTCATAAAGAAACCAACTAATTGGTTTCAATGATCTTGAACAGCTCATCGAGCTTCGGAGTAAGGATAATCTCTGTGCGGCGGTTTGATGCACGCCCTTGTGGTGTTTTGTTATCTGCAATGGGATAATAATCGGCTCTGCCTGCCGCAGAGAGTCGCTTAGCATCAATATTGCTGTTTTTTACAATTATCTTAAGAACAGATGTTGCTCGTAGCACGCTTAAGTCCCAGTTATCTTTTACCTGACCACTTCCGTTGTAAGGCACATTGTCAGTATGACCCTCGATCACAACATTTATATCCGCATTCTCTTCCAGAACTGTTGCGAGTTTCTTTAGCGCTTCAACACCCTTTGCTGCTACTGTCCAGCTGCCCGATTTGAAGAGTAGGTTCTCTTCCATTGAGACATATACCTTTCCATTTTTCTGCTCTATGGTAAGTCCTTTGCCTTCGAAGCCCAGTAATGCATCGGCAACGGTGTTACGCAGCTGAGTAACTGTCGCCTCCTGGCGATCAAGAATAGACTGCAATTCGTCCAGCCGGGCCTCTTTTTCTTTGAGCTTCTGTTGCATCGCGTTGAGGTTGTTCTCCTTTTCCGATAGCCTGGATTCCAGTGTGCTGAGCGCATCTTCTCTTGTTATCAGGTCTTCGCGTAACTCCTGAATCTCAGCCAGAATACTGCTTGTTTCAGCATCTTTTCCTGCCAAAAGATTACGCTGCTCTTCCATCATCGCCTCATAACTTTTACGTTGCTTTTTAAGGCTTTGCTCCATCTCGCGCATTGCCATACCCATATTTGTGGTGTCCTCAACCAGACCATCGCGGTCATTGGTAATCTTCTTCAACTGCGCTGTCTGCTCATTGAGTTCTGTCTCTAACTTATTGAGTTGCTTTTTTAATGTAGTACGCTCCTCCAGGCATCTCTGCTCAAGATCTTTAAACTGTTTCGTTGGTACACAGGAAAACATCCCCAGCGCAACTATTATTAAAATTACTTTTACCGATAGTGTTCTCATAATTAAAAAATTTATACGAAAGTACAATTTCAATCCCAAGCCTGAAAGTGAATTTATAAGTTTTAATGATTTTTATGAACCAATAAAAGACTGAATCATTGTTGTACCTGAGTTATTCATACTTTTTATAACGTTATTTTGGCATATCTATTTTTTGGATTGTGAAATAATCCCGTAGCTTTGTATGTCTTAATGATGTGCTCTGTTTATTGTGAGTGTTTTTATAATGAACACATCTAAAAACCTATATATTTGCAGGTGCATTATAACTCATTGTGTTAACAATATTATTATGAAAAAATTTTTTGTGCTATTTTTTATGATGACGGGCTTGGTTATTTCTGCCATGGCATGTGAGATTGATTTTGCAGTTAGTGAGAAGAGTGTCAAAAAAGTTTACTCCGTTGGTGATGAGTTGATTGTTAATGTTCAGGTAATCCTTACCCATAGAAACTGCCACGTAGACATTAGCGATACAGAGTTTGAATGTGACGGCTTGAAAATCAAACAGGCCACGAAATGGAAAGAGGTCAAGCCGGGCGTATGGACAAGAAAGCTTAAGATAGAGGTTACCGGGAGCAAATCCGGTGAGCTCTCTATTTCCGGAACCAGAACATGTAATAAAGAAGGTGGCTACGGTATCCTTGAACTAAAAGGTGAAAAATAATGACCCCGTATTTCCTTATTAGGTCTTTTCGTAAATGGTCATCCGTGGCACGGGTAATTTTCGCTGTTGTATTTATTATTTTTATGACAGGTTTTGCTTTTGGTGCGGATCTGTTTTTTGATAATGAGCCTAATGATCCTCAGCATACACAACAGAGGAGGAGAGAGAAATCCTCCTGCAGCGGATGTAATACAAAAATGGGGGAATTTGACACGCCCTCAAAGGAAGGTGTTGATAATCAGTCAGATACTGGTGGTGCGGATGTTTTCTTTGATTATGATGAGCAATCTGATAGTTCTGATGAAGAAGATGAATTTTTGGATTTTGATGAGAGTGAATCATTTTCTGACGATGAGTTTGAGGAGTTTGACGATAGTCAGGTCGCCGGTACAATGATCAGAAGGGGAGGTGGCCGTAGGGTTATCTCTCCCGGGTTGCAATGGGTTTTGGGTATCCTGGCATTTACTGTTTTGTCGGGATTTTTAGTGAGAAATGCCAAAACCCGCAAGCTTAGAATATTTTTCCTGCTGGCATCAGTGGTAATCCTTGGATTCTATCGTGGGGCGTGCCCATGTCCCATTATGAGTTTGCAAAATCTTATTCTCGCCATCGGTGGACTACAGGTTGGATGGCAATCGCTGGTGTGGTTTCTGGCTCTTATCCCAATAACATATATCTTTGGTAAAGTATGGTGTGGATGGATATGTCACCTCGGCGCCTTACAGGAGTTCCTTTTCATGGGAAAATTTGAAATCCTCAAGAGCCACAAAACTCAGGATATTCTCCGATATATCAGAATCGTAGTACTTGTGTTGTTGGTGGCACAGATACTCATTACCAAAACGAATATTTTTGTGCGTTACGATCCTTTCAAGGTGGCATATAATCTTTTCTCTGCTTACATATTAGGATATATACTCCTGGGCATTCTGCTGGTGAGTTCACTCTTTATCAACCGTCCTTTTTGTCGTGCTGTATGCCCCATTGGATTGATTCTGGGGTGGGTATCACTTATTCCCGGAGCCTCGGTTATTGGCGTACAAAAAGGAGCCTGTAAAAGTTGTAATCAGTGTGCCGGAGCATGTAAAATCAACGCTATCACGAGGGAAAACAGAATCAGCCGCCTGGTCAACCAGGACTGTATTGCATGTGGAGAATGCCTCGATGCCTGTGGGCAAAAAGGCCTTGGTTTTCAACGGGCCGGGAAGGAGTTTCCTAATACCATAAAACTCGAAAAAGAATAATGATTCGGGATTATTATTAAATAAAAATTGTGAACCGGGCTTTGGGATTAAATAAGTGAGAGGCTGTAGAAGTTTGGATTCTCACAGGCATATTCATTATTGAAAAAGTCGATGAGGTTTTTCAGCTCATTGGCAGGAGTGAATTTTCCCTTATTACTGAAATAGTATGCAATATCCACGATCTTATCGTTGTTGATCATGAGATCCGGGTTCTCATCAATCATACTAAAATACAACTCAATAGCTGCGTGAGCTCCCTTGTCGATAGCTGTCTCTACAATAACTTGGGTTTCATGGAAGTCTTCTATCGGCTCCATTAATTTTCTGAAACGGCGAGCCATCACACCAGTAAGGCTAAGGTTGGTATGATCCATTACGAAAACAGTTCTTTCATCCTCCAGGTACCTGTAAAAGTTAAGCCTAAAACCTTCCCATAGTCCGTTATGGTAAACAACTTTTTTGTCGTCTATATCTTTGATTCTGAAGCCATAGCCATACGGTATTTCTCTTCTACCGCGCAGCTTGAAAGAGGAGAATGCCAGATTCAGCATGGAGTCGGAGATAATAGTACCATTATATAATGCCTGATCCCATTTATACATATCTTCACCATTTGAGAAGACACCTTTGTCGCCAAGTATGCCATCATGGAGTGTTGGTTGCACTCTGTAGAATCGTCTTCCGCGGCGGTAATATCCTGGAATCGTCATTTTATTACCAGGTTTTTCATTTCCCTGTGACCATGCGAAGGTGTGCGTCATTCCCAGTGGTATAAATATTTCATCATCGAGGAATTCGCCGAATGATTTTCCCGAGACCTCAGATACTATACACGCTAGAACAGCGTATCCGGTGTTGCTGTAGTCGTGGTTTCTACCTGCGCGAAAGTATCTTCCCAGTTTGTTGTCTGCCAACATCTTCATGAGTGTGTCGTTGGTGGGAATGATGGTTGTGGAGTCCCATCGATTTTCGTACATCCACATATAGTTTGGTAATCCTCCTGTATGATGTAGCAGATGTTCAACGGTAACTTCAGGGTATGGAAAATCGGGAAAAAAATGTATCACGCTATCGCTGATATTCATGTCGCCGCGTTCTGCCAGAATCATTATTGCGGCAGCGGTAAACTGCTTTGAAACAGAGGCCAGCTGGAAGCTGTGATTGGTAGTCAGCTTCTCGTTTTTACCGATATCGGCATATCCGAAGGTCTTATTGTAGATCATCCTGCCTTTTTCGGAAATCATCACAGCGCCATTGAAACGGTAGCTACGACGATAAATTCTCATTACCGAATCCATTATTTCTATATGGCGCTGATGGAAAATATTTGTGATTACCTGTCTGTCGGCGTCGTTAACTTCTTCCTGACACACTGTAGCTAGCCCGCTTTTATTCTGTCCTCCACCCACTGGTGCCAGTGCGAGAAAACTGATTATCAGCAGTATAGATGTTGTTACTGTATGTTTTTTTGCCTTTAAACCCATGAATTAGCGCCAAATATACTGATTTGTTTCTAATGGTTGTTTGTTGTTTATAAAAGAAATTAACTCTGAAAAGTTAAAAAGTGTTCATGAAGTAAAAACTATTATACTGCAGGATCTTTGTAACCGGCTTTTTTAAAGGCTTCCGCTCTGAGCAGGCAGCTGTCGCAAGTGCCACAAGGTTTTTTTCCTCCCCGATAACATGACCACGTGTTGGCATAGTTGACCCCCAGGCTCATCCCCAGTTTTATCTCTTGGCTCTTTGTCATATTAATAAATGGCGCATGTATCTGTATTGTGTTACCATGTTCCACGGCGCAAACTGTTCCCTGGTTGATAGCATTTTGCATAGCGTCTAAAAACTCCCGACGGCAATCCACGTACCCGGAATAATCTACTTCACTAACGCCAATGAAGATGTCATAAGCTTCAATGGCTTCGGCAAAGGAGGCTGCTACAGATAGAAACACCATGTTTCTCGCCGGAACATAGGTTAATGGAACATCACCCCTCCCTATGTCGCCATCCTCGATACTTGTGTTTTCATCAGTCAGCGTGCTGCCACCCCATTGTCCCATATTCAGTGTTACAGTCCTGTGCTCTTTAATACCTGCTTCCACGGCAGTTTTCTTTGCCGCTTCCAATTCTCGGTTGTGCTTCTGACCATAATCAAAACTTAAAGCGTGAACTTCATACTCCTCTTTTTTTGCTATATAAAGTGCTGTTGATGAGTCTAATCCTCCTGATAACAGTACTATGGCCTTCTTTTTTTTCTTGCTCATGGGAATCGTGTTTGTTATTTGATATTTATAATGCAAAGATAACTCTTTTGATGCCATAATATCATATGCGTTAATGGTTTGAAATTGTTTTTAAGCAATATTGATAAATATTTTGTTAAAATTCTTTAAAAATATTATAAAACTATAAAAACAAAAAAAGTTTTGTAATTTTGCGCTTTTACAATTTCACAATAAATAATGGATACACGCATAAGAATAATGAAAGAGGCCGGAATACTATTCGGTAGAAATGGCATAAGGAGTGTTACGATGGATCAGATAGCCGAGCATCTTGGAGTGTCAAAGCGTACCATATACGAGAATTTTAAGGATAAAACAGATCTTCTTCGTCAGTCGGTTTATGAGGCATCAATACTGCACCGTGAAATGTCTATGAACGTAATTAATGATGCTGATAATGTTATTTTAGGCATCTATGAGCTGGCGGAATTCATGCGCATGACAATGAAAAAAATAAATCCTTTGTTTATCTCTGACCTAAATAAATACTACCCTGATATTGCGCGCCTTTTTTCTGAAAGGAGTGATATCAGAAACTCTTCTCTTACTTATACGCTTCTGAAAAAGGGCGTAAATGAAGGCGTTTTCAGGAATAATTTTAATATCGATCTTGTTAATGAAGCGTGGCAGGAGATGATTACTATTATTTCCGACAGAAACTTTCAGGATAGAGTAGAGTTTTCTAAAAATGAGATTGGCTGTTCAATATTTCTCCCTTTTCTGAGGGGGTTGTGCACCGATAAAGGTATTGTCCTTGTGGACAAACACATTGATAAACTTACGGACATTCATAAAAAGAAATAAAAAGAAAAATGAAGAATATGAAAAAATGGTATGTGTTGTTGGGCATCTCTCTTTTTATGGCAGGCTCTGCCATAGCGCAGGAAGTGATGAAGTTTTCGTTGCAACAGGCTCAGGAATATGCCGTTGCAAATAACTATCAGATGCAAACGGCTCGCCTTGACCTTGATGCCGCGGATGAGACAATATGGGAAACCATCTCCGCAGGGCTGCCGCAGGTGAATGCCAGTGCATCCTTAAACGATAACCTGAAGCTGATGACAACTCTGGTTCCGGCGATTATGTTTAACCCAATGGCTGCTGAAGGTGAGTATATTGAACTGAAATTTGGTACCCAATTCAATACAGGGTTGGGTATGCAAGCTACTCAGTTGTTTTTCAATGGGCCTTTGATTGTTGGTGTTCAAACAGCTAAAGTATATCAAAAGCTCGCCGAGCAGGGAGTGAAAAAAACCGAAAAGGATATTAAGGAATCTATAGCCTCTACATATTACCTTACCCTGGTCTCCGAAGAGTCTATGAAAGTGATTGACGGCAACATTGAAAACCTGCGTGAAATGCTGATGCAAACCCAGACAATGTTTAATGCAGGAATGGCGGAATCTACTGATGTTGACCAGCTTAGTGTGACTCTTACCATGATGGAAAATACGAAGATTAGTATGCAGCGTAATATCGAGCTTAACTACAACCTTCTGCGTTTCCAGCTTGGACTTACCGGAGAGACGAGTATTCAACTTACTGAAACTCTGGATAACGTGTTGCAGAATATCAATTCTCAGGCGCTGTTGTCTCAGGTGTTTAATATAAACGACAATATAGATATGCAGATGCTCGAAACACAGACGAATCTGGCTGAGCTTAACCTGAAAGGAAAACAAGCACAGATTCTTCCTACCCTGGCAGGTTTCTATAGTTATAACCATAATGGACAGGGTGATGAGCTCAAAAATCTGCAATGGTTTCCCAGCAGCATGATTGGTCTCCAACTGGAAGTTCCGATTTTAGCCGGCGGGCAGCGTAGAGCTCAGATATCCAAGGCAAAGATCGATCTGGAAAAAACAAGGGTCTCTCACGAAATGGTGACAGAACAGCTCCTTATGCAGGAACGTCAGTTGCGTTATAACCTTAAAACAGCGATGGAGAAATACCATAGCGAAAAAGAAAATGTACTGCTGGCAAAACGAATCCTTAATAACTACAATTTAAAATATGAACAGGGTCTTGTCTCCAGCATGGATATCACACAATCGAACAACAACTATCTGCAAGCTGAAAATAACTATATATCTTCAATTATGGAGGTGATACAGGCTAAATTAGCGCTAGATAAACTTTTGAATAATTTTTAATCTCATATATAATGAAATCGATGAAAACAATCCGAATAGCCACACTCATTGTTATCGCTGTATCCACAGGGCTGTTGTTTACACAGTGTAGCTCCTCACCAGAAGCTGATAGTAAGGCGTCAAAAAAAGCAGGTGTTACTGAAAGGTCCTTCCCGGTAAAGGTTATGACCATAGAGTCGCAATCCATTTCACGGACAATTGACTATACCGCAAACCTTAATCCCTGGAAAGAGGTACACCTTGCTTCGGCCCAACCGGGGCAAATAAAGAAAACCTATGTTGAAGTAGGTGATAAGGTAAGAGCCGGAGACAAAATCGTAGATATGGATCCTACACAGCTTAATGCTGCCCGCATTCAACTTGCGGATGCAAAAGTTAATCTTGACAGACTGGATACTCTCATACGTGTTGGCGGTATATCGCAACAGCAATATGACCAAGTGAAGGTACAGTACGATGTTGCCAGTGCTAATATTAAATTCCTCGAAGATAATACTGCCATTGTAGCTCCCGTTACAGGTATTGTTACCGGGAAATATTATGAAAATATGGAGCTTTTTAGTGCTGCTCCCAACACCCAGGCAGGGAAAGCGGCTATAGTAACTATTCAGCAAATAAATAAACTTAAAGCTTTTGTGGGTGTTTCAGAGCAATTCTTTCCACTTGTGTATGAAGGAATGCCTGCTTCAGTAACTTGTGACATATATCCTGAGGAAGAGTTTCAGGGTAAAGTAAGCCTTATTCATCCAACTATTAATGCCATGACACGAACTTTTATGGTTGAAGTTACTGTTCCTAACACAAAGGAGATACTTCGTCCCGGGATGTTTGCTCGCGTTAATTTTGCCTTGGGAGAAGAAGAGGCCATAGTACTTCCTTCCATAGCTGTTATGCAGCAGGAAGGAACAAATGAGCGTTTTATTTTTGTTAACAGAGATAACGTTGCTCGTCGTATCAGCGTAACTCTTGGAAAACGCTTTGATGATCAAATGGAGGTAATCAGCAATGATTTGAAAATCGGTGATCAGCTAATTGTTGCAGGGCAAAAAAACCTGCTTGATGGTTATAAAGTGGATGTTATTGCACAATAAGCTTAAAGAAAGGAATTTATAATGAGTATATATGGATCAGCAGTAAAGAGGCCCATTACCACGATAATGATTTTTGTCGCTTTGGTGGTGCTTGGGCTCTATTCACTGGTAAAGCTGCCCGTGGATCTCTACCCTGAGGTAGAGGTGCCTTTTATGTCGGTGTTTACATCCTATGTGGGAGCTAACGCCTCAGATATTGAAACCAACGTTACGCGTGTGATTGAGGATAATCTTAATTCAGTAAGTAATGTTAAGGAGATAAGCTCTCAGTCAAGAGATAACACTTCAATAGTATTTGTTGAATTTGAATGGGGTACCGACCTTGATGAGGCCGCCAACGATATCCGCGATGCATTGAACTTCGCTGAACAGCGTCTCCCTGAAGATTCTGACAAACCTATGCTGTTTAAATTTAACAGCTCTATGATGCCCATCATGTTTTATGCTATTACTGCCGAGGAGAGCTATTACGGATTGGAGAAAATTCTCGATGAGCGCATTGTGAACCCTCTCAACCGTATCGAAGGTATAGGATCCATTGGTATTGTGGGAGCTCCGGGACGCGAAATACAGGTTAATCTGGATCCCTTGAGAATGGAAGCATATAACCTTACCCTGGAACAGGTCTCTGCTGTTATACAATCGGAAAACTTTGATATGCCCGCCGGGAACGTAGAAATGGGCTCTATGGATTACCCCCTGAGAATTGATGGCGAATTCGTAGAGAGTAGTGTGATTGAAAGTCTTGTCCTGGGAAACTTTGCCGGACAGACGATATATGTCAGAGATGTAGCTACCGTTAAGGATACCATCCGGGATATGACCATTGATGAAAAAATTAATGGTAAAACCGGACTTAGAATGGTTATCCAGAAGCAATCCGGTGCAAACACCGTAGGTATTGCCCGGGAGGTGAGAAACTCTCTTGAAGAGTTGAAAAAAACACTGCCCGCGGATGTTAAAATAGAACCTATTATGGACTCCTCAGAGTTTATCCAGGGATCTATCGGTAACCTTACAAGTACTCTTATGTACGCTGGTATTGCAGTAATCCTGGTTATTCTGTTCTTTCTGGGGCGATGGAGGGCGACATTTATCGTGGTTCTTACTATCCCGATATCGCTTATTGTGGCATTTATTTATCTAAGAATAAGCGGAAACTCTATCAATATTATATCCCTATCTTCATTGTCGATTGCCATTGGAATGGTGGTGGATGACGCCATTGTGGTACTGGAGAATATCACTAAACATATTGAAAGAGGTTCCAGCCCCCGGGAGGCGGCAATTTATGCCACCAACGAAGTTTGGCTGGCGGTTATTGTTACTACTCTGACTGTTGTAGCTGTATTCCTGCCCCTTACTTTTGTATCAGGAATGACAGGAGTGCTTTTCAAACAGCTTGGTATGATCGTTACTATTACCGTAGTGACATCAACAATTGCGGCTATCTCACTGACACCTATGCTGGCGAGTCAGATCCTGAAGCTGCAACCGAAAAAAAACACGCATCGTAAGTATAGCTATGATAACACTATCCTCAGACTGCTCAACAGAGTGGACTCTTTTTATGAAAAGACAATACGTGCTGCATTGCGTTTTAAGTGGCCTGTGCTTATTGGTGCCATAGCAATTTTTGCCTCATCACTGTTACTTGTAGGCTCACTGGGATCGGAGTTTATGCCGGAGTCTGATGAGAGTCGGCTAAATGCTACAATAGAGCTTCAATCAGGTTTGAGAGTGGATGAGACAATAAAAATCGCCCGACAGCTGGATGCCATTATTGATGAAAAAATCCCAGAAGCTGAACTTGTTTCCACATCGTCAGGATCTGATGACCGTGGTGGTTTTTCTGCTCTGTTTAGCACCAGCGGCTCCAATATCATTAACTATACAATCCGACTTGTTGATCCTGATCAACGAGAGAGAGATGCCTGGAATATTGCAGATGTTCTCCGTGAAGAGTTATCTAAAATACCTGAAGTTGTTACTTTTGATGTGGAGAATAGCGGTGGAATGGGCGCTGGAAGCCAGGTGGATATTGAAATATATGGCTATGATATTGAAACGACAAATAGTATTGCTTCCGAAATCTCCGATAGGGTAAAAACAATCCAGGGAGCTACAGATGTGGATATCAGTAGGGAAGAGTCGAAGCCGGAGCTGCAGATTATCCTCGACCAGGAAAGGATGGCTCAGCATGATCTCAGTACCTCAGGAGTATCTATGATGGTTAGAAACCGTGTTAATGGTCTTATATCCACGCGCTTCCGTGAGTTTGGTGATGAATATGATGTGATAGTACGTTTTGAAGAAAATCATAGAAACTCTATTACCGATGTGGAGAATATAGCCATAATGAACCAAAAAGGTGAAACGGTTCGCCTGAAGGATATTGGCTCCGTAGTAGAGGTATGGTCCCCACCTAATATTGAACGTAAACGTCGTGAGAGAGTTGTAACCGTTTCAGCAAAACCTCAGAAGATTTCACTGGGAGAACTGGTGAAAGAGATTCAGGCCGAGTTGGCAGAGGTGAATACTCCTCCTGAGGTGATGATACAGCTTAGTGGTGCTTTTGAAGATCAGCGGGACTCATTCCAGGATCTGGGATTGTTGATGATCGTGAGCCTGCTGCTGGTATATATTGTTATGGCATCACAATTTGAGAGCTTTAAGATGCCGTTTATCATTATGTTCTCAATTCCATTCTCTTTCAGT
This sequence comes from uncultured Bacteroidales bacterium, assembly GCA_964474455.1. Taxonomy (GTDB): domain Bacteria; phylum Bacteroidota; class Bacteroidia; order Bacteroidales; family BM520; genus BM520. Next base: position 30,295 of record CAYYSU010000027.1, read on the forward strand.
GGTGTTATCCTGGCGCTGTACCTTACTAATACCACCATTAGTGCCATCTCGGCACTGGGAGCAATAATGCTCATTGGTATTGTGGTGAAGAATGCTATTGTGCTGGTGGATTATATCAATCTTATGCGTGACCGTGGGCTGGCGATGAATGAGGCTATTGCCGTTTCAGGAAAATCACGTCTGCGCCCGGTGCTGATGACTAGTTTGACAACAATTCTTGGTATGCTTCCTCTGGCGATGAGTAGGGGTGAGGGCTCTGAGATATGGAGCCCCATGGGTATCGCTGTTATTGGTGGATTGGTGTTCTCAACCATAGTAACTTTGGTAATTGTACCGGTGATTTATGCCATGACATCGCGACGTGGCGAGCGTGATAAATTAAAGAATGTACATAACAAGTACGTATTTATGGATAAGATCCTTGCAGAGGGTGAAAAATAAACTATTATGAAAGCAGTTTTTATAGTATATAATCAGGCTCATACCGAGAAGGTAGAATTTATGCTCGAAGCCCTTGAGATAAGAGGTTTTACCGGTTGGAAAGAACTGGTAGGCAGTGGCTCGGTATCAGGTAATCCGCACATGGGTACACATACCTGGCCGGAGATTAACTCTGCCATGATTACCATCGTTAATGATGATCAGGTGGAGAATATATTAAAAGGCGTTAAAGAGATCGATGATATTAACACTGATGTGGGTATCCGGGCATTCGTATGGGATATACTGCAACAGTTTCCGTAAAAGGATTTTTATGGAATTTTAGGGTATTTCTAAAAATGGAACACAGTGTTTCGGTGGTGTTCCCATGAGATTCGCACGGCGGTGCGAATTTACCGGGAGAGGGTTTTGGTAAATTGAGAACTGAGAACCGAAAACCGTAGTCAATGTGGGTTGTGTTATTTCAATGATGGTTTCGCCAAGGGTCGCGAAGCTCACGCAAAGGTTCGCTATGGTTTTTCTTTGCGTTCCGATAGCCATTCGGAACTTCGGCCACTTAGCTGCTATCAGCGAAATAATATAAATTACAGTGCTGCGACTACCAATGGAAAAATCTCATTGTATATAAAGCATTGTTTCCGACAACTTCACTTTTATTATTGTCTGTTGGAAATTGGCTTGTTAGATGTTGAATCAACATTTTTGTCCGCCCACTCCAGTTGCTCAAAAGTCCTGTCGGGACTATCTTTTGTAGTATATTATGGTTGATAGAAGCCCTGGAGCTCCGTTAGGGATGGCATCTTTTTTTCGCTGGTGGGCGCATTTTACTTGTTGTTTTTCAACTCTTCGGCTTCAAACATCAACGGCAGCAGGTCGCCAATCTTCTCCGTTGCATAGATAGTACCTGTGGCGTTTCCCATAATCACACGAACCGGTTTTTTGTACCGCATCTCCGTTTCAGCCATCACCTGTCGACATGCGCCGCATGGTGCTGTTGGTGCCTCTATGGTGAAGTTCTCTGTTTTTGCAGTTACTGCAATTGTCTTAACAGCTACATCAGGGTATCTGGCACCGGCAGCAAATAATGCTACTCTCTCGGCACATAACCCGCTGGGATAGGCCACATTCTCCTGATTGTTACCCAAAAAAATCTCCCCGTTTTCTAATAGTACTGCTGCTCCCACACGAAACATCGAATATGGTGCGTAAGCTCCTTGTAACGCTTCCATGGCCTTGTTTAAAAGGCTCCTGTCTTCACTGTTAAGCTCTTCAATACTATCGTATATCTGTATCGGGACTTCTATTTTAAGTGTTTTCATCTGTTAGCGTTTTTTGTTTTCTTCCTTTGGGAGATATTGTTCCCCAGAGAAACAAGCAATAGAAAAATGCCGAAAATGTAGCTCCTGCCTGTGTCTCCATAGTATCTTCTGCTATAAAGGATAAAATTACAATAATTATTAAAACTGTGAAATACCAATTTCTGTGTCTCTTTAACGCATACGGCGGGTATAATAATCCTACCATAAAAATTATAAAACCAATAATGCCAAATGCGATAGCTATGGATAAATACTGATTGTGTGCCCTGTGACGATACTCCGGCAGTAGCGGCGAATCAGTTTCTTTATAATATTCCTGAAAGCTCTTTCTCAAATCTCCTGTCCCAACACCAATAACCGGATGTGCCTTTAAAAGTGCCAAACCGGCTTTCCAGTATTCCCTCCGCTGAAACATGCTGTTGCCATTTGGATCGCCTGTTCTGTAAAATAGATCTATCCCGAACAACATCTGGTATATCCTTCCCCGCACACTGAACTTTGAGATGTAGTAATAATTAGCTACACCGCCTTCAATGGCTCTGATATCTGAATCCGACAGTGCCATTATTCCATCCCTGTCTTTTCTTAGCCCCTTGGAGTTTAAATATCTTATTAATGTCATCTTTAGCTCCTGGCTCTTTTTGTCACGACCGTGATAATCGAGCTTACTACGTTCTTCCCACGCCGAGCGGAGCTCTTCTTCACAAATATACAACCCGATATGATGACCATTCTCTACTCCGGAGTACAGGATAGTGTCATGTATATATATTCCATTATGTGAGGTATGTGTTTCAAGGGTATCAAATGAGAACTCCTCTGTGTGTCTGTAGTTGGTAATGACGGCTGTGACATAAAATACAGCTGAAACTATTGAGAATCCTAAAACCACCGCAATGGCAACACCCAGAATTTTGTTTTTAAGGCTAAAGGCATAAATAATAAAGAGAATACCACTTGTTAGAAAAAGAACTATTAATCCTGTTGGACTCTTCATTATCAATAGAAAAAGAAAAAACCACACCCCCAAAGCCAGTGAAATAATTTTTTTATATGTTTTCAGGTCGTTTTTCCGCGAAAGCGAAAAATAAATAGTTATGAATATGCCAAGAACAAAATTTAGTGCCAGCCGAACATGACTGATGTGAACAGAAATCTCTCTTATGTCAGTGATATCGCGTGAAAAAAGAATATACATGCTCTCGATGGAAGCAGCAAAAAGTGCGAAAAGATATAATGCCAAAAGGTTAATTAACTCATTTTTGCTAAGAGCGGGCATGGTACTTACTATTATTGGCAGCAACAAAAATGGTAGCTTAATGCGCAGATCTCTAATGCCGTAGGAGATATCATCAGTCCAGAGCATGCCTGCAAAGTGAATTCCTATGATGGCAAGAAATATCAGTGCTTCTCTTTGAAGCTTTAACTTGCAAAAGAGCTTCTTTATCAATATGAGTGGCCACTTTATTCCCGGTTTCTCTCCCGATGCAATAATCTGCTCCACACCATACATAAGCCAACCGCCAAGCATGATAAATTGCGATATGCTCATCAAAAAGCGCGACGTAGGCAGGCCTATTAGCATTAATGCAATTCCGCCGATATACATATAGTAACTGGAAGGCTTACGTGGCATATCGCTTATGTTATTTGTTGAGAATAGTGTTGTATCGTTCCTGGTCGCGAATTATATCTATGGCCTCTCTTACCTCAGGGTCATGAACAAGGTTTGCTTTTAGCATTCCCGCCTGATAATAGTATCTTGGCAGCATCTCCATGCGGATGAACTCTGAAATCTCGTTGCGAAACTTATTAAGATCGTTCTTTTTATCGTGTGCCAAAGCCTCATGAAGCGCCTCCAGCTCCTCTTTTATTGCGTCGTGATATTTTTCCTCTTTACTGGCTTCTTTGAGTTTGTTAATAATATGCTCACTCTCAGTCTCATACTCAAATTCTTTTTTTTTGAGAAATGCTTCAAAAGCACTATACATCTCATCAGTAACAACAAAATCCTCCGGTTCAGGTACTGCCTCATGGCTCCAGTACCATTCTGTGCAGAAGTCAAAAATCATGTGTTTGGAGAGAAGTCCCAGAGTAATATCATGCATATTCCTGTCTTCGGTCTCCACATCAGGGATTATCCCTGCACCATCGAGCACTGTTCTTCCGGACTTTGTTTTAAACTTCGTCAACAGAGAATCCGGAATACGGCCTTTGCCATTAGCGCCTTCGTCGGAGTAATCTATCGCTTGTATGCAGCGTCCACTGGTGATATAGTATTTTGCAACGGTAATTTTTATCTGTGAGTTGTAGGCCATGGGCACAATATTCTGAACCAATCCTTTGCCGAAGGTTGTTGATCCCACGATAACACCTCTGTCCATATCCTGAATTGCCCCGGCAGTAATCTCACTGGCGGAAGCGCTCCCGCCATTAACAAGAATCACCAACGGAATGTCAGGGTCTATAACACTCATTCGGGTGTTGTACTCTTTGGTCTTCTCCGGGAGACGACCTTTGGTACTAACGATATGCTCACCTTTGTCAACCCAAATATTTACGATATCCACCGCCTCATTCAACAATCCACCACCATTGCCACGCAGATCCAGGATGATACCCTCAAGGTTATTTTCTGTCTTAAGCTCCATAAAAGCTCTTTTCACATGTGATGCAGCATCCTTGGTAAACGAAGAGAGGTTGATATAACCGATGTTTTCATCCGTAACACCATAATAAGGGATGTCATCAATTTGGATTTTCTCTCTATGCACTTTAAACGACTGTGGTTTTTCTTTTCCAAATCGCTCTACTTTAATATCAAATGAAGTCCCTGGTTGTCCTTTAAGCATGTCGCTAACCTCTTGAGTGGTAAGTTTGTGCGTGCTGTGCCCGTCAATTTCCAGTATCTTGTCACCGGCTTTCAGCCCTGCTTTATCTGCCGGAAAATCTTTATAAGGCTCAGAAATTACCACGTAATCTCCGTGTTGCTGAATCAATGACCCCATACCGCCATACTGGCCAGTGGTCATAAATCTGAAGTCTTCAATTTCGGATTCTGATTTATAAACGGTGTAAGGATCCAGAGTTTTGAGCATAGCATCAATAGCTGCCTTTGAGAGCTCTCCTGGTTTAATTTCATCAACATAGTTGTTGTTGAGTTGCTTGAATACATCAGAGTAAATCTCAAGGTTTTTTGATATTTCAAAGGCGTTGTTATGCTGGGCGTAAGAAAATGACGAGACCAGAATAACCATTAAAAGAAGGATGTATTGTTTTATTTTCATAGGAGTTATTTTTCAGGGTACGGGGTCGTAGCCGGAGCCACCCCAGGGATTACATGATACAATTCTTTTTATTGCTAGCCATCCTCCTTTCACAGGGCCATATTTTTTGATAGCCTCAATGCTATATGTAGAACATGTTGGAGTGTATCTGCATGAACGTGGCAACAAAGGTGAAATGGCGATTTTGTAAAATCGGATCGGAAGGATCATTATGTATGAAAGAATTTTTCTCATCCCGAATTTTTTTTCCAAGCTATAAACCGCCGGAGGCTTTTTGCTTGTTATTGATTTCTTTTTTCAACTGATGTAAAATTAATGATATTTTTTCATCTGCCTGACTATAGGAAGGTATTATCCTTCCTGTATATATAATTCCTGTATGCAGATAGATACCATTATCAATTAAAAACTGATAAAAATCACTTTTGTTGTGTCTGTATGCCTCTCGCAGTATTCTTTTAATTTTGTTTCTGTCAACGGCTTTCTTGAAATTTCGCTTTGGTACTGCAATAAGCATCCTTACGGGGTAATGCTGATCTCTTTCTGCGTAGATCCATTTTACGGAGTAGCCGGGGATAAAAACAGAATTACCTTTACGAAAGAGAGTACTTATGTCTTTGCGGTGGCATAAACGCTCCTCTTTTGTAAGGGTAAGGCTTGTCATATTTTGTCCTGTGGACTATTTGTTTTTATTGCTTTTTAGATATTGATCGATCGCCATGCTCATGGAAGGAGCTGTCTTTGTTGGCGCTTTAATGTTAAGTGTCATGCCGGCTTCTTCCACGGCTTTTGCTGTTGTAGGCCCAAATGCTGCGATATGTTTGTCGCCTTGAGTAAAGTCTGGGAAGTTTTTGAATAATGAGGCAACACCGCTAGGGCTGAAGAAAACCAAAAGGTCATACTTTTCAATATCCAACTTCGACAGATCACTGGCGACAGTACAGTAAAGAATTGCTTTGTGGTGTTCTATACCATTGCTTTCCAACATTTTTGGTATATCTGCCTTATGTATATCAGAGCACGGGAGAAGATATGTCTCGTTTTTGTGTTTTTTAATGATCTCCATTAAATCTACGAACGAATGCTGACCATGGAAAATCTTTCTCTTGCGATACTGAATGTATTTTTGAAGGTAGAAGGCAATTGATTCACTGACACAGAAATACTTCATGGTGTCAGGGATCTCAATACGCATCTCCTCAGCGATACGAAAGAAATGATCTACCGCATTGCGGCTTGTAAAAATAATAGCTGAATGATCCTGGATATAGACCTTGTCCTTGCGGAAATCCCGGCCATTAACACCCTCTATTTTTATGAATTTGCAATAATCAATCTTCAGATTATGTTTTTTTGCCAATTCAAAATATGGTGACTTCTCCGGATCTGCCGGCTGCGGCTGCGAAATTAAGACGTTTTTAATTTTCACTATGACCTCTTTTTTCCCTGTTATAAATGGCTGTTATCAACCAACACTTTTGCTATGACCAATATAGGTACAATTTCAAGGCTGCAAAGATATAAAAATAAATAGAAAAGGGA
>CAYYSU010000028.1:0-1628 GCA_964474455.1 uncultured Bacteroidales bacterium
TACATTGTGAAGATTGAAGCTGTGAACGATTGCCCGACAAACAATATGAAATTTTATCTGGTTGAAGTGCTTCCCGCACTGCCAACCGCCACACTGGTCGTAAATCCCGAAGAGATTTGCCGCGGGTACGAAGCAGAATTAATAATTACATTTAGCGGGGAAGGCCCGTGGGAATTCATGCTTGAAGCTGACGATGACATCAATCCACCGATAACTACAACATATACTGATATTGCTGATAACCCTTATGTTATCATCATATCACCTGGTGTAACCACAAATTACACTGTAATTTCAGTAACCAATGCCGATGGTACGAATACCCAACCATCAAATGTTATTACTTTAACCGTTAAACTGCCCCCTGGAGGTGGGCCGATATATCAATTTGAGCCTTAATAACTATTGCCTTCAAGAGCCAAAGGCAGCGTTAAAATGGCCACACAAAGAGATACAAGAAATAAATAGTATTTAATGAAAACAATAAAATAAAATAACAAACAAATAAAATGCGCAACAAGCTCACATACATCCTGTTAATCTTACTGCTTCTGGCGGCCCACTTGGCTGGTGGCCAGCAGGTGTATGAGATTGACAAAGTATGTTGGGGTTCGGAGCGCCATTATCGCATTGATGGTGAAGAGGGTTCAGAATATATCTGGCAGCTCTTCGCCGATGGCGACCCGGAGATACTTCAGGAGGGAACTGGAGATGTAATTACTATTCTCTGGGATGAACCTACCATCCATGAAGTAGGACTATTTAACCTTATGAATATTCAAACGGGCGCAAACGGCTGTGATACAACGCATCTGGGATACATAGAGGTGTTTAACCTGCCCACTGCCTACGCAGGAGAAGATATAACCCTGTGCAGCCCTGAACCGATATGGCTCGAAGATGCTACGGCTTCCGATTACAGCTCGCTTGCGTGGACTTCCACCGGCGATGGTGCCTTTGATTATGGGAATACTTCCATTCTAAACCCGACCTATACTTTAGGTGAAAATGATATTTTGACCGGCACGGTAACGCTTACCCTGACGGCATCCGGATTGGGCAACGAAGGAAGTTGTCAGCCGGCAGAATCGAGTATTACTATTACCCTCAATAGCCTCCAAACTTCCATTGCCTTAATACCGGTTACTTGTTATGGTGAGGACGATGGAACCGCTACCTTTAGCGCCTCGGGAGGCACGGAGCCATATACCTATGAACTCAACGGAGAATCAAATGATACCGGTGAATTTATCAATTTGGCCGCAGGCACATATACCTATATAATAACAGATGCTGCGGGGTGTGAAATTGATGGAACAATTGAAATTGAACAACCGGAAGAATTGATGGCCACACTATCGCATATTAATGTCAACTGTTTTGGTGAAGAAAATGGAAGCATTACCGTAAGCAATCCTTTGGGCGGCTCCGGCATTTATGAGTTCCGCAATAATGGCGGCCTATGGCAAACAGAACTTGAATTTACAGGGTTGGCTTCAGGTGATTACTTGGTTGAAATGCGCGATTTTGATGCTCCGCATTGTGTTGTAGTGCTTGGTACAGTTACCATTTCCGAACCTGATGTGCTTTATGCCGAAGTTACCTTTACCCATGAGACCATATTTGGC
>CAYYSU010000028.1:1728-36481 GCA_964474455.1 uncultured Bacteroidales bacterium
GATGGAACTATAACTATCAGTGATCCTGTTAATGGCACAGGAAACTATGAGTACAGTATTGACGGTGGTTCAACCTGGCAGATCACTGGCAATTACACCGATCTTTTTGCCGGAGAGTATGTGGTTATGCTTCGTGATTCTGATATTCCAACTAATGCCGTCACCCTTACTACGATCACTATCAGCGAACCTGATGTGCTTTATGCCGAAGTTACCTTTACCCATGAGACCATATTTGGCGCCAACGACGGTACCATTAGCGTTTGTACTCCCACCGGCGGTTCTGGAGATTATGAGTACAGCATCGACGGAACCACCTGGCAAGCTGGCGGCGACTTTACCGGTCTGGCTCCTGGCAGTTACACTGTATTTATCCGCGATGCCAATGCCGTTGACTGCTTCATCGTGCTTACTACCATTGAAATATTGCCTGCTGACGCGCTTACCGCAACGGTGGACTTTACCAATGTTACCTGCTTCGGTGACAATGATGGAACTATAACTATCAGTGATCCTGTTAATGGCACAGGAAACTATGAGTACAAATTAGATGATATGCCATGGCAGTCTGATGGGCTTTTTGAAGGATTAGCTCCTGGTTTTTATTTGGCGAGGGTACGTGATGCTGAATATCATGTTAATGAACAGATTTTGGGTGAATATGCGATTGAAGAACCTGAACAGCTGTTTGTCGAAGTAGCCGGCACACACCCAACCACTGTTGGTGGCACCGACGGAAAAGCCGTCGCTACGGTTACCGGCGGCATTCCGCTATACACATACTTGTGGAGTGATGGACAGAAAGCACAAACTGCTACCAACCTTGCATCCGGAACTTACAGCATAATGGTTACGGATGCCAATGGATGTACCGCCACTGAAAGCATTTCCCTCACCGATCCGCCACGAATTATTTGTCCTGAAAATATTACTGTATTCAACGACTACTCATTATGTGGTGCAGAGTTGCTAATTCCAGAGCCTCAGGTTATTTCCGAAAACTCTCCGGTAGTATGGAATGATTATAATTGGACATCTGATGCATCAGACTTCTATCCTGTAGGTACTACAATTGTATATTGGTATGTTGAGGATTTATTTGGAAACAGAGATTCATGTTTTATGACCATTACGGTTATTGATAATGAACCTCCGGGATTGATTTGCCCTAGCGATTACATCCTTACTCCTTCGCCGGATCAATGTGAGATAAATGTTCCTGTAGCGACTCCGTTAATATACGATAACTGTGGAGTTGAATTTATTTATAATGATAGAACCGGAACTTCCGATGCCAGTGGCGTTTATCCAGTGGGAGAAACAGAAGTAAACTGGATACTTATTGATATTTATGGTAACATGAATGAATGTTCCTGCGTGATTACAGTAAAGAGTGAGGTGGATGCTGTTGACGACTTTGCAGAGACAAATGAAGATTGTCCCGTGGATATTTTTGTAGTGAGAAACGACCTGTTCTGCCCAATTGATTATACATTGAATTCACTCTCAATTGTAGTTGAGCCTATGAATGGACAGGCTATTCTGAATCCTGCAGACTCTATGTTTGTATATTATCCTGATGAAGGATTCTCCGGCACCGACCACTTTAAATATCGTTTTGAAAATTCTTCTGGATTCGATGATGTAGCTACTGTTACAATAGTTGTGCATCCTATTAATCATCCTCCGGTTGCTGTAGATGATTATATCTTCACGGAGATGAATGTTCCGGTATATATTTTTCCAGCAGAGAATGATACAGATTCCGATGGTGATAATCTGTCAGTAATATCGTTGGGGATGACAGTGAATGGAACTACCATGCAGTTTGATAATGAAGTTAAATACTCTCCTTATATGGGATATGTTGGTGAAGAAGCATTTACATATGTCGTTTGTGATGATGGTTATCCTGTTCTTTGCGATACCGCAACCATTTATGTTACAATTACGTATGTAGATTATCAGGAATTTGATTTGCATGTTTATAATGCTCTTACTCCTAATGGTGATGGTATTAATGATACCTGGATAATTAGGGGTATTTGGCAATATCCAGAAAATGAAGTTTTGTTAATGGATCGTTGGGGCACGTTAGTCCGAACTATTCGTAATTATAATAATAAGGAAAATGTATGGTTTGGAACAAATGATAAGGGTTTCACATTACCAAATGGTGATTACTATTACATTATCAAACTAAAAGATGGTCCTCTTCTTAAAGGATGGGTCTATCTGCACCGTTAGCATTATCACACAATAGTGTGTTAAAGCATGCGGCTTACAATGATATTATGTATTTGATTATTAAGTAAACATAGCTTTTTATTGAGGGTATGTGATGTAAGTAAATGAAATATAGCTATATGGGGTTTTGTTGAGAGGAATTTGTGATGCTTTGGAATGTCATTTGACAAAGAGCGATTAGCGAATCGTATCAAAAGATACATTTTATGTTAAAACGTATAAATATACTGATAACCCTACTACTAATGGCGGTGGGCAATTTGTACAGCCAGAATGATGCGCTGTATAATCAGTATATGTTTAATTATTTCATTCTTAATCCCGCCTACGCCGGTGCCGAAGGGGTGCTAAATGCAACTATCATCGACCGCCATCAATGGGTAGGACTCGATGGTGCACCCAATACAATGACTTTCAGTACTCATTTTCCGACACAGAAGAAAAAGGTTGGTCTGGGAATGTATGTGTTTAGCGATAACCTGGGTGCTACCAACGATTACGGTATTATGGGTAACTATTCATATAGCGTGGAAACAGCAAAAGGTATCCTTGCCTTTGGCATTCAAGGTGGAATATATCAGCATCATATCGACTGGAATAAACTGGATATGGAGATATCTGATGACCCAGTACTCTTTACCCATAGTTGTAATGATATCCTGCCAGATGCAAATGTTGGTGTTTATTATTATACTAAAGACTTTTATATCGGTGCTTCCACCAAGCATTTGTTCGAGATAATTTTTGTGGATGCTACAGAGCGTTGGAACACAATTTATGAAACCCTGGCAAGACATTTTTATCTCTATTCAGGAAAGAAATACCAACTGAATGAAAAGTGGAAACTAGAACCCAGTGTATTATTTAAATGGGTTGAAAATCAGCACCTTTTCTTCGATCTTAATGTGATGACTAATTACAATGATTATTTTGACCTGGGAATCTCTTACCGTTCTCATGTGAATTCCGTGGTGTTGCTGATGCAATTAAAAACTAATAAGAATCTATCTGTTGGGTACTCTTACAATACTTTTCTTGGTGAAGTAAAAGCATATAGTATTGGAAGTCACGAGTTTATGATTCGTTATACACTTGATATCTTTGCCGCACATCGCTCTGCCTACGAGGATTTCCAGGATTAGAAATCCATGCCTGCCTTTCATGGCAGCCCCATTTATAGCTTCATAAATTTATAACTGGCTATATGTAGTGACGGAGAATCAAATCTCACCACAAGGATATACATCCCGGGCAGCAAACCTTCAACATTAATCTCTGACTCCGGTGTAATTCCGCAATAGCATTGTACCTGCCTGCCCGTTATGGTGAATATTTCCGCGTTTATTATGTTTATTGATGACAATGGGAACTCTATCCCTAGCTTATCTCTCACAGGAACAGGATAGATATGTACTTCGATATCCTCTGTTACTACAGGCAATGACGTCATGGAGTGATCTGAATAAACAACGCGGTTTACATTATTCCATACCATATAGTCTGTATCAAGCTGTTTAGTGTAATGCTCTATGAGCTTTTCTCCATCATAGGTATAGTGGGTGTTAATTCTGTATGTGGTGGTCCATGTCTGATCCCATTTTTCATTATGAATTTCTAAAAGATTACCTTGACTATCAATTATTTGGCTCAGTCTCGTTAAGTATGACCACTCATCATCAATGAGCTGAAAGCCTGTTTTTATGCTGCTATTGTTACCTAAATATTCATATTCATATCTATAAAATACCTGTAACTGATTATTAAAAGGGTATAATAGATTAAATTCGAGATATTCATAATCATCTACAAAATTAACATAGGAGTGCCATAGGATATTTGCTTTAGCAGACATTTTTACCCACGAAGAATCAATGAAACTGCTGTATGTCAGCATCTCAGGTGTTTCTGTAGTATGAAATGTCGCATCTATACGTTCTTTATGCTTCCAATATTGTCTCTCCGAATCCCATTGCTGCATCAACCAGGTGGTTAGTTTCTCCTTATCATAATAAAACACCTCTCTTTCAAAATTATTATATCTGCTCTGCTCCGAGGAGTACTCTTGAACCACCGATCTGATGATTCTGCTACCTTCATATATGTAATCGTACCTGAAACCGTTTTGCTGAATCCACGCTGTGGCGTTTGTCCAGGTATAATGCGCATTCTCAACGATGTCATTATTGATATTAATGTGTTTTATGTTCATTGAAACAGGAATCCAAATCCCGTCACCGCTATATTGATGTGTTGTGGTTGTGGTGCTTGAGAGTTGCTGGTCAATAGAGATGTAGCTATATCTTACCCTGAAAAGTGTATCTCCGGAATCAGCTTTTATTTGATATTGTGATTTTATTCTTCCGTCTGTGTTGTAATGAATCCTGAATTCATAATCTGCAATCCATTTTCCGGGGTCTGACGACAACCAATGATATGTTGTATATGATTGAGGAAGCCATTCCGGGGTCTCTTCCTTAAAAGATGGTGACTGTGCATTGGTAGTAATGTAAATTGTAAAACAAAGTATCGTTAGCAGGAATATTTTTATTCTGACAAAAGTAAAAGAGGTTTTCATATTATGTTCGTTGATTGTATAAAAATATATAATTTTTCTTCTTGAGAGGCATTCATGTCTCTATAAATTATATCACTGATATAAATATTTTATATAATCAAATATTTGCATATATTACAAATCTGAATATTTGTAAGTAAATATTTTTTATTTATCTTTATACACTCAAGAAGCGAAAGGAGTAATTATTTGTTGTGTTTGTGTTTACTTTCGTTTTTAATTACCAACAGGGAAAAAATTATAACATGAGTTATCTCAAATTTGATAAAGAGCAGCTTGTAAACTTGGAATATTCTCTCTCTCGAGAATTTCTGCGTACAAACAGAGCCGGATCCTATAGTAGTACTACTGTTATCGGGTGTAATACCAGAAAATACCATGGACTAGTAATTACGGCGCAACCGGGTGTTGACAAAGGCCTTCATGTCTTGCTTTCTTCACTCGACGAAACCATTATTCAGCATGATGCCGAGTTTAATCTTGGTGTTCATATGTTTAAGAATGAGGTTTTTAAACCCAAAGGGCATAAATATATCGTTGATCTGGAGTCAGATCCTATTCCATTTTACCTATATAGAGTAGGTGGTGTAGTTCTTAAAAAGGAACGCCTTTTCAGTACCACTCATAACAGGTTCCTTACACGATATACCCTTGTTGAGGCTAACAGTCCCACAACTTTACGCCTTCGGCCTTTTTTGGCATTCAGAAATCGTCATCATGTTATGAAAGCAAATAATTTTGCTAATACAAGTTACCTTCCTGTGGAGAATGGTATTAAGATGCGTTTGTACGAAGGCTATGATTACCTGAATATGCAGTTTAGCAAGGAGGTGGAGTATTTTCATGGTCCGGATTGGTTTTATGATTTTGAATATTCCAAAGACCGAGAGCGTGGCTTTGAATATCAGGAAGATCTTTTGGTTCCCGGATATTTTGATGTGCCGTTAAAAAAAGGTGAGACGATTGTTTTTGCTGCCGGATTGGAAGAGGTCTCTTCGGCGGGATTGAAGCGTATTTTTAATAACGAAGTAAAAAAGAGAACTCCCCGCGACAGCTACCTGAACTGCTTGTTGAACTCCGCAGATCAGTTTTTTGTGAAGGATGGTAAGAAAACCCGTGTGGTCGCAGGATATACTTGGCTGGGCTCATGGGCACGTGACACATTTATCGCACTCCCCGGGCTGACTCTTGCCCGCGGTGACACAAAAACATTTACCGCTGTTGTCGATTCCATGATAAGCGAAATGGATGGAGCGTTTTTTAAAAACCAAGGTCTGGGAAGTGAACATTATATGCCTACGGTAGACGTGTCGCTGTGGTTTTTCTACTCTCTACGCTGGTTTGTTAAGACTGGTAATGACGGTGCTGCGGTATGGAAGAAGTATAATCTTGTGATGAGAAATATCCTGAGCCAGTTTCGTCGTGGTGCCGCTAACGGCGTTCATATGTTGGATAATGGATTGCTCTGGGCAGGAGATCACGAGAAACCCTTCACCTGGATGGATGCCATGGTTGACGGAAAGCCACATACGCCGCGCCATGGACTGGCTGTGGAGGTTAATGCTTTGTGGTATGACGCAATATCGTTCTCCTTGATGCTGGCAAAAGAGTCGGGAGATGAGGAGTTTGTGAAAGAGTGGGACACCATAGCCGAACATATCCCGCAAGCATTTATGAAGGCATTTTGGAATGACGAATATGGATATCTCGCAGACTATGTAGATGGAGAACGCAGAGATTGGTCCATACGTCCAAACCAGATAATTGCTGCTGCGAGCCCGTTTGGGTTACTTCCCGAAGAGGTACGTATGCAGGTTGTTAACAAGGTGCAATGTGACCTGCTGACACCTCGTGGCATAAGAACCCTTTCTCCTCAGGATCACAGATATCAATCAAGCTATAAAGGCGTTCAGTATAACCGTGACCTGGCATTTCATCAGGGAACCGCGTGGCCCTGGCTGTTGGGGCCATTTGCCGAGGCATATATTGATATTTATGGTAATGGAGGTGTCTCCACTTTGAGTGAGATATTCCGAAAATTTGAAGACCAAATTCAGGAGCACGGAATAGGAAGTGTCTCGCAACTATACTCCGGCGATCCACCATATGAAGGAGGGGGGACAATCTCCCATGCCACAAGTGTTGCGGCATTATTACTAATAGATTTTCTTGTGAAATATATAATAAAATAACTGTTTATGAGGGTATTAATGTTTGGATGGGAGTTCCCACCACATATTACAGGAGGATTAGGAACAGCATGCTACGGAATGACAAAAGGCCTGGTGAAGAACGATGTGGAAGTTTTGTTTGTGGTGCCTAAGGCTTATGGTGATGAAGATCAAAAAGCAGTACGTATTATTAATGCTTCTGATGTCTCCGTTTCTATGGAGGATGAGGTTTATAATAAATATTTTGATAATATTACCTTTATGGAGATAGGTTCAAACCTGGTGCCATATATGGAGCCTGAGGAGTTTGAGAGAACTATAGCACTGAACAAATCCCGTGAGGAGAAACATAAGGTTATTACTACCTCCGACAGGAAGTTCACCTTCTCAGGAAAATATGGTGCGAACCTTTACGAAGAGGTGTCACGCTATGCGCTAATTGCTGCCTCTATCGCAGTACAAAATGATTTCGATGTAATCCATGCTCATGACTGGCTGACATATGCCGCCGGAGTAGCAGCAAAAGAGGCCAGCGGAAAACCACTTGTTGTTCATATACACGCCACGGAGTTTGACCGTAGTGGTGAGAATATCAACCGACTGGTTTATGATATAGAGAGAAAAGGAATGGAAGCCGCTGATAAGGTGATAGCTGTCTCAAATCTTACCCGTGACATTGTGATTGAGAAGTATGGCATTGACCCCCATAAGGTGGTAACAGTGCACAACGCTCTGGAATCCGGTAGTGAGGGTGAGTTTGTTGACCTGGAGAAGAATGTTGAGGAAAAGGTTGTAACCTTCCTTGGACGATTGACATTCCAGAAAGGTCCGGAATATTTTATTGAAGCGGCACATCAGGTTCTTCAACGGTCTGATAATGTACGTTTTGTAATGGCCGGATCAGGAGATATGATGAATAAATTGATAAAGCGTGTTGCCAAGCTAGGCATAAGTGACAGATTTCACTTTACCGGCTTCCTGCAAGGAGCGGATGTCGATAAGATGTTTGCATTGAGCGACGTGTTTGTAATGCCGTCGGTATCAGAGCCTTTTGGTCTCGTGCCTCTTGAGGCTATGCGCTCTCATGTTCCTGTGATAATCTCTAAGCAATCGGGGGTCTCAGAAATCCTGAAACACGCTATTAAGGTTGACTTCTGGGATGTGGATGCCACGGCCGACGCGATATGGGCTATGGTGAATTATGAATCCCTGGCGCGAATATTCCGAGAGCATGGTAAAGACGAGGTCGATTCTCTTAAATGGGACGACGCAGCCGTTAAAATAAAAGATGTTTACACTTCAATGCTTTAATTTTTGTTTTATAATTTAAAAATATAGATATGAAATCTCTTTGCTTCTATTTTCAGGTACATCAGCCTTTTCGCTTACGACGATACCGTTTCTTCGATATTGGGACAAATCATAACTATTATGACGACTACAAGAATAAATTTATTCTTCGGCGTGTGGCAGAGCACTCTTATCTGCCCATGAATAAGCTTCTGATGGAGCTGATAAATGAGTATGGCAGTGCCTTTAAAGTGAGTCTCTCTCTCTCCGGCCTCGCCATGGAGCAGTTTAACTGGTATGCTCCTGATGTTCTTAAAAGCTTTCAGGAACTGGCAAAAACCGGAAACGTAGAGTTTCTTGCCGAGACGTATAGCCACTCTCTGGCATCGCTGCGTAACAGAAAAGAGTTTATGGGGCAGGTTAAAAAACATGCTGACCTCACAGAAGAGCTGTTTGGTGTGAAGCCTGTTACCTTTAGAAATACTGAGTTGGTTTACTCTGATGATATCGCCGATATCGTTAGCGATCTTGGATATAAAACGATACTTACTGAAGGAGCGAAGCATGTTTTGGGATGGAAGAGTCCCAATTTCCTCTATCATTCAGCGCATAATCCTAATATGAGTGTGTTACTGCGCAATTATCAGATGTCCGATGATATTGCTTTCAGGTTTTCAGATAATCAATGGTCTGAATACCCCATGACAGCAGAAAAATTTTCGGGATGGTTGAATAATATCGACGAAAAGAACGAATTACTGAACCTGTTTATGGATTATGAGACCTTTGGAGAACACCAAAAGGCGGAGAGCGGGGTTTTTGAGTTCTTTAAGGCTATGGTGGCGAATGTTCTTTCCGACACTGATTTTGGTTTTGCCACACCACAAGAGGTAGCCCGCAACCATAAGCCCATAGGTGCTGTTCATGTGCCTCATGCTATCTCCTGGGCTGATGAAGAGCGTGACCTTACAGCATGGCTTGGTAATGAATTGCAGGATGAAGCCTTTGAGAAATTGTACTCCGTTCAGGAGATTATGATGGAGTGTGGCGATCAAGACCTTACTCGTGACTGGAATTTCCTCCAGGGATCAGATCACTTTTATTATATGTGTACAAAATGGTTCTCTGATGGTGAAGTACATAGCTATTTCAATCCTTATGGTTCTGCTTATGAGGCTTTCATTAATTACATGAATGTGTTGTCTGATTTTCTGATCCGGGTTGATAAGTTTGAAAAAACGGTAACAGAATTCGGAAAAGAGCATGCCAACAAGGTATATGATAGTAATATACCACTACCCGCCCAGAACAATTTTTCTGAGCTCTTTAAGCTTCCCGGCGAAGTGGTTAAAAGGATGCTTAAAGATCTTGATAGTGATGTGATTGCCTCTGCATTGAAGGGCTTGGGACGAAAGAATAAAGAATTCGTCTTGCGAAAGCTATCCATAAAAAAACGTAATGAAGTAGAGAACCTTAGTGCTGGGATATCTCAGGATAAAGTTAAGCGTTCCCGCAACACCATTGCGCAGCGTATTGATTCCCTGAAATAATAGAATATTTCTTCTGAAAATAGTTTTGTATTGAGACATAACCTTTTATCGGTCAATTTGTTTCTATTGTACTTAATGCTATTTTTGCACCCCCGCAGACCTGCGGGAGATATTGTGAGTATTGGGTTGAGAGTATTGATAATTAAACATTTATTATGAGTGAAAAACAAAATATAATGCCTGACTACCTGTTCGAGGTAAGTTGGGAGAGCTGTAACAAAGTAGGGGGAATATACACTGTGTTGTCTACAAAAGCCGGTGTCTCGGCTCAGTATAATTCAAAACAGATATTTATTGGTCCTGATGTGTGGAAAGAGACTTCCGAAAATCCTTATTTTATAGAAGATAATAAACTCTTCGCAGGATGGAGTGAGAAAGCGAAAGAGGACGGACTCCTGTTTCGCACCGGGCGATGGAATATTCCCGGTGAGCCACTGGCCATACTGGTGAATTTTACAACATATTTCCCCAAAAAAGACACCATCCTTGCGGAGTATTGGGAGTCATCCAAACTCGATAGCCTATCGGGTGGCTGGGACTATATTGAACCGGCACTTTTTGGTCATGCTGCTGCACGTCTAATAGAATCTTATTATGAGTATAACCTGGGACCGCATGATCGTATTGTGGCACATTTTCATGAGTGGATGACAGGAACAGGAGTGCTCTACTTGAAAAATAAAGTGCCTCAGGTGGGTACAGTATTTACAACCCATGCCACAGTATTAGGTCGTGCCATTGCAGGAAACGGACTAAAACTCTACGAGAACCCTGAATCATATAATCCCGACGAAATTGCCGCTCGATTTAATCTGAAATCAAAACTGTCGCTGGAAAAATTGGCAGCAAATAGTGCTGATTGTTTTACCACGGTATCTTCTATCACAGCAGAAGAGTGCAGATTATTCCTAAAGCGTAATGTGGACTTTGTTACACCAAATGGTTTTGATGATGCATTTGTGGCCGAGAAGAGAGTGTTAGACGAGAAGAGAGCCACGGCAAGAAAACGCCTTGGCGATGTGGCTAAAGCACTGCTAAATATAGAAATCCCTGAAGATACTATCTACGTATTGAACAGTGGGCGTTATGAGTACCGTAATAAGGGTATCGATATCTTTATTGATAGCCTTGCGGAGTTGAATAATGATGAAAAACGTGGCAGAAAGATTATTGCTTTTATCACCGTCCCGGGAGATCAAAGCGGTTCCCGTAAGGATCTTAAAGCTAGAATTGGTGAAGATGTGGATGCCTCCGGAATAAGTGGTGAATACCTTACCCACGGGCTTCATTATCCTGATTCAGATCAAATCCTGAATCATCTTAAAGCTCACAGATTTAATGAATCTGAAAAGAATAATGTTCATGTGATATTTGTTCCCTCTTATCTTAATGGTGATGATGGAATCTTTAATCTGAATTATTATGACCTGCTCCCAGGTTTTCACCTCTCTGCATTCCCGTCATACTATGAACCATGGGGATACACACCTCTTGAGAGTATTGCGTTCGGCATCCCTGCTATCACTACCAACCTTGCCGGTTTTGGCCGTTGGATGAATGAAAATGACAAAGGAGCTGACAATGGAGTGCATGTCATTGAGCGCAATGATAACAATTACCATGATGCCGTAATGGAACTCACAAAACTCTTCCGTGAGTATTCATTTCTCGCAGATGATGAATATAAGAAACGATGCATTGCCGCTGTAGAACTTGCCGGAGAGCTGAAATGGGAAAATCTAATCCATTATTATAATGATGCCTACAACCTTGCATTAGAACAGTCTGCTCAGCGAGCAAGTCTCTATGCATATAAAATGCAGCCTGAAGTGAAGCCACATGTTGATATGTTAAAAGCTAATCACCCCATATGGCGGAAAACGATGGTTAAGCCGGTATTTCTGGATAGCCTTAAAGGGCTTAGAGTGCTGAGCAGAAACCTATGGTGGTCGTGGAATGTGGATGCCGGAGAGATGTTTGAATATATCGACCCGGAGCTTTGGGAGAAGTATGAGCACAATCCCATTGCTGTACTTGAAAATATCTCTTTCAAACGTATGCACGAGTTGCAGAAGGATACTGGTTTTATTAACAAATACAAATCAGTATTAAAGGAGTTTAAGGAATATATGGATGCGAAGCCTGATGGTAACCCCGAGATATCATATTTTAGCATGGAATTCGGTCTTCATGACTCCCTGAAGATATTCTCCGGTGGTCTTGGAATGTTGGCCGGTGATTATCTAAAGCAAGCTTCCGATTCCAATGCAAAGATGATTGGTGTAGGACTGCTATATCGCTATGGTTATTTTACACAGCATCTCTCACTGCATGGCGACCAGATCTCTGCGCGCCATCCACAGCGCTTTACCCATCTTCCTATTGAGCCTGTGCGTACTGAAGATGGTGAATGGATAAAAATTAGTCTCGCTTTTCCAGGTCGCAACCTTATTGCAAAGGTTTGGCGTGTTCCTGTGGGACGAGTGTCACTGTATCTTTTGGATACTGATATCCCCGACAACTCAGAAGTTGATCGTCAGGTTACCCATCAACTGTATGGTGGAGACTGGGAGAATCGTTTTAAGCAGGAGATGCTGCTGGGCGTGGGAGGAATGCGATTGCTGGAAGCTCTTAAAATAAAGCCTCTTGTGTATCATCTTAACGAAGGGCATGCAGCGTTTGCTGTGCTGGAACGACTTAGATACTATGTGGAGATTAAACACTATACCTTTGTGGAAGCTAAAGAGATAGTTCGCTCTTCAACACTCTTTACAACTCATACCCCTGTTCCTGCCGGGCATGACTTTTTCCATGAAGACCTCATGCGTACCTATATCCCGCACTATCCCGATCGTTTGAATATCTCCTGGGATAAATTTATGGGACTGGGAAGATATAACGTTGAGAATAAAACTGAAAAATTCTCAATGAGTGTTCTTGCCGCTAAGATGTCACAGGAAATAAATGGTGTTAGTGAAATTCATGGTCGCGTATCACGTGAGATGTTCAACGACCTTTACAAAGGCTTTTACCCTGAGGAGTTACATATCAGCTATGTAACCAACGGTGTTCACTACCCCACATGGATTGATAAGGATTGGAGACATCTGCATGAAGAGCTCTTTGGTCCTGACTTCCTTGAAAATCAATCAGACCCAATGGTTTGGGAGAAGATTTATACCGTGGCTGACGAAAAAATATGGGATACCCGCAATATGATGCGTGCCAAACTGGTTGACTACCTTAGACTGCGATTGGCGAAGGATATGAAACGTCGAGAGGAACACCCACGGGATATTCTGGCAATATCAGAAGCCTTGGATCCCAAATGTCTGACAATTGGTTTTGCCCGTCGTTTTGCCACATATAAGCGTGCACACCTATTATTTATGAATCTGGATCGTCTCAGCGCCATAGTCAATAACCCCAAGCGTCCGGTGCAATTTATTTTTGCCGGAAAAGCACACCCCGCCGACGGAGCAGGGCAGGGGCTGATTAAAAATATTGTGGAAATATCCAATCGCCCCGAGTTCAGAGGCAAGATCATATTTGTTGAGAACTATGATATGATGCTTGGCAAAGCACTTACCCGCGGCGTGGATGTTTGGATGAATACTCCCACTCGACCTCTGGAAGCCAGTGGCACCAGTGGCGAAAAAGCTGTTATGAATGGTGTGCTTAACCTCTCTGTTCTCGATGGTTGGTGGGCCGAAGGATATCGTGAAGATGCCGGATGGGCTATCAAAGAAGCCAGAACTTACGCTGATCAGAAGATGCAGGATGAACTGGATGCTGAAATTATATATAATCTTTTCGAAGATGAAGTGACCAGTGCATTCTATGAAAGAAATAGCAATGGTGTTCCGCAAGCATGGGTCGCAATGATGAAAAATACCATGGCAGGAATAGCACCTAATTTTACTATGAAACGTCAACTTGATGATTACTACAGCAGGTTCTATAATAAGCTTATTTCCCGCGTTCTATTGGTGAAACCCAACGCCTATGCGGACTTGAGAAAAGTGGCTTATTGGAAACAGATGGTACTCTCCAGATGGGAGGATATAGAGGTGGTAAATGTTGAAGTTCCCCATTCCACAGCACAGGCGCTTTGCCTTGGCGATAAATTTAAAGCCCGTGTTGAGGTTTATACTCCTGGACTTCATGCCCATGAACTAGGTATGGAGATTATCTTTGCGAAAAAAGTTGATGATGAAGTCAAGATGACCCGTACGGCATTAATGAGTGTGAATGAGATTGATGATAGCAGACTTGTATTTGAATATGAAAATGTTATTAATGATCCGGGAGTGATAGATTTCGCCTTCCGCATGTTTCCATTACACGACATGCTTACTCATCGCCAGGATTTCCCGTTGGTGAAATGGATTTAACCGTTTAAGGTTTTAGAGACGCACGACCGACCGTGCGTCTCTGCAGCGACACAACGACATTATTCATATTCCTACATATCTTGGTGGGAGTATTCATTATGAGCTTTTTAAGTTCTACGTTATCTATTAAGTATATCCCTTTTTCATACTCTTTAGAATGATTCCAAATTATGGCTAAAATTTGGAAAAAGTCATAATATTAATTATATTACTAAAGCTATATTTTTCTATACATTTTAAATTTTTATTTATAAATTATTATAAATAAAAATTAAACAGAAGGGAAAAATACAAAATCCTATTGGTGTTTACTTTTAGGAATTGTATTTTTTATTGTAGGTATAGTGCTTGTTTGAGTGTTAATGATTTGATACAATGAAAATTGGAACTTGTTGCCTCTGTAGTTTGATTGGAGATTGTTTACTTGACATAACGTCATTAATGCATTTCCGTGCATCTAAATTACTATGGTTGCGGGGAGTAGTATTGACCATAATTATTCTTTTATATCATGGAAACCTTCTGGGGCAAGCGTATGCCAGTTTCAATTATGACATACAAATTGGTGCCCTGGGTAACACTTATAGCTGGATTGACTGTTCCTCCGGCTCCGACATCGTTTCTGGCGACGATGAACAGTCGTCCGTTTCCTGGCCTTTCACCTTTGCTTTTTATGATAACATTTATACCACTTCCAACAGTTTAAGTGTTTGTACAAATGGTTTCATCAGGTTGGATGGTGTTGCCAATACAAGTTACACTGATGCCAGCTCATACAACCTAACCGCAACGTCTACTGAACTTGATCAAATTATTGCCATGGCGGTATATGATGGAAAAGTTGGAGATAATGGAGGATGGGTACGATCGCTTGTTACAGGTAGCAGCCCCAATAGAATATTCACCATTGAGTATAACAACCTTGAAATTGATTACAACGACCGCAAATATGCGGATGTACAGGTTAGTTTTTACGAAACCTCTTATAAGGTAGTACTTAAGTTAGGCGAAGATGACCTTAGAAAGAATGGCGTTGACATGGGTATCCACAGTGGTGTGAATAACTATTTTGACAAATGGCAGGAGATAAGAAGTGGCACAAATAACGCGTGGATTGAATATACCCCTACAGCACCACCAAATCCCCCCATGCCTCCGGCGGCCAGTTGGAATTATGGCTTTAGTACAGGTACGCTGGGTAATACTTACAGTTGGATTGACTGTTCATCGGGTAGTTTTGTTGTGAGTGGTGACGATGAGCAGGCACAAATAAACTGGCCTTTTGAATTTAACTATTATGACAATACCTACACCACGTCCAATACTTTAAGTGTTTGTACAAATGGATTTATTAGGTTGGATGGTGAGGCCAGTACTGATTATTGGGCAGCATCAAATTATGATCTAACATCGAATGCTACAAATTTTGGGCAGATAATAGCAATGGCTGTGTATGATGGAAAGGTGGGAGATAATAATGGCTGGGTCAGATCTTTGGTGACGGGTACTGCACCCAACCGGATATTCACCATCGAATATAATAATTTTGAAATCGACTACAATGATGGATTGTATGCCGATGTACAGGTTAGTTTTTATGAGTCCATAAACAAGATTGTCCTGAAACTAGAAACGCAGAACCTCAATAAGTCCGGTGTTGATATGGGGCTGCATAGTGGCGTTAATACCTATTATAATAAATGGCAGGAAGTAATGAACGGAACCAATAACACATGGATAGAATACTTACCTCCTTATGTTGAAGTTCATGCGACAATTGGTAGTTCATCTGCCTCTTATTTTACATTAAAATCTGCTTTTGATAAAATTAATGATGGTACACATCAGGGGGAAATCACGATAGAAATTAACCATAGCACAACAGAACCTGCTTCAGCAGTACTTAACGCCAGTGGTTCGGGTAGCTCTTATTACAGCTCAATAATAATGTACCCCACTGAAAGCGGACTATCAATAAACGGCGACCTGTATTCTCCGCTAATTGATTTAAATGGTGCTGATAATGTTACTATCGATGGCCGGGTAAATGCAACAGGTACAAGCAACGATTTAAGCATTATAAATACCAACACAGGTTCTGCTGCCGGAACATCGGCCATTCGGTTTATTAATAGTGCATCAGATAATACCGTACAGTATTGTACCCTTAAAAGTTCCGAATCCAGATCAAGTTCTGGGATACTATTTTTTAGTACCACTTTTGCAACATCAAGCTCAGGTAATAATAATAATATCATCGAAAATAATAATATCACTAATGCAGCAGACGCAAACAGACCCGTAAACGCAATTTACTCATCGGGAACTAATGGAAAAGACAACAGCGGAAACATCATACGAAACAATAATATTTACGATTTTTTCAAACACTCTTCTGCTTCGAGGGGCGTTTTACTGGGCGATAATAATACTGCATGGACAATTGATGGGAATAGTTTTTATGAGACAACATCGTTTTCACCAACGGGTACAGTAAATTACGATGCCATTAAAATAGACAATATAAGTGGTGGCGGATTCACGGTTTCGAACAATTACTTTGGAGGAAGCGCAGCACAATGCGGGGGAACGGCCTGGATAAAAAACAGTACTACCAATACTGTTTTTAATGCCATCTATTTAAATGTAGGAACTACCGTTGCAAGTTCGGTGCAAAACAATACAATTCGAAACTTTAATTGGAGTAATTCGGGTAATGCAACGTGGAGTGGAATTAATATTGGTGAAGGCAGTGTGAATATTGGAACGGTGAGTGGAAACACAATAGGAGCAGCTACCGGAACAAATTCAATTATCGTTAATGGTGGTACTAATGGACAAAATATTCATGGCATAAAAATAAGCAGTACCGGAGAGGTAAATTGCAATAATAACAGTATTGGATCAATTACTGGAGCGATAACATCAACTTTTTCAACCCATATTTATGGTATAGAATTGTCGGGCTCTGCTGAAGCTAACATAGAAAATAATATTATCGGAAGCACTACTACTCCCAATAGTATTTATGCCAGTTCTGCCAGTACTGCAAGGGTACAGAAGGTGTACGGCATTTATACGGAAAGCTCAGGAACAACACTCATCCATAATAATACAATTTCAAATTTAAGAAACAATACTTCAAATACTGCTGTTGGCACCGGAGGATTTATTAATGGAGTATATATTTCCGCGGGAGCAAATACGGTTAGCGACAATACGATTAGCAATATCTCCATTGGAAATGCTAATACGAGTACGTTTATCCCTTCAATTGTGGGTATATATTTAAATGCAGCTATCGATACACAAACAATCCATAATAACCTGATATTCAATATTTCAAATACTTATTCGCTGTTTGCCGGTCGTGTTGTAGGTATTTTTGCGCGAAATTCGACAGGCTCAAATCCCGGTAATATTAGCGCAAACTTTATTCATAGTTTATCTGTGGTGGGAACATCTATTGGAGCCAGTATTTATGGGATCTATGAAGATACGGACGGCATTACGTACTCCAATAACATTATCTCTTTAGGGGGAAACACCTCCCCCGAAATGTGTGGGATATTTGATAATGGAGTTTCTGGCAAAACAGTTAATATCTTCTTTAATTCAATTTATATTTTTGGAACAAATTTCGGTTCCGAAGAATCATTTGCCATTAAATATAGAACCAGTGGTAATAGCAGGGATTTACGAAACAATATCCTGTTTAATGCCAGGAGCGGCGGTTCGGGTGGTCATTATGCCATTTATTATAACACTGCAGGCGGAACTTTTACCGCAGATTATAATGATTATTTTGTTAATGGAACCGGCGGAGTCATTGCTCATTATAATGGAGACCAAAGTACATTGGCGTTGTTGCAAACCGCGAACTCACAAGATGCACATAGCTTAAATACCAACCCAGGTTTTGCAACAGCCGGAGGAACCAACTCTTCGGATTATATAACATCGGCTGAATTACCCGGTGTTCATGGAACAGGAGTTACTACTGATTATGATGGTGTTACACGCAGCATCCCGCCTAAAATGGGGGCTTTGGATTTCACCGAAAGCTATGTTTGGCAGGGAGGTTTTAGCACCAATTTTGCAGCCGCAACTAACTGGCAAAATAGCGCGGTGCCACCTAATGGTGCAGATATATCGTTTTCTGCTACTGCTGCAAGGGATTGTTATTTAGATCAAAACCGAACGCTAAAAAACATTACCAACACAAGTGATAAAAAGTTAGTTGTAAATGGGAAACAACTCACCTTGACCGGAGATATAGTTTCGGCTACCGCCAACCAGTTAGATGCTTCAATGGCCTCATCAGTGGTGATATTTGCCGGAAATGCTGCTCAAAATATTCCAACGGGAGTTTTGGTTTCAAACACAATGGATGGATTAGAACTCAACAACAGCCATGGATTGACTCAACATGGGGATTTAATACTACCTACAGCCTTGACTTTGACGAGCGGCGCCTATTCCATTGGTGCGAATACCTTGACCATAAATGGTAGTATCTCATCAACTTCAGGTTCTCTAGCCGGCGGAAGCACTTCAAATATTATTATTGGTGGAAGTGGAACAAATACCACATTACCTGGTGTTTTTATTAATAACCTAACTCTGAATCGTGCCAATGGAATTAGTTTAATGGGCTCGCTAAATGTTGGTGGTACATTGGTGTTAACGGCGGGTACATTATCTGTTGGAGCCAATACATTAACGATTTCAGGAAATTCACTCACACGTGTAAGTGGAAATATCGATGCCGGTAACGCATCTGCAACTCTGGAGTTTACTAACTCTTCTGCCATAACACTTCCCGCATCAATATTTACAGGAAATATAAACAACCTGACCATAAATGGCGCAGGAGTTACTGCCGTTGAGGATTTGAGCATAAATGGTGTTCTTGATATACAAAGTGCTAATCCTTCAGCTGTTAAAGGTAGCTTTGATATGGGATCTCACACCTTACTTATGGGTGCGACAGCCTCAAACATTGGTATTGGCGATGTTACAGGAATAATTAAAAGAACGACCATTTTAGCGAATACTTTATATACTTTTGGGCATCAACATTCCAGTATTATTTTTCCGGCAATTGGGACACTTCCTACTGAAATAAGACTTAAAGTCACCATTGGCATTGCTCCAAGCTGGAAGAGCGATGGCATTAAGAGGATCTATGATATTGCTCAAATTGGCGCAAGCGGAACAAAAGGTACTATCACATCTCACTATTTGGATAGTGAATTAAATGGAAATGAAGAAATTAATTTAAGTTATTTCAGTTATATATTTTCCAGTTCAACTCTATTAGATCGCGGACTCTCCCATATAAATATTTATGAAAACTGGATATCATTAAATAATACCGACTTTGGTAATCTTCCTGCAGCTTTTGGGGAAATAGAACACGGGTTTGGTGTATCTACTTCAGATGTTATAACATGGGATGGGTCAGAGAGTACCGATTGGTTTAATCAATATAACTGGATACCTGCTTATAGTCCTGATCCAACCAAGAGAGTAATTATACCTGATGCATCATTAACACCGCGGAATCCTATTATACAAGATGGTTATAAAGATACAATAAGATCATTAACCATTCAAGCTGGTGGGATTTTAACAGCCGGCGCTAATACAGAGCTCATGGTAAAAGGCTCGAGTGGTGCCTGGAGCAATCATGGTACTTTTCATGCAAATACGAGTAAAGTTATCTTTGATCATGGTGTTGCTTCAAACATTGTTACGATTGCCGGAACAACAAATTTTTATAATATTTCAGTGGGTGAGAATACAACTATTTCTCCCGTTCCAGGCTGCATAATACGAATAGCCGGAGCTGCAACACATACTCCCACAAGCCTGGCCGACTGGTCTGCAATAAATAGTACAGTAGAGTGGAATGGTGCCAATCAAACGATATTAAATCCATCTGGAATTGGTGGTAATAGTGGTTATTACAACCTGATACTCAGTGGAAGCGGAACTAAAACCATGCCTGCCTCCAACATAAACATCAGAGGGGATTTTATACTCGACGGGACTGTTACTGCAACTGCCGCCTCTGCCTTAACCATTGCAGGAAGTTTAAACATTGGTGAGGGAACGACGTTTGCCACCGGTGTTTACGATCATACGGTAGGAGGGAATTTTGATAATGATGGTACATTTACACCGTCGCCTACAACACTCATTAGCCTTATTGGAAGTTCTTCGCAGTCGATTTTGGGCAGTGCGCCGACAGGTTTCGAGAAGTTGACCATAAATAACTCAGCCGGTGTAGATATTTATATAGATGCTACAGTAAATAATACCCTTACCCTAAGCAACGGAAATTTAAATGTGAGATCAACTACCCTGGCAATAAATGGAAATGTATCCAAGACTTCAGGATTTTTAAATGTAACTCCTTTTTCTTCATTGTCATTTGGAGGAACAACAGCCCTTACCCTTGCTAGCAATCTGTTTTATGCAACGCCTTCTATTGATACTTTAACCATAAACCGAACCGGAGGTGTGGCTTTTGAAAGTGATTTAACTGTAAATGGGGAACTCCATTTGCAAAGTGCAAATCCTTCAAGTACCAAAGGCTGCCTTGATATGGGAACAAACACCTTAACGATGGGTGAAACGTCAACAACAATTGGTATTGGTGACCTCACAGGAATTGTAAAAAGAGAGCATCCATTTATAACAAATACAGAATATACTTTTGGAAGCCAATACACCACCATTGATTTTATCGATGGAAATTTAAGGCCAACCTGGATAAGCATAAAAGTTACTATTGGCTCGGTTCCCGCATGGAGCCCCTGGTCTCCATCACCCAACGGGAAGGTGAAAAGACTTTATCAGGTGGCTTGTTCAGATAACTCTTCAACAGCACTTACCAATATTAATATGCGCTATTTGTTATCTGAATTAGATGCGACTTATAATGATGAATCAAAACTTGTGTTCTGGCATAAAATGACGGGATATAATAATGGTTTACCTCATGAACATGGTAAAGCCACTCAGAATTTTACTAACCATACCATTGGGGTAGTTGGTCTTATTTTTGGCTCTTCAGCCACCACTAACCTTGATGATTCACAAGTTGCAATTGCCTACTCTGTTGCCACGAAAAATACCTGGAAAGGGGAGGTGTCAGGATTTGAAACAGAATGGGAACAAACACAAAATTGGACTGCTGGGCATGTTCCTTTATCTACAGAGGATGTATTAATACCTGGTGGCTTAACTTACTATCCATCATTAACAGCTATGGCAAATGCAGTAGCAGGCACGATTGAAATTGAACCTGGTGCTTCGATTACAGCCAACTCCTATACTCTTACCGTTTCCGGAGCAGGTGGTGCATGGAATAATAATGGAACATTTTTTCCTGGAACGGGTAAGATATTTTTTAACCATGGTGTTTCAAGCGAGATTGTAACCGTTGCTGGTAATACTGATTTCTATAATATTTCGGTGGCGGCAAACACCACTATTGTGCCTGTACCTGGTTGTATTTTTAGAATTGCAGGCGCGGCATCAGCTACTCCCACCAGTAGGGCTGACTGGTCGGCTGTTAACAGTACTGTAGAGTGGAATGGCGCAAATCAAAATATACTAAACCCACAAGGCATCGGTGGAAATAGCGGTTTTTATAACCTCATACTTAGCGGTAGTGGAACCAAAACAATGCCTTCGTCAGCAATGACTATTCATGGTGACTTCAGTACATCGGGTAGTGCCTCCGTCACAGCTGCCGACTCGTTAATTGTTCTTGGAAACACAACCATAGGATCGGGCTCTGCCTTTGCTACGGGGATTCATCATCATTTATTGGCAGGAAATTTCGAGAATAATGGCACTTTTACTCCTACAAGTGGAGGCAATATGATATTCAGCGGTACCTCAGCACAAACAATATCAGGAAGCTCAACCACCAGTTTCGATGGGTTATGCCTTGAGAATCCTAACGGCGTCATCATGGAGAGTGATATCAATGTGAATAATTTGCTTGCACTATGTGATGGCCTCTTATATGTAGGAGCAAATACTCTGGGAATAAATGGCACAATAAGTAATGTATCTGGAAATATAGAGGTGAGTAGCATCGGCTCATTATCTTTTGGTGGTACAAATGCCATTACATTAAACAACAACCTGTTTAATGAGCATATAACCATAAATAATCTTACAGTTAATCGTTCCGGCGGCGTTACAATGGGAAATGAGAATATCACTGTGAGTGGATCTTTGACGTTAACTTCCGGCACACTTACTTTGGCTGCTAATACACTCACCATTGCAGGAACATCACCAACTCGAACCGTTGGAAATATCGATGCCAGCCATGCGTCAGCAAATCTGGCTTTTGAGAATACAACACCTATTACGTTACCCGCCTCTTTATTTAGTGGTAATGTAAATAATATGACCATTAATGGCGCTGGAGGCATAACGGCCGACGGTGACTTTACGGTTGACGGAATACTGCATTTGCAAAGTGCCAATCCATCCTCTGTTAAAGGTAGTTTGGATATGAGCAGTCATACCATAAACATGGGAGCAAATTCAACTACCATAGGACAAGGTGATGTGTCAGGTATCATTAAAAGAACAAGCATTGCCTCCAATACAACCTATACGATGGGAAATCAATACACAACTATTTATTTTCCAAATGTTGGAACCCTGCCAACACAAATGAGCCTGAAGGTAACTTTGGGTAGTGCCCCTTCCTGGAGAACAGTCGCCATTGAGCGGGTGTATGATTTTATCCAAACGGGCGGAAGTGGAACAGAGGCCGTGTTGCAAAGCCATTACCTTGATTCAGAACTTAATGGTAATGATGAAAATAAACTTGTTCAGTGGATGCACATTCATGATCCTTCATTAACCATTGAGTATGGCAGGTCAGATCATAACACCAACGAAAACTGGGTTGCTGTTTCCAATGTAAATGTGGGTGTTTACTCTTCCATCTTTGGAGAAGTAGAAATGGTAGTGGATGAATATCAGCTCCAGAATCTCACATGGAATGGATCAACGAGTACATCATGGGTTACAGCTACAAACTGGACACCACAGGGGGCGCCGTCAGACGAGACCGTAGTTACAATTCCCGATGCCGCAACAACAACCTTTGACCCTTCTATTCCAGTAACCGGAATATGTGGAAAGGTGGTTATTGAGAGCGGAGGAATTTTGAATTCTGTGGATGATGGTCAATTAACAGTTAAGGGGGCTGGTAGTGCCTGGGATAACAGTGGAACCTTTGCACCCGGAACGGGAACGGTTATTTTCGCCAATGGTAACGAGGCAGAAATTGTAACTGTTTCGGGAATAAATAGTTTCTATAATTTAACAGTAAGCAATAAAACCAGGGTTCAACCTGCAACAAATAGTATTATCAATATTGCCGGAGCACTGAGTAATGATAATGGCAATGGCATACTCGATTTTAGTTCAAATGTCAACACTGTGTGTTTTAATGGCGGTAAGGTTCAGTATGTTGTCAATCCGGGTGGAAGCTATGGCTATTATCATTTAAGTTTTAGTGATGATGGATTAATTATGTTCCCTGAATCTTCATTAAAAATTATGGGGAACCTTACTATTGATGCTGCTATTTCTACCACCAACAACACACTTTTGATTGGAGGAACAGGCACTCAAAATATTGGGGGTGCTACTGCTTCAACACTCAATAACCTAACCATTGATAATGCCAGTGGTGTTTTACTTACAAATACTGCCCTTACTACTATTTCCGGGAACTTGCTCATTAATAGCGGTAAGAAATTTGAAGTTGGTGCTGCACAAAAACTTACAGTAACCGGATCGATTATCAACAACGCCGGTGCTAGTGGTTTTATACTTAACTCTGATGCAACAGGTACCGCTTCACTTATTCATAATACAGCTAGTATAGCTGCAACTGTAGAACGATATATTAGCGGCGCCGACGAAGATTGGCATTTTATCTCCTCTCCTGTTGCTGATCAGGGAATCAGCGGTGACTGGCTGCCTTCAGGAACATATGGAAATGGAACAGGGTACGACTTATATCTCTGGGACGAACCCACAAGCTGTTGGATTTATCATTTAAATACAACATCACCCGTAAACTGGAATACAGTTCATGCGGGAACCGATTTTATGGTTGGGCGAGGTTATCTCTATTCCGTGGAGGCAACAAATCCTACGAAGTCGTTTGCAGGAGACTTAAACCTTGGCGATATAAGTTATGGCCTTACAATTAGTGGTACTGATTTGTCGGTACAAGGCTTCAACTTCGTTGGTAATCCATACTCCTCATCGATCGATTGGATGGCTGCTTCCGGGTGGACACATACCGACTTGGTTGTATCGGGCGGTGGTTACAATATGTGGATTTGGAACCCTGCAGCCAGCAATTATGGTGTGTATAATTCAGCCGATCTCGATGGGGTGGGAACCAATTCCGTTACCCGTTATATTGCTCCGATGCAGGGCTTCTTTGTGGAAGCTGCTAACGCAGGAAATATTGGTATGTCAAATACAATCCGGGTTCATGATGGCGCCGGAGATTGGTTTAAACATTTGCATAAACAAGCAAAAAATGTAAACCTAAGTGTAGCTTCCGCTGAAGGGTTTGGTTCAGATGAAATCTTGCTTGCATTTGGTTATGCAAAGAAGCAGAAGGGTGCTAAAAAACTGTTCAGCCATGTTGCTACTGCACCCGCTTTATATATGAGCTCATCAGGGGAAGATCTAACAGTTGGATATTTCACAACTCCCAAAGAGACACTTATGGTTCCCATAAATTTCACCCCGGGTAGAGATGGTGACTTCACCATCGCGGGTCAGTTTGATATGGACGCTTTTGACATGGTGTGGATAGAGGACAGGAAAGAGAATTACTATATGGATATGAAGGTGAACTCTGCATACAGGTTTAGTGCCACAGTTTCGGATGCTGCTGATCGGTTTGTGCTGCATTTTGGCACAATGTTGCCACAAGAAAACAAGGAGTTGCCTGCTCGTATTTATTACAATGGAAATAATTTAGTGGTAGATCTCTCATTGGTCGATGAAGATGCTAACCTTCAGATAGTCGATCTATCTGGTCGGGTTTTATTCAAACAAGATATTCAAGGAAAAATAAAAAACAACATAGATATTTTCATAAACACACAGGTTGTACTGGTATATGTCAGTACATCCAACGCATTGATTTGCAGGAAGATACCTGTAAATAGACATTAAAAAATGGAAATAGAGTTAATAATTAAATCTAGTAAAAACTAAAATTTAAAAGATGAAGAATGAGCCTTAAATCATGCGGGTGAGCCGCCCCCCAGGGAGGAGCATCGATTCCCGAATTGTATGTTATTCAAGGAATCAGCAAACATTTATTACCGATGCAAAATTTATTAACAAATCTTTTTATACACTAAATAATTTTATTATGAAAAATTCAATTTTAAAAATTTTCGCTATCATTATGGTAGTGGGGTTTTCGACCAGCGCAATGGCGCAGGCAACTGCCACAGCAACAGCAACGGCAACCATTGTAACAACAATTGGAATTGCAAATACTGCTGATATGAACTTTGGCAACGTAGCGGTAACCGGTACAGCAGGTACTGTAATTTTAGCAACTGATGGAGCACGAACAACTTCAGGTGGTGTAACATTGCCAAATGTCACAGGTACTGTAGCTGCAGCTTCTTTTAATGTTACAGGTGAAGGCATATATACGTATGCCATTACATTACCAACTGTGGATCATGTGATTTCTAGCGGATCTGAATCCATGCAAGTGAATACTTTCACAAGTGATCCTTCTGGAACAGGTACACTCTCAGCAGGCGCGCAAACCATATTGGTTGGTGCCACATTGAATGTAGCAGCTTCGCAACTTTCAGGAGTGTACACTAATGCAACAGGTTTCGATGTAACCGTTAATTATAATTAGGGTTATTCTATAATAAGTGCTGCAATACGCAGCACTTATTATTATCATTTTTTGAAATGGAATATCATTAAAATTAAATAAAATGGATAATAATAAAGAGACTCGTTTTTTTAGTTGCAATTTGGTTCGATTTGCATTTTTTATCGCTCTTTTTTTGTCAATCGATGCAGTTGCTTTGGCGCAAGGCGATTTACTTATTTTTCCAAAGCGTATTGTGTTTGAAGGACGAAACAAGGTGGAGCAAATTGTTCTGTCAAATACGGGAGACGATTCAGCAACATATAATATTTCTTTTTTACAGTACAGAATGACTGAGATGGGTGATTTTGAATTGATAACTGAACCTGATTCGGGACAACGTTTTGCCACTCCGTTTTTAAGAGTTTTTCCCCGGCGTGTTGATCTGGCTCCCCGCGAATCACAAACCGTTAAAGTCCAGGTAATTAATGCAGATAAATTGGAAGAAGGGGAGTATCGATCTCATCTCTATTTTAGGGCTGAGAAAAGCAACACACCACTTGGACAGGAGAGCGAAGTAGAAGACTCAAATACGCTGACGGTTAAGTTAGAAGCGGTGTATGGTATCTCCATTGCCACTATTATTCGCAAGGGCGAATCCAATACGGTTGCTTCAATTTCAGATATGAATTATACCCAAGATGAAGAAGGAAACAATTTTTTAGATTTTAGTATTTATCGTGAAGGGAATATGTCTACTTACGGAGATATTACCATAAACTATATTTCTAGTGACGGAAAAGAGGTTGAAGTTGCTAAAACAAGAGGAGTGGCTGTATATACGCCGGGACATGTGAGAAGGGTTAAAATGCAATTGCAAAAACCGGAGGAGGTAAACTTTAATGCAGGAAAATTTGAACTGCTTTTTACGGAAAACGAAGGTAAAAAGTTGATTATGAAAG
This sequence comes from uncultured Bacteroidales bacterium, assembly GCA_964474455.1. Lineage (GTDB taxonomy): Bacteria > Bacteroidota > Bacteroidia > Bacteroidales > BM520 > BM520. The sequence goes on from CAYYSU010000028.1 coordinate 28,841, forward strand.
CTAAGCTTACGCTGTAAGTTCATATTGAATTTTGATGATTTGAAAAAAGGTACAGGATGATGAGACAAACATATTCATACAGATCTTTGATGAGGTTATTGTTTTTAACGACAATATTTCTCTTCTGCATACATGTTTCGTATGCACAACCTGTTTTACCGCAACGAACAGTGACTGCGCAGCCGACCCAAAACATTGATTTTGGAATATTCTATGTTGTCTCAGCCGGAACAATATCCGTTGATTGGCAAGGAAATCTTTCAACAACGGGCGGGGTTGTATCATTATCCACCGCAACGGTTCAACCGGCTATTTTCGATATAATATTATGTGAAGGAAGAAATGTTACCATAACTTATGATCCTACAATAACGATGACCAATGGAGTGCACCCACTTACACTAAATGTTGGGCCTACTGAAAAGGGCCCCAGTGGCTCCTCTTTTCCGGTAAACAGCGATTGTAGCTTTGTTACAATTTTACGAGTGGGAGGGACGCTTGATGTTCCTGATGGAGCACAGCCTGGTGTTTATAATGGGAGTTTTTCAATGACATTTACCCAAGAATAATGAGAGAAAAGAAATCATATAATCCATTTTCTGTTTTAATAGGCATGCTTTATGATGTGCGCATTAAGACCGGGTTATTGATATGCTTACTCATGTTTACTACATTTTATGTTAAAGCAGATATTGACGAGACAATTGATATAGAATTAGCCCCAATCATTACTTTTGATGAAGTTCCGGTATTTTTTGATGTTAATGGATTTTTGAAATTTGAAGCAGATGTTATTATCTCTGAGAGCAATAAAGTGTACATCAATATCAAAGATCTATTTACAAATCTCGGCATTAAATGCGTTCCAGAAAACGAGGGATATTATTTATCCGGGTTTATTGAAAATGAAAACTCACCGTATAGCATTGATTTTAATGCCAGAGAAATTAAAATAGGAAATAAAACATTTCACTCAGACAATGGTATTGTTTATGAATTAGATGCAATATATGTTGAGGCAATTTTACTCACTGAAGCATTTGGATTGAATGTTATTTTTAATTTCCGTTCACTATCCATAAAAATGGAGGCAAATTTTGAGCTGCCCGTGATTAAACAAATGAGGTTGGAGCAGATGCGTCAGAATGTTTCAAAATTACAAAACAAAGAAATCGTTGCAGATACAATAATTAAACGTGACTATCATCTCTTAAAGTTTGGAATGATGGATTGGTTTTTAACCTCATCTCAAACGCTGGACGGCATAACTAACAATAGAGTTGCTTTAGGAGCTGGAGCCGAATTGTTATATGGCCAGGCCAATGTATCTATTTATTATGATGATAAATATAAATTTGACAGGCGGCAGTTTCATTACAACTGGCGCTGGGTTGATAATGACAAGCGAATTATTAAGCAGGCCCAGTTAGGAAAAATATTCAACCAAGGCATTGCCTTTACTGATTCTCCCGTGGTTGGGGCGTCTGTGAGTAATACTCCAACAACCGTTCGAAAGGCTTCCGGTTATTATACGATAAACGAATACACAGAACCCAACTGGACGGTTGAACTCTATATTAATGATGTTTTGGTGGATTATACCGTTGCCGATGCTTCCGGGTTGTTTGTATTTAAAGTGCCCATTGTATATGGTTACACAACCTTAAAACTCAAATTTTATGGTCCATTGGGAGAGGAGCGTATAGAGGAGCGTACCAAGAATGTTCCTTTTACTTTTATGCCTGCCAAAACATTGGAATACAATGTATCTGGAGGCATATTGCAGAATGACGAAGGCAGCAGCTTTGGGCGAGGAGTTGTAAATTATGGTATTAATAGTTTTATAACTGTTGGTGGTGGTATGGAATATTTGTCCAGTATCCCTAATACACCTTTTATACCATTTGCAACGCTTGCATTTCAGCCTTACAGCAAAATGGTGGTGAATCTTGAATATGCTCAAAATGTGAGAACCAGAGGCTTGTTGAATTATTATTTTGGCAAAAGTGCTTATTTGGAAATCGATTATGCCGACTATGTAGATGGACAAATGGCGACTCGTTTCAATGCCAATGAAGAGTTAAAAGTTAGACTTTCTTTACCTTTTAAACTGAAAAAAGTTTCAGGTTATGCCAAATTGAATTTTCAACGATTTACCTATAGTGAGTTTACATACAACTATTGTAATGCAGTGTTCTCTGGATATTATAAAAACTTTAACGCTAATTTATCCACACTCGTAAACTGGGTAGGTGAACATGAGCCGTATATTACTTCTAACTTATCACTCTCTTACCGAATGAGAAATGGTTTTAATATTCGACCTTCCGCTGAATATAATGTAAGCAATAAGAGACTTGCAAGATATAAGGTAGAAGTGGAGAAGAGAGTGAGTAAAGCTTATTTGTCAGTTTATTACGAACGCAATGTGATAAGTAAAACCGATAATGTATTCTGCAGTTTCAGGTTCGACTTGCCCTATGCACGTGCGGGCGTTTCTGCATCATACACCAACAATGATTTTTATTTTACGGAGAGCATAGGTGGCAGCCTGGCATTTGGCGGCGACCGGTATGTTAAAGCAGGTAATAATTCAGCTGTTGGAAAAGGTGGAATTATATTATATCCATTTCTCGACCTGAACCAAAATGGCGTGTTAGATGACGATGAACAAATGGTTTTGCTCTCCTCAGTTAAGGTGTCGGGTGGCAGGGCAATCATCAGTGAGAAAGATTCTATTGTTCGTATTAGCGACCTGAATAGCTTCGTGAACTACATGGTGGAGTTTAATAACAATGATTTGGATAACATAGGATGGCGGTTTAAACATAAAACCTACCAGGTGCTTGTTGATCCTAACCAGTTTAAGCGGGTGTATGTACCCATTATTGTTATGGGTGAAGCAACCGGAATGGTGTATATAAACAAAGGTGAGACCTCGAAAGGAATCGGACGGATTACCTTACAGATATTTGACAAAAAGGGCAATAAAGTCGCTGAGACAATGAGCGAATCCGATGGTTACCTGAGCTACCTGGGATTGCCGCCGGGCCAATACGACGCTTGCTTAGATCCCGAACAACTGGAAAAGCTTAACTTAACTGTAAGTCCCATTTGCAAAACGTTTACAATAAAAGCAACTAAATATGGCGATATAGTTATTGGGCTGGAGTACACTCTAACACCAGCAGGGAATACAAATACATCGCTGCACTGGTGATGACGATGAACGCAATAGCCGGGCTTTTTCCAATATGATATCAATTGTACGGCAACAGTTAATGAATTACATTAATAATTACACAAATTTTGTATCTTACGGTGGCAAAACCGGAGGTGAAATATGCGAGACATTGTTATTAAACTAATTTTACTGATAATTTCCGGGCTGGTATTTTCTGAAATACATGCTCAATCAGACTCTCTCTATGTAAAAGAACATAGCGGAACAATCGCTGCCTACTCCCTTGGCAATATAAATAAAATCAGTTTCTCTCACGGTAGTCTCATCATTGACCAAATCAATGACGAGAGTGTTGTTTATGGCCTTATCAATTTACAGCACCTGACATTTCGTGACACCACCACTGTCGCCGTGGAAAAAGAGATTATTGCCGATGACCGGCTATATCTGTTTCCAAATCCTGTAAAAGATATTCTATACATCGATATTTCAGGTTCATCCGCAACGCCGGAAGTGTTAAGTATCATCAGTTTGCAAGGAGAGGTATTAAAAACACATATAATTCATAGTGACGGTGTTGTTTCTGTCCATATGAGTCACCTGGCCAATGGATTGTACTTTTGTCATCTCCAGGGTAAAGACGTAAACAGAGTGGTAAAAATTATCAAACAATAAAAGGGTAAAAAATGATGAGAAAAATTATAATTATCACTGTATCAATACTTTTTGTGGCTCTCTCTGTGAAGTCGCAAAGCGATTCCATGTTTGTTTTTCAAAACGAAAACATTATCTGGAGATACGGAATTTCCGACATCGACAGTATCACCTTTTATGCCGGTGACACAATTCCGGAAACCCCACTTCCAAAGATAACCGGATATGAAGACAATACATTTATTGATGAGAATGGAGATACGTTTTTTCCCTGGGGCTTTAATTATTGTAACCCTGCCCTGATAGATTTAGTGGAAGATTATTGGATGATGGAGGATGCGTGGGATATCATAGAAAACGATTTTCAGGAGATGCATGATTACGGTGCAAATACCGTTCGTATTCATCTGCAATACGTGAAATTCATGAAGGATGCCGATACACCCGACACTGTTGCTTTTCAGCGCCTGAAAAGATACGTGGAGATATCAGAGGATAATGACATCTATCTTATTGTAACCGGCCTGGGAGCATACCGTTTGAGTGATACGCTGAGCTGGTACGATGCTATGAATGACTCTTTGCGATGGGAAACCCAGAAACTCTTCTGGAAAACGGTGGCAACAACAGTAAAAGATAACCCCTGCATATTTGCCTACGACCTTATTAACGAGCCGGTGGTAGCAGTGAGCTGCGATTCAACACATACCACCTGGTATCCCGGGGGGCTCTTTGGAGGCTATAATTTTATACAGAACATATCCATAAATCATGAAAACGAATATTGGGAAACAATAGGCGTTTGGGCAGATGAAATGACCGCCGCTATCAGAACAGTAGATGAAACCACAATGATAACCGCAGGACTTCTGCCACTGGGTCTGATAAATGTATTATCGTCACATTTTGATATTTTAAGCACCCACATATACCCCAAGACTGGTGAGATATTCAATAGTGTAAACTATGTTATAAATAACTATTCTGATAAGCCGTTTCTCATTGAAGAGTTTTATAATCTCAACTGCTCAACAGACGATCTGGTGTTCTTTTTAGAGCAGATTGACGGCTATTATAATGGCCTGATCGGGCACTATATGGGGAAAACCATTGAAGAGTACGATACCACTAAACTAGTTGATTATATCCATAAGGAGTTTCTGGAGTTTTTTATTGAAAACAACCCAAACACTGAACCCTTTGAGTGGTAGTTTCATCCTACGTTACGATAATTGTACCGCCGAAATTGGTAGAAGTGAAACGACGTAGAAATCTAGTGAAACACATAGGAGAAAATGATACAGATCACTGAAACACTGTGTTCCTTATAATCTGAACCCACAAAAATAATCGATAAAACCGAAACATTTTGTATAATTTAATGTTTAATAGATAATACTGTTTTTGAACAATGTTTATATATTATTAATTTAAAATTAAAACCATGAGTAAAGAAAAAGTTGTTTTGGGCGTACTGGCAGGATTATCCGCCGGCGCATTATTGGGGATATTATTTGCACCCAACAAAGGTTCTGTTACCAGAAGGAAAATTAAAGAAAAAGGAGAAGATTATGCAGATTCAGTAAAAGAGAAACTCAATGAGATTGTTGACGACGTAAAAGAGAAATTTGATAACGTAAAAGAAGATGTGGAAAAAGAGATGAGTGAGAAAGAAACCGCATCTGAAAAGGCTTAAGACCCCTTAAGTCATTGGAAAAACGAAGTTTAGCTGATGTTTTTCTAATGTCATTTTTTAAATGTGTAACGACACTTTCGTTTGTAAAATATGGCAGATCTTTAAAAACAATTCAAAGAAAACTACATGCCCCTCTGAGTAAATGATCGAGTAATAATAAAAAGTAAATAATGGAAGATAAAGCAATATTACTAGAGTCACTTTTTGAAAAAGTCAAAGAATACAGTAAAACAAGCTATGAGCTATTCAAACTAAAAACCGTAGACAAAACAGCAGAGATCATAGCTTTGCTGGTACCACGTACAATTCTCTTTTTCTTTCTGAGTTTATTTTTGTTTTTTCTGAATTTGGGCCTCGCCATCTGGCTGGGCGAAATTCTTGGTGAAATATATTACGGATTTTTTGTGGTAGCCGGATTTTATTGTTTTGTGGGCTTATTTGTGCATGTTTTTATGCGTAGATGGTTAAAGAAAAAAGTGTCGGACTCAATCATCAAACATCTGCTTAACTAAAACCCATGGAAAATATAACCAATTCGGCCGGACTGAAATTTGCAATTCAGCGATTGGAAGAGAAGCAATTATCGCAAGGAGAGGAGTTGAAAGATCATTTCGACACTACTTTGGAGAGTTTAAAGCCTGTCAATCTTTTTAAATCCACATTGAACGATATAGTATCTGGTCCGTTTTTTTCAGAACATCTTTCAGGAACTATTATTGGAGTTGCCGGTGGCTGCCTTACCAAAAAAGTAGTCACAGGTAAATCGGATAATGCATTCAGGAAGATTCTGGGAACACTATTGCAACATGGCGTTACAAATGCTATTTCAAACAACCCTGAAGTCATCAAAGCAGCAGGTGACGTGCTTTATCGATATATCCATAATAAGATATACCCCGAGACCGAAGCTGGCGATCAAGAGTAGATCACTGAGCTTTATGATCTGTTGCCGGCTGGCATTGCGGGAGGCTTATTGGCTTGTATTTTTATCTCCGTAAATAATGAAGTCTTATTTTAAAAAAGCCACCCATCCGGGGTGGCTTTTAAAGAATTCCGTTTTAGCTCCTGTTTAGGGAGACTTCTGATCGTGTGACCTTTTACTTAATCTTATAGTAAATACTACCGTCTTCGATGTATTTATACGCCATTTTTTTTACGTCACCTGTACAAAACAGGCACTCATAAGCTTCGAGGTAATGCTCCTCAGGGTTGGGGTTAAAATTTTTATTTCCAGAATAGGCTCTTGTATGCTCTACTAACTCCTCGAATGCGTCAGCTCTCCATTCATGATAAACGCCGCAGCCACAACAAAAAGTTCTTAGCCCCGCATCTGGTAAAAGTGGCGCTTTTAGCTTCTCTTTATCCGGTTTAAAATCATTAGTAGCTACTCTCTGCTTAAGATTTAGTAATCCTAAAGCTACTTCTTTAAATTCTTTCTCTTTTTCTTCCATTTTCTTTTACATTTTAAATGAACACTAGTTGCTGTTTTCTATATGCTACCCCGATGCTTTGGACTTCTCTCAAGCATCAGCTCCGGCCATGTACCAACATGCATTAGCAAGCAGTTGAAGAGTGCGCGTATCCGAACCCGGCGGTGACGAGCCTTTTGGAGATGCCAAAAAGACACAGCTATAGCAATAGGTTAATGAAATGAGGGTGTTGTATGTTATAGGAGTGGTAAAAGCTTGACATTTGTCATACTATATTACCCTGGAAGAATGGTGTAAAGATAAAACAATTTTCCAAAGATCAAAACATTGTTCTGTTTTTTCACATATTTTCATGCCAAACAACCTTTTTTTGCAATTGTATGATAACACCTGTGAGCCCTGTATTTCAATGCTTTCGGCTTCGCTACCCTATGTTTTGTAAGCCTTCGCCACAAGGAAAAGTCCCGTTAGGGATTTCGTCGCAATAGATCCTGTCAGAATCCGTGTTACATCAACCCTGTCAGGGGGTCGTGTCTTAATTCAAGCCCTTCTCTTCCAGCATAATAAAATGCCACCGTTGGTAACCAATCCGCACAATATATTATAACTTTTACGCATATCTGTGGGTGCATTGTAGAAAAAATACCGGGCTCCTTGTATAGAGAACATCGCTTACA
>CAYYSU010000029.1:0-36223 GCA_964474455.1 uncultured Bacteroidales bacterium
CAATAAATAAACGACGTTCAAAACCTATTATTGTTTCACCATCGAAATTAATACTCTTTCGCTTGTTTAACAAGATTTTATTTCACAACTAACAATTTTTCTTTCGCTGAAGCTATTCCATCAAGTAGAATTATATAGAAATAAATTCCTTCCTGTATTTCTGAAGTACCAATCTTGATAAAATTAATACCTTCTGTTTGTCTTCCATCAGCAACTGTTTTTATTCGTTTTCCCTGATTATCGTATAGGATTAAAGATCTGGCTGGCAAGATTACCTAAATCACTCAATTGAGGATCATCCCAATGAGTTTTGTTTGGCTGTTTACGCATCTGACTATCAAAATTAATAATCCAATCATATGTCTCGTTCATAGTTATGAAGTTATCTCCATTATGTGGTGTTCCCTGATACCAAAATACATATACACGGTTGTCATTATCTGCAACAATTCTTGATTTAAACCCTTCTGCCAAATTATTTGCTTCACTCCAATCCCCATCACTAAAAATTATAACTGATGAAAATACTACTTCAGTCGTGGACGAATAATCATAATTATCAAAAGCAATGTATAAATTGTTTTCAGAGTCAGAACAAATCTGGGGATAAACGTAGTACCGACTCTCGTTCTGAGATATGTTCTCTGGGTCAGACCATGTAATACCTTCATCATCGGATTTTGAATAATACAAAACAGAGAAATTATCCTCCATCTTCTTATTCCACACACAATGAAACACACCTGAATTATCGATACAAAAATCACTACTCTGGATAAAGGCATGCATATTAGATATATTCACCGGCTCAGTTCACACCTGGGAATATCCAATAATTGAAATAATACAAAAACAGATTATTGATATTGTGTTTTTCATGATAGATGGTTGAAATTTTCTATAAAGGTATAAAACTATTAAGTAAAGAAAACCTTTGCGAAACTTCGTGTCTCCTTTGTGGTTCTCTGCGAAATAATTAAAAAAGATTATTCCTGTTTCTTTCAAGTTGCTTAGCATTCCGGTTCATTTCACCTCTTATGTTTCAAATTAACCTCCATAAAATTCCGACCACTCTGTTTCATTGAAAAATGCTTAGCAACACACCCGAAAACCCCGTGGAACTCCGTGCATCCTCCGCGAAACTCTGTACTCCTTATAAAATTTAAACAAAAAATGTAACTATTGAACGTTTTTTGAGTCTTATGACATATTTCGTTCAACTTTAAATATTTTGTCTATATTTGTGGTATGATCAATGAAACAGTAAAGCAGAAACAACTCCGCGAGACAGGTCAGAAGCTCTTCTGGAAATATGGCATTAAGCGTGTTACCATCGAAGAGATTTGCCAAACAGCAAATACCAGCAAAGCCACCTTCTATAAGTATTTCAAAAATAAAAATGAACTAATCCTTCATATGCTCAGAGTTATGTTTGATGAAGCGATGGAAAGATACACCAACATAACTAAATCAAATGTTAATTACGAGGAGAAGATTGAGGCGATATTAGAGTTAAAGATGGCCATATCGGCTAAGATGAGTCCAGAGTTATATGAAGAACTATATATACACCCGGATACGGAGATTCAGCAATATATAACAGAAGCTACAACAAACACCATGCATGTTGTTCTCAAAGAGATGCAGGAGTCGCAAAAAAAAGGTGAAATTCGCGATGATGTAAGACCTCATTTTATCCTATGGTATTTGAATAAATTGACAGAAATAATGAAGGAAGAGAACCTCCCGGAACACTTAGGTGATCCAAAGGATTTCATCCGCGAAACACTCACTATGTTTTATTATGGTGTATTAGCAAGATAGATAAAATGAAAAGAGTTGCGTTCATATTACTTATGATTTTCACATGCCACAGTGCCATTTCGCAGGAGTTCAGTTTTGACGGACAGGCTAGTGGCTGGGGCGCACTGCAACCCTTTAACGCCATACAATATCAGGTTGGCGCACGCTATTTACCCGAGTTACACCTCTCGGATACCATTTTCAAAGACCACCAGCTCACAGCCAGAGTCTCTGCCAATGGATCCATCACTCACACCTACCTCAATCCGGAATACGACACAAAATATTCGCTTAAGCCTTATCGTGGGTGGATACGTTACAGCACGCCACAGTTTGAAGTGCGTGCCGGATTACAGAAAATCGCCTTTGGTCCGGCAACTATGCTACGCCCATTGATGTGGTTCGATAGGTTGGATCCACGCGACCCTCTACAGATCACCGATGGCGTATATGGTGTTCTCACGCGCTACTATTTTCTCAATAACGCCAACATCTGGTTGTGGGGTTTATATGGAAACAAAAGTACTAAAGGATGGGAGCACATTGCTTCAAAAAAGGTACGACCTGAGTTTGGTGGTCGTGTACAGCTCCCTGTTCCGGCAGGTGAAATCGCCATCTCATACCACAACAGGGTAATGGATTATGCCACCGATACCACAGGGTTTTTCCCGGGACTAGGTGATGTCAACGAACAAAAATTTGCGCTTGATGGCCGATGGGACACCTTTGTGGGTTGGTGGTTTGAAGCCGTAGCAGCTCACCAGAGCCAGGATCTTTTACCTTCCTGGACATCACAACTAAATATTGGTGTGGATTATACTTTCGGGTTGGGAAACGGTCTGCATGTTACACATGAAGCACTTTTTGCCGGAGTCTCGGAAAAATTTGCCGGCGAAGGAACATACACAACCTTCTCTGCACTCTCCGCAGCCTATCCGTTAAGCCTCTCCGACAATGTCACGGTAATGGTTTACTATGACTACAAAAACAATGACTGGTACCGGTTTTTGAACCTTCAGCATACATGGAACAATCTCTCTGCCATGCTAATGTTATACCGTAACCCGGACAACTTCAACCTCTACGGCAACATGCCTGAAACAGCAATATATACAGGAACAGGATTTCAAATAATGCTCATATACAATCACTAACTTATTAGTCATGAAAAACACATTAACAGTACAGCTCAAGGGTTTGAAGAAGCACTTCCCCACCGGCACGGGGCACTTCACTGCGCTTAACGGCATCAACCTGGAGATCGGCACGGGGGAGTTTGTCGGCTTTGTAGGCCCTAGTGGCTCGGGCAAAACCACCCTACTGAACATTATAGGGTCCCTCGACAACCCTTCTGAAGGTGTTGCCAAAGTCCTTGGCCATAATATCAATGAACTCTCTACAAAGGAGTCGGCAATGCTGCGTAGAAAGGAGATGGGATTTATTTTCCAGACCTACAATTTGTTACCGGTGTATAATGTGTTCGAGAATGTGGAGTTTCCGCTACTGCTTCTCAACATGACTGCTGCTGAGCGGACAAAGGCTGTCAATGATGCAGTGGAGTGGGTTGGCCTCACCGACAAACTTAGATCACGGCCCAACCAACTCTCTGGCGGTGAGTGTCAGAGAGTGGCCATTGCGCGAGCCATGGTAAAGAAACCATCTCTTGTGTTGGCCGATGAACCCACAGCAAACCTGGATGCTGCAAATTCGCATCACATCCTCAAAACGATGAAAAAACTTAACGAGGAGCTGAAAACCACTTTCCTTTTTGCGACACATGACGAAAAGGTGATCCAATATCTTAGAAGAAAAATTATTCTGAAAGACGGAATGGTTGAAGAGGACATTAAAAACATTTAGCCATGAGAACGATAAAATTAGCACTAAGAAACCTGTTCGGTGCCGGTTTGAGAACCTGGCTGAATGTATTTGTGCTGTCGATGGCCTTTGTAATGATCATTTTCTTCCGCGGATTCCTTAGCGGTTGGGATCATCAGGCCAAGCACGACATGATCGAATGGGAAATTGGAGAGAGCCAGTTCTGGCACGAGACCTACGATCCTTTTGATCCTTTTACACTGAATGAGAGCCATGCACCAATTCCGAATCAGTACAATCAACTGGTAGAGGACGGAGATATGACACCTGTACTTATCACCCAGGGAACCATTTATCCCGATGGAAGGATGCAGTCGGTATTGGTAAAAGGAATATCTACGAAAAATAATGTCACTGCACTTCCAACAGATATGTTTATAGAAAATGACCAGGAAGCTACGGCCATCATTAGTACGGTGATGGCAAGGAACGCCAAACTAGCAAAGGGAGACTATGTAGTATTACGCTGGCGCGATGTACATGGCACTTTTGATGCTGTAGATATAAAAATTGCCGGTGTATTTGATTGCGATGTTCCGTCTGTGGATGCTGGTCAGATATGGATTCCATTAGCAAAGCTACAGGATATGATGGGAACACCCAACGAGGCAACAATACTTATCTCCGGCATCGACCATGCCGAAGAAGCACATCCCGAGGTATGGATCTATAAGTCGCAGGGGGATCTCTTAAGCGACATCGAGGATCTAATAAAAACAAAATCCATTGGAGGTTCCATCATGTATGTGGTGTTGCTATTACTGGCTATGCTGGCGATCTTCGACACCCAGGTACTCTCTATCTTCCGGCGTCAGCGAGAGATAGGAACCTTCGTGGCACTTGGAATGACCCGTAGAGAAGTTGTTCGTATTTTCACTGTCGAAGGAACGATGCATGCCGTAATGGCCATGATAGTAGGAGCCATTTACGGCATACCTCTGTTTTGGTATATGGCTAATAAAGGGTTCTCCTTCCCACAGGAAGCCACCGAAGATTTTGGCATCGCCATAGCGGAAGTTATTTACCCTGTATTCAGCATTATGCTGATCGTGGGAACAGCAATACTGGTGCTAATAACCACGGCAGTTGTTTCGTGGCTGCCGGCACGTAAGATATCTAAGATGAAACCTACTGATGCCATAAAGGGGAAATTACAATGATAAAATTTCTATTTAAAGGAATGCTGCGTGATCGCCAACGCAGCATGTTACCAATCATAGTAACAGCAATTGGCGTATTTCTGACTGTAATATTCTTCTGTTATATAAAAGGTGTAATAGGAGATACCATAGAGATGAGTGCAAGATTTGAAAGCGGTCATCTGAAGGTAATGTCAAAAGCATATTTGGAAAACAAAAACCAAAACCCCAATGACCTGGCATTAATGGACGCACAGGAGCTCACAAAAGAGTTAGAGAGCATCTATCCTGAGATGAATTGGGTTAACAGAATCCATTTTGGTGGTTTAATAGATATTCCCGATGAGAATGGTGATACCCGCAGCCAGGGGACATGTATTGGTATGGGGATAGATCTATCTCAATCCTCAATGGAGGTGGAAAGATTGAATATTCTTTCGGCCATAAAAACAGGAGCTATGCCTGTAAACGCAGGTGAGATACTCATAAGCCACGAGATGTCTGAAAAGTTGAAAGTAACAATCGGCGACCAGGCCACCCTCATAAGCTCCACTATGGAAGGAAGCATGGCATTTTACAACTTCACCATCGCCGGCACTGTTGCTTTTGGCACCAACGCCCTGGACAAAGGTATGATCATCGCCGACATTGAAGATGTGCGAATGGCCTTGAACATGGAAGATGCCACAGCCGAAATACTTGGCTTCTTCTCCAAAGGATTTTATGATGACGATTTGGCCAACGAAATCGCAATGACTTATAATGATAAAAAGGGGCAAGATTCCGATAGATTTTCTCCTGTAATGCTTACTCTTAAAGAGGAGAACAGCATGGGGCAAATTCTTAAAATGGCTGATGATGTAGGGTTCTTTATGGTCGTACTGTTCATCCTGGCCATGTCGATAGTTCTATGGAATGCAGGCCTTATCGGTGGCCTGAGGAGATATGGAGAGTTTGGATTACGCATGGCCATTGGCGAAGACAAAGGTCATATTTACCGTACTCAGATCATGGAGTCAATTTTTATTGGAATTATTGGCTCTGTGATAGGCACTTTTTTCGGACTTCTCGTTTCATACTGGATGCAGGAGCACGGCATCAACGTGGAGAACTTTATGAAGTCATCCACGATGATGATGCCCAATGTATTCCGGTCGCGCATTACTCCTACGGCTTTCTGGATTGGATTTATACCAGGGCTCTTCTCATCTGTTTTGGGAACGATGCTATCCGGTATAGGCATATACAAACGTAGCACGGCGAAACTGTTTAAAGAGTTAGAACATTAAGAAATATTATATCATGAAAAAGATAACAATAATCATACTTGCAATACTGCCTCTGTTCACGCTGGGGCAGTATCCCGAAGGCAAAGAGGTGCTGGATCGTATCGACAAGAATATGACTGCCGACAGAACCGTCACAAAATCATCCATGGTGGTTCACGGTCGTAGGTCAGATCGTACCATGGAGATGATCACCTACACTGAAGGAGAAAAATCATATTCAGAGTACCTGGCACCGGCACGCGAAAAGGGAACCAAGATGCTAAAACTGGAGGATAAGCTGTGGATTTATAGTCCAGCCACGGATCGCACCATACAGATCTCAGGCCACATGCTTCGACAGTCGATGATGGGCTCAGACCTCAGCTACGAAGATATGATGGAGGAGAATAAACTGCAGGAGGCTTATGATGCCGTGGTTACCGGTGAGGAGGAGTTGGACGGCAGAGCATGCTATATCCTGGAGCTAACAGCAAACAAACAAGACGTCAACTACTACATGCGAAAAGTATGGGTTGATACAGAACGTTACATTCCGTTGAAGGAGGAGCTATTTGCCAAAAGCGGTAAGATGCTTAAAACTACCCGGCTCTCTGATATTCGTCAGGTAAATGGAAGATGGTATCCGTATAAAATATCCTTTAAAGACATGCTCAAGAGCGGCGACGGCACAGAATTTATTGTTGAAGAGATACTATTCAATGAACCTATTCCGGAGCATTTGCTCACAAAGGCTGCACTGCGGAAATAATTTCATACTTCAGACACCCACCGAAGTGCGCAAATGTTTCACTGGACATTTGTCCATGGTTCAGATACGCACGACGGTGCATCAATGGTTAACTACACAATTGGCCATTGTTCAGATACGCACGGCGGTGCGTATTTACCGATACTGGATGTCCCAAAAATCCTACACATTGCTAACCCAGTAGAGCCACACCGCCGTGTGGCTCTGTCACATCGTAAACCGCCGTGTGGCGCTCCTACCTTTATTAAACGTTGTTTACAATTACAGACACCCACCGAAGTGCGCAAATGTTTCACTGAGCATTTGTCCATGGTTCAGATACGCACGGCGGTGCATCAATGGTTCACTACACAATTGGCCATTGTTCAGATACGCACGGCGGTGCGTATTTACCGATACTGGATGTCCCAAAAATCCTACACATTGCTAACCCAGTAGAGCCACACCGCCGTGTGGCTCTGTCACATCGTAAACCGCCGTGTAGCCTTTCACATCGTAAACCCCCGTGTGGCTCTTCGACATTAAGAAACGCCGTGTGGCGCTCCCACGTTTATTAAATATTGACTACAATTCCTGATTCCCACAGCGCTGATTAAACGTTAAAGGATCAATATATTAATCTAAGCTTTCGGGATGATACTGGTCATCCCGCCATTTCGCAGGATTAGATTTAATGTAATTTCTGATTGCAAATAATTCAGTTTTATTTCTGATTACACGATCGTTATAGTTGACCTGCCATAAACGATTTCGTCGATTGAATTTCAAAACAGACAAACCTTTTTCATCAATCAAATTATCAATTTTGGTTGTTGTTACCGATTTAAAACCAGCGAGAAATGAAGAGATTGAATTACTTGCTCTTACAGGAATTTTAGAAACCATTGGATTTGAATATTCATCAACAAAGGATAAAATATTTTCATATGGAGAATCAATGGTTACTATTGCATGCAGATGATTTGGCATCAGCACCCATCTATCCAGGAAAAATTCATCACGCATTTCAAATGATTTCAACCATTGCTCGTTAACAATTTTCCCAAAATCATTTGTCATCATTTTACGATCTACAATCTCTCCAAACCAACATTTAGAACATTCTGTATTTATAGTAATGAAATAATCACCATTTCGGCAATAATTCCATCCTTTTTTACGGTGAGTATTTTTCCTGTAACGCTCACCAAATTTACTTTTATCATACTCCACATCCGTTAATACAGAAATGACTGAAACGTTACCCAACCTATTCCCGATTTTTTTTCGATACACACTCCCTAATGTCCTTATTGTTGTGGATTATAGATACCCACCGCCAGGCGTCATTGGTTCACTACACATTTGGCCATTGTTCAGATACGCACGGCGGTGCGTATTTACCGATACTGGATGTTCCAAAAATCCTACACATTGCAAACCCAGTAGAGCCACACCGCCGTGTGGCCTTTCACATCGTAAACCGCCATGTGGCTCTTTCACATCGTACCGTCGTGTGGCTCTTTCACATCGTACCGCCGTGTGGCCTTTCACATCGTAAACCCCCGTGTGGCGCTTTGATCTGATATTAACAATGCCGTCATAGCAGTCGATTTGTGGAGCTCCATGGATAATAAAAAAAGACCCATTTACACGGGTCTTAAATATCATATAGAAAGATACACAACAGAGTATCATTACAAAACAAATACTATTTAGCGTAGAGGAATCGTTTAATCTTCTGTGTGGCAGTCTTTTCAAAGGGATCAACCTGATGAACAACGTAGCTCAGCTTAGAAAACTTACTAACGCGCTGATTTACAAACACCTGTACTTCCTTAAGCAATTCTTCCACTTTTTCATTGAGTGCTTCATGTGATTTTTCAAGCAGCGCCTGATACTGTTGCTTTATCTTATCCACATTGAGATGAACCATAGCAACAAGTTTACCGTTCTGTTCCACAACAAGAGATTCAGTCACAAAGGCATTGCTGTTTATAACTGACTCTATTTCTTCAGGATAGATATTTTCACCACTGGCACCGATAATAACATTCTTGATACGACCTTTTATAAAAAGGACACCTTTTTTGTCAAACAGTCCAATATCACCGGTTCTAAACCATCCGTCTTTATCGATTACCTCTTTGGTAAGCTCAGGTTCTTTATAATAACCCTGCATAACATTTGGGCCACGAGCGATTATTTCGCCTTCGCCGGTTTCAGGATTGATATCTCTAAGTTTGACCTCAACACCTATGCCTGGTAGTCCTGTTGAATAAAGGCGTGGGTTTTTAGGACCAAAACCAGCAATAAGAGGCGAGGTTTCTGTTAGTCCGTAACCTATCGCATAAGGGAATTTTGCTTCATAGAGGAATTTCTCTACCTGAGGATCCAGCTTTGAACCACCAACACCAAAGAAACGTAAATGGCCTCCGAAAGTGGCATAAAGTTTCTTGCCGGCAACACGATGAAGCAGTTTTCTAAAAACAGGTACTTCATACATCGCAGCCATCATTTTGTTCTTTTTAATGGTTGGTAAAATGGTGCCGCGGAAAATTTTCTCTATAATAAGAGGTACCGTAAGCATTGTTGTAGGTTGCACTTTTTTCAGTGCAGGTAACAAAACACTCGCCGTTGCCGGTTTCCCGGGATAATATACTGATGCACCACCGCTTAAAGGAAGAATTAATCCAAGGGTATTCTCGTAAGCATGGGAAAGAGGTAACACCGATAGCATTCTGTCAGTAGTATCCATTAAATGGATCTTACCACTGGTAATAGAATCGGTAACCAGATTTCTATGCGAGAGCATAACACCCTTTGAGCGACCTGTTGTTCCTGAAGTATATATCAGTGAGGCAAGATCATCAGGTTCTACTTCGGCAATTTCAACACCGGGACGCCCGCCGTCATAACGTTTATCAACTAGAACATCGAAGCTGTCCAGGCTGATATGAAGTATTTCATGATCACGATTTGCGTTATCACCGGAAACTTTATACTTCAAGGCTTCAGACACAAACAGTGCTTTAGCCTCAGAATGTTCGAGAATATTGAACAGTTCAGCAGGTGTAAAATCAGGAAGTAAAGGAACAGCAACTGCGCCCATTCCAGTAATTGCAAAAAATGCCATCCCCCACCAGGGTGTGTTGGCAGAAAGTATGGCTACTTTATCACCCTTATCAATACCTCTTACACGAAGTATCTTCTGTAACCTGTCAACCTCCGCTCCTACTTCAGCGTAAGTGAATTGCTGTCCGTTTACAAATGCCAATGCGACATGGTCTGCAAATGTCTCAAAAGAGGAATTTACATATTTTACGAGCGTTAAATCTTTTTCTTTACTCACGTGCTTAAATTTTATGAAACACCAAAAATACTACTTTATGTGTTAAAACCTACATCATGAATACACATAAGATGAATTTTAACACTCCTAAACGCAGTATGACCACACTCTAACGTCCGATAACGTAAATTGTTTTGCAAAACACACATAATAAACATCAACCACACCGGCAGATATAAACCTTTTTTATATTTTAGCTCTCCATATACATAAACACAACCCATGGCATGAGAGGTTTTTTCATGCCTCCCAATTATAATAACATGGCTACAGACAGAAGAACCTTTCTGCGTCTTTCAGCAATAGGAGCAGGAGCTTTTTTTCTTCCCCGCGGCGTTTTTGCAGGGCAGGAAGATGAACATATTATCTCCAGATTAAAGACACAGAAACAGTATGAAACCAGGAAACCCATATTTAATATGAGTGGTTACAGGGCACCAAAAATCCAAAATGTACGAGTTGCATTCCTGGGCCTTGGCGACCGTGGCGGCGGTGCAGTAATACGTTTTACATATATTGACGGCGTAGAGATAAAAGCGCTTAACGACAAGCGGGAGGCGGCAGTAAAAGGCTCACAGCAGGCTCTAAAAGAGGCCGGACTACCTGCTGCAGATGAATATTTTGGCGAAGAAGACTCCTGGAAGGCAGTATGCGAACGCGACGACATAGATCTGATATACATCTGTACCAACTGGGCGCTTCACACTCCAATGGCGCTATATGCCATGAAAAAGGGAAAGCACGTAGCAGTGGAGGTGCCGGCAGCTATGACACTGGAGGAGGCATGGCAGCTGGTGGAGATGTCGGAAAAAACAAAAAAGCACTGTATGATGCTTGAAAATTGCTGCTACGACTTCTTTGAACTACTTACACTGAATATGGCTCGTCAGGGATATTTTGGTGACTTGGTACACGCCGAAGGGGCATACCTGCATACGCTGCTCGGTATGAATTTCACCAAACCCATTGATGACAAACAGTACGACAGCGGATACACCGATATGTGGCGGCTGAAACAAAACCTACGTAATGGGAACCTCTACCCTACCCATGGGCTGGGGCCTGTATGCCAAATCATGAATATTAACCGGGGTGATAAGATGGAATACCTCAACTCCATGTCGTCAGCAGATTTTGGCATGGCGAAAAAGGCTGAAGAACTGGCGAAGGAGGATCCGTTCTACAATAAATTCGTCGGCAAAGAGTATCGGGGTAATATGAACACAACCTTGATAAAGACTCACAAAGGCCGCACAATTATGATCCAGCACGATGTAACATCTCTACGGCCGTACTCCAGGATTCATCAGGTTATGGGACAGAAGGCCATGGCACGAAAATACCCTTATCCACCAAAAATTTCGGAAGGACATAGCTGGATTGACGACAAACAGATGGAAAAGATGGAGAAGAGATACACCTACAAGTTTGTAAAAAAAATCGGCAAAATGGCAAAAAAAGTAGGTGGCCATGGAGGAATGGACTTCCTTATGGACTGGCGTCTGATCGACTGCCTACGCAATGGTTTGCCCATGGATCAGGATGTATATGATGCGGCGTTATGGAGTGCTATCTCACCCCTTAGCGAGTGGTCGGTGGCCAACAGGAGTAACTCTGTGGATGTTCCTGACTTCACGCGCGGCAACTGGAAAAACAATGATCCGGTGGATTTAAACATAAAAGGCGGTGGCACCACAAAAGTCCGTGATGTCAGTAAGGCTGATAAAAACAAACAGTTGGATCTTGAATAAAAAATTTAAGGAAATAAAAGAGGATTGCATATTGTTGGAACGCGCTATTTTTTATGTATGCAAATTACTCGTGATAAGTCACATTCCTCATAAATACATATATAAATATATATTGATCGCTATCAATAAACACGTATGTTTTTTATAAAATATGATACTTAGATAATAAAATTATCTTATCTTTGGCGTAGTTTAAGTTAATAAACAGTCTTTTAGGGGGCTAAACTAGATACCGACCATCCTACAATAAAACGGCTATAAAGATCTATTATGGCCACTAAACACATATGTCCATTACCAACCGGGACATAAGTGATATCCATTGCCCATACCTGGTTGGGACGCTCAATCTTGATTCCGCGTAACAGATATGGATAGATTGTATGCCCTTCTCCCTTATGTGGTTTGCTTGTATTTGGCCGTGGTCCGATTGCATGCAAATCCATTTCACGATATAACCTTCGGATCCGTTTTGGGTTTACCTTATGCCCAAGTTCCCGTAAATGCTGAACCATACGGGGAACACCGAAAAAAGGTGTTTTGGTATATTGTTTATCGATCAGCTCCATCAGTTCTTCATTGTACGAACTGTTTTCCCGAGGAATATAGTAGAAGCTGCTCCGGCAAACATCCAAAAGTTCGCATTGACGCTTAATGCTTAAATCATGCGATTTACTTACTTTGGACATTCGACTGGAACCGGCTATTTCCCCAATACTTTTTTTAAGAAATCGTTCTCAATCTGCAATTGACCGACCTTTTTAAAGAGCTCATCTTTCTCCTTTCCATCATCGGTTTTGGTTACGCCTTTTTCAAAAACAATATTTGCATTTGACAAAAATTGACTTTTCCAGGTTGAAATTTGATTCGGATGAATCTCATATTTTTTCCCGATTTCCTGTATCGTTTCTCGCTCTTGTAAGGCTTCAAGAACTACTTTCGTTTTAAATCCTGATGTGTAATTTTTTCTCTTTTTCATAACAACAAGTTTATAAAAAATCTATTTATACTCGTTGTCTAAATTCTGGGGCTAATTATATCCTGCAACATATACCCCAATCCCTTCTTTCATGAAACAAGAATAGAGGTTCTACTCCAATACACTTCAGAAGTAAGAGTTGAAATATTCTCCTCAAACGGTCGTCGAATCACCAGCCCGGCATCTGGCACCTACCCTCCCGGTATCTTTACAACCTATTGGAACGGATTTGACAAACGCAAAAACAATGTTCCTGACGGACTCTATATCGTAAGAGTTACTGTAAATGGAAAACATAGCGATTTCAAAGTGGTAAAGGGAGGAGAGTAAAAGAAAAAGCGTGCTACAATTATTGTAGCACGCTTTTTCTTTTCTTGAATAAAGGCTTGTTATGCCTGAGCGGTTGGGCCACCGAGGTTCAGTGGTATTCGCTCATCAATCTCCTTTATAGGCCCGTGCATCGATTCAAACTTGCTGATGTTCTCATGCAAAGCTTTCATCAAGCGCTTGGCATGCTGTGGCGTTAAAACAATACGTGATTTAACTTTTGCCTTGGGCATACCGGGCATCATCTTGATAAAATCAACAATAAATTCTGTGTTGGAATGCGTAATAACGGCCAGGTTGGAATAGGTTCCTTCTGCTTGTTCTTCACTCAACTCTATGTTAATTTTATTTTTTTGCTGTTGTGGATCCATAATTATAGTGTTTACTCAGCTTCCTGAGCTTCTTCAAACTCAGATTTGGAAGCCAAAATTTGTTCATACTCTTCTTTAGAACCAACAATAATATCCTGATACTGGCGTAAGCCTGTACCTGCCGGAATGAGGTGACCTACGATAACGTTCTCTTTCAGCCCCAGCAGAGAGTCTGACTTGGCCTGTATAGAGGCGTTGGTAAGTACCTTTGTTGTTTCCTGGAATGATGCTGCTGATATAAAACTCTTCGTCTGCAAGGAAGCTCTTGTAATACCCTGCAGGATCTGCCTGGCAGTTGCAGGCTGTGCCTCACGTGATTCCACGAGCTTCTTATCGCGGCGCTTAAGAGTGGAGTTCTCTTCACGAAGGTTACGCGCGCTTACTATCTGTCCTTCTATGAATGCTTCAGTCTCACCGGCATTGGTAACGATTTTCTTACCAAATATCCAGTCGTTTTCATCCATAAAATCGATCTTGTTCACCAACTCACCTTCGAGGAATTTGGTATCACCCGGATCTATAACTTCTACTTTACGCATCATCTGGCGGACGATAACCTCAAAGTGCTTATCATTAATCTTCACACCCTGCAAACGGTAAACTTCCTGCACCTCGTTCACAATATATTCCTGAACCTTCATAGGCCCTTTAATACCGAGGATGTCGGATGGAGTCATAGCACCTTCAGAGAGTGAAGTACCGGCCTTTACAAAGTCATTTTCCTGTGCAAGGATTTGCTTTGATGTAGGTATGAGATACTTCTTCTCTTCACCGGTTTTGGTTGTAATGATAATCTCACGATTACCTCGCTTAAGCTTCTTACCATAGGATACAACACCATCGATTTCAGAAACTACGGCGGGGTCGGAAGGGTTACGAGCCTCGAACAGTTCTGTTACGCGAGGCAGTCCACCGGTGATATCACCTGTTTTACCTATCGCACGAGGGATCTTCACCAGGATGTCACCGGCTTTAATTTTATCTTTCTCATCCACAACGATATGTGAACCTACAGGGATATCATAAGATTTTATTACAGAACCGTCGGAGCCAAGAATTTTTATGTTCGGGTTCTTCGAGCGCTGTCGTGTTTCGATAATAACCTTGTCGTGATAACCGGTTTGTTCATCGGATTCAACACGGAAAGTTTGTCCTTCAATAATATTTTCATAACTAATTGAACCGGCAAACTCGGAAATAATAACCGCATTAAAAGGATCCCAGTCACAGATCAAGTCACCCTTATTAATGTCAGCACCTGCTTTACAATAAAGGTGAGCACCATAAGGAATGTTTCCTGATGAAAGAACGATACCTGTTTTTTTATCGATAATTTTCATTTCAGCGGAACGACCGATTACAACATCGAAAGTTTCACCATCAGAAGTAACATATGGCACAGCGCGAAGTTCATCAATTTCGAGCGCGCCCTGATATTTAGCAACAATTTTATTAGCCACAGACATATTGGAAGCAGTACCACCCACATGGAAAGTACGCAGTGTCAGCTGAGTTCCTGGTTCACCAATGGATTGAGCTGCGATAACACCCACAGCTTCACCGCGCTGTACCAGTCGCCCGGAGGCCAGGTTGCGGCCATAACACTTGGCACAAACACCCTGCTTGGATTCACAAGTCAGCACCGAACGAATCTCTACAGATTCAATTGGTGAGTCCTCGATCTGGACAGCTAACTCTTCGGTAATCTCTTCACCGGCAGCAAGGATAAGCTCTCCGGTTTGT
Organism: uncultured Bacteroidales bacterium; assembly: GCA_964474455.1. GTDB lineage: Bacteria > Bacteroidota > Bacteroidia > Bacteroidales > BM520 > BM520. Next base: position 15,360 of record CAYYSU010000029.1, read on the forward strand.
GGATTATAAACATCATGGAGGGTTACACGTCCCAGGATACGGTCGTAGAGATTTTCCACTACCTCTTCACTCTTCTTAAGAGCAGTAATAGTAAGCCCACGCAGTGTTCCGCAATCCTCTTCTGAGATAATCACATCCTGAGCAACATCGACCAAACGACGGGTAAGATAACCGGCATCGGCAGTCTTAAGGGCGGTATCCGCCAAACCCTTACGGGCACCGTGAGTAGAGATAAAGTACTCAAGTACAGAAAGGCCTTCCTTAAAGTTAGAGAGGATGGGATTTTCAATAATCTCACCACCTGTGACACCGGATTTCTGCGGCTTGGCCATCAGACCCCTCATACCACAAAGCTGGCGAATCTGTTCTTTAGAACCCCTGGCTCCCGAGTCAAGCATCATATATACGGAGTTGAAGCCCTGTTGGTCATTGGACAGCGTATCCATCAGCGTACGGGTAAGCTTGGAGTTAGTATGTGTCCAGATATCAATAACCTGGTTATAACGTTCGTTGTTGGTAATGAAACCCATGTCGTAGTTGGCAACAACATTGTCAACTTCAGCATTAGCATCAGCAACAAGCTGCCCTTTAATATCAGGGATAATCACATCACCAAGGTTAAACGACAGGCCACCTTTAAAGGCCATGTAGTAACCCATTGACTTGATATCATCAAGGAATTTAGCAGTATTTTGAGTACCTGATTTCTTAAGAACCTTGCCAATAATATCACGGAGAGCCTTCTTAGTTAGGAGTTGGTTAATGTAACCATATCCGGCCGGTACCTGTTCATTGAAGAGCACCCGACCCACAGTTGTTTCCACGAGGCTATATTCACCGGTATCAACATCTTTCAGGCGCACATTAATTATAGCGTGAAGATCCACACTTTTTTCATTATATGCGATACGAACTTCTTCAGGAGAATAAAACTTAAATCCTTCACCTTTGACAGGATTTTCAGGAGTACTCTCACGTCCTTTGGTCATATAGTATAGACCGAGAACCATATCCTGCGAGGGAACCGTAATAGGAGCTCCGTTGGCAGGGTTCAGTATGTTGTGCGAGCAGAGCATTAGCATCTGCGCTTCGAGAACAGCAGCATTTCCCAGAGGAACATGAACAGCCATCTGGTCACCATCAAAGTCGGCGTTGAATGCTGTACATGCCAGAGGGTGAAGTTGAATAGCCTTTCCTTCGATAAGTTTGGGTTGGAATGCCTGGATACCTAACCGGTGAAGCGTAGGAGCACGGTTCAGCAATATAGGGTGACCTTTAAGGATATTTTCAAGGATATCATAAACCACAGGATCCTTACGATCAACGATCTTCTTAGCGGATTTCACGGTTTTCACGATACCTCTTTCGAGCATTTTACGGATGATAAACGGCTTATAAAGCTCAGATGCCATATTCTTAGGAATACCACACTCATTAAGTTTGAGTTCAGGCCCTACAACAATAACTGAACGTCCGGAGTAGTCAACCCTTTTACCCAACAGGTTTTGACGGAAACGTCCCTGCTTACCTTTCAGGCTGTCAGATAGCGATTTCAGAGCGCGATTGGACTCCGTACGAACAGAGTTGGCTTTTCTTGAGTTATCAAATAGAGAATCAACAGCCTCCTGAAGCATACGTTTTTCATTACGCATAATCACATCAGGGGCTTTAATTTCTATAAGACGCTTAAGACGATTATTACGGATAATAACTCTTCTGTACAGGTCGTTGAGGTCGGAAGTGGCAAAACGGCCACCATCCAGAGGCACGAGAGGTCTGAGTTCGGGAGGGATCACCGGAACAACCTTAATGATCATCCATTCCGGTTTATTCTCCATTTTCTTATTCGCTTCACGGAAAGCCTCATAAACCTGCAGTCGTTTCAGTGCATCAGCTTTACGCTGTTGTGAAGTTTCTGTGTTCGCTTTATGTCTCAATTCGTAAGAAACCCTGTCAAGGTCAAGATTTTGGAGCAGAGCAAAGAGTGCATCAGCACCCATTTTAGCCACAAATTTCTCAGGATCATCGTCATCGAGATACTGATTTTCCGGTGGCAGCGAATCCATAATATCAAAATACTCCTCTTCCGTGAGGAAATCAAGATACTGAACTCCTTCAGCTGCTTTGGGGCCCGGGTTTACAACTACGTAACGTTCGTAGTAAATAATCATGTCGAGCTTCTTTGTAGGAAGACCGAGCAGAGCTCCGATTTTATTTGGGAGGGAACGGAAGTACCATATATGGGCTACAGGGACTACCAGTTGTATGTGTCCCATACGCTCACGACGTACTTTCTTTTCAGTAACTTCCACACCACAACGGTCACATACGATACCCTTATAACGGATACGTTTATACTTTCCGCAATGGCACTCCCAATCCTTTACAGGACCGAAGATACGTTCACAAAACAATCCATCCCTCTCAGGTTTGTAAGTCCTGTAGTTGATGGTTTCTGGTTTCAACACTTCTCCGCTTGATCTCTCAAGAATCATTTCTGGTGAAGCCAGGCTCACCGTGATAGTTGAGAATGCGTTGTTTACCGATGTCTCTTTTCTAAAAGCCATATTATAACGTTCTGTTATTGTCAGAAAAAGCCGGGCATACGGAAACGTATTCCGTATACTCAGCAAAATATTTTAGTCGAAAGTTACATTCAGACCGAGGCCTGAAAGTTCGTGTACCAGCACGTTGAATGATTCAGGGATGCCTGGTGTAGGCATATTCTCGCCTTTCACTATAGACTCGTATGCTTTCGCACGTCCCTGAACATCATCCGACTTAACGGTAAGTATTTCCTGCAGGATATTGGCAGCGCCAAATGCTTCTAATGCCCATACCTCCATCTCACCAAAACGCTGGCCACCAAATTGTGCTTTACCACCTAGCGGTTGCTGAGTGATAAGGCTATAAGGCCCAATGGAACGAGCATGCATTTTATCATCTACCATATGATGCAGTTTAAGCATATAGATATATCCTACTGTTGCAGGCTGGTCAAAACGCTCTCCGGTACCACCATCATAGAGGTATACCTTACCGTTTTTTGGTAAGCCTGCATCAACCATAAGCTGGTTGATTTCATCGATGTTAGCACCGTCAAAAATAGGTGTAGCATATGTACATCCATTAAGCTTGGCAGCCCAGCCCAAAACAGTTTCATAGATCTGACCCAGGTTCATCCTTGAGGGTACTCCCAATGGGTTCAGAACGATATCAACAGGAGAGCCGTCTTCCAGGAAGGGCATATCTTCCTCACGTACAATACGAGCAACAATACCCTTGTTACCATGGCGACCGGCCATCTTATCACCAACCTTCAGCTTGCGTTTCTTGGCAATATACACCTTGGCCATCTGTACTATACCGTTGGGAAGTTCATCACCTATAGAGGCTACGAACTTATCACGGTTTAATTTACCCAGAATCTCTTTATGCTTAATATTATAGTTGTAAATAAGCTCTTTTATAAGCTCATTCTTCTCTTTATCAGCAGTCCACTTATTTGGATTAACTATTGAATAGTCGATACCCAAAAGAATCTTCTGATTGAACTTTGTTTTCTTAGGAACAACCTCTTCTTTATAGTTGTTATAAACACCCTGAGATGTTCTACCACTGACAAGAACCAAAAGTTTATCCACCAGACGGGCAAGTAAAGCAGCGCTATCTTTCTGATATCTCTCTTCGATAACCGAAATTATTTCTTTCTCTTTACTTGTATGCCCACGGCGTTCTTTTATTGCTCTGGAGAAGAGTTTCTTATCGAGAACAACACCTTTCATTGAGGGAGGAGCTTTCAGAGAAGCATCTTTCACGTCACCGGCTTTATCACCAAAGATTGCACGAAGGAGTTTCTCTTCAGGAGTAGGATCACTTTCGCCTTTTGGAGTAATCTTACCAATAAGGATATCACCTTCAGTAACCTCTGCACCAATACGTATAAGACCATTTTCGTCAAGGTCTTTAGTAGCTTCAGCACTCACGTTAGGGATATCGTTGGTAAGCTCTTCCACACCACGTTTCGTATCACGAACTTCAAGGGTAAACTCTTCTACGTGAACAGAAGTAAAAATATCTTCCTTAACGATACGTTCAGAGATAACGATCGCATCCTCAAAGTTATATCCTTTCCAGGGCATGAAGGCGACCTTCAGGTTTCGACCTATTGCAAGCTCACCATGCTGTGTGGCATAACCTTCGCAAAGCACCTTACCTTTGGTAACAACATCACCTTTACGAACTATCGGACGAAGGGTAATAGAAGTACCTTGGTTGGTACGCTGGAATTTTGTCAAAAAATATGTTTTGAGCTCATCATCAAAAGAAACAAGTTTCTCTACCTCATTACGCTCGTAACGGATAGTGATTTTTTCTGCATCAACATATTCGACAACACCTTTACCTTCTGCATTAATAAGCACACGTGAGTCGTGAGCCACAGATTTCTCAATTCCTGTTCCCACGAAAGGAGCTTCCGGGTTGAGAAGAGGTACAGCCTGACGCATCATGTTTGATCCCATTAGGGCTCGGTTGGCATCATCATGCTCCAGGAAAGGAATCAGTGATGCTGCTATGGAGGCTATCTGGTTTGGAGCAATATCAATAAGGTCTACCTCTTTATTATCCACGATAGGGAAGTCAGCGAGTTTACGAACCTTAAGTTTTTCTTTTATGAAATGGTCATCATCAGTCAGAGGTGTAATGGCCTGAGCGATAATTTTATTCTCTTCCTCTTCAGCGCTAAGGAATACAGGGTCTACTTTAGTATTCAGGACACCATTTTCCACAGGTATATAAGGTGTTTCAATAAACCCTAATTTATTTATCTGCGCAAAAACACATAGCGAGGATATAAGACCAATGTTTGGTCCTTCCGGAGTTTCGATGGTACAAAGACGCCCATAATGCGTATAGTGAACATCACGAACCTCAAAACCGGCTCTTTCACGAGAGAGACCACCCGGACCCAGAGCAGAGATACGACGTTTGTGCGTAATCTCCGAGAGCGGGTTAGTCTGATCCATGAATTGCGACAACTGGTTGGTACCAAAGAATGAGTTGATAACCGAGCTCAATGTTTTAGCATTGATAAGATCGGTCGGTGTGAACACCTCATTATCACGAACGTTCATACGTTCGCGGATGGTACGTGCCATACGAGCCAGACCAACACCAAATTGATTATACAATTGTTCTCCAACTGTACGGATACGACGATTACTAAGGTGGTCAATATCATCCACTTCAGTACGAGCATTAACCAGTTCGATAAGGTGTTTTATGATATATATAATATCCTCCTTAGTAAGAACGCGGGTATCAATCGACGTATTAAGTTTCAGTTTTCTGTTAATCTTATAACGTCCCACTTCACCCAGGTCATAACGTTTGTCTGAGAAGAAGAGTTTATCAATGATACCACGAGCTGTTTCTTCATCAGGTGGTTCCGCGTTACGCAGTTGTCTATAGATATATTCTATAGCTTCTTTTTCCGAATTGGCAGTATCTTTCTGTAAGGTGTTAAAAATCACAGAGTAGTCAACATGGTCAAGATCTTCTTTATGAAGGAGAACTGTTTTAACACCTGCATCTATCATCTGTTCTATATGCTCTTGTGCGAGCACTGTTTCGCGGTCGATGATCACTTCAGTACGTTCTATAGATACCACTTCTCCGGTATCTTCATCCACAAAGTCTTCCACCCATGAGCGCACCACGCGAGCAGCAAGTTGTCTTCCAATAGCTCTTTTCAGACCAGTTTTAGTAACTTTCACCTCTTCTGCGAGGTCAAATATTTCGAGAATATCCTTATCACTTTCATAGCCTATAGCCCGAAGTAAAGTAGTAACGGGTAACTTCTTTTTTCTGTCAATATACGCATACATGACATTATTGATATCGGTAGTAAACTCCATCCAGGATCCCCTGAAAGGAATAATACGAGCCGAGAACAACTGAGTACCATTAGCATGATAAGAAGTACCGAAGAATACTCCTGGGGATCTGTGCAACTGGGAAACTACAACACGTTCAGCACCATTGACGATGAACGTACCTTTAGGAGTCATATAAGGAATCATTCCCAGATAAACATCCTGAATAATTGTTTCAAAGTCTTCGTGATCTGGATCGGTACAATAGAGTTTCAATTTAGCTTTCAGGGGGACGCTGTAGGTAAGTCCTCTTTCGATACATTCTGTAATAGCGTATCTTGGAGGATCAATAAAGTAATCGAGGAATTCGAGAACGAAATTGTTTCTAGCGTCCGTGATAGGGAAGTTTTCAGAAAAAACTTTGAAGAGACCCTCATTCATCCTGTTTTCCGGATTGGTCTCAAGCTGAAAGAAGTCCTGGAATGATTTCAGCTGAATATCTAGCAGGTCCGGGTAATCAACTCTGATTTTGGTTTTACCAAAATTGATACGTTCTTTTTTCATAGGGTCCAAGGTCGATGATTTGTTAAAATATAAGATATTTGTATGAACTAAAAATCTAGGATACGTAAAACAAGAAATAGACCAAGGCCCAAAAAAGCGTGGACCGCAGTCTATCTCTTATTAGAAAGTTATGAATATCTTACTTAACTTCAACCTCAGCACCAGCCTCCTCTAACTGTGATTTTAGTGCTTCCGCTTCGTCTTTAGATACTGCTTCTTTGATAGCTTTAGGAGCAGAGTCTACTAATTCTTTAGCTTCTTTCAGACCAAGTGAAGTAAGTTCCTTTACAAGTTTTACTACAGCAAGTTTTTTAGCACCTGCAGCTTTAAGGATTACATCAAATTCTGTTTGTTCCTCAACTTCTTCAGCGGCACCAGCAGGAGCAGCAACTACAGCAGCAGCAGCGGCAGGTTCGATACCATACTCTTCTTTGAGGATTTCAGCTAACTCGTTAACTTCTTTAACAGTTAAATTTACTAACTGTTCTGCAAATTCTTTTAAGTCTGCCATTTCGATTATTTGTTTTAAAGGTTCTCTAAACTAAAAATTTCTATAATTTATTAATTAAATACCGGGTAGAGATTACTCTCTTTCTCCCAGTGTTTTAAGCACGCCTGTAAGGATATTTCCACCAGATTGGAGTGCATTGACAACGTTCTTGGCGGGTGATTGAAGAAGAAGAATTACGTCGGCGATAAGTTCGTTCTTACTCTTAATATTAGCGAGTAATTCGAGGTTTTCTTCACCAAGATAAATCATCTCTTCCACATAAGCACCTTTAAGGATGGGCTTCTCTTTTTTGAAATCCTTGCGGAAATCCTTGATAAGCTTGGCAGGAATGTTACCGGCTTCGGCATACATAACTGCAGTTTGACCTATAAGAACGGGGTAGATGTCAGTGAAATCTTTATCAGATTTCTCCATTGCCTTTTTGAGCAAAGTATTTTTTACCACCTGGAGTTTTACATTACGCTTAAAGCAAAAGCGGCGTAAGCTGCTTTCGGTTTCTGCGTTCAGTTCACCTGTATCTGTCAAATAGATATAACTATTAGCTTCCAGTTGCTCTGCAAGGCTATCTATAAGCTGTTGTTTTTCTGCTTTAGTCATTGACTTATAGTTTAGCAATTAATAATTAGGCGTTAAGTGATTTCGTATCCACTTTTACGCCCGGACTCATTGTACTGGAGAAGTACAGGCTCTTCATATACGTTCCTTTAGCAGCGGCGGGCTTGAGTTTCACAATCGTTTGGACAAACTCGCGTGCATTGTCAAGTAATTGATCCTTTGTAAAGGAAACACGACCCACAGAGGCATGGATGATACCATACTTATCTACTTTAAAGTCGATTTTACCGGACTTAACCTCCTGAACGGCTTTTGCGATATCCATAGTAACGGTACCTGTTTTAGGGTTAGGCATCAGACCGCGAGGTCCAAGGATTCTCCCTAATGGGCCGACTTTAGGCATAACATTAGGCATAGTGATCACGACATCAATGTCGGTCCATCCGCCTTTTATTTTCTGGATATATTCATCCAGGCCTACATATTCAGCGCCAGCGGCTTTTGCTTCTTCTTCCTTTTCAGGGGTACAGAGCACGAGAACTTTCTTCTCCTTACCTGTACCATGAGGAAGCGTAACCGTTCCACGTACCATTTGGTTGGCTTTTCTCGGATCTACTCCAAGTCTCACGTCAACGTCGAAGGAGGCATCAAATTTCGTAAAGGAAATGCTTTTAACAAGTTCTACTGCCTGTTCGAAGGAATGTTCGGTTTGGCGATCAAACTGTGCTAAAGCGTCTTTCTGTTTTTTTGTAATTCTAGCCATTCAACCAAATGTTAAAATGTTTTACTTTATTTTTCATTAAAAGGGGCGTTCCCCTTTAATTCTGATACCCATGCTTCTGGCAGTACCAGCTACCATGTTCATAGCAGATTCTACAGTAAAGCAATTAAGATCTACCATTTTATCTTCTGCTATCTGTTTTACAGCAGCCCAGCTCACCGTTGCGACCTTAATACGATTCGATTCTGCTGATCCGCTTTTAATTTTTGCGGCGTCGAGCAGCTGAACAGCAGCAGGAGGCGTTTTAATGATGAAGCTAAAAGACTTGTCTTTGTAAACACTGATGATAACAGGTAATACTTTTCCAGCCCTATCCTGGGTACGAGCGTTAAACTGCTTACAGAACTCCATAATATTAACACCTTTAGCACCCAATGCGGGTCCTACAGGAGGAGAGGGGTTCGCAGCGCCACCCTTGATTTGTAACTTGATAAGGCCTACAACTTCTTTTGCCATTTTGTTTTTCTTTGGAAATTTTTAATTACCGTATTTGGTTGGAAGCAGCCGGTTATTATTCTTTTTCTACTTGCATAAATCCTAGTTCCAGAGGTGTTTTTCTTCCGAAGATCTTAACCATCACCTTAAGTTTCTTTTTCTCTTCGTTAATATCTTCTATAACTCCGCTGAAACTGTTGAATGGGCCGTCGGTAACCTTTACAGATTCACCAACAATAAAAGGTACATTTACTTCTTCTCCTTGTTCTGAGAGTTCGTCGACTTTACCCAGAATTCTGTTCACTTCAACAGGTCGCAGTGGTTCTGGTTCGCCTTTAGTACCTAAAAACCCGAGTACATCAGGAATATTTTTAATAACGTGAGCTACCTCACCAATAAGAGCAGCCTCTACAAGTACATATCCGGGAAAGAAATTTCTCTCTTTGGAGATCTTCTTCCCGTTACGAACCTGAAAGACTTTTTCTGTTGGTATGAGTACCTGGGTAACATAATCCTGCAAATTGTTACGCTCAATTTCTGACTCCAGATATTGCTTAACACGCTTCTCTTTGCCACTTATAGCCCTTACTACATACCACTTCTTTTCTGGCGTTTCACTCATTATTAATACTATTTTAATCGGATATTTACATAAATAGGTTATAGAACGCCTCAAGAATATTTTTGAAGGATATATCCATCAAAAAGACCACTAATGCGATCATCAGTGATGCTATTGAAACAACTATCGAGCTATTCTGTAGTTCACTCCAGGTTGGCCAAGAAACTTTATGTACAAGTTCCTCATAACTTTCCCGAATATATTTACCAACTTTTGTTTTAGCCATGATGTTTAAAATTTGCACGGGTGGTAGGAATCGAACCCACAACCAATGGTTTTGGAGACCACTACTCTACCAATTGAGCTACACCCGTGTTTAGCCTTTTCAGGCTTTTAAAGTTTTTGCAGTGAAAGATCCTCCCGGGGCGATTCCCGGGAGAATCCTCTAACCACAATAACCTATTTTTTTTGATGACTAATATTCTTAGTCGAGAATTTTTGTTACCTGACCAGCACCTACAGTACGACCACCTTCGCGGATTGCAAAACGGAGGTTCAGGTCCATAGCTACTTCAGAGATCAGTTCAACAGTAATAGTGAGGTTATCACCGGGCATTACCATTTCAACTCCTTCAGGAAGTTTGATCTCACCTGTCACGTCAGTCGTACGGAAGTAGAACTGTGGACGATAGTTGTCATGGAATGGAGTGTGACGTCCACCTTCTTCTTTTTTAAGGATATAAACCTCAGCCTGGAATTTTTTGTGAGGAAGAATTGAGCCAGGAGCTGCGATCACCATACCACGGCGGATCTCGTTCTTATCGATACCACGAAGGAGGATACCGGCGTTATCACCAGCTTCACCACGATCAAGGATCTTACGGAACATCTCAACACCAGTACAAACTGACTTAAGTTTTTCAGCGCCAAGGCCAATAATTTCTACAGGTTCGGAAACCTTAATAACACCACTTTCGATACGACCGGTAGCAACAGTACCACGGCCAGTGATAGAGAATACGTCCTCAATAGGCATAAGGAAAGGCTTATCTACATCACGTGGAGGCAATGGAATCCAGCTATCACAAGCATCCATAAGTTCCTGGATTTTCTCAACCCACTGTGGTTCCTGGTTTAGTCCACCAAGAGCTGAACCCTGTATAACAGGAGTTTCGTCGCCATCAAATTCGTAGAAACTGAGAAGATCTCTAATTTCCATTTCAACGAGTTCGAGGAGTTCTTCATCGTCCACAAGGTCAACTTTGTTCATAAAAACAACTAGTTGTGGTACACCTACCTGACGAGCCAGGAGGATATGCTCACGAGTTTGAGGCATTGGGCCGTCAGTAGCAGCTACAACCAGGATAGCGCCGTCCATCTGAGCAGCACCAGTTACCATGTTCTTAACGTAGTCAGCGTGACCAGGACAGTCAACGTGTGCATAGTGACGATTTTCAGTCTGATACTCTACGTGAGCCGTGTTAATAGTGATACCTCTTTCTTTTTCTTCAGGTGCGTTGTCGATTGAGTCGAAAGAGCTAAATTCGGCAAGACCTTTAGCCTGCATATTAATTGTAATTGCAGCAGTCAAAGTAGTTTTTCCATGGTCAACGTGACCAATGGTTCCGATGTTTACGTGCGGTTTGGACCGATCAAATGATTCTTTTGCCATCTTCGAATAATTTAGGTTATGTGTCTGCTTATTCTATTTATTATATATTTTTATTATTTGAGCCGTTGACGAGAATTGAACTCGTGACCTCTTCCTTACCAAGGAAGTGCTCTACCCCTGAGCTACAACGGCCAATGAGCGGGAGACGGGACTCGAACCCGCCACCTACAGCTTGGAAGGCTGTCGCTCTACCGGATGAGCTACTCCCGCGATAATTCCAATTATTATATTGTAAGAACATATTGTTGTGGGGAGAGGAGGATTCGAACCTCCGAAGGCTTCGCCAACAGATTTACAGTCTGCCCCATTTGACCGCTCTGGAATCTCCCCAACAAGGAGCCGATGGACGGACTCGAACCGCCGACCGGCTGATTACAAATCAGCTGCTCTACCAACTGAGCTACATCGGCAATCAATAATTTTAATAACGTTTTCTGCTTACAAAAAAGCAGCCCCTCAAAAAGGACTGCAAATGTATTAACATTAATTTTAACAAACAAAGGAATTTCTAAAAAAAACTCAGTTTTCAGGAAATTATTTACCCCGTACACGATCCTTGTGCTTAACAAGCTGTTTCTTTAGTGCCACAACGGCAATATCAGTACCCTCCTCAAAACTATCAGATTGCTTTTTGACGAATAAATCATCGCCGGGAATCTGTAGTCGTATTTCAGTAATTTTATTGTCAGGCCGCTCTTTGGCGTCAATCTTTAAGGTTACTTCAGAGGCGATGATGCCCTCGTATAGGGTATTTACCTTTGAAACTTTTTTCTCAATAAAATCCTCAAGCCTTTGATCTGCCTTGAATCCAACGGACTTAATACTGATATTCATAATACCTCCTTTTTAATTTAGGCTCCGGGATGAGCCTGTTTATAAATGTTTTTAAGTTGGTCGATACTGTTATGAGTATATATTTGGGTTGCTCCCAAACTGGAATGCCCTAACAGCTCTTTAATTGTATTTAAATCGGCACCCGCATTAAGCATATGTGTGGCAAAAGTATGCCGGAGCTTGTGAGGGCTGCGTTTTTCCATTGTTGTGATTTCAGTTAAATATTTGTGAACGATACGATATATCAGTTTGGGATATGCCGCGTGTCCATTATTAGAAACAATCAAAATATCATTATTGTTTAAGGTATTAAACGACTCATTTCGCTGTTCGGTATAATCCTTAACATTCTTTAACAGGCGAGCACTAACGGGAATAACTCTTTGTTTATTTCTTTTACCTGTCACCTTAACTTCCATACGGGAAAAGTCCACATCGGATTCCTTCAGGGATGTCAGTTCTTCATTCCTCATGCCGGTGGCGTAGAGAAGTTCAAGCACCAATCTATCACGTAATCCTTCAAAACCATCAACAAATCTGCCGGCATCAAAAAGGTCATCCATCTCAGAGACCTGATAATACACCGGAAGTCTTTCCCCGCCATTGGGGCCACGAATTGTTTCTGCAGGGTTATGTGTCACATATCCGATTCTGACACCATATATATATAGGGTTCGTATTACTGAAAGTTTTCTGTTTATTGTTGTAACGGCTAAATCGCTATCCACCATCTCTACTACCCACGAACGAATCATCTGAGAGGATATATCGTCAGGGTTTGTAACTTCATAGTTAATACGGATGTAATTCAGGAATGCGGAAATGTCTGATTGGTAGGATTTGAGAGTATGATCCGACCTCCGCTTTTCGTATTTAAGATAAGAATAAAACCGATCTTGTAATGTTTCACGCATAGGAAAAAAAAGAAGAAAACCTGCTATGGTATAATAACGACTAAAGATAGTCAATTATTTCACCTGATGCAAATTTTCTTCCGGCCCAAAAAGCTCAAGAAAGATCTTATTGGTCAGCTTCGTCGCGCAATCGCTGCACGTATACGGCTTTTTGCATTTGTTCTCTCTTGATAATAGATGGTTTAGTGTATTTTTGTCTCTTACGAAGCTCTTTCACTACACCAGTCTTTTCAAACTTGCGCTTCAGTTTCTTCAGCGCTCTGTCGATGCTTTCACCTTCTTTTACGGGCACAATAATCATAGTAAATACCTACCTTTAATTTGATTAAAAAATATTTTATCTCTTTTTGAGGGCGCAAATATACAAACAAAAATTTTACGAAACAATAACTTATAACAGAGCCTTAAAAAAGTAATAGTGATTTTATACCCGGGTTATACTATTTGATATTATCTTTGTGGTATGGAAGCAGCTTATCATATCAACCTAACGAATTTTTATGCAGAGATTGCCGATACGGCAAAGCATCTGTGGAAAAAAGGCTGGGCCGAGCGAAATGGAGGAAATATTTCAAGGGTAATACCATTATCCATATCTCAAACGCCACTGGCATGTACAAAAGAACATATAACACTGGAGCGGCCGCTGACAGGACTGGCAAACAGAATAATGCTGGTAACAGGCACAGGAACACGAATGCGTGATGTGGCAAAGAATCCCAAAAAAAATATAAGTATCGTAGCTGTAACTGACGACGGCAGGGAATACATGCTACTATCGTCAGGTGTTCTGCCAACATCAGAGCTGCCTTCGCATATGCAGATTCACAACTATATGCAACTTAACAGAGAGGGATACAACGCCATTGTCCACTCACACCCTACGAATGTTGTTGCAATGTCGCATCTGAAGGCTTTCAGTGATGGCAAAAGATTTTGTGAAACACTATGGAAAATGATACCCGAAACATTTGTGTTTCTGCCAAAGGGAATTGCGGTACTCCCCTACCTGATGCCGGGAGGCCATAAGGTTGCTAACGCTTCTGTTGATGCTTTCTCCTCAGGAACAGATGTGATAATATGGTCAAAGCATGGAGCTTTTGCCATTGCTCCCGACACAAACGATGCCTTTGACAAGATCGACATCATCGAAAAATCAGCTTCCATATACCTGGCAGCAAAAGCCACCGGAGAAGAACCGCAAGGCCTCTCCGATCAGGACATTCAGGAATTAAAGGAATTTTATAAATTATAACTCCCCGGAACGCAAGAATCCGTGTGTGGTCATAACGGGCGGGGCCGAACCCGCCCATGTGTTGCCACCATTTTAATCCTTCAAATGTTCTTCGAGGAAGTTGGTGAATTTCTTATATAGATGATAACGGGTGTTGCCACCATAAATGCCATGATTACGGTTGGTATATATCATCATATCAAACTGTTTGTCGGCCTGCACCAGACGCTCGACAAACTCCATTGTATTTTGAACGTGAACATTATCGTCGGCAGAGCCATGACAAATAAGTATGTGCCCCTGCAGGTCATCAGCGTGGAACAATGGTGAGTTGTCGTCGTAGCCTTCAGGGTTTTCCTGTGGTGTACGCATAAAACGTTCAGTATAAATATTATCGTAGTAACGCCAATTTGTGACAGGTGCCACGGAGATACCGGCATCAAAAATTCCGGCGCCTTTTTCCATACATAGTGCTGTCATAAACCCACCGTACGACCAGCCCCAGATAGCAATGTTCTCAGCATCTACATTCGGATGCTTTGAGAGCCACTGCGCTGCTTCAATCTGGTCGTCAGATTCATATTTTCCCAGCTGCAGGTAAGTACACTTCTTGAACTCTTCGCCACGGGAGCCGGTGCCACGACCATCTACGCAGGCGATTAAGTAGCCTTCCTGAGCAAGGTAATTGTACCAATCGAAGCTCCAGCTGTCGAGTACCTCCTGTGATCCGGGGCCACTGTACTGAGTCATAAGACATGGATACTGCTTGTCAGAATCATAGCCCACAGGCATTATCATCCAACCATTAAGCTCGACACCTTCAGATGTTGTAAAAGAAAAAAATTCCTTATTGGTATAATCATACTCACTGAGCATCTTCATATACTCAGAATTGTCTTCCAGAACACGGATAACTTTACCCTTACGGTTGTGCAACGTTACCTGCGTTGGTGTGGAGGCATTGGAGAAATAGTTTATATAATATTTAAACCCTTTTGAAAAAACGGCCCGGTTGGTTCCGTCCTGCTGCGTTATACGAGTACGTTTTTTCCCGTCAATGCGAACAGAGTACAGATCGCGACGCAAGGGTGAGTTTTCTGCTGACATATAGAAAAGTGTCTTGCTCTTATGGTCATATCCCAGAAAATCTGTTACGTCCCACTCCCCTTTTGTGACCTGTTGTTTGAATTGTGTGTTCAGGTTCACGTCATAGAGATGCATCCAGCCATCAGCCTCTGATGTAAGAATCATATGTTCATTACCATCAAGAAATTTTACATTATCGTAATTACTCTCTTCGATATAATACTTGTTCTCTTCAACATATTTCACTTCAGTGTCACCGGTATTTGCGTCAGCAAAAAGAATTTCCCATTTGTTCTGCAGACGGTTTACTCTAAACACTGCAAGATTAGTGTTGTCATCGCTCCATCTTATTCGCGGGATATACTGATCAGTCTCCGTACCGAGATCCACGTCAGCAATATTATTATTATCCACATTATAAATATGAACCGTAACAATGGAGTTATCATCACCGGCTTTGGGGTACTTGAATACATAAGGCTGCGGGTAAAGAGCATTTTCGTCGATGGCTGGAGCCTGCCCCTGGAACATGGTCATTTCAAACTGCATTACATCACTTTCATCAAAACGCATCCATGCCAGATGGCTGCCATCTTTCGACCATGTAAAGGCCTTTGCAAAGCCAAACTCCTCCTCATAAACCCAGTCAGGAGAGCCGTTTATGATGCGGTTAATTTCCCCATCTGTGGTAACAGCCACTTCATTCTCGGAAGCGATATCAAAATAGTAGAGATTATTTTCACGCACATAAGCCACTTTATCTGCCGAAGGGCTAAACGTTGCCAGTTGGTTCTTTGCCTCCCCGGGAAGAGCAGTAATAGTGCTCGTCTCCAGGTCTATGATATACCAGCTTGCAGTATAGGAGCGGCGATAAATTGATTTTTTGTTGTTATAAACAAGAAGTTTTTTCTCATCACTACTAAAATTATAACCATTTATATATGGCGTCTCTTCAAAATTGGCTGCATTAAAAACGGTGTCCACCACCGCTCCGGTCTTATAGGCGTATCGCACGATAAGGGAGTTACGGTTTTCCATGGTGGTATAGTGTTCACCATCGTTCATAGAGGAAACACCTTGAACAGATTGTGGGAAAAACTTATAATTACGCCAAAGGTCTTCGAGAGTAATCTTATTGTTCTGCTGGCCGATTGCCGCCAGGGTGGAAAATATCACAAAAAGGATAAGAATAAGTGAAAGTCTGCTTTTCATAGGTTTAATATTTTTGGCAAAGATAAAAATATTCGGCGATGGGCAGCCTGTTGACACTGAGATTCCAGGATTAATGGTTTCATGGCATCAGCCGCCGATTTGATAGCTACGGATATAAAGGGGTATTATAAAACATACTTCAGCCATTATCATATTATGCAATTGCAGCAGCACAATAAACAAAGGTAAAAAAAAGTTGTTGTCATTATGATCTTAAGAAAAAGGTGAGATCTTTAAGAAAACATATTACAGATAAACGACATAGCGTCTAAAACTATTTTATGAAGCATATTATTACAATTTTGTTGAGTGTTGTGATTTCAGCAACAGCTATGGGTCAAAACATATATCATATACATCAAAACCATGACGAAAGTCATCCGCACTTTCCGGTAAATATCAAAGAATCATACCCTCTAAAGTCTACCCGTGAGATTAAACAAAGCCTGGACAGCATTGTACTTAAAATATATAACTGGTCTACCATGCAGTGGGAGGATGATCAAAAATATGAATACACATATGATAATGACGGAAACAAGATATCGACTATCTCATATTTAATAAACGAGAACACCGGCAGTTGGGTGAATTCGGCTAAATGGGTCACGAACTACGATACAAATGAGCAAAGTACAGAGACCATCTCCTACGCCTGGATGGAAAACAACGGCCAATGGGTGAATTCATACCAATGGGTTTACACCTACGATGAAAACGGGAACGAGACCTCCTACAGCTATTATGCCTGGAATGACACCACCGCCAAATGGAAGGGGAGTGAAAAATATGAATATACCTACGATGCAAATGGCAACATAACAACGTTTCTCTCCTACGAGTGGGACGAAAACGCCAACCAGTGGGTTAATTTTTGGAAAGCTGAATATACCTACAATTTAGCTTATGCCTTGGATGAACTGTTGTTGCCTCCATTTGATTTTTATACGCTTTTCGGCCTGAATGTAATCGCAAATATGCCGGTAGATTACATCTCGTACTATTTCGCAGATAATATCTGGTATGAGTACGGTAAAACAACGTATTATTACTCGGAAGTTTCCACTGGCGTTTGGAAAATCCCTGAGCCCGGAATAAAGGTGTTTCCCAACCCCGCAACGGATTATATAGTGCTGGATATTGATAATATCTCACCGTCTGCCCTCATTGAAATGTTCAACATACAAGGCAAAAAAGTACTACACCAGGTTGTTAATGGCAAAAACATCTCTGTAGGTCAACTGACCGAAGGGTTTTACACATATAAAATAAATGATAACGGCAAGGTGTATAATGGGAAGATAGTGGTTGAGTAACTTCCCGGAGAGAAAATTTATACTATTTGGATTGACTCAAGCGCATGCATGCTTTGTGAGCGTTTGGGAAACCATTTTCGTTTGCAATTTCTATTTGTTGATTTGTTTGAATTACAAATGTGCCCGGCTGTGCCGATGGGCTATTCTTACAACTACCCGTTATATGCTTTATCCAAAACACGCTCTTTTAAAGCTTATAGGTTGGCGAGTTTTGATTGTTACTCCTGTTGGATATTTTTCAAAGAAGCAAAATTAAATCAATACGTAGATTGTTTTTTGATCATTTATCCTTTTTGTTGCATTTAAGTAACTCTTCGTAAAAACTTTCCGGCAAATAAACATTCTCTAACTCTTCGACAATTGCTACTTCAAACAGTGGTGCTATTTCTTTTACGGTAAAACCGGCAATACCACAACCTATTTCAGTTACAAAAAACTTCAACTCAAGGTGTTGCCTGGCAAACAATAAAAAATCATTAACATAAGGTTTTATGGTTTCCACACCACCATGCATAGTTGGAATGGCGTATGTTTGTCCGTTCAAGCCAACACCTTCGCCCCATATTGCGCCCCATTTCACAGCCAACTTTGCAGCACCACCACCGTGAGAGCCGGAAAGATTGCTTCCGAAAACAAAAATTTCGTTTTCTTCTAAACTATCAATCCACTTTGGCGAAATTCTTTTTGTATCCATTTTTATTTTTTACCGTTTTTTCGTTTAAGTTTTCAATAATGAGTGTCAGGTTTTCCTGTATTTGCCATAACGAAAAAATGTTTTACACTTTCCGGCTACAAGTTAGTAAAAAAACACAACTCATTGAGTCTGTTTGCTTTTATTGAAAGAAAAATCGTTTATTTATAATGGATAAAACATAGTTTAACGATAGCGCTGTCCATTTGGATGTTTCGGAGTGACTGTGCCAGCCATTTCTGTTGAAACCTGCATTACATTTTATTATTATGCCCACTATTTTGTTCATAATCTGCAATTTAATCCAATTCCAAAATTGAAATAACTATAAGGCAAACCTCTTTCCGTATTAGTGAATTTATAAATAAATGCTCCCCCAAGTTTTAAATTAATTTTAAGTTTATTTCCACCAAACCGAATAAATCCAACTGGCTCCAATAAAAAACTTTCATCACGATAAGTTTCAAATGGGCCAGTCTCTGAAATACAGTTGTAATAATTTTCATCGGTTAGATTTGAATGAAAATATCCTGCTTTTATTCCTAATCCAGCCTCAAAATTTGAATTATTACTTGCTATTTTACCAAAATTTGCCTGTCCAAAATAGAGCTGATAATCACCATACAAGTTTCCTGGGTTTGCATCTTTGTAGGCATCTCCATATCCATAGCCAAACCCACCATAAAGTTCAAAAATTTTATTACCCCCTAAATTTTTATATAACCCTGTTGCAGCTTGGAAATAATAACCGTTGTCAGGTCTAAGGCTTCCAAATCCCTGAATTGCAATTTTATCAGTTAATCCGTATGAGATTGTGGCATTAGCAGAGACAATAGATGTAATACCTGCATCAATTCTTGTGTCATGTTTTTCGCTAATCAAAGGAATATCTGACATCATAGGATGATAAACAATACAACTCGACATTGTCAATGAAATTAAAAGGACAAGAGTTAGTATTCTATTTCTCATATTTGTATGCTTTATTAAATATTGTTGTGTGATCGTATTTAATCATTAATATTATATTATATTCTATCAATAGTACCGTTATAATATTCAAAACATCCATCCAATTAGTAAAATAAATACCATTAGCAGAATGGATGTTTTTATTGTTATTTTCATAATGTAACTCACGTCTGTTTTATATGCCGCATAACGTAAAAGTGTTTTATCCTTTCCGGCTACAATTTAGTAAAAAAAACTACTCATTTAGTTTGTTTGCTTTTGTTAAAATAAAAATCGTTTATTTATAATGGATAAAACAAAGTTGGACGATGGCGCCGGGTACTATTGGTTATTTCGATCAAACTATGCCAGCCATTCCGATTGAAACGATGCGGTAGGTATCGCATTTGTGATGAAGGATATTTCCGGCAGGGCACCACCAGAACGGTTAATTGTTAGGTGCTGGCATTATTTACGAATTAATTTATACATACTATTTTCAATCAGAATTAAATATTTATCGGAAGGTAGAACTATGTTGTCCGAATAATTACTTTTTAAATTAGCTAAAGGATTACTTTCTATCCAATTTATTCCACCATCAGTAGTTTTTAATAAGTTACCATTTGAACCATAAAACGTAACAAATCCAATATTGCCATTAAGGAAGAACATATTTCTTGGAACTTCTCGAAGAGTAAGCTCCATAATATCCCATGTTTTGCCTCCATCTATTGTTTTAAAAATATCTGCATATCCGCCTTCATTATTGCTTCCAAGTATGTAGCCTGTCATATCATCAATAAACTGTATCTCGATTAAATTACCATTGTACTCAATCGTTTTTAAAAGGATTATTTCAAATCCGTTTGGAGCGGTAATTTCAAATGAAACTTCGCATTCTTGTTAGAGTTCAAATTTTTCTGAATCTTGACAGGAGAGTGCTGATATAACGATGATAAAAAATATAATAAGTTTTTTCATTGCTTATTAATTTTGTTATTTCAAATGTGATTCATCTAAATAGGTTGCGCTTGCGTGTGTACAACGGTTGAGCTATGTGATTTTCTTTCCTGTATGCTTTTCCAATTGTTGACGCAACCTATCCACCTTTTTTTACAACTTATTTATTGTCATCAAACGTTTTTGGTGGCCTGACGTCATTTTAGGTTATCAATTAATTGTATGATATTAATTCTTATTCTTTGATATAAAAAAATCTAATGAGTATTTGCCTGCTCCAATTAGAGCAATGCTTAAGTAGATTACCCCATAAAGAAGCGCAAATTCTTGTTTTCCAAATCCATCGTTTGAGTGAACGATAAAAGCGGCAACCAACATGGTAGTTATTAATGGAACAGCCGCCAAACGAGAACCCAAACCAATAATTAATAATATGGAACAGAGCACCTCTGCAAAAACGGCCAGTGCTATCGATGCGGTTGCCCCAACACCAATTGGGTCGGCAAATCGTATTGGTTCGCCACTAAATATAATTTCCATTTTTCCCCAACCGTGAGTTAGCATAAAAGCACCAACTACTAAGCGCAGTATTAAAAGCGCAATGTTTACATTGTTAGGATAACCTCCTGCGTTGAAAATGTTTTTTGTTAGTTGTTTCATTATAAAATTATTATTTATTTCTATTTACGAATGCCTTAAAAGCAGCT
>CAYYSU010000030.1:0-34594 GCA_964474455.1 uncultured Bacteroidales bacterium
TACTTTCTTAAGATTATTATTATGAAAAAAAAACGTATTTGGATTGCTATATTTTTTTTGATAGGATTTGGAATCCTTTTCTGGGGTGTAAATTTTTTGAAAGGTGTTGATATTTTTAACAGGCAAACTATCGTTTACAGTATATATCCCAAAGTGGAGGGTTTGGAGATGGGAGCTCCAGTGGATATCAACGGCCTTCGTATCGGACAGGTAAAGGATATTCGTTTTGCTAATAATAACCCTAATAAAATTTTGGTGGAGATGATGCTTAAAACAGATCTTGTCATTCCAAATACCACTGTTGCAAAAATATACAGCTCCGATCTCCTGGGATCCAAAGCTATAGGGTTTACTTTAACTCCCGGAGGTGTTCCTGTACAAAACCACGACACTCTGCAATCAGCTATAGAGGCATCTTTGATGGATGAAGTGAACAGACAGGTGGCTCCCATAAAGATAAAAGCTGAGAATCTACTTGCTTCACTGGATACTATGGTAGTGGTAGTTCAAAGTATTTTTAATGAGTCGGCACGTGAAAACCTCGAATCCAGCTTCAGGAACATTAAAGAATCTGTAGATTATCTTAAAAATACCTCCTATAACATAGATACACTGGTGGTTTCACAAAAGCATCGCCTGGCACAGATAGTCGGTAATGTGGAGGCTATCACACGTAACATCGATCATCATGAGAAAGAAATTTCGGGTATCATCTCCAATTTCTCATCTTTCAGCGACTCACTTGCAGCCCTTGAGCTTACGGAAACAATTAAACGTACAGACCATGCTTTGAATCAGTTTTCTTCAATGATTGAGAGAATTGATGAGGGTAAAGGAACGGTAGGTCAACTTATGAAGAATGATTCTCTGTATAATAATCTTGAGCGTTCTGCCGTAGAGCTGAACTCACTTCTATTTGACATCAAGCATCACCCTGAGCGATATGTCAGGGTATCTGTTTTTGGTCGTAAGCCATCGAAAACCCCATATCAGGAGCCGAAGAAAAATTAGAATCTGAAGTATATGAACGGATTGAATCCGGAGCTTGTGATAGATGCAAGGCTCAGGATAAAAAATATCACTGAGAAGATAACCATTAAAGTGATTGTTCTTCCGTTTTGTGTTTTATCAAAGAGTCGATTCATCCATGCTTCAATTCCCGGAACTGCTGCCCACAGGCTGAAGAATGTTGCTATTACCATGATAGTCCAGAATTTATTTTTAAAGAATATTTCCGAGCCGGCAAAGTCAAATGAGAACATGCTGCCGATATAGTTCCAGGCAAAAGAGAGAGTATCAGCACGGAAAAGCACCCATCCTACCATAGTAATAATAAACGTGATGAAGATTGAAGGCACCTTGCCAATTTTTTTATAAATTTTGAGAAGAAAAAGCCTGTCCAGGACCAAGAAAAGGCCATGAAAAGCTCCCCATAGCACGAAGGTCCAGGCGGCACCGTGCCACAAACCGGAAATCAGAAATACTACCCAAAGGTTAAAGTACATTCGTCGGGTAGAGACCCGGTTACCTCCAAGAGGGATATAGAGGTAGTTACGCATGAAGTTACCAAGAGTTATATGCCAGCGACGCCAAAACTCACTTATGGACTGCGAGATGTAGGGGTTGTTGAAGTTTTCCGGGAAATCAAAGCCTATCATTCGTCCAATACCTATAGCCATATCAGAGTATCCTGAGAAGTCAAAATAGATTTGGAAGGCGTAGGCGATAATACCAATCCACGATAATGCCATGGTGATATTTGAGGGATCCATGGCAAAGATCATATCCACCTGCTCTCCAAGAACATTCGCCACGAGTACTTTTTTTGCCAACCCTAGCACAAATCGGAAGAATCCCGTGAGGCGGTTTTCAGCAGTCTCATTATATTTACGATCTTCTATCTGGTCGGCAATTTCATTAAAACGTACAATCGGTCCGGCAATAAGCTGCGGAAACATCAGGATGTACATCGCATAGTCGGTAACTCGATTCAAGGGGTGATGAACCTTACGGTATACATCCACAGAGTATGTAAGCTTTTGGAATGAGAAAAAAGAGATGCCTATTGGCAACACCACTTTTGTCCAGTGCAATGCTGTCATTCCAAAAGACTCCAGAATAGTGTTGAGGTTTTCGACAAAGAAGTTTGAGTACTTAAAATATGCCAGCAATCCGATATTTAGAAATACTGATCCGGCCAACAACAACCGTTTTCGTTTTAACGTTGGCGTATTGTCCATCAATTTTACCAGATAAAAATCTCCTATTATAGAGCCCAGAACGATAAATATAAAATCCGGAGCACCCCAGGCATAGAAGAACACACTGGTAATTAATATCCATAAATTTTTCCACATTGTTCCCCGCAGGAGGAAATACACTATCAGGAAAACAGGAAAGAAGTATAATAAAAACAGACTACTACTAAATACCATGGTTTATAATTATCATGCGAAAATACAAAAATAGATTTTACTTTAGAATGATAAATTTTGCTACCCGTGAGTGTGTGCCATCATTAACTTTCAATATATAACATCCGGGAGTCAGAGATTTAATATTCAGGGGTTGTTCTGAAGATACTTCTCCATTCAGCACTTGCGCTCCATCAATGCCACAAACGATATATTCCAGCGTATTTCCCAAACCTGTAGTGTGTAAGAAAAGTTTATTTTTTGCCGGAACAGGAAATACCGTGAGTTGTGATTTATCAATCTGCTCTATCCCTGTACATGGGTCAAATGTAATCATGATAGTGTCGTTATTCATACATCCAAATTCATTGGCAACCCTTACCCTGAATTCTGCAGAGCTCATTCCTATCCCTGTGGAATCGACCATAATAGTTTGCGTTGTATCTCCTGTCGACCAAAGATAGCTATCAAAATCACCTGCATCGAGGATTATTGAATTATAAATACATACTACCTGGTCTTCACCAAGATCTGGCTGAGGTAGAGGGTTTACAGAGACCGGTACTTCATCGTTGGCGGTATTAAAACCATCAGATATTTCAACATAGTATGTAGTGTTTGCTAATGGGATAACAGTGGGGGCTGGCAGATCAGACTCAAAACCCACCGGCATTGAAGTCCACTGGTAGCTATACAGTCCTGACCCACCACCAGGTAGAGCCATTAGCTGTACCTCTTCTCCAATACATAGCGTTTTTGGCGCTGCTGTGGCAGTAACGTATAGTTGTCCTCCTGTAACAGTAATTACTACCTCATCACTACCTATACATCCTGTTATTTCATCCAGAACCGTTAGTGTTGCAATAAAAGACTCTTCCAGGCTAATGGTTTTAGGATTTTGCACCTGATAATCAATAAACATATCCTCCGGTGTCCAGTACCAACTATATTCGCCTGAACCACCAGATGCTGATCCTTCTAAATCGATATATGTACCAAAGGGTACGGAGATATTCTCTCCTGCAAAAACATCTGGGAGAGGATTGAATGACAGTGTAATATTATCTGATACTGATGCGTTACATTCTGGATTTCCTGCTACAGTAATCGAAAGGATAACCCCTTCACTTGCGTAGTCCTGTTCACCGGGATAATAAAACGGGTTAAGGTTTTCGGGATCATCGAAGTAGCCATCTCCGTCGGTAGTCCAGAACACATCTGAAAACCACTCTGCTGTTGCGTTTGATAATGGTAGAAAACCATTTACACAAATAGTTGTGTCTTCACCGGCATATACTGTAGGGTTAGGATATATGCCCAGGGAAATGTCATGGCTAATGGTACTTCCGAATGCCGGGGTAGAGGTTAGAGTTAGTATAGTGCCCTGTGATACGATATCTTCCGGGCCGGGAGAATATAGTGTCTCAACATCATTAGGCGCAGAGAATGTCCCATCTCCCAGTGTAGTCCATTCCACAGAAAAACAATTTACAGCACTTCCTTGCAGTTGTGCATTATCATCTTCACAAATCATAAAATTTCCACCACCATGAACACTATTATCAAGGATAATAAATGCCGGTAAAGAGATGTTATCGATCCAGCCACAATCAAGACCTCCGTCAACCGAGTAATCTTTCTTATATATCCATCGTAGTGTCTGCTGGCCTTTTGTGAGATAATAACTTGAATTATCCCATTCCTGTTCTCCCGACCAGGCACCCATTTCGTTGCCATTAACAAGGAATTTCAGAAAGTCATAATTTGTTTCACTGGAGACTTTACGGTAGAAAGAGGTTCTGCCACCGGTAAGGATATTTATATCCAGATAAATTTCAGCATTTTGATTGTGTGTAATGTCTTTACTCTTTGCAGACCAATCACCCTGATAGACAATAGATGTTTTTGTTTCCCAGTCGTTATCGCCGCCAAACTGCCACGGCAGGAAGCTGAAATTGCCACTCTCAAAACCTTCAAGTACGCCACCAACATTTACACAAACGGTATCATTAGTGGTAATGCCTTCCATACAATTGATTTCCAACAAAGAGAGGTTGAGGTGTCCGGGAATAGCCGTTTCTCTTACTACGTATTCATATAATAGTGTGTCGTGGGAGTATTTGTCCAGGAAAGGAAAACTATCCATCACAGGATTTATATTTACATAGGGGTCGCTACCTGAAAATTGTCCGTTTATATTATTAATATCAGCACCACCGTCATTAGCCACAACAACATTTATTATTGCGGTATCACCGGGATAAATATTTCCATCATGTGAATCAAAAAACGCATACTTAACATATATTTCGGGTGCATAAATAGTATGTTTAAAGGTTACAGGATATGGATCATGATCGCTGGTTATCTCACCATAAAAAACGATCTCATGATTATTAGGAATCTGAATATCAACATCAAAATTAAATGCATCCTCAATAACGGTAATATTTTCTGGTGCTAGTGTTCCAATATCTTCAATACTATCAGTAAGCGTTATGTATGGGTCGTCGCAGTGTATTATTATCTGCGCTTGATGATATGCAAAGTCGCTAAGGTTGTGTAATTTAAGGTCTAGTGATACGGATTCGTCGAACTCAATAATGGAGTCATTTCCTGCTACGGCAATAGTTGTGGCAAGGATACCCTGTAGTTCAACGGGAAAAGATTTAACATCGCGCAGATTGTTTTTGTCCGTCACAGCAACATTTAGGTTACATCCTTCCAGATACTCATCAATGATACCATGAACAACACCATTTTTTGTGACATTCAGTTGAGGAATAAATTGGGGTGCATCGATGGACACACCTTCATTTGCAGGGACATTATCCTCATCAAAAGCATGAATAATTTCATAATTAATATAATCACCATCTGATATTCCGGAATACCACTCTAAAGTAGATCCTTGCATATTATCACCGTAAAGAAATTCAATATCCCCGTTGGGATAAAGTTTTACACCGAAGTTATAATCTGTCAACAGGTCAGACGCACCGGAGTTTGATTCCCAACGGAATATGGCATATTCGCTATTTCCTTCGTACCATATTCCACCCCCTGAAACTGTTAAATTGGCATCAAAAGGTGCTATTTTTCTATACCCTCTGAGAATCATTTTTTGGTCATGAACATAAGGCCAGGGATAATTTTGTATATCAAAGAAGAGAAATCCATCAGCACTAATATATACCTTATTATAGGATTTATCATAAAAAGAAAAATCAAAATCAAGTGTTTTTGTGGCATACCCACTATTGGAGTTGGTTACTGATAGTTGTTCTTCATCAATCATGGGGAGAGTTTCAGCAGTGGATTCATAGGAGTAGGGGAAGTATTTTGCCCAGCGGTAGGGGGCTTCGCCACCTGAGGCCTCCAAAGAATCAGAAAAGGGTAATGTAATATCTATTGTTGGCAGATCAGTATTAGTTATCTTTACATCATTAAAAGATATTGTTGCGTTGCAGTGAACCGTTGTTTTGCTGTTATTGGTTATCAATAGACTGTCAACACCTGAGTCTATCTCATTTACTCCAGAGGTATAGTCCATAAGCGAGAAAGAGACTATTCTCCCTATGTCTGAAGATTGGGGGTCGTCTTCATACACTGAAAAGAAGAATCGCGCAGGTTCACCTGGTTCGATATAATTCAGGAGTTCGGAAACATCAAGGCCAAGCTCCAATGATTTGTCCTCCTCCGTTGTCCCTCCCTGCATATATAGATCTCCACCCTGATAATCCACAATTGGGAACGTCATTTCGTACATGGGCTCTGTTGCTGTGGGGTCACTGCTTACACCAGCAGCAATCCTAACCTTTTGCCGTGAAGAGTGGCTTACTGTGACCTTGTATGTCAGTAGAGGGTTACAGGATTCTTTCACATCTAACACATTAACGGTATTATTCCATATTCCTCCATTACCAAAGGGCATTGCCAGCGAACGGTACATCATATAACAAAAGCCTCCATCGCCCCAACTTGGAACGCCGCCATAGCTGTTAACCATTATAAAACCACCTTTTTCCCAGTCTCTTACGTCAACTATTCTATCTCCTGTTATATCAATATCATTAGTATATTGTCCGTCACCGTTATAGTCCCAACATATTGAGTCGTTATATCCGACTATTGTCATGGCATGGCTTGAGCTAATAAACTCTATTGCAACTTTTTTTCCTTCGTGTGGTGTTCCTGATGGTAAATTATGTAGCCGGGGATGACTGGCATAAAAAGCTCCCAGTCCGCCAACATCAGATTCTTCCATATGGTCATGGAGCCAATGTTTCAGATATGTAATACCCTCTTCTGTTGCGGTATTTATCGCATATGAATTGTATATTCTGTTGCCCATGGCCTGGTAGTAGTTGTCGTATCCGGTCATCCAGCGTGTGGCTCCGCCAGTGGCCATACCTCCATAAACTTCAACAGAAGGTGTTCCGACTTTTCGCAGCAACTGGAATGTTTGATAGTAAGATCCTCCGCCCCATAATCCACCATTATTCAGCCAGTTCCAGGAAAAATGTGTCGGATATCTGTTTTCATCAATATCCGAAGGAAGGTTTCTAAGTCTGTTGATTTCGTATGTATATGCATATCCCACTAAGGCAGCCTGTCCACAGCTGTAATGCTCCTGTTGAAAAACATCTCTGAAGAATGGTTGTGATGAGTTG
The DNA here is from genome assembly GCA_964474455.1 of uncultured Bacteroidales bacterium. Classification (GTDB taxonomy): domain Bacteria; phylum Bacteroidota; class Bacteroidia; order Bacteroidales; family BM520; genus BM520. Next base: position 7,088 of record CAYYSU010000030.1, read on the forward strand.
TCCAAAGAACCGGGTAAAACCGGGGCGTTAGCACCGGAATATATCTCCGGAATTTCAAGAGGTGGTATTAAACATAGGAAGAGAGAATCTTCTGCACTTATTGATATGGGAGGATATGGGCCTGGAGCTACGGTGCCACTATTTATTTGACAAAAAACCGGGACAGAAAAAAAGACAAAAAAGATTATAAGCTTTGTTTTCATATAAAATATTGTTAGGTACTTTGACGGAATGTAAAGATATTAAAATACCTGATTTACCCAACAAAATGAAACGTAAAACAGCTCACACTATTTTTTGCAGTCACAGAGGTCGTTTACCTTTTGACATATGTCGTTGTATCCTGTGATAAGATTTGCCACTAACGTTTTTATGTGTGCCGAGTAGTCTGTGATATCTTCAGGTTTATTTGTAGGTACCTCAGCCGTAGCTGAGAGTACCACTTCAAGGAGGTTCAACTGACCTTTCAGCGCTGTGTGTTTTTCATCTACCATACGGAACCACACCGGCGGCTCTTTTTCTAAAGTTCTCAGGTTCGAGGCCAGGCATTCTTCTTTTTTATAGAGGTCAAAAAGTATATCCTCTGCAGCGGAAACAATGCTGTCTTTCTCTAGAATAGCTTTGTCTATACGGGTTTCTTTATACCTCTCATCATATCGGCGTATCTCATCAAGCACTTTAGCTTTACAAGCCTTACAACTACTTTTGTTTATCTCTGATAGGAGTTGGTTACGATAATTCTGCGACTCGTCATTCATATCCATTTTTTTCAGCGATTTCATCTGCGGTTGGAAGATATCTTTTTGGTGTTTGTTCTCCATGATATTGATCTGTGCCAGGATCTCTTTTCCCACTACAGAGGCCTGCAGGTAACCATCCTCGGGAAGATCTACGGCGTAGAAAGCACTCAGGAATTCTTCACGACGAACGGGGTCATTATACAACGAATCGTTGAGGTTCATAAGGAACAGATTTTCCGCTATGGTACGGCAGCTCTTCATGTTACGATCTTTCTCCATATAAACATCTGCATTGCGTAGTATGGACTCATATTCGGGTTTAAAGATACTCTCCCACACGCTGATTCCCTGGTATTCCATGTCTCTGCTATGTCTGATGGTAAGCATCTCTCTGTAATTTGTTACTATGTCAAAGAGTGTCTGGCTGATGTAGAGCTGATTACCCATCTGCATGGCCAGGCTGTATGATTCAAGGTTTTTATTCAGTTTTGCGAAGGTCTCGAGATATTCGGTAAAGGATTTCTCCTGACGATAAATCTCGTTATTTATTAACCCAGATTCAAAATCTTGCTTCATTTTGGGTTTTCTTTGAGCTATAAGCTCCGGCGTTACCTCTTCACCTACAATTACAGGCATCTGGTATTTTGATTTGTAATTTACCACTACTATTACAGGATAAGATCCATATTTTATCTGTTCTTCTAGCACCATTCTGTTTATTTCAGGTTTTTCTGACTGTACTAGTTTACTCAATCCTTCAGATCTGAGATTAACATTGCGCCCCGGAGGAAGAAGAGCGTACACCTTTATGGAGTGCAGCTTCTGGCTGAAGTCGTCAGCTTCAAAAAGACGAATGGTAGAACTAAAATGGTAATCAGTGTTGCTTATAAGACTCTTCATATACTGGCCCATCTCTCCCACAAGATAAAATGATGCTTCTGTAGGATTACGGAATTTACTAATATTTATAAGTTGATCAGAAATAACATTCAACAGCTCTGATTTTTTGTTTTTTGTTACGGCCTTTCCTTCAATCTTGGCCTCTACCACATCATCCACCGATGACACCGGGAGGTTGTCAATAAGGCGAATTACCTCACGGCTGTCGCTGTTACGAGATTGGTTCGCAGCAAGACCATCCTTACTTACTTTATAATTATAAATGGGATACGTTATCTCACTTTTTCCAAAATACATCAGATTCTGAAGCTTTGTGGTGATGGTAAGAAACTCTATTTCGTTGCTTTTCTTAAAGAGTTTTTTTTTCTCATTATCAATATCGTTAATGAGGCGCTCAAAACGGGAGGTGTTTAGCAAATATATATCTGTTGAAAGATACTGCCATTCAGAAGAAAATTCAGTATTACTGTTCTCTTCAAAAAGTAACTTTGTGTTGATATCACTTTGCGAAAAAGCTGATATAGCAAACGCCAAAATCGTCAATAAAGAAAAAAGTTGTTTTTTCATAGTATTTTAGTTTTCCGTTGAGTATAACGACAAAAATATGGTTTCATTGTATTCTGCGATTTTACATGCATGGCATAAAGATACTAAAAAGAGACCTTTATCTTATTTCAGGTTTTTCTATTACCCTTTTTACTACTTTTGGTCAGTACAATAATTTATATTGATTATAGTTTATTAGAGTAGACATTTTTATTTCGTTAAGCACATTTATTATGATACGTACAGGTATACTATTATTACTTTTATCATTTTCTTTTTCTCTTTACGCTCAGGATTTCGGTATAGGACAATGGCGCGACCATCTGCCTTATAATGCGACTATTACCACTTCACAGATTGGATCACGAGTATATTGTGCTACACCATATGCTTTGTTTTATCTCGATAAAGAGGACTTAAGTATTGGAAGAATCAATAAGGTTACTACTCCCGGATTAAGCGATGTGGGATTGACAGCCATGGAAGCAAATGAGAGTAATACAATTTTGGTGGTAGCCTACAGTAATGCCAACCTTGACATTATCGAGGGCTCCGACATCTACAACATTTCGGATATTAAAAGAAGTACTTTGGTGGGTAATAAAACCATAAATAATATCCTTATTCGTGGTGATTATGCCTATCTAGCCTGTGGGTTTGGCGTTGTTGTTTTGGATATCGAGGGTAAAGAGATTAAGGATACATGGATCATTGGTCCGGACGCTTCTTATATCAATGTTATGGATATTACCTGGAATGCTGAAGATAATCACTATTATGCAGCTACGGAGAATGGAATATTTCGTGCCGATGCTTCCAACCCCAACCTGGCAGATTTTAATGTGTGGCATAATCTCGATTTTTTACCTGTTCCAAACGGAAAATATAATGTTATTGAAGCATTCAGCGGTACTGTGATTACCAATTTTAGCACACAGGAATACGGTAATGATACTATGTATATTATTAAAGATAATGGCTGGAGTTACTTTGATATTACTGTAGATTCCGATATAAACGCACTACGAACTTCCAGTTGGCAATTGATGGTTTCTTCCAGTATTAAATTTAAAGCTTTTGACAGTGATTTTAATGAGGTTTTGAGTTTTTATACTTATGGTGATAATCTGACCCCAACACCCATGGATGGGTTTTTAGATGAAGATGGCATATACTGGATTGCCGATGGCAGGTATGGTCTTGATAAATGTAGTGGACCATGGAGTCATGAACTTATCACACCCAATGGTCCGAACTCACCATTAACATTCAGCCTCACGTCCAGCAAGAATGATGTTTGGAGTGCAGTTGGTGGTTTTAACCAATCGTGGGCACCCCTGGGCTCCAGAGGAGAGATGTTTCATTTTTCTGATGAGACTTGGGAGACATATAATTATATCAAATTTCCTGCATTTGATACTATTCGTGATATCGCCGCCATTGCTGTAGACCCGTCGGATATAAATCATGTTTTTGTCGCTTCTTATGGCTGGGGACTACATGAATTCCGTAATGGAGAAATCATAGCTTCCTGGGATGCCACCAACTCCCCTTTGGCGCCACCATCAGGATATCCTGGTAATAAGGTCAGAGTCAGCGACTTGAAATACGACAAAAATAATAACCTGTGGGTATCAGTATCACTGGGAAATGATGCTCTTGCAGTGCTGAAATCTGATGGTGAGTGGGTAGAGCTGGGGCTCCCCTCTTATGCTAATGGCACGGAAGTCAGCACTATCACCATAGATAAATCAGGGCAGAAATGGGTGATTATGCGTGAGGCTAATGCAGTAATAGTATTTAATGATAATGGCACCCTCGAAGATACCTCTGATGATATCACCCGGAAGCTCTCTTCTGCCGCCGGAAACGGTGCTTTTCCAGGAGGATTGGTTCTCTCTTTGGCCTGTGACCTGGATGGTGAGATATGGATTGGAACAAATGAAGGTATCGGTGTTATTTATAATCCTGAGAATGTTTCTTTTGGAGGTTCTTACGATGCACAGCAAATACTAGTGGAGTATGATGGTCATGTGCGTCCGTTACTGGAAACAGAATCTATCACGGCAATCGCCATAGATGGATCCAACAAAAAATGGATTGGCACCGACAAAGCGGGAGTATTCTTGCTTAGTGAAGATGGCACCCAAGAACTGGCTCATTTTACGGCAGAGAACAGCCCGCTGTTATCCAATACTATCTCTGCTATTACCATCAACGAAAAGGGAGAGGTTTTCTTTGGTACCGCAAACGGTATCGTCTCTTATCGCGGAACTTCCACTCCCGGAGGGCCGGTAAATAATGATGTTTTCGCATTTCCTAATCCCGTGCGAGAAGGCTATGAAGGTACTATCGCCATCAACGGTCTTGTGCAGGACGCTTTCGTTAAGATTACGGATGTTAGTGGTAACCTGGTGTTTTCCTCACGCGCAGAAGGCGGACAGGCTGTATGGGACGGGAAAACGATGCAAGGCGATAAGGTAGCAACAGGTGTGTATCTGGTCTTTGCTAGTGATAACACCGGCGAAGAGACTGTGATTACTAAAATTTTGGTTGTTAGATAATTATTATGGAGAGCTCTGCAACACGTGGAATAATTCTTCGGCAAACAAAATATTCGGAAAGCAGCATTATCCTGAATGTTTATACCGAGCAGTGGGGCCTAGAATCGTATATCCTTCGTGGCGTTCGTAAAAAAAACAGAAAAACAGGTATGGCTGTGCTTCAGCCCATGACACTGGTGCAGCTTGTGCCTTCACCATCACAAAAATCAAATCTTCGATTCATTAAAGAGATTCAGCCTCTATCACAATACACATCCATTCCCTTCGATCATACCAAAAGCAGTGTGTTGATGTTTCTCAATGAAATTCTTAACCAGGTGCTGATGGAGGAGAGTGAAAACAAACTGCTTTTCTCGTTTTTGTTTTATTCAATGGAGTTTTTTGATAAGTACGAAGGTCCGGTAGCAAATTTTCATTTGTTGTTTTTAGTTCAGCTTACGCGTTATCTGGGGGTTTTTCCACGAAACAATTATAGCACTAAGAAACGATGGTTTGACATCGTCCAGGGAGAGTTCACAGAAAAGAAAAATGCAGTTGAGAGCGATGACTTCGGGTTGGAGGCAGCAAAATGGATGACACTGCTTCTGGAAACCGGCTATGACCGGCTGACAGAATTAAACATGTCTCATAGCATCAGAGTCGGTTTGAATACTATTCTCATCTCATATTATAAGTACCATATCCCGGGTTTTCGGGATCTTAAGTCAATGGAGATTATTCAAATGGTGTTATCAGAATAGCTGAGCCTACTCGGAATAATCCTCCTCCAAAATCTCCATATCCGAGTATTTATCTTCAAACTCCTCTTTCACCTCTTCTTTAAGAATACCGTCATCATCATAATCATCATCCTGAGAAATAATATCTACAGCCTGCGAAACGGTCATTCGAACCATATAATATTTATCCTCTGTTTCAAAAGGTAGCGCTGTGACAGTACGTCCTTCTTTGTTGGGAAACTTTATCAGATGATGGCTGAACCCATTGGGATAGGCAAGCTTTATCTGCTCCTGTATCTCTTCAGGCAGCTTTTCAAAATCCTTAATAACTTTTGTTTTATTCGCATTCATAACGCCATTACAAAATGATTAGCACTGTGGATGTTTTGGTGATGGTAATCCGGAACCATCAATCTGTGTGATTTTGGTTGTGAAATTACAAATTATGATGAATGACAGACAAGATAAATGTTAAAAATTTTTCACTATTTTTATAATGTTCTGATAGAGGCGTATTTGGTATAAAAATGTTTGTTCCCGGCTGACCGTTTGAAACCCTTTAAAGCCCTTTGAAAGGGTCAGGCTGGCTGAAATTCGCGGCCCATCACACAACGCCCAAGAAAATTTTTACACCACTCTTCACCACAACTCATAAATATTTCATGTCACCAAATTTTGGTAACTATCTTTCGGTACCTATTGCTTTATACCAAAACAACCATTTTGTTACCCATAAAAACACAAGTTTTGCAATAATTTTTGAAATCGTGGGATAATAGTTATTACCTCTTAACAAATTTTGCTGTGACAACCCTGTTGTTCTCTAACCATAATACAGAGTACAACCCTGTGGGCCAGGTGGATGTGTCTATCCTCTCTTCTTTTAAAAAATAACTCTTCTTATAAAAAGGAATACCGAGCATATTAAAGATTATAAGTTTACTTGCCGGCTCTTTGCCATTATTTACTATGGTCACACGGTCGTGGCATGGATTAGGAAAGACAATGCCACTTTCAATCTCAGCAGGTCTTATTCCAACAGTGGTATCGCAAAAGTTCATGTGCCAGTTTACCTGATTCCAGGTATCCCATATCGACAATGGTGTTCCTCCGCCGGGCACACGCCATAGTGATGTTTTCGGCCCTGAAGCAGCAATGAACTCATCAATCTGATCAACGGTAATAATGTCCTTTTCCGTGGCGCATATGTGGTGTATGGGTTTTGTGGCGCCAATGGCTCGGTACTCATTATATGTTGAATCGAGCCAGAAGGGGATGTTATTCATATACCAGGAACCCCAGATTTCAACGTATGTCTGGGGGAAATATGCATCCACAAAAGGATCCATAACATCCACACGAAACCAGTGATCTATGGGATTGCCCCATGTAGTAACGCCCAGCTTAAATGATGTGTCGATAATATGTTGGTCCAGCGCCAGTTGTTTATAGAAATGAAATGCGCTGAAGAGATTGTACAGGTTTGCGGAGTCGCCATCAAACTGGTGCTCCACATCAACCACATAACCGTCATATCCTGTCTCTGCCGCTTGATATAGTGCTACCGCCTGCCCAAACTCTGAACCGGGGTAATTGTACGACCAGCCATACACCTCCATATTGTGGGAGTGGTAGGTCTCGATAAGCTCTTCGTCAACGATGGTGTGCCACCACACAGTGTCCATAACTCCATCAGCAACTTTCACGTAGATCCTTTTTACCCCCAGCGAAGAGAGTGTATCTGCAAGTGTTTCATGGGTGAATCCGGTATGCTCCACATACCATACCCAAACACCAAGCTTGTTACAATCCTGGTTCTGTGCCTCAGCACGTCCCGGGATAAAAAGCATTAGAGAAAGCATGAAAATGATTAGAAGAAACCTGTTTTTCATTTGTCAAAGATAGTAATGGTTTTGCACGAATGCTATATTTTTGCTTTCATTCCTTCCCGCACACCATGCATATGAACAATGGCATTGGGCTACAAAACGCAGCATCTCTTGTTTGCATTATGTATATTTGTAAAAAATCCATTGGTTATGCATTATCTACTCTTTATCTTTTTCTTTCTCCTTGGTGGGATAAATTTGCTGGCACAGCATGAAAATATTATGATTAGCAATAGCAGGAGTCCGGAAGAACCGACAATATTTATCAATCCCCGGAATACCTCTGAAATCGTTGCCGGATCTAATATCAATAATTTTTTCTACTCTCACGATGGAGGTTACTCCTGGGAGATAGGCGTGCTGGAGTCTCAGCTTTATGGGGTATGGGGCGACCCGGTGATAATAGCTGATACCGCAGGAAATTTCTACTTCTTTCACCTCAGCAACCCCGCAAATGGTAACTGGATCGACCGTATAGTATGTCAGAAAAGTACCGACGCCGGGATGACCTGGAGCGAAGGTACTTACATGGGCCTTAATGGTGCCAAGGCTCAGGATAAACCTTGGGCGGTAGTAGATCAAAATACCAACGCTATTTATGTCACCTGGACACAGTTCGATGAGTATGGCTCCTCTGCACCGGAGAATAAATCCGACATCATGTTTAGTAAAAGTTATGATGGCGGGATGACCTGGAGCGAGGCATTACGTATCAATGAGGTGTCAGGCAATTGTGTCGATAGTGATAATACCACCGAAGGCGCTGTGCCCGCAGTGGGACCCAACGGTGAGATATACGTTTGCTGGGCCGGCCCCGAAGGACTGGCTTTCGACCGCTCTACCGACGAAGGAGAGACCTGGCTGGATGAAGATATTATCATCGGAGAGCTTCCCGGCGGATGGGATTTTAATATCCCCGGCATAAGCCGTTGTAACGGATTCCCTGTAACTCTGTGCGACATCTCTGGCGGACCAAACCACGGTACTATATATGTTAACTGGAGCGACCAACGTAACGGAGAAGATGACACCGACGTATGGCTGGTGAAATCTACCGATGGAGGCTTTACATGGTCGGAACCAATGCGTGTTAATGACGATGATCCCGGAAAACATCAGTTTTTCACCTGGCTGGATATAGACCAAACAACCGGCGATTTGTGGTTTATATTCTACGACCGCAGAGCCTACGACGACAACCGTACCGATGTGTATATGGCTCTGTCACAAGATGGTGGCGAGACATTTATAAACTTTAAAATTAGTGAAAGCCCGTTCGACCCATGGTCTTCAGTGTTTTTTGGTGACTATAATAATATTAGCGCTTATAACGGAGTGGTACGCCCCATATGGACACGATTGGAGGGCAACAGCCTCTCGGTATGGACCGCAATTATTGATGTGAATACCTTAGGTGTGGATCTGGCTGAGGCCATCCCTTTTGAGCTGGAGCAGAATTTTCCTAACCCTTTTTCCCAAACTACATGGTTTAAGTATAAGCTGCGACGCCCTGAGACAATCTCTCTGGGTGTGTATGATGTTACAAATCGTCCGGTGGCTATACTAATAAGTAATAAGATAGTTCACGCCGGGAAACATACTGCCCATTTCGATCCGGGGATGTATGGATTACCTGCCGGAATCTATTACTTCGCCCTCGAAACAAAGACTCAGGTTATAAGAAAGAAGATGATCTATCAATAATTATTATGGAACACGTATTTCATAATATTAAAACAGATATCCGATATTGATATAAAATCCGCTGTTGCCATCCTGCTCGTTGGCTGCCAAGCCGTAGCTTACCGCCACGATGAAGTTCTGGTTCATTGCTAAATATAACCCTGCACCATATCCCAGGTGTATACCATCCTTTTCATCAGAGAAGAACTTATCATAGCCTTCCGGTATTAAACTCGATGGAGGATTCTTTGTTTCAATAGGTTTCAGCACGGTACCGGCGTCCAGGAAGGGTGTCAGCGCAAGATATATGTTTTGCTTTCCAAGAGTTGTTTTAAGGAATTTCCAGCGCAGCTCAAGGTTTGTATAAGCGATATGATCACCTACAACCCTGTTTCTTAGCACACCACGAAGGGTTTTAGCTCCACCAAGACCGTCGGTAGTTGAAGAGGAAGAGAAACTGCTGATCATGTATGGATGCATATAGAATGGCGGATTGCCAAAAAGCGTTCCCTGATAGCTGACTCTACCGGCAAAAGTTAATCTATTAGGAATTATTGTAAAGTAATGACGGTGTGCCAGAGCCAGCTTCGTATATCCGTAATCGCCGTTACCCAGAAATCCCGGGACGGTAACAAGAACAGCTTCACTCCACATCCCTTTGTTGGCGTTGGCCTCCAGGTCGCGGCTGTCATAGATTATTCCCAGCTTGACAACGTTGGTCCATCCACCACTCTTTTCATTCTCATCGATCAATCCCCACTCCACATATTTGTCGTATAACCCCGCAACAGAGGGAAGCATATCCGCAGAGTCTTTTCCTTCGTTTAGGCGTTCGATATCCACCGGATTAATGGTGTGTTTATTGATCTCAAATCCGGCCAGCCATTTCCAGTTGGTCTCTTTTATGGGCTGCGAGAAATCAGCTTTGAAGCGCAAAAGCTTTCTCTCATGACGGTAGAACATGCGACTTACATACTCTTCATTGTCCTCACTGTCGTCGGCCCACAGAGGGTTATAGACAGCACCGTAGCCATTGAAACCGTAAAAGTCCAGCGACTGCTCTGTGAGGTAACTAAAATCTGCTGTCAAGCGAATGTTGTTGGGTAACAGGTCTTTTGCATCGAAGAAGAGCTGGTTGATACCACTGCCTTTTGTTGTTCTCGACCACTCTGCTTTTATGGAGTAACGATAATCTGGATAGTTGGTGCCGTCGCCGTAGTTGAAGGCGTTTACCAGGGCGCCGTATTTAAAACCGACATCCGAGTCGTAGGCTACCACGGGCAGACCACCAAAGTTCCAGCCCTTCTTGATATTATCACCGTCTTCAGTTTTGTCCTGCGCAAATAATCCTGTGGTGAGAAGAACCAGAAGCGTGCATGTGAGAAGTGTTTTGTATGTTTTCATAATCTGGTGTTTTATTCTGTTTTTGATAAACCGTTATATTCGGAGAACTGTTGAAAGATAATCATAGTGATAGCAGAGATTACAATAGAACCTATTGCCAAGTCGGCGTTATCTTTAAAAAATATTAAAGGGCTCTCCTGTAATCCGGCAATGATAACCAGGATGATAACGTAGCCTATTCCTGCAATAAAGCTGGCCATAGCAGCCTGATTTTTTATCTTCCAATGGAAAGAGGCTATGGCTGCAGGGAGAATCGTGAAACCTATACCTGTGATGAAGATTATTACCGCTACCAGATCGCGGAAGTTATATGCGAAAGCAAAACCCGCCAGTGAAAACATCACTATAAAGAGACGTGTTCTGCGCATCATTTTCTTTGGGTCTTTTTTGGTGTGACTCAGCTGTCCAAAAAAATCTATGGCGGCGCTGGAGGCGAGCACAAATATCTGTGTGTCGGCGGAGCTCATAATGGCTGCAAAGATAAGAATCAGACCTGCGACGATGTATTTTGATGGCACCAGTACCGTCAGTCCCTCAGCAAAAGCCTCCTTGGGCTCTATGCCCGGAACATGATAGTGCGCTGCCAGCCCCACCAAGCATATTACCAACCCGGTGACAAGGGTGAGAACAGCACTGCCTCTGAGACCCCGGGTGACGACACGGTCGTTCTTTGCTGCATATACACGCTGCCAGTATTCCGAGCTTTGGAAGACGATAAAGACACCAAAACCCAGGAATGCTACTGTCATAATGGGATCTGCACTGGAGAAATCTACCAAACCGTGGATTATTTCTGTGCTGTCTTGTCCTCCGTTAAGTACAAAGGCCAATATAAAGAGTATCACGAAAAGTACTATATACTGAAAAATATCGGTTTTTATCACGGATCGGAAGCCCCCGGCAAAGAGATATATGGTGATTATCAGACTGGAGAATAGTAGTGCTGTCTCGTACGACCAGCCGCTGATACTTGCAAGGATGGTGGATCCTGCGATAAACTGATTAAGCAGCATTCCAAAATAAACAACAAACAGGATTAAGGCTGACAGCAGCCCCACCTCCTGATTAAATTTATAGTAAAACCAATCAGAGAGAGTGAAAAACTTCTTCTCTTTACCTATTTTGCGGAGTTTTTTTGCGTATGGAATAAAGAGCAGGAACCCCAAAGAAGTACCTATAAATACAGCTATGGCACTGATGCCGAATTGGTATACGTAGGCTGTAAAAGCAACTATTGCTGCCCCACCGATATAACTTGCTACCACAGAGGTCATAAAGCCCCACAATCCGAGCTTACGGCCTGCTATGAGGTAATCTTCATCTTTTTGATTTCTGGAGCTGACGATACCAATTAATATACAAATAACAGCATAACCTATAAGTAGTGCCAGATCAAGAGTTGTGAGCTTTGAGTTAGGCAGCAACATATTAATAAACTTCATCTACTTACGATTTTATTGGTTTTGTGCAAGGTAGAAAATTTTTTTATACCCTGTTCCACTCTGCGCCGTCCTTGGTATCTTTTATCTGTATTCCCGCCTCTTTCAAACTGTTGCGGATCTTGTCTGAGGTAGTCCAGTCCTTGTTGGCACGAGCATCCTTGCGGATGTCGATGATCATGCTCATAAGGGTGTCAAGAGCGGTGTCGTTACCGGCCTCTGCGGCAAGCTCATTGCTGAGCCCCAGGATCTCAAATACAAAGTCATGGTACAGCTTCTTCAGCAGCTCCAGGTTATCGACGTCGATATTCATCTTCCCGTCGCGGATGCTGTTGATAGCTTTCACGCCGTCGTACATATGTGCCAGCAAAACAGGGGTGTTGAAATCGTCGTTGATGGCTTCGTAGAAACTCGTTTTCATGGCGGCAACATCCACATCGTTGCTCTTTGCAGGCTTTAATTTATTTATGGTTTCTAATGCTGTGAACAACCTCTTCATTCCTTTCTCCGACGCCTGTAGCGCTTCGTTGCTGAAGTCCAGCTCCGAGCGGTAGTGTGCCTGAAGAATGAAGAAACGTATTGTCATGGGCGAGTAAACCTGTTTCAAAGCAGCATGATTACCGGAGAAGAACTCATCAAGGGTAATGAAGTTACCCAGCGACTTGCCCATCTTCTGTCCGTTGATGGTGACCATATTGTTATGCATCCAGTATTTTACGGGTTCGGTATTACTTGCAGCCACAGACTGTGCTATCTCTGATTCGTGGTGTGGGAACTTCAGGTCCATGCCACCACCATGCAGGTCGAAGGGTGTTCCGAGGTATTTGGCACCCATGGCAGAGCACTCCATATGCCATCCGGGAAACCCGTCAGACCATGGCGAGGGCCAGCGCATGATATGCTCGGGGCTGGCTTTTTTCCACAATGCGAAGTCGGCAGGATTGTGCTTCTCGCTCTGACCTTCGAGCTCGCGGGTGTTGGCAATCATGTCTTCAAGCTTACGTCCCGAGAGAACGCCGTAGTTGTGTTTGTTGTTATATTTCTCCACGTCGAAGTACACCGATCCGTTGGATTCGTATGCATAGCCGTTTTTCAGGATCTCCTCCACCATGGCGATCTGCTCTATTATATGTCCTGAGGCGTGAGGCTCTATGGATGGATCCAGTACATTCAACTGGTGCATATTTCTGTGATAGCTGTTGATGTAATACTGTGCCACTTCCATAGGTTCCAATTGCTCCAGACGTGCTCTCTTGGCGATTTTGTCTTCACCGGCATCGGCGTCATTTTCCAAATGCCCCACATCGGTAATATTCCTGACATAACGCACCTTATAGCCCTGGTGTTTCAGGTATCTGAATACCAGATCGAAGGTAATTGCCGGGCGCGCATGACCCAGATGGCCGTCACCATAAACAGTAGGTCCACAAACATACATCCCCACGTTGGGCGGGTTAATTGGTTGGAACTCCTCCTTGCGGCGTGTAAGGCTGTTATAAATATTGAGCTTTGTATTCATCGCATAAAAATTTTAAGGTACAAAGGTATGAAGAATAATTTATTGGCCTTATAAGCATCTTCGGGGAAAAATGTATCTTTGTGTAAAGATAATCCATTAACCTTAAGACCAAAATTTATGATTGCTAATATCTTTGTTTCTTTACTGCACTATCTCTGGGATGTTGTTCAGATGACCTTTTCGTTTTTGGTTATAAGCCTGGGGCCGATGATGCTGTTGGCTTTTGCCATGAATTTTATTGCCGGGAAGATGGAGAAAAAGAGCTATCGTCTCATGGGTCCAAAGATATATTTGCGTGTTTTTGGTGGTTTGGGAACAGCGGCTCATGAGTTGGGTCATGCCTTTTTCTGTAAGATTTTTGGTCATAAAATCACCGAGATGAAGCTCTTTAGCCCCGATCCTGCCAAAGGGACGTTGGGATATGTTAACCATGCCTACAATCCCAAAAGTCATTATCAACAGATTGGAAATTTCTTTATCGGTATAGGACCTGTTATTACGGGCAGTTTGATTATTTATCTGTTTGCTGCATTGTTTATTGGTGTACAGCCTCCGGGCTCATATCTTCCTGATGATTATATTGGTGCCAGCGGCGGCATGTGGCAGATTCTGAGCTCTGCGTTGGAGACTTCATGGTATACAGCCACGGGTGCCTTTGCTGATATCTTTTCCCGTGAAAACTGGTCTTCAGTATGGTTTTATCTCTTTCTGTATCTGGTTTTTGCCATAGGAAGCAGCGTTACCCTGAGTGGCGCCGACCTGCAGGGAGCGAGAAGGGGATTTATCTATCTGGTAATATTTGTGCTGCTATTTAATGCTGCTACGTTATGGTTGGGTGACTTCATGTATGATGTGAGTCTTTTCTTTGCGCGTATCACAGGTTTTATGAATGCTTATATCCTTGTTGCAGCGTTGCTGAATCTATGTTTTCTGCTTGTTGTTGGAGGGTTGGCGAGCCTGCGGCGTAAGTAAAACGATGCACCTTCAAATATGCCTGAGCATATTTAATTTTCATCATCACCATCTTTGAGTTCAAGGATTTTTTTTGCATCCCCGCCATCCAGAGTACCCACATCTCTGAGCTTCCTGGTCATAACATTGGTTCTGGTATTTCTCAAATCATTAAGTGATCTCGATGCTGTATTTAACTGTTTGTCAACCTGATCCAGTTGAGAGGAGAATCTGTCGAATTCGGTTTTAACCGCTTCAAGTATTTTCCATACCTCGCTGCTTCGTTTTTGTACTGCCAAGGTACGAAAACCCATCTGCAGGCTGTTTAGCAGTGCCGATAAGGTCGTCGGACCGGTTACTGTTATCCTATATTTCCTTTGCAGCGTCTCGAAGAGCCCGGGGTGGCGTAAAACTTCGGCATATAGGCTCTCTACCGGCAGGAACATAATTGCAAAATCAGTGGTGTTTGGCGGATCCAGATATTTGGTGCTTATATCTTTAGCAAAGAGCTCCACTGTTTTAAGCAAAAACCTCTGAGCGGCTCCGATCTTCTCTTTATCACCCTCTTCCCAGGCATCCAACAGCACCTGATAACTCTCGATGGGGAACTTAGAGTCTATAGGCATCCATACACTCTCGTCACTCACCTTGCCGGGAAGCTTAATGGCGAATTCCACATTTGCCTGACTCCCTTTTTTTGTGGCGACATTCTTTGCATACTGATCCGGCGTGAGGAGTTGTTCCAATATATTCTCAAGCTGATATTCGCCAAGTACACCGCGGGTTTTAACGTTGGAGAGCACCCTCTTCAAATCGCCCACTCCGGTAGCGATATTTTGCATCTCACCCAGCCCTTTGTGCACCTGCTCCAACCTTTCGCTAACCTGCTTGAAGGATTCGCCCAACCGTTTTTCCAGTGTCGTTTGCAGCTTTTCGTCAACGGTTTTGCGCATCTCGTTGAGTTGTTGAGTGTTGTCCTCACGGATCTCTTTCAGCTGAGCCTCTACGCCCTCTTTAACCTCTTTTATACGATCCAACGATTTTTGGTTCAGGTCTTCCTGCTGTTTAATAAAATCAGAGAATTTGATACGTATGGACTCATTCAGATCTTTGTTGTTTTCTGTATTTACCTCACCGAATGTCCTCAGCGTATTCGACATCTCCTCCCGGTTATCCTTTGCAGTTTGATGGCTCTCCTGCCGCGACCTTTGAAATTCGTCACGGATGGATTTTTCGATCTTTTCAAGCGTTATATCAAATGTGGAAACAGAGGTTTTTATCTCTTCCAGTTTCTCGTTTGTTTTTACGGAATCTTTCTTTATTAAAATGATAATAATATTTATGATAACCAGGATGATAATTGCAATGAGTAATGCCGTAGTAGTCATAGAGTTCTGTTTTTAGTTTTTTTCATCAGCTTAAGCAGATATTATTACATCATCTGATATAATAAATCCAGCATTTTTTGAGGTATCCGTATCAATTTCTGGGTTTTAATGTTAATGCAGGCAAGCTTTGTGGTGCCCTCAGCATATATTACATTATCACCATCAAAAAAAAGATATTGAAGATCGAACGATATACCCTTGATATTTTCAACACTTATTTTGACTGAAACCTTGCTTGTCAGATTTATGGGTTTTTTATAGTGGCACTGCGCATCTGTTACGACAAAACCGATCCCGTTTTCATAAAACTCCAGAAAGTCATTAAGCATCAATTTGGTGCGGGCTTCTTCCATATAGGTGAAATATACCGCATTGTTGACATGGTTGTTAATATCCAGGTCACGATACCTGATATCTATGTCAAAGGTGAAATTGTTATGGTTCATTTTTTTAGTATTTTAGGTCTCCCGGCTTGGGGTCTATGGAGTGTAAAGATACAACTTTGTTTACTGTTTTATAAATGCGCCACAAGAAACTACTGTACCACAACCTTCTCCACAGCGACCTTTCCATTGCCGAATCTCATCTCCAGAAGATAAAGACCTTTGATGGCAGGTTTTGACAGAGTTAGATTTGTGTTGCCTGAGGATAGAGTTCCTCTTTGCGAAGCAAAAATACTGCCTGTGAGGTTCAAAAGATGAAGTTCGTAGTCATTCTGTTCCCGTGCATAGAAAGAGATACCTATATTGTTTACCACGGGATTGACAACACACACCTGGGGGTACGCCGGGGTGAGATCTGCAATGCCGGATTCTGTCTCCATGACCAGGTCTAATATTACCGGCAGGTGGTCGCTGTTTTTATATAGTGCATTAAGGACATCAGCGGGAACGCTTGTGTTTGTGGGGTAATCGAGCAGGCTTCTGTTGAAGTGCTCCCCGTCATTTCCCACAGCTTCGTAGCTGTAGTCCATATATTGAACCCCGTGAAGCCCGTTGCGGATGCTGTTGTTGATGAATATGAAGTCAAAGCGGTCGTCCATGCCACCGCCGGAGGCACATCCATTACTATTGGTGTGTGTGCTCTGGGTATGTTGTGCTGAGTAGTAGCTGTTGTTATGCCAATCGCCCATTTTGTTTATCGGATCATAAAAACGTAAATTAACATCAGGGTGATCCATAAGATTCACCACACCATTTTCTCTGTGGGAATAGAAGTTCATATCACCACTGAACAGTATCGCTTCGTCGAGCTCCTCCCACTCGATATAATTCATCAGGTTTTTTGTCATGGTGGCGCGTTTCTCCTCGTCCTCGTGATCGTACCCGGCTTTCAGGTGAGTCACAAAGCAATTCAGGTAGGTGGTGTCGCCACGGTTGAGGTTTTCATTAACAGCATACATCCGGTAGTGGTTGATGTCGCGGATATAGGTTTGTGCAACCGACTGGCTCTCCATCTCCACTTTTTCAGGGTTGTAGAAAAAAACATTGATGAGGTAACTGCTGGCGTAGTTGCTGATGTCAGCACGCTTGTAAGTAACGCCGTAGTTGTTGTCGTTGAGTACTCCATTTAGGAGTCGCGTGGCATTGGAAGAGCTTCTACCTACTTCATTAACAGCAAGTATATCAGGACGTATATGGTCCAGAATAGTGCGCAAATATTCATCCTTATCATCCTGGCTGTTGTTTGTGATGGTACAGTAGCTGGTGAAATTTCCGTAGTTAAGGAGATTATATTGCATATAAGTAACAGTCTGCTGTGCGATGGCAGCATAACTGATTAATATCGTAAGAAATAGGAAAATATATTGTTTCATAACTATCGTTGTACTTGGTGGTTCAAATATAGTTTATTTGTGAATATTGCGTCAATCATTTTAAATGTAAGTGGTTTTTGTGATAATAAAACTTCCTCTTAAGGAATATTTAGTGGTTTTGTATCGTTATGAAATTAATAAATATTTAAAAAAAAGGGTACTGAAGCGAAGGCATAGCCTGCATGGATGTATCGTTATAAGTTGTAACTTTGCAGCTGTTTAATTTACCATGGATGAAGAGAGGTATTTTATTACTTTTTGTACTGCTGTTATCGCTGTTTGGTGTAGCTCAAAAAAAAGAGAAAGTCAGCATTGAAGTTCTTCATGCCGATGAATGGAGTTTTGATAAGGATGTAGGACCGGATATAACAATCATCCGTGGTAATGCTGTTTTTAAGCATGATTCTGCTTTTCTGTACTGCGACTCCGCATATCTTAATGAAAAAATAAATAGCCTTGACGCCTTTAGTAATGTGCATGTTATTGATAACGACACACTCCATTTATGGGGTGATAAACTGCATTATGACGGGAACACCCGCACGGCAGTGATGCAACATAATGTGAAATTAAAGAACCCCTCCACAGAGCTATATACCGATGAGCTTTTTTATTACCGTAATGATGGAAGTGCATTCTATAACAGCGGTGGTGAAATTTTTAATGGTGAAAATATTTTGACAAGTGTTTTTGGGTACTATTTTACTAAAGATAACCTGCTATTTTTCAAAGATAGTGTGGTTATGACCAACCCGGATTATATAATCAACTGCGACACTCTGAAATATAACACTAATACAGAGGTGGTATTCTTTCATGGACCGACAACCCTCGAAAGTGAAGAGAATAACATGTATTGTGAGAATGGGTTTTACAACACAATGTATGACTTCGCCCAATTCAATAAGAACATTATCATCTATTATGATGAACAGATATTAAAAGCCGACAGTATCTATTATGATAAGACCCGGGAATATGGGGAGGCATTTCGAAACGTTGTAATGATCGACACCTCTCAGAACATGGAGGTTAGCGGTCATTATGCTGAGTATCATCGCGACGACGGCTTCAGCTTTGTCACCGATAGCGCTTTGGCAATGATGTATGACCAGAGTGACACCCTGTTTTTACATGCCGACACCCTGAAGGCATACTTCAACGACAGCACGCGACAGGCAGACCGGCTTTATGCTTGGTACAAAACAAAATTTTTTCGTAATGATATTCAGGGGATGTGCGACTCTCTGTCATATAGTTTTGCCGACAGTACAATTACTCTGCTCACCGACCCGGTGATTTGGTCGGAGGAAAATCAGCTTACCGCAGATACCATATTCGTTTACTTTGCTAATAGTCAGATCGACAAGATGAGGTTATCGAATGCCGCATTTATTATTTCCAATGATGATACCCTTATGTATAATCAGATACAGGGACGCGATATTAATGCCCTTTTTATTGATAATGAGTTGCGCACCGTGCTTGTGGATGGCAATTCCCGAACAATTTACTATCTGCGCGATGAGGATGAATCGCTAATAGGGATTAACAAGGCGGAATCGAGCAATATGAAGATTTGGGTGAGAGATAATCAGATTAAACGAATAGCGTATATGCAACAACCTCACGCGCCACTATATCCGCTTGATAAGTTACCCGCTGCCGAACGAACGCTGAAGGGTTTTAAATGGCTGATAGACGATCGGCCGGCAAACAGAGATGAGATTTTTATCAGGCTGATACCGGAAGTTCTTGAGACGGAAACACCCAGCGAAACAGCAATCGAATAGCAATTCATACCTACCTGTTTTTATCAAAACAAAAGTTGCACCCCATTTTGTGCCGCATTGTGGTAGTATGGAAGTTTGTAATATAGAGTTTATAAAAAGAAAAAGGGGCTGCAAAATGTGCAGCCCCGGAATATATTATTGTATTACAATCTTTTTCATTAAGATTTTACTTTGGGATTTAACAGAGAGATAGTAAACCCCGGCATTGAAGAATTTACTGTCAAAGTCAAGAGTCAAAGTATTATTTACTGTCATTTCCTGCTCCATTATTTTCTTACCATCGGCAGAAGTAACGGTGAAAATTATGTTCTCTTTTACACCGGAGCTGTAAACCAGTGTAAAGTTTCCGTTGCTGGGGTTAGGAGAAACCGAAATAGTACGATCATAAGAATCAATACCAACGGAGTTAAAGACCTGAATGTCCATTGTTTCGGAGTATTCACTGATGCCGCAAACATTTATGCCTCTTACCTTGAGCTCCACATTGCCTTCGAAGGCAGGATCCCAGTTTATGGTAACGCTCTGTTCATCAGAGCTGAAAGTACCAGCAGCCATAGGCGAGAGACTCCACTCATATGTATCAGCATCGCCGGTGGTGGTATATTCCGTTGCCTGGTGATAATGCGTATCCACAACCTCAAGTCCCGATGGTGTAGAGGGAACCATTGGAGTGGCAGACACCTCGCTTGTAAATGCTTCAGAGAACTCTTCACAACCGCTCAGCGCTGTCATGGCTATGGTTAGCTCCACCGAACCAGATGCTATATCCTGAGAGCCTGGGGTGTATTGGGGATTCAGGAGAGTGATGTCATTATATTCACCGTCGCCTGCTGTACTCCACTCAACAGAGACATAGTTGTTGGCGGTAACCCAGTCGATGACAGATCCTCCTTCACAGATTACTCCCTCTTCAATTTGTGCCTCTATGGCAGCGTTTATTGTGATATCCACATCGTCGCTTATGTGATCAGAGCCGGAAAAAGCAGTAAGTGTAAGGTTAACAGCACTGCTATTAATGTCATCGGTGCCGGGAGTATATACTGTAATAAGAGCGGTAGCATCTTCAAAAGTACCATCGCCACCGGTAGTCCACTCCACAGAGTTGTGATTTGAAGCAAAACCATTTGTTGTGTAAGTGCCGGTTTCACATATCTCGGTATCCGCACCTGCATTGGCTGAAAGAGCTGCCGATGGCGGGAAGTAAATAAAGTCTATCCACGCCATGTCATCACCGTCAGAGCCGTTACCATCTTTTTCATAACGCCACTCGAAAGTGTGAGGACCGGGGCCGGAGGTGTACTGCTCTAACGACCAGTCACTTTCGCCGCTCCATTCAGCTTTAACACTTCCATCAATAAGGAATACCAGTTTGTCAGAATCAGCTTCGGAACTTACCTTTTTGTAAAACTTAATTTTTTCAAATCCGGAACAGTCGATATCGATTTTCAGTGTGCTGTTCTGCCCGTGGCTTATGGGGCCGGATTGAGCTGCGTGGGCTCCGTGTTTTGCATTACTGTTTACAACAGTCCAGTCAGCATCGCCGGAGTGCTGCCATGAATGAAGAGTAAAGTCACCTGTCTCGAAGTCCTCATCAGGCTCTCCGGCAGAAGTGAAGTTCCATACCTCGCTGCCTGTGTTACCGTAGTTATTTACAGAAACGATCTGCCAGTAATACGTCTGTTCATAATCAAGAGCATCAGTAAAGGCATACATTGGTTCATTGACCTGCTCACCATTAACAATATTAGTGGGAGGGTTATTAGTACCAAAATATACCTCATAGTAATCAGCCCCTGCGCCATCCCAGCTTATTGCGGAGAAGATATCCACCTTGGTTTTATTGTTTCCCGGGGATGGATTTGTTGCAACGGGCGGAGGTCCCACCACGAGGATTTCAGCTTCATAGCGGTAATAATTTTGTTTGGTAATTGTAAGCAGTAAAGTTGATCCTATGGGAGCCTCTACGAAATTCAGTGATACAGGAGAGCCATTTGATTGTTTTACATCTAATATAGCAGCATTACTACTCAGACAAATTGTTGCACCATTATCGGCAGAAACAACCATAGTAGTCGTTCCTGGAGTAATCTCCTCGGGGTGGCTAACAGTAAGATCTTGCGGAACCTCATAATATACAGTCTGGAACGCATCACCATGATGATGGAAAAGGTGGTATGTTACAATCTTGTTATTGGAGTTTGACGGCCAGTTGCTGGATGCCAGATAGAACTTTCCCGAAACGTTGGCAAAGCATGGACGCACCCAGTCGGAAGGAACAGGATCTACGCCATAACCGGGGTCAAAATCTCCCCACATATGATCAAACATCCCCCAGCAATAGGTGTCATTTACAAAAGAATATGATGTTTCACTGGCGGCAATAATACCGGTACAGCCCTTCTCATGACGATGGAAAGCTTCAGCAAAACAGGTAGAGGAGTAGTTGTATTTTCCTGTAAGGCAGTTCAATGAAAAAACAAAAGTGAGATCATCGTTATTAAGCCCGCTAAGATCACTGTTAGAATATGCCGGTTCACCCCAACCTGTTTCAAAGCCGTGATCCCGGTGCAAAAGCATAAAAGCGCCGTTATTAATAGCGCTGTTAATACCTGATGCGTTTCCACCCCAATCGGTGAGATAAGATGGATCGGCAGATATATATCCCAGTCCTGAGGGGCCGAAATAGTTTACAATGGTGGAGGTATTGGCTCCCGTCGACCATGTGTTTCCGGGAGTTCCACTATAGATAGCATATTCACGAACGGGCTCTTTATTGAGTTCATTAATCCAAAAACCGTTACAAATCTCAGTACAGAGGATAAACCAACGCTCAGTTTGCCAGCCACCGGCAGTGAGTGGGTTAAGGTAGAAATCAGGATTTGTGGGAGGATTCTGTTCATAGCTGATGATTTTGCCAATCATAGTCTCCAGATGTGTCGGAGTCTGAGCCGTCATACGTGCAAAAGAGATCTCCGGAAGGTGGTCGCCATCAATATCAGCATAAATATTATCAGAAACACAATAGTTGTCATGGAAAGGAGAGGTGATAGTATTATCGCCGGCGTTACCGTAATCGGCTAACAACAGACATGCTGCCGGCGGAATCTGCCAAGTGTTATAGGCATTGTTGATGAACGTCTCTATGGCTCCGGCATTATTACCACCAATTTGCTGTAGCTGGAAAACACCTGTTCTGATACCCTGTGCACTCCTGAAACGACGTAAGGAGTCGGCCCAGGTGATAAAATGCGGGTTATCAGGGGTAATGATTATATATTCGAAATTGCTGTTTTTGCTCTCAGGAATATTGTCAGGGAAGAGATCAACCTTTGGAAGGGAGCTGTAATTTATAAGCATATCCTCAAGGATAGGCTCCCAGAAACGACTTCTCAGTCGATCCTCACCAAAATGGTTATTGCCACCTTCAAAAGTTATCTCAAGTTCCACGTCAGTATAAACTATAAGTTCTTTTGTAACCGGATTGTACTGGAAAGGAGAAATACCCAAAACCACAGCATCCACACCACGGATCTTCATATTTTCAGATACCATAAAGGGATTTTCAGGATAGAAGGCATTTTTATTATAAATACTGTTATCCTTTTCGTAATGCAGCGGGCTGTCGTCAGAAACGGCAGGAATACGTGGTGCCGGAGAAACCTCCACATTGTTGTAATGTTGCTCTTTGTACGAAACAACCTTTAGTGAAGCTGTTGCTCCCTGTGGAATAGCTACATACTGACCTATAGAAGGAAGATCAGGAGTGCCCTCGTCAGAAGGAAGTATTGCTGAAGGCATCATCACCTTATCCATAATCTCACCATTGACAATAATTTTATCCATGGAGAAGGATTGTAGTGAAAAATTTAGTTCTACTTTATTTGCTTTCGCAGATTTTAATGTCAATCCATGATCGCTTTCAGCAGATTTAAACTCATAAACCTGACCGAAAGAAGATGTCGATATAAATGCTAACAACATTATTATCAACACGTTCCGTAAGTGTAAATTTGTCATATTGTATAGTGTAAATTTGTTTTTCATTTAAATAAATACTTAACCCTAAATACAAATGTATAAAAAACAACAATTCCGGCACCTTGGGAGGTTGTCGGAACTGTTATTTGTCAACCATCTGTGAGTGACTTTTATAAATAAGACACAGATGAGATGCTAAAGGTTTCTTTAAAAGAGCAAATGAGTGTTATCACTATTTACATTATTAAAAACTACAAATTTACACTAATTGTAAATCGATCTGTTTTTTCTGCATGTCGATACGTTTTACCAACACACGTACAGTATCACCCAATCGGTAAGTTTTACCATCATGGTGTCCTGTAACGCAGTAGTTTTCTTCATCAAGATAATAGAAGTCATTTGGGATGTCCTCCATGCGGATCATACCTTCACATTTGTTGCCTTCCATCTCCACAAAGATTCCCCATTTTGAAACGCCGCTTATGAGTCCGGAGAACTCCTGTCCCACCTTATCGAGCATAAACTCAGCCTGTTTGTATTTCACGCTGTCGCGTTCAGCCTGAACAGCTTTTCGCTCCTGATCGCTGCAATGGCTGCAATACTCCTCATACTCCTGCTTCGCCACAGATTTGCCCTTGTTGAGGTAATGCTCCAGCAGTCGGTGAGCCATCAGGTCAGGGTAACGCCTTATGGGAGAGGTAAAGTGAGTGTAATAAGGGAATGCCAGCCCGTAATGGCCAATATTTTCGGTGCTGTATATGGCTTTCGACATGGTACGGATGGCGATTGTCTCTATCATGTGCTCTTCACCCTTTCCTTCTATATCTTTGAATAGCTCATTCATGGATTTAGCAATGTTTTTCCTATTGCCAATATTTAATCTATATCCAAGCTTACTAACAAACTCGGCGAAGTCCGCCAACTTTTCAGGGTTTGGTGTGTCGTGGATACGATACACAAAAGTATCAGCCTCCTTGTCACGGGTTTTTTTTCCAATGCGTTCTGCTACTTTTCTGTTTGCAAGCAGCATAAAGTCCTCTATGAGTTTGTTTGAGTCTTTTTGTTCTTTAATGAGTACCTCCAGAGGTTTTCCGTCTTCATCAAGTTTAAACTTGACCTCCTGAGAGCTGAAGTTTATGGATCCTGTTTTAAAGCGTTGTTCGCGAAGTTTCTTTGCCAGCGTATCGAGGATAATAATTTCTTCTTTAAAATCTCCTTCACCACCTTCGATCATAGCCTGTACCTCTTCGTAGTTAAACCGTCGGTCGGAGTTAATAATAGTTTTTCCGAACCACTGTTTTTTAACCTTCGCAAAGCTGTCGAGTTCAAAGACTGCCGAGAAGCAGAGTTTGTCTTCGTTGGGGCGCAGAGAGCAGAGGTTATTGGATAGCATCTCAGGTAGCATCGGAATGGTGCGGTCCACAAGATATACGGAGGTTGCTCTGTTAAAACCCTCTTTGTCGATATGAGAACCGGGCTTCACATAGTGTGATACGTCGGCGATATGTACACCCACTTGATAATCACCATTTTCCAGGATTTGCATTGACAGGGCATCATCAAAGTCCTTGGCATCGTCGGGGTCTATTGTAAAGGTTGTTATATCACGGAAATCGCGGCGACGGGCAATCTCTTTTTGTGGGATATCCGTAGGTATTTCCTGAGCTTCTTTTTCTGCCATCTTCGGGAAGTGCAGCGGGAAGTCGTTGTTGGCAAGGATAGAGAGCATCTCCACTTCGTTCTCGCCGGGCATTCCGAGTATCTCTACGATTTCACCAAAAGGGTTTTTGCTTTGTGCCGGCCAGTCTTTGATTTTTGCTATTACCTTCTGGCCGTGTTTGGCGCCGCCAAGGTTATCTTTGCTCACATATATGTCGATGGGCATATTGTTATGATCAGGGAGCACAAAAGCATATTCTGCGCTGGCCTGCAGCGTTCCCACAAACTGCATTTTAGCTCTTTTAAGAACCTTTTTGATTCTTCCTTCAGGCTTGCGACCCTGTCGGCGGGGGAATAGCTGTACCTCAACGGTGTCGCCATGGAGAGCATGACCAGTATTGCCAGCATTGATGAATATATCGTCATCACTCTGCTTGGTAATGACATAAGCTTTTCCTGTCTGCTTCATATCCACAATACCTTCGATGCGCGTTTCTGTACGCATAGATTCCGCAATCTCGGGGTTAAGTTTATACTTTCCGCGTTTCAACTCTACAATAGCTCCGGAAGCACGTAACTCACGAATCATAGAGTGAACCAACTCCCTGGACTGAGAGTCTGTTATTCCCAACTTACCACTGATTTGCCGGAAATTAAATCCCTGAGCGGGATTTCCCGTAAAGACTTCCAACACTTTGCTCATAAAGGTGTTACGAGCCAGCTTATTGATTTTATTTTTTGTGAACTTTTTCTTTTTGGGCATAATGTGAGTTTTTATAAAGATAAAATATTATTATAAGTATGCATTTCAATGGGTAAAGGTAGGAATTTCTTAACAGAAAACTGAGATCCTTGTTTACAAAATTGGAAATTTTAGAGTGTATTACTATTTGTCACGATAATCTCATCCACAAAGATCCATGACGGGTTACCATATCCTCTGTGCCACTTCTATGTTGAAAAACAAGTTCGAAGTTAAAATTCGTTATTTTTTTATTCTTTTTGTATTCGTAAGCACATAAAAAATTAATCCTGAGGCTTGTCAGGGCTGAAGCGAAGCGAAGTTTATATAGCCTTGACAGGTCTCAGGATTAACTTAACTTTGCTTTTGAATCCAAAAAATTGGGTATTATCCTTATACCCGAATTTACTTTTTATACCTCTTCAATCAATCTTCTATCAGCAGTCACTCATTGCGCAAATGGCGCTGCAATGTGTTGTTCAAATTAAAGAGGAGGGGGCCGTAGCCTCAGTATAGCGGTCTTCCTTTTCAGGTGCTGCAATCACAGAATTTCGTTTATTCCCCCATCCAATTTTCAAAGATAATAAAAGTTTTTATGCTTTCCTTATTAACAAACACCAATACAGTAGGGCTCCTCATGGACAAGAATATATCTCATTCTACTCAGCAACTTCCTGGCTATCCGTATGATCGCCTTATTTTTATTCTTATCATTACACAATTCATTGAACTTATGCATTAAGGCTGGATCTTGCCGTACTGCGACCCAAGAGGCTTCTATTAACATGATTTTGATCTCTTTTCTTCCTCGCTTAATCATCTTCCCGGTTTGCATTTTTTCACCAGATCCCCACATCCTTGGAACCAAGCCTACATAATTACATAAGTCATCAAGTCGTTTAAATCGACTTATATCTCCCAGTTGAGTTAAGATAAACATGGCAGTAAGGAATCCTACTCCTGGAATGCTTAACATTAGTTCATATCTTTTTTTATATCGTTCTTTCTGTGATAGTTGTCTTATCTGTCTGTTTAAAGACAATACTTCCTGTCGCAATTCTTCACCTTCAGATATATAATTTGTTAAAACCTGCTTTAAAGACGTTTCTTCGAATTCTAATCCTTTTAGCCAATCCAAATACGCTCGGCTCCAGTGTCGTGTCTGAGCCTGTGTGAAACGGGTTGGAATAATAATCTCAAATTGGAATAATAGTGACTTAATTCTATTTTTCACCCTGCTCAAGTCCTTCATAATACGATAACGTTGACGTACCAAGGCACGATCAGCTTCCAACTCCTTAGAAGGAATATCAATCGCTGATAATGCTTTTGCCCGCAAGGTCTTAGCCAATTTACGACTATCAGCTTTATCTGTTTTTTGGAGTCTCTCTTTACGGGTTATTGGCACATCTGCCGGATGGATAACAATGCAATCAACACCCAAATAATTTAATTGTCTGCATATATTGAATCCACAAAATCCAGCTTCATAAACAGCATGAAATATACCTCCGGGAAAATTTCTTTGCAGATAACTGGCTAGAATTTCCGGGTCAGGATTTTGGCTATAACTTTTATGTTCGTAATGCTCGCTCAATATTGTTACACTCCAGCTTTTTAGATGAACATCAATTCCTATATAGAAATGTTGTTCGTCGAATGATTTTTTTGTAATTTCGGTACGCATAAGCTTGAATTTTAAATTATTAAATAGTTGACCTTAATTTACAAATTTTAGCTTATGCTTATTTTCATTCTTCAAACATAGCACCTC
>CAYYSU010000031.1:154-32603 GCA_964474455.1 uncultured Bacteroidales bacterium
CTTACAACCAACAACCCTTACAACCAACAACCCTTACAACCAACAACCCTTACAACCAACAACCCTTACAATCAACAACCCTTACAACCAACAACCCTTCTTTCTTATACTTTCCAGCTTTTTTTAACAAATGAAATGAAGTTGTGAAGCTGAGATCCAAGTTTTGTGAGTTTTTCTGACACCTCATCCCAGCCTGTGTTTGGATGTATTTCGTGTAGAAAATCAGATTGTGATGTTGCTTCCAGGAGTGAAGCCATTGCGTAAGTTAAAAATTTGATGAAGTCGGCTTTATATTTCCTTCGTCCATAACCTTCAACAATATTATCTTTGATGGATTGACTCGATCTTCGTATTTGACTTCCCGTTTCAAAAATATCAGGTTTAGGAAGTAACATGGTTTTTTTATAAATAGTAATAGCAATACTCATGGCATTTTGATACACTTCTAAATCTTTATAACTTTTCATGCCAATTTCTACTTCTAAACCCGTTATAACCTAAAATTTTTCCAACCCACAACCTACAACCCTTCCAACCTACAACCCTTTCAACTTCCAACCCTTCCAACCTATAACTCCTACAACCTACAACCCTTAAAAATACCCCTCCCGTTTTTTCTGTTCCATGCTGCCGTCTTGGTCGAAGTCGATGACGCGGGTGGTTCGTTCGGAGACTTTGGCGGTCATCATCTCTTCCACGATTTTTTCTATGGTGTCGGCGTTTGATTCTATGGCTCCGGTAAGTGGGTAGCAACCGAGGGTACGGAAGCGCACCATTTTCATCTTTGCTTTGGCGGCGAGCTCTTTGGGCATGCGGTCGTCGTCGACCAGTACCAGTGCGCCGTTGTATTCTACTACGGGGCGTTCTTTGGCGAAATATAGGGGCACGATGGGGATTTTTTCCAATCGAATATACTGCCATACGTCAAGCTCCGTCCAGTTGGAGATGGGGAATACACGGATGGATTCACCTTTATGTACTTTGGCGTTGTATATGTTCCATAGCTCGGGGCGTTGGTTTTTTGGATCCCACTGGTGGAACTTGTCGCGGAAGGAGTAGATACGCTCTTTGGCTCGTGACTTCTCTTCGTCGCGGCGGGCGCCACCAAAAGCGGCGTCGAACTGGTGCTTGTCGAGGGCCTGCAGCAGCGCCTGGGTCTTCATAACGTCGGTGTGAATCTTGCTGCCGTGGGAGAAGGGTCCGATTCCTTTTTCAAAGCCGTCGTGGTTATATTCCACAATAAGATCCCAGTTATTTCTTTCGGTATAGTGCTTCCGGAAATCTATCATTTCAGCAAATTTCCATTTGGAGTCGATATGCATAAGTGGAAAAGGCACCTTTCCGGGTGCGAAGGCTTTCTCTGCCAGGCGCACCATCACGGAGGAGTCTTTACCTATGGAGTAGAGCATCACGGGGTTCTCGAACTCCGCTACTACTTCGCGGATGATGTTCACAGCTTCTGCTTCCAGCTCTCTTAGATGTGTTAAATTATAGTTCTTCATATGGGGGGTTTTTCGATGTGATATGTGGTATTATCTTTTTGAGTATTATCTCTGTGCTCTCCTGGACATTATATATAGAGGTGTCGATATCGATAAATGGTGTTTTTGGGTTCTCGAATGGCGAGGATATCCCTGTGAAGTCTTTTATCAATCCGCGTCGTGCTTTTTTGTAGAGCCCTTTGGTGTCTCTCTGTTCGCACACCTCTAGTGGCGGGTTGACAAATATCTCCAGGTAGTCGTCGGCGCCGATTATGTTGCGAGCCATATTTCTGATCTCGTTGGTGGGGCTGACGAATGCCGCAATAATTATTATTCCGCTGTCTTTGAATAGCTTGGAGACCTCTGCTATTCTTCGTATATTTTCTTTTCGCGCTTTAATAGAAAATCCCAGGTTGCTGTTTATGCCGCTGCGGATGTTGTCACCGTCCAGCAGTTGGCATACGAATCCGCGGTTAAAGAGCTCCTTCTCGATGGCGATGGATAGCGTTGACTTTCCTGCTCCTGAGAGGCCGGTAAACCATAGCACCTTTGACCTTTGTCCCAGGAATTTCTCTTTGTCTTCCCTTGTCAAGGATCTGTCAAATACGGGGTAAATATTTTTCTTCTTAATCATTAGAATGCCCAAAATTGCGGTATCACATATAAGGACACCAGGAATGAGATTATGTTCAGCGGTATTCCTATTTTCAGATAGTCTTTGAACTTGTAGTTACCGAGGCTTTGTACTATTAGGTTTGTCTGATAGCCTATGGGTGTGCTAAAGCTTGCCGATGCGGCTATTGCTATTGCTATGCAGAACGGTGTAGGGCTGACTCCCATCTGAGCTGCGGCGCTGATTGCTATTGGGAACACCAGTGCTGCTGCGGCGTTGTTGGTGATAATCTCGGTGAAGATCGTTGTGATAAGGTATATCATTGCAAGCACCGCTCGGGGTCCCATATTTTCCACCAGGCTAATGGCTCCCGTGGCGATAACTTCTGCCAGGCCCGCATTCTGCATTGCTTTGCTGATGCCAAAGGCACAGGCAATGGTGATGAGTATGTCCCAGCTGATATGTCGTGTGTATTTGTTTGCCGGGATAATTTTTGTCCATACCATCAGCATTGCCACAAGCGACGAGAAGTAGAACATGTCGAGGGTGTTACCGGTTTTATATGGGATATGCTTTCCGAACGTGGCTCCCAGCACCATTATGGCGGTAAAAATTATTGCCAGTGCCGTTTTGGTATAGTTTTTTGTTGCGGGGATCTCTCCTTTGGAGGATACCATATAAAACACCCTGGAGTCGCCCCAGTTTCTGATGAAGGTGTCGTCGGTGATAAGGATAAGATTGTCGCCGGTTTTCATCTCTATATTCTCCAGGTCGCCGGTTATTTGTTCTCCGTTGCGGTGTACTGCCACTACTACCGCGCGGTAATGGCTGTAGAAGTCGAAGTCGCCAATGGTTTTTCCTAATCCGGGAAAGCGTTGTGAGAGTACTGCTTCCACCTGCCGTTGTTCCTCCTTGGGGATATTGGCTTTTGCTGCCTCCAGGGGCAAGAAAATTATTCCCGACTGCTCGATGAGGATCTCCAGGGCGTCGGATTTTCCCGCCACCACGAGCCTGTCGTTGGCTTCGATATAATATTCGCCAAAAGAGGTATTTATAACCTCATCGCCTCTGTGGATGCTGATGACACTGACCTCTTTTAGCTTTGTGATGATGCCATTAAAAATCTTTTGACCTTTGAAGGAGCTATTTTCGGGGATCAGGAATTCGTAATGATATTCTCTAAAATCTTTATGGTTATTTTTAAGCGAGATTCTTCCTTTTGGCAGCAGCCTGTTGCCGAGGATGAGCATATATAGATATCCGGCAATGCCTAAAGGTATTCCCACTTTCGCCAGTTCAAACATAGATATTCCCTGCATTCCATTCTCGAGCATAAGTCCATGTACCACCAGGTTTGTGGAGGTGCCAATAAGTGTACACATGCCGCCGAATATGGTGGCGTAGGAGAGAGGGATAAGGAATTTTGATGGTGGCAGATTAAGTTTTTCGGCCCATTTACGTACCACTGGGGCGAATATGATGACTACTGGTGTGTTGTTGAGAAATGCCGATAGAGCCGTTACCGGAACCATTATCTGCACCAGCAGCCTGGGGATAGCGGCTTTTTTCTTTGGCAGTGTAACTTGCGCCAGGTAGTTCAGGGCACCCGTTTGGCGAACTCCTTCACTCACCAGGAACAGCATCGCCACGGTGATCATACCTTTGTTGGAGAAGCCTGCCAGCGACTCCTCGGTGGTGATGATACCGAAGGCCATAAGTATGATTAACGCCGTGAGAAGTATCAACCCGGGACGGAGCATATCCTTCATCAGAGCGAAAATCATGGCGCAGATAACGAATAGTACGAAGATGCTTTGAAAGGTCATGGTCGTTGGTGGCGTTATTCGGGGTTTGTCGTGTTGTCGTTGTTAACGTATTGTCGTCGAAGCGTATTATTCTCCCATGAAGAGGAGCAGGGCTTCGGGGAAGGAGTCGATGTATCCCGGGAGCTCCTTTTCAGTGAGTATGATATATCGTATTTTTCTTTTTATAATCTCTTCTGTTTTGGTGATCAGCTTATTAAGAAAACTCGTTTCTATACCGCCACCCACCAGAATAAGGTCAATCATGTTGCTGTCGTTACCTTTGGCAAATTCACCCACTACCCACGCCTGTCTTAGCTCACCGATTTCATTTAGGATGGTGTCGATGATTCTATCTATGCCGGTATGTTTTAGCAGGATGTTGTGGATGTCGTTAAAGAGCGGGTGCTTAGTGTTGGCACGATACATCTTTTTGTTTCCGTTACTAAAGGACTCTAAAAGTCCGGCATTTTCGAATCTGTTGAGCTCTCCACGAATGGCATTGGTAGATTCGTTGAATTCTATTGACAAGCTACGGAGATAAGAAGCATTATTACTATTGAGGAAGAACTTCAATAATAATTTGACCCTTGTTTTTGAAGTTATAAGGCTATCTAGCACTACGTTGTAAAGTTTTGGGGGTGTTGTTGTTCTTAGGTATAGATACTGCTTCGCCATCTCAGTCCAGGGGGTAAGTGGCAATAATGAGTAGAAAAATTACTCAAATTTAGTATTTTTTTTATATCGTAGAGTTGTTATGACATAGAATCTTGAAATATTTATTAACAAAAGTGGGTTAAAGAAATGGATAGTACCTGCATTTCTTGTACTTTTACGTTGATAAAAAATATTATGAAGCCGCAACTGATTAAGATATTGTCTCTTTTTGTGATGTTTTCTGTTTCCTGTATATGCATGTCTCAGGAGGCAGCGTTCCATTTTGTGGGAGACAGTGATTTTCCTCCCAATGAATTCATAAATGATATTGGTGAGCCTGATGGCTTTAATGTAGAGCTTCTGCAGGCGATAGATAAAGTCCTGAGAGAGGATATTGAGATTTCCTTGTTGCCATGGAGCGAGGCTCGTTCGATGTTTGAAACAGGCCTTGTGGATGGGGTGACGGGCTTTATTTACTCTGAATCACGGAGTGAAAACACTCTGTTTTCACTGCCTCATAACTATATTCATTATGTGGTTTTTGCCAAAAGAACGCACCGTATCTCTGGCATAAATGATTTAAATGATGCTGTGCTGATAGTGCAAAAAGGTGATATAATGCATGATTATGTTCTGGAAAACAGCCTTGGTGACAGTATTGTGCTTAAAACCAGCCCTGAAGAGGTTGTTCTCGCCTTAGCAGATAACGAGGGTGATTTCGCTCTGATGCCCAGAATTGTGGGGTTCTATTACCTTGCCAGGCATAATATATCAAATATTTATGATTGCCAGGTTGATCTTATGGAGCGTAAATATTGCTACGCTGTGCATAGTGACAACCCGGAATTGATACATAGTATTAATGAGGCTCTTATTGTGCTTAAGCAAACAGGAGAGTATGAAAAGATATATGAAAAATGGTTTGGTGTTTATCAGGGCAGAAAGATACAGGCGTTGATAATCAATAACCTTTGGCTTATTGTGGGTGTTTTAATTTTTGTTATCCTTTTTTCCTTTATAGGGATGACTCTTATGCGACGACGAATCAGGATGAAGACTCGTGACCTGAAACTGGCGCTGAAGAAGCAACATCAAACGGAATTGACACTTATTGAGGCCTTAAACAGAGCCGAAGAGAGTGACCGCCTGAAGAGTGCTTTTCTTGCCAATATGTCTCATGAAATCAGAACACCACTAAACGGAATTATTGGTTTTTCAAGCCTTTTGAGCAAAGCAGAGGATGGTAATAGAGAGAAGTATTCGGGTATTATTAAAAAGTGC
Source organism: uncultured Bacteroidales bacterium (assembly GCA_964474455.1). Taxonomy (GTDB): domain Bacteria; phylum Bacteroidota; class Bacteroidia; order Bacteroidales; family BM520; genus BM520. Next base: position 5,989 of record CAYYSU010000031.1, read on the forward strand.
TCCCGGCAGTTGCTGACAGTAATTAATGACGTCATTGATGTCTCGAAAATTGAGGCTAATCAGTTGAAAATAAGTGATTTAGCGACAAATATCAATGCTACTCTTGAGGCACTTTTGGCCGAGTTTACTCAATCTATGCCTGAAGGGGCTGCCAACCCGAAGCTGCAACTGTTAAAGGCGCTCCCCGACGAAGAGTCGTTGTGTATGGTTGACGAATCGCGACTGCGGCAAATTATCGGCAATCTGCTCTCTAACGCTATAACATTTACTGCTGAGGGCTCTATCTCCTTTGGCTATGAAGTTAAGGATCATGGTATGCTGGAGTTTTTTGTTGTGGATACCGGAGTCGGTATTGATGATAAATATAAAACCATAGTGTTCGATCGTTTCCGGCAGTCTGACATGTACCAATCCGGCGGTAACGGGTTGGGGCTATTTATTGTTAAGAACTTGGTAATGCTTATGGGTGGCGAAATCTCTTTGAAGGACACTCCTGGCGGCGGCGCATCATTTTATTTTTCAATTCCTTTTGTGAAGCCTGAAGAATAGAAAATAGGGGTCGACCACTGCATTGCCAATGACACCTACAACGATCGCTGCGTATAAAATGGCTAAAGCCATCTCAAAGCCCTCTCCCGGCGATGGCTTTAGCCATCCGCGCTCTGCAAGAGCGCTTAATAACATAACAAACAGCGTTGTCATTGCCCGCGTAGCGAAGCAACCTAATGCCCTGTCATTGCCCGCGCCGCGACGAAGCAACCTCTTAGCTATGATGGTTTTCAAGTTCAGACCTGACAGGAGAAAAGAAACCTGTCAGGTCAGCAACCGACATTGGCAGCGTAGCGAACCCAACCCAAGCAAAGAGATTAATTTTGCCTCCTTCACATAACAGCGGTTTTCGTTATGGGATATTCACGATTTCTTGTACTTTTGTATTAAATCTTTTTCAATGAAAAAACGCTTATCGGCTTTTATTCTTAAAAAGATGGGATGGACAATAGGAAATTCGTTCCCTCCGGATATCGATAAATGTATCGTTATCATGGCGCCACATACCAGCTTATGGGATTTTGTTATCGGACGGCTGATGGTCAATGTTCTTGAGATAAATGTTCGCTTTTTAATCAAGAAGGAGGCGTTCTTCTGGCCCCTGGGGCCCTATTTGAAGTACCTGGGTGGTATCCCTGTTGACCGGGGACGGAAAAATAATATGGTTGTGAAGGTTTCACGTCTGTTTCACAAGCATGATAAGCTGTATGTTCTAATAACACCCGAGGGCACACGGTCGTTGGTGAAGCGCTGGAAACGAGGGTTCTACTATATTGCCACGCGGTCTAATGTTCCCATAGTACTTAGCACCCTCGATTTTGAAAAAAAAGAAGCCTATGTGGGGCCTGTTATTCATCCCACCGGACACTACAAGGCTGACTTTACCATCATAAGAAACTTTTACATGGGAAAAAAAGGAAAACACCCTGAACGATTTAACTTCTAAAGACATGTTTTTATGTAACGTTTTATCGATATCAGAGTCTGTACTTAAAACTAAAAACTAAAACTTGATATATGAAAATACATTTTATTAAAACCGGATTATTGTTTGGTATGATCCTGACAATAAGTGCGTTATTTGCACAGGGTGAGTCGCAGCCTGTGCCAATGGATGACGCTGTTCGTTATGGCAAGCTGGAAAATGGATTAACTTACTACATCCGTGAGAATGCTATTCCCGAAGACAGGGGCGAGTTTTATCTTGTGGTAAATGCTGGTGCTATACTTGAAAACCCCGAGCAAAATGGTCTTGCACACTTTTGTGAGCACATGGCTTTTAACGGTACAGAGAATTTTGAAAAACATGAAATAGTACAATGGCTGCAGTCCATAGGCATGAAATTCGGGCCGGAGATAAATGCTTATACCGCGCATGATAATACCACCTATATGCTGCAAAAGGTTCCGGTGAATATCCCCGGAAACGTGGATACTGCTTTGTTAATACTTCATGACTGGGCCGGAAAGGTGTCGTTTGACGCGGAAGAGATTGACAACGAACGTGGTGTGATCCATGAAGAGTGGAGGGTGCGCCGTGGCGCCGACTTCCGCATGATGAACGAATACCAGAAAGTGGTTTTCAGAGATTCTAAATATGCCGAGCATGACATTATTGGTGATATTGATATTATTGATAATCATGAATATGCAACTATCCGTGAGTTTTACCACGACTGGTATCGCCCTGACCTGCAGGCTGTTATTGCTGTCGGCGACTTTGATGCTGATGTAATAGAGCAAAAAATTATTGAACAGTTTAGTGGCCTTGAGAATCCGGAAAACAAACGACCTCGCGAGGAGTTTCGGGTTCCCGGGCACGAAGAGACTTACGTCTCAATAGTGACGGATAAGGAGGCAACGCAAACCATGGCATTGGTGTTCTATAAGCACGATCCGCCGGCGGTTAAAGATTTGACATATTATCGCGAGAGTATTCTTCAACAGCTATATACCATAATGATCAACCAGCGTCTGAATGAGCTTATGACTTCCAAAACGCCACCTTTCATGTATGGCTTTTCAGCATATATCCCTTATGTCCGCACGGTGGATGCATACATGGCAGGCGCCATCGCGAATTCAGGGCAGGCATTGAGCGCCATGGAGGCCGTGCTGATCGAAAACCAACGCGTATTGCAGTATGGATTTACTGAATCTGAATTTGAAAGAAGCAAGGAGGATCTTTTCTCTATGATTGAAAAGATGTATAAAGAGAGGGATAAGAAGAAATCCTCTGAATATATGAATCAGTATCAGTCTCACTTCCTGGAAAGAGAACCTATACCAGGTATCGCGTTTGATTATGACCTTGTTAAGAAGACACTCCCGGAAATAGAGCTTCAAGAGATCAACGACCTGGCAAAGAGATATATCCGTAAAGAAAATCGTGCCGTAGTTGTCTCCGGCCCTGATAAAGAGGATGTGACAATGCCTGCTGAGAGTGAGATTCATGAACTGCTTGCCAGGATTGAACAGATAAAACTTGAGCCTTATGAGGATAAAGTTTCTGATGCTCCACTGGTATCTGTGATCCCTGAAAAAGGTAAACGCCACAAGCGATCAAAGAATAAAGAACTTGGCACGGAGACGTGGACGATGAAAAATGGTGTTACTGTTGTCTTTAAACCTACTGATTTTAAAGATGATGAGATTCTTATGACCGCTTGGAGCCATGGTGGAATCTCTGCTGTTCAAACCAAGTATCTACCCAGCGCAAATGTTGCTACCGATATTATCACCGAGAGCGGAATAGGTAAGCATGATAAAAACTCACTTCAAAAGATGCTCTCCGGAAAAGTGGTTAATGTGACACCATATATATATGATGATTCGGAAGGGTTCCAGGGAAGTTGCAGCCCCAAAGATTTTGAGACGATGCTGCAGCTGACATATCTCTATTTCACTGAGCCACGCCTTGATAACGATGCCGTAGAGGGCTTGATGACGCGAACCCGTGGTATGGTGGAGAACAGATCGGCAAATCCAACAACGGCACTTATGGATACCATTACTACTACAATGGCTCAGTACCACCCTCGTGTGGAGCCATTTACTGTCGAATATCTGGAGAGGGTGGATGCCGACAGGGCATACAGAATCTTTCGCCGCCGTTTTGGAGACCCCTCAGGATTTACATTCTATTTCGTGGGTAACATAGACCCCAAAGAAGCACGCCCGCTCATAGAGTTGTGGCTGGGTGGGTTACCAATGACACAGAGAGAAGAGTATGTTACAGACCACAATGTACGACCACCGGAAAAAAGTATATATAAAGAGATAAAAAGATCTATGGAAACGCCACAGGGTACCGTAGCTATCGTTATGCCGGGAGAGTTTGATTATGATAACGACAGAGACCGTATCCTTATGGGGGCTGTTAAGGATATCCTCGATGTGCGATATACCGAAACAATCCGTGAAGACGAAGGTGGTACCTATGGCGTGATGGTGCAACTGAGTCAATACAAATTGCCCTGGGAGCACTATAGATTTATCGTAATGTTTAACACAGCTCCTGACAGAGCACAAGAGCTAAAAAAGATTGTCTATCGCGAGATTGAAGCCCTTAAAAATAATGGCCCTGCCGCGAAAGATGTTAAAGGTTTTAAAGAGAATATGATTAAAACACGTGCCGAGAATATTAAAGATAACCGTTACTGGCTTAAAACGTTGTCGAAAAATGATCGTTATGATATTGCGTGTGGAAGTACTGAGATATACATAACGCTTATCAATAGTATCACGGCAGAGGATATTCAGGATGCCGCAAATCGATTCCTTAACACACAGAGTATGGAGTTTATCTTGTTACCTGAATAATATTTCTTAAAACTCCAGTTCGAGCCCCAACTTTTTTCGTAATTCAAAAAGGTTGGGGTTTTTTTGTCCCATCTCTTTAAATCTGTCTTCGGCGGTATATGCCTTCACTTCTCTCTTCTGTTCCGTAATTTTTATTGTCAGTGAGATGTTGTTATTTCTCAGTTTCATGCGAAGATATTCCATCATATCGGCCTGATATATTTTCATGTTATTCTCCTGAACCCTGTTCTCTATGGTAAGGACGATATTATCATTTTCTTCCAGATGTGGCGGAAACGTAGTGAGGGCAGTATGCAGTAGTTTATCTTCACGGTGTTGCTCTGCATATTCGTTCCATACTTCAAGCAATCGGCTTTCGTCAAAGGGTTCTGTGCAGGCTTTTATCTCTTCCCTTATGTTGCGCTCTTTACGATCTCTCTCCAGGGTGTTTTCTTCTTCTTTGCGGATAGAGAGAGTGCCTTTTCCTTTTTTGATGCCGGAGGGTGCTTTTTTTATCCTTTCCGGTATTACAATCTCTTTCTCTACTGAAGGTTGAGGTGTTGCCGGAGTCGTTGCTGTTGGAACTGCCGGGGTCGTTGTTGATGCCGCTGTCGTTGTTACCGCGGCGGGTTCATTTTTTTTTTGCTCTGCTGCGGCAGAGGGGGTGATCTTTTCTCCTGTGAGGGCACACTCTATAAGCATCAACTCCAGCAGCAGGCGTTTGTTATTACTTGATTTGTACTGTACATCGGCCTGGTTTTGTTTTTTTAACGATTCGATGATAAACATCTCGCTGCATGTGGCGCCTTGTTGTTTGTAGCGTTCTCCGATACTCTCGCTCTCTTCCAGGAGCTTAAAAGTTGCCGGGTCGCGGCTCACCAGTAAGTTGCGCAGGTGGGAACCGAATCCTATCATGAAATGCTGGCCGTCGAAACCATTGCTGATAATATCATTTAATATTAAGAGTGCATTTTTAATATCTTTCTGTATGAGACAATCCGTAAGCCTGAAGTAGTAATCGTAGTCCAAGACGTTGAGGTTTTCGATAACGTTTTGGTACGTAATTTCGTTGCCGGAGAAACTCACCAGCTGGTCGAATATAGATAGCGCGTCGCGCATGGCACCGTCGGCCTTCTGTGCAATGATATGTAGTGCTTCCTTCTGCGCTGTTACGCCTTCGCGTTGGGCAACCCAGGCGAGATAAGCGGCGATATCGTTTATGGTGATGCGTTTAAAATCAAAGATTTGACACCGGCTGAGAATCGTAGGGATAATTTTATGCTTCTCGGTGGTGGCGAGGATGAATTTGGCATAGGGCGGCGGTTCCTCAAGTGTTTTTAGAAAGGCGTTGAATGCCGCCGCGCTGAGCATGTGAACCTCATCAATGATATATACCTTGTAATTACCAACCTGCGGCGGTATCCTCACCTGATCTACCAGGTTCCTGATATCATCGACGCTGTTATTGGATGCCGCATCAAGCTCGTGGATGTTGAAAGAAGCATTGTTATTAAAAGAGGTGCATGATTCGCACTCATTGCAGGGCTCCATATTGTCTCCGGGATTCTGGCAGTTGATAACCTTGGCGAATATCCTGGCACAAGTAGTTTTTCCCACTCCCCGTGGTCCGCAAAATAAAAATGCCTGCGCTAACTGATTATTACGAATGGCGTTTTTTAATGTGCCGGTGATATGATTCTGTCCTACAACACTTTCGAAAGTCTGTGGTCTGTATTTTCTTGCTGATACAATGAAGTTCTCCATCTGTTTTGCTTCTTTTTTGGCAAACAAAGTTACTAAAAATCTTTCGCCCAAGGACAGATATTCTCTTCAGGGCTTTATTTTTATTATCTTGTGCTCAAAATTTGGAAATCCTATGGTACTGGTATATTCTGATAATAAAACATCCCGTGTGGATTATGTTACAGGTTTGATCTTTAGGGAATTACTTGGTGTGGATGTGGGGGTTACTACCAGTGCTTCTGCGTATGAAGAGTATCAGGATGAAAAAGTATGGTACAGCGCGAAGCCATGCCCCGCCGGTGTTCATATTGTCCCTTGCGGGTTGCTGTTGGCAAAAGGAATCGGTGATGTGGATGCCCGCGCATTACAATATAACGACATCAGCTGCCTCTTCCCCGTTACAGGAGGTGCTTTACCATACGACCCATTCTCTGCAACGTTTTTTCTTGTGACCCGATATGAGGAGTATCTCCCGTTTCGTGCCGATGAACATGGGCGATTCCAATCTAAGGAGAGTGTCGCGGCGAAAAATAATTTTCTGCATACGCCGGTAGTAAACCATTATGCGCTTCATCTTAAAGAAAAAATAGTGGCGCTATTCCCTGCGTTTAATCCCCCGGGAACACAGTATAAATTTACCCTTACTGTTGATATTGATTCTGCCTGGGCGATACGAAATAAAGGTTTTATAAGAACAATAGGAGGTGTTTTAGGGGATATAAAAAACAGAGATTTAGATGCCTTGAAATACCGGATTAAAGTACTACGCGGCAAAGAAAATGACCCCTTCGACAGTTTTAATCATCTGTTTACATATCAGCGAAAGCGGCCTATTGATATGGTTTTCTTTATTCTTTTGGGCGATTATAGTAAGTATGATAAAAATATTAGCCACAATAATATTCGCTTCCAGGATTTAATAAAACGTATCGCCGATTATGCTGCCGTAGGGATACACCCTTCTTATGAATCGCGGAATAACCCTGAGCGTGTGCTCGAGGAGATTTCCCGTTTGAAGAGTATCATCCGCAGATCTGTCTTTAGAAGTCGCCAGCATTTTCTGCGCCTGGATATGCCTGCCACATACCGCACTCTGGCGGGATTGGGTATCCGGGAAGACTATACTATGGGCTATGCCGACGATTATGGCTTTCGCGCGGGAATATGTTCTCCGTACTATTTCTATGATCTGGAAATTGAACAAATAACTGGGTTGCGGATATTTCCCTTTGCCTTTATGGATGGAACGCTTCGGGACTATCTGCAAAAAACTCCTGCTGAAGCTAAGGCGATAATTGATACCCTTGTGGAAGAGGTAAGAGCAGTGAATGGCCACTTTATATCGCTGTGGCATAATGAATCTCTGGGAGAGAGAGGACGATGGGTAGGCTGGAAAGATGTTTGTGACCATTTAATAGAAAAGGGAAACCAGAAATAATATGGCGCAAAAAGAGATCATATTTCTTTCTCATGATAAGATAGATCTGAAAAAATGGGACCACTGTATCAACACAGCATTTAATGGTATCCCATATTCGGAATCCTGGTATCTCGATGTTGTCTCTCCCGATTGGTGCGCCCTGGTGCAAGGCGACTATGAAAGGGTGATGCCTCTGCCGGTGAAAAAGAAATATGGTATGAGCTATATTATCCAACCACTGTTTGTACAACAACTGGGAGTATTCTCTGTAAAACAGATGGATAGCACTGTTGTAAAAGCTTTTCTCAATGCTATACCAAAAAAATATCTTTATATTAATATAAATCTTAATACTCATAACCATCTTCCGGTATCTGAAATAAAAAACCTGAATCATGAACTGGATCTCATTGATTCGTATGATAGTCTGCGCAGCGTATACAGCAAAAATCTGAAGCGTAACCTGAAAAAATCTGTCAAAGCATCTAATAGTGTCATGCAACATATCCGGCCGGAAGAGATAATTCGGCTTTTTCGTAACGATAGAGGCAGGGATGTTGAAGGCTGGGGCGATAAGCAATATATGGTGTTGCAGAAGTTACTATATACCGGAATACATAAAAACAGATTTGATACCCTGGGCGTATTGTCGCCACGCAATGAATTAATCGCAGCAGCAGTATTCCTGAAGAGCCGTAAGTCACTTATTTTTCTTTTTAGTGGAAACAGCGAGGAGGGAAAAAAAACCGGTGCCATGCCTTTTCTTTTGGATAAATATATTCAGGAACATTCGGAGATGCATATCACCCTTGACTTCGAGGGCTCTAACGATGAAAATCTGGCCCGTTTTTATCGTTCATTTGGGTCAACACCAATATATTACCCCTCATGGCGTGACGCCCGAGTGCCCCGAATAGTGAAGCCGCTTTTGTTTAGATAGTATTGCGAACAGAAAATATAAGGATTTGTTACCACCTATTATTTATTACCTTTGTAACTAAGAGAAGTATTAATCGTCAAAAGCGTTGACTATGATTCATAACCTGGGAAAAGAAAACAGTATTATTAACCGGTTTCTTTCTGAACTCCGCGATGAGCAGATTCAGAAGGATTCAATGCGGTTTCGTCGTAATATTGAACGCATTGGTGAGATCTTCGCCTTTGAGATAAGCAAAACATTGAATTATGTTCCGCAGGAGATCGTTACGGGTCTAGGCGTTGCGGAGATGGATCTGCCTGTTGATGAGCCTGTTATTGCCTCCATCCTGCGTGCCGGGCTGCCCTTTCATCAGGGTTTTCTGAATTATTTCGATCATGCTCCTTCAGCATTTATCAGCTGCTACAGGAAACATACTGTAGGTAATAAATTTGAGATCCAGCTGGAGTACGCTTCGGTTCCTGATATTAGCGGTAAAACGGTGATACTCGCCGACCCGATGCTTGCCACTGGAGCCTCGCTGCTTCTTACTTATAAAGAGTTGAAACGTTTTGGCCTCCCCGCACATGTGCATATTGTTTCGGTTATCTCATCCATAGAGGGAAACAACTACTTGCGCCGTAACCTGCCTCTCAATGGTGTCTCCATTTGGACTGCTGCCATTGATGATGAGCTGACCGCCAAGTCGTATATAGTGCCGGGACTGGGCGATGCCGGCGATTTGGCTTACGGACAAAAAACAGACTGACATGCCTGCACTGGTAAGGGAAAATATTGCCATCTCATTGGCGTCAATACGAAGCCACGGGCTCAGGACTACTCTTACCATAATGATTATTGCTCTGGGTATAATGTCTTTGGTGGGGATACTTACTTCCATCGATGCCATAAAATACTATTTTCAGGAGAACCTGGCTATGATGGGAGCCAATACCTTCTCTATTCAAAACAGATCGCTACGAGTAAACGTGGGAGGGCGACGCACCAAAGCACGGAATTACAGAACTATCACTTTTGATGAAGCCAAACGTTTTATGGACGAATTTGATATGGAAGGTGCTCACGCATCTGTCTCTATTTGGGTTAGTGGTGGTGCAACAGTAAAACATGGATCTAAACTTACCAACCCTAACATTGGTGTTATTGGCTCCGATGCCAATTATATTACTACCGCAGGGGTGAAGCTTGCGCAGGGAAGAGCTTTCTCACAGGCAGAGATGCAGTTCGGCGGCAATGTCGCCATTATTGGAGCCAGTATAGCCCGCGATCTTTTCGAGAAAAATGAATCACCTCTTGAAAAAGAGATTACCGTGGGCAATAAAAGATATGTGGTTGTTGGAGTGATGGAGGAGAAAGGCCAGACAATGGGCTTTAGCGAGGATAACAGGATGATTATCCCGGTTCATACCGCCAGAGTCAGGTTTGGCTGGCCAAATATGAACTATACCATAAATGTTACCGTTGACAGAGCTGAACTTCTGAACAGCGCTATCGGTGAAGCTGAAGGGCTGTTTCGTGTAATACGAAAAGATATGGCCGAGGATGACTCCAGCTTTGAAATCTCCAAGAGCGACAGCCTCTCGGAATTATTATTTGATAATATTAAAAACCTGAGAATAGCTGCTACAGTGATTGGGTTTATTACTCTCCTGGGTGCTGCCATAGGACTGATGAATATTATGCTTGTCTCTGTTACCGAACGCACCCGTGAAATCGGAATTCGTAAGGCTGTGGGAGCTACAAGTCAAGCTATTCGTAATCAGTTTCTTATGGAGGCAATTGTTATTGCTCAGATAGGTGGTGTAGCAGGCATTATTCTGGGTATAGCCATGGGAAATTTGTTGTCAATATCCTTAAAGGTGAGCTTCTTTATCCCTTGGTTATGGATATTCCTTGGGGTAGGACTGTGCCTGGTGGTAGCTCTGCTATCGGGAATTATCCCCGCATCACGCGCCGCAAATGTCGACCCCATAGAATCGCTGCGTTACGAATAGATTAAAAATTCTCCGACGAATTAAATATATGGCGCCCGATTAACCTGTAATGGTAATCCCCCGGATTTTTGTAATACATCCTTACAACATACAAGTTTTGAACATCGGAGAATGTGCCGTCGATAAAGGCCGCATCTGCCGGCAGCTTGCCGAGCTCTACCACTGCCCAGGTGTAATTGTAATATCCCTGTTTTAAAAATAAATTTGCTATATAACCGCCTTGCCCCGGACTGTAGATAGCTCTGTTCTCTTCGAGATATTGCCAGTTGCAAAAATCACCTGTGACATACAACTTACCGCCGGCAATAGGTTTGTCGTAAGGCAGAAAAAGCTTTACCAGTACATAATCCGATTCCGTAGCTGCATTGCGCCCGTCTTCGGTGTGAATGAGGTATTTGCCATTGATGTCCTCGCGATACTGGTAGGCGAGAAATCGTGAAGGCTTACGATCACTGATATATGCTTCGTACCTGCCCTCAACAATGCTTACCTGATTAACTTTTGGAGCTAAGTATCTAAGACTCTTTAAATCCAGATAACGAAATTCGTTATTACCATTGAAAACAATCATCCCTTCCTGATCGAAATGAAGCTTGTTGTTCATAATCATTGAGGGTTTTACTCCTTTAATCTCATTATCCCAACGGCCATGCTGGGAAACAATGATCTCCATATTCCTATAAGGATCTTCCGGATAGAAACTGTTTAGATTGATATTGAAAAATAGCTGCTGCACTTCAGCCCTGTTGATGGGATTGGCAGATTTCGCTATCCTGCCATCCATGCCCACAATTTGTTCGCTAACCATAAACCCCCTTGTGAAGACAGGCTTCTCCGGAGAATCTTCAAAGACGATAAGCTTATAATTCCCGCTTATGATGGGTTTTATGTTCTCATTGGGGAAAGAAAAACTGTAATGTATAAAAGGTGTGGTTGTGTTGTATGAAGGATCATAATCTCTGATGTAATCTTCATAATAATAACTCTCCAGGTAATCATCTTTTACCAGACCTTCGGTAGGCTTCCACCATGGATCGCAATGAACAAGTGTGAATTTATAATCCTTGTAATCTGCGTCGAGGTCATCAAAAGAGCACTCAAGAGTCACATCTTCATTGAGAACAAGAATCGGATCTCCGATATCTACACCCTGTCTGTTGATTTGAATGGTTTTGATGTTTTCTGAAAATATCTGATCCGGGCGGGCTGCCTGTTGGTCTTCAAGGTTTTGAGAAAAGGCTGAAGAGACCGTCAATATTACATATAGAAACACCATGAGAAATGTTTGCTGTACAGTAATATTAACGTGAAGATTTTTTTTTATCATTGCAGATTTAATTTGCATCCAAAATTAAGAAAATAGGCGAATTAAGAAAGTTTCTTTTTAGTATGAACATCTTCTTATTGAAAATGTTGTAATGACGTAAATCGAAATAAAATTAATATTGATATATCAACATATTTATATATGTTTGTTTCTTCTACTATAAACCAAAGTAATAATTAATTTATGTCGAGAAGCATTAAACTCAAGAAAGGTTTTGATATAAAGCTTTTGGGTGCTGCTGAGAAGACCATAACTCCTCTGGAGACGCGGCACTATGCTTTAAAGCCAACGGATTTTCCGGGGGTCTATCCCAAGCTTTTGGTAAAAGAGGGTGACACCGTCAAGGCCGGAACACCGGTGTTTTTTGATAAGTACCGGGAGTCAATTAAAGTTGTATCTCCGGTGAGTGGCACTGTTAAAGCCATAGTGAGAGGTGAGAAGAGAGTCCTGATGGAAATACGTATCGAAGCGGATGACAATCAGGACTTTGTTGATTTTGGTAAAGATGATCCTGGCAACCTTAGCGGTGAAGAGATAAAAGAACGTCTTCTTTCATCAGGGTTGTGGCCAACACTAATCCAAAGGCCATATGCTATCGTTGCTGATTATGATAAAAAGCCCAAAACAATTATTATTAGTGCTTTCGACTCAACGCCGCTGGCTCCTGATTACGATATCCTTGTTCATGGTCATGGAACAGAGTTTCAAATTGGCCTTGATGCTCTGGCGAAACTGACAGATGGAGTAGTGCATCTCAACCTAAAAAAAGGCATCCCGGCATCAAAGGTTTTTGAGAATTCAAAGCGAGTTCAATTAAACCACTTCGAGGGTCCTCATCCTTCCGGAATACCGGGGGTTCAGCTTCATCACCTCGACCCTCTTAATAAGGACGAGGTAGCGTGGATGCTCTCGCCATGTGCGGTGATGCGCATCGGTAGGCTGTTTCTTACGGGTCATTATGATGACTCCCGCCTGGTGGCTCTCACCGGTTCCCAGGTGATGCGACCCGGATATTTCCGCCTTACGGGGGGTGCACAAATCTCCAATATGGTGAAAGAGAACCTCGCGGAAGTGAAAAATCGTGTCATTAGCGGTAATGTTTTGACAGGAACAAAAATCCAACATGACGGATATCTCGGTTTCTATGATAATCAGATTACTGTTATCCCCGAAGGCGACGACTCAGAATTCATAGGATGGATACTCCCCGGATTTAAAAAATATTCCGCCTCAAGGGCTTTTTTCTCGTGGCTGACCCCAAATAAAAGGTATCGTCTCGATACTAAAATGCACGGAGGAAGACGATCCTTTGTCGTTACAGGAGAGATGGAACGATTCCTGCCTATGGATATCCTACCCATGTTTCTTATCAAAGCTATCATGATTAAAGATATTGATGAGATGGAAAACCTTGGTATCTATGAAGTGGGGCCAGAAGATTTTGCCCTGGCAGAGTTTGCTAATACTTCCAAAGAGAACCTGCAGAAAATCGTGCGTGATGGTCTCGATTACTTGAGAAAAGAGATGAATTAATGCTGCATCAAAGATATTTTTATGAAACCAGTAAGAAAACTATTTGATAACATCCGGCCACATTTTGAAAAAGGTGGTAAGCTGGATAGTTTCTATTATACTTTTGAGGCTTTTGAGTCCTTTGCTTTTGTGCCTCCAACGGTAACAAAAACCGGATCACATATCCGCGATTCTATCGACATGAAACGTACCATGATATTTGTTGTCCTGGCACTTATTCCCGCAGCTCTTTTTGGTATGTGGAATGTAGGATATCAACATTTTATGGCCGTAGGGCAGGAGAGTGCCATGCTGGAAAACTTCTGGTTTGGATTTTTGAAATGGCTGCCGATACAAATCATCGTATTCGCTGTGGGTATGGGTATAGAGTTTGTCTTTGCTAATATTCGCAAACACGAAGTAGCAGAAGGATTTATCGTTAGTGCTTTCTTGATTCCCTTGCTTATGCCACCGGATATACCACTGTGGATGGTAGCTGTAGCCACAGCATTTGGTGTGTTGATAGGAAAAGAGGCCTTTGGTGGTAGTGGCATGAATATCATGAACCCTGCTCTTTTGGTACGCGCATTCCTGTTCTTCGCTTACCCAGCACAATTCTCTGGCGATAAGGTATGGATAGCCGGCCTTCCTGATGGTGTCAGCGGAGCTACACCTCTGAGCCTTGCCGCTTCCGGAGATATATCCTCCATGCCATCGGCTATGGACTCCTTCCTGGGGATTATTCCCGGTACTATCGGAGAGACTTCCACGCTGGCAATACTGCTGGGAGCAATATTCCTCCTATATACAGGTATCGCCAGTTATCGCATAATGATCTCCGTCTTTGCCGGTGGGTTACTTATGGGATTGATTTTTAATCTCTGGGGCGCTAACGAATTTATGATGATCCCTGCATGGGAACAACTCTTTATGGGTGGCTTTGCTTTTGGTGCCGTGTTTATGGCAACAGACCCCGTAACGGCAGCTCAGACAAACACCGGAAAATGGATCTATGGTTTGCTTATCGGTTTGTTCGCTGTGCTGATACGTGTATTTAACCCGGCTTATCCGGAAGGTATAATGATGGCAATTCTGCTGATGAATGTTTTTGCGCCCCTGATAGACCACTACGTGGTGCAGTCAAACGTAAAACGTCGACTTAGAAGAGCCAAAGTAGCTGTAAAACAATAAAACTGTCAAGATTATGTATAGCAACGGATATATATTCAGATTTGCCATCATAATGGTGGTTATCGTGGCAGCACTACTTTCCGCAGCATCTATGGTGCTTAAACCATATCAGGAGAGAAATGCCACAAATGAAAAAATGCAGACTATCCTCGCCGCCGCAGAAATAACGGCATCTGCCGACAAGGCACAGGAGATGTACGATAAGTATATCGTTAAAGAACTGGTGGTAGATATGAAAGGAAATATCATCGGTCATTATGAAAATGGTGAGATGTTGGTAGGAGAAAAGAGAGCTTTTGATGTAGAATTGAAAAAGCAACAGAAGAATATTCAGGACTTCCATAAAGGAGATAATACTGTTGAGGTGCTCCTTCCGGTATATGTTTTTCGTGATGGTGACAAAAGACTAAATATTTTCCCCATGCAGGGAAAAGGTCTTTGGGGTCCCATTTATGGCACCATAGCTTTGAAGGAAGATATGAATACCGTACAGGGCGCTATTTTTAGCCATAAAGCCGAAACACCGGGCTTGGGCGCTGAAATCTCTACCACGGAATTTCAAGAGCAATTTAAAGATAAAAAACTTTACGAAATGGATGAGTTTGTCTCTGTCGTAGTTGTTAAAGGCGGAGTGAAAAATAGTAATATAAACCCTGACCATGGTGTTGATGCCATCTCCGGTGGCACCATAACATCTGATGGAGTCACCGATATGATCAGGAGTACGTTCGAACTTTATGTTCCATATTTCGAGAAACAATAGAAGGTATGAGTGAAGAAGTGAAAAAAAGAGAACCGTTGTTTTCTGCAAAAAACAGAAAACTACTTACAACACCGCTTGGGAAAAATAACCCCATTACCGTGCAGGTGTTGGGAATATGCTCCGCGCTGGCTGTTACAGTTAAGGTTGAACCAGCTTTTGTTATGGCGATATCTGTTGTGGCCGTATTAGGCATTGGTAACGTGGTGATATCATTGCTGCGTAATATGATCCCTTCCCGGATACGTATTATCGTGCAGCTTGTTGTTATTGCATCGCTGGTAATTCTTGTGGATCAGGTGCTTAAAGCTTTTGCCTACGACGTAAGCAAGCAACTGTCGGTATTTGTAGGGCTAATCATCACCAACTGCATCATCATGGGTCGTTTTGAGGCTTTTGCCATGGCAAACAAGCCCTGGCCTTCGTTCCTTGATGGCATTGGAAATGCTGCCGGTTATGGCATTATCCTTATTATCGTGGCGTTCTTCCGTGAGCTGCTGGGCTCGGGAACAGTATGGGGATACCCTATTCTTGAGAAAATAGGTATCTACAATATTGGCTATGAAAATAATGGCCTTATGATTCTGCCTCCCATGGCCCTCATAACTGTGGGGATCATTATTTGGGTGCAGCGATATAAAAACCGTGAATTAATAGAAGATTAACATTAACAGAAATGATTATGCAAGATCTCATTAACATATTTGTAAAGTCGGTTTTTATCGATAATATGATCTTTGCCTACTTTCTGGGCATGTGTTCATATCTTGCGGTTTCAAAAACCGTAAAAACTTCTGTTGGCCTGGGTGTCGCTGTGATCTTTGTCTTGGGTATCACAGTCCCGGTCGACTACCTTCTTAATAAGTTTATTCTTGCCCCCGGGGCTATGGAGTGGCTCAGCCCTGAGCTGGCTACCGTGGATCTAAGCTTCCTGAGTTTTATCATGTTTATAGCTGTAATAGCTTCTATGGTTCAGCTGGTAGAGATGATTGTAGAGAAGTTTAGCCCCGCATTATATAACTCTTTGGGAATATTCTTGCCTCTTATCGCTGTGAACTGTGCTATCCTCGGAGGATCACTGTTTATGCAGGAGAGAGAGTATCAGTCCATTGCCGAAGCAACATCGTTTGGCTTGGGCTCCGGCGTAGGCTGGTTCCTGGCTATTGTAGCTATTGCTGCCATAAGGGAAAAAATCCGCTACTCTAATGTGCCTCCCGCACTGCGCGGGCTGGGGATAACTTTTATTATCACCGGATTGATGGGAATAGCATTTATGAGTTTTATGGGTATAAAAATCTAACCGTACTGTTAATAATTGATAATTAAGAAATTATGATAGAATCTGTAGGAATTGGAACGGTGGTACTGGTGAGCATTGCAGTGTTTTTGATTGTGATGCTATTACTTGTGGCATTGCTGCTTTACGCCAGACAGAAACTTACGCCTCAGGGAAAAGTTACCATTACCATTAATGAAGAGAAAGAGCTGGAGGTACATCCGGGTTCAAGCCTTTTGACAACACTTGCTAACGAGAAGATATTCCTTCCTTCAGCATGTGGGGGCGGTGGCACTTGCGGTACCTGTACCTGTCAGGTGAACGATGGCGGAGGATCTATTCTGCCCACAGAGACGGGTTTTTTCTCACGCAAAGAACAACAAAACAACTGGCGACTGGGTTGCCAGGTGAAGGTACGTGAAGATATGAATGTCCAGATAGCTCCCGAAATCTTTGGTATCAAAAAATGGGAGTGTGAGGTGATATCTAACCGTAATGTGGCAACATATATCAAGGAGTTTGTGGTGAAACTGCCCGAAGGAGAACGCCTGGACTTCCGCTCCGGAGGATATATCCAGATTGATGTGCCACCTATTGAGGTCGATTTTAGTAAGGATATTGAAGTTGATGATGATTATCGGGAAGAATGGGAGCATCTGGGTGCCTTTGGCCTTAAGATGAAAAATGGGGAAACGGTTTTTAGAGCCTACTCCATGGCTAACCACCCGGCAGAAGATAATATCATAATGCTTAATATTCGTATCGCTACACCGCCATGGGACAGAAAGAATAAGCGCTTTATGAAGGTTAATCCCGGAATATGTTCTTCTTATGTCTTTAGTCGCAAACCTGGCGATAAAGTAACTATCTCCGGACCCTATGGCGAATTTTTTATAAAAGATACCAAAAAGGAGATGATGTTTATTGGCGGTGGTGCGGGAATGGCGCCAATGCGTTCACATATCTTCCACATGTTCAATACGGTAAAAACGGATAGAAAAGCTACCTTCTGGTATGGTGGCAGATCAAAACGTGAGCTTTTCTATGAAGATGAGTTCCGTGAAATAGAAAATAATAATACTAACTTTTCATTCCATATCGGCCTATCTTCTCCTGTAGAAGAGGATAATTGGGATGGATATGTGGGATTTATACACCAAATGGTTTATGATAAATACCTTAAAGATCATGAAGAACCCGAAGAGATAGAATACTACCTCTGCGGACCGCCTATGATGAATGATGCGGTATTTAAAATGCTCGACAGCCTGGGAGTCCCATCCGAGATGATCATGTTTGACGATTTTGGTGGATAGAACATTGATATTTTGTATTTTTGGCCGGTAAAACAGATAATTATGAAATCTATTGCCGGCCTTTTTCTTTCTCTCTCTTTTGTGCTTTTTCTCTCTTCTTGTAATAATGATGATGTAAAACTTATTGCTTATACCGGAAATACTCAGGGTACGTATTACAGGATAAGTTACTATTGCGCTGATACACTGGTTAGTCGGGAAAAGATAGAGTCGCTGCTGGCTGATTTTGATAACTCCGTATCTGTATATAACCCCAACTCCTTAATAACAAAGCTAAACGCCGAAGGCAGTGTGAAGGCCGATGAGTACTTCCTCCATACCTGGAATATAGCACGAGAGGTTTCTGAGCTTACTGACGGATTCTTCGATTGTACTGTGGGGCCGCTGGTGGAGGCGTGGGGATTCTCGTTTAAAGAGAGAACACTCATGGATACAACTATTGCTGACAGTCTTAAAAAACTTGTTGATTATCGAAAGGTGAAGGTAAATGGTGATCAGGTAAGCTTTGAAATTCCGCAAATGCACCTTGATTTTAATGCCGTAGCACAGGGCTACTCGGTAGATGTTGTAGCATCTCTATTGGAGCAGCACGGCATAAAGAATTATCTTGTGGATATTGGTGGAGAGGTTAAAGCCGGGGGTATGAAGCCGGGAGAGAAACCATGGCGTGTGGGCATCGAAAAACCTAATGATAATGCTGCTTACGGCGAATATATGCAAGCTGTTGTGAGGGTAACAGATAAGTCTATGGCTACTTCGGGGAACTATAGAAAGTTTTATATCCGCGATGGTGTAAAATATAGCCATACCATAAATCCACGTACCGGATATCCTGTAAGCCACTCCCTTTTAAGTGCTACCGTTATTACTGATAGTTGTGGGTATGCCGATGCCTGGGCTACAGCAATGATGGTGTTAGGCCCTGAGGAGGCTGTGCTGTTATGCGAAAGATCACCGTTTCTTGAATTATTCCTTGTTTTCTCCGATGAAAATGGTGATCTGAAAACCTGGGCCTCAGAAGGGTTTGAGAAAATGATTGAATTGGATTAGTCGTTATGGCAGGATTTATCTCTGCCGCCACAGCTGCAACCCAGCTTTTCTCCCGTGTCGGGATCCACTGTAGAACAGCTTTTTTTGAACTCCCCGTCTTTTTTAACGAACATCTTGATGGCAATACCTGCTATGGCTATCGCTAATAAAGCTACTGTTATGAGGATTAATTTCAACATCTTTTTCTGTTTAGAAAAGATAACATCTGTTATAGTGTTTTGTTTGAGTAAAGATAAAAAAAAGCCAGCAGAATAGATCTGCCGGCCATATTTGTATTTCACCGCTAATTATTACTTTCTAATCCATTTCTTATCATACTTTTTGGAAACAAGTCCGATATAATTTTTCTGGAAGAAAGCAAAAGTATCTGTTCTGTCTAACTTAAGATTAGAGAGTACGTTTTTACTTGTTGTATCCCTGTAGGTAGTAACATATTCTGTTATTTCATTGATATGCTTAGGTTCTTTATTTTGCTCAAGGAACTCTTTTACCATCTCCTTGATAGTAGCAGTTTTTATGTTGTCCCATTCTGCCAAAGCATAAGTACTGGTTTTACCAATGGCAGCAACCTCGTCGAGGCTTAAGATAGAAGACCTCAGAGATTCGATATTTCTGGGGACACGATCGGTGCGGTTGGCAAGTTCTTCATGAATCTCGGTGAGCGTCATGGGTTGTCCCACATCCTGAAGAATAGCCAAGATATGTTCAGAGAGTTTTATGAGCGTATTTCTGGCCATAAGGAAATCCTTTTTATCCTTGCTGATTTCAATGTCAAGGTGTTCGTTTGCAACCTGACGGAAGACGGATTTAGCTCGTTTTAGCCACTTCTCATCTTTGGTTTTAGCAAATGGATTCAGGAAATGATCAATATTGACAGGGTAAGTCTCTTCAATGCGCATGCTCAGAAGCTCGTTTATTTGCTTATAAGCACCGTCGAAATCAAACTTTTCGTAAAGTTCTTTTTTTACTAGATAGTAATGATCGTATTTCTTTTCCATATTCTGGAAAGTACGATAATCATTATCAAAGAAAGTGGAGAATACAGCACCATAGAATTTTGGTGTCATAATAATATCTTCACGCTTATTAATTTTTTCAGCACCTTTTTTATTGATAATAATCATGTCACGTCTTGTGTCCAGATCATAATCGATATGGTCGTAGATATAGGTAAGCTCTCTTCCAAACACAGCGATTACCCGTTCCATCATTGATGGTATCTTTTGCGATATCTGACGCACTCTTTCGCGAGTTACATCATATATGTCACCGATTGATTGCAAGGTTCTTTTGGAACTGTCAGTAAAGTAATTGAAGTTTTGACGGAAAATAAAGAACTCTCTTTCATTCATATTTTTCTGCATGATAGCGAGTAAAAATTTGCAGAACGGGAATTCATTATTAAAGAAATCCGCACGGAACATTTCTGTATCCTGCGTTGGGATTTTAAAGCTGTTATAAGCAAAAATCTTAAAATCTTCAAATTGTTTCTGGCTGGGATCAATTTTTATTTTGTCGGCTGTTAGTTGATATTGCCCAATATATTTTTCAGAAATACGGATTAATTCATGATTTGTTTTTGCTCCACAATTTCGTAAATCCTTAAATGTGCCATATTTTAGGTAGTATTCGACAATTTTGTAAAGCGTTGGAATAGAGTCTGCTACGCAAACATTTTTAGTCCTTTCTGATAGATTCTCCATTTCTTTCAGCTCAGAAATGTGATAATTGATAGGCATAGTATTGTTCATAGATACTTAGTTATTATGTTTTGAATATTGTTTCCTTACTACTTAATGACACTCAAAAGTAGGGAATTAATTCTATAAAAACCAACAAATCTTAAAATAATATGGATAATTTAATTAAATGAATAAAAAATATCGTGCTAAATATCATTATAAACGGAATTGATACATGGCGATTGCTGCAGCTACAGAAGCATTAAGGCTCTCTGTATGTGTGTTTTGGTGTGCTGTAGGAGGTATTGTGATCTTGTGTGATATATATCTTTTCAGGTTGTTGCTGATACCATGAGATTCACTTCCAATAATAATAATTCCTTTATTTTTTGTTTTAACATTATAAATATTTTCTCCTTGAAGATATAACCCATAAACGGGTAAGGTATCATTAATTTGTCCAAAGAAGTTGGAGGTATTAGTGTAGAATACATTTACATTAGCAATTGCCCCCATGGTAGCCTGAATAACTTTTGGGTTGTAGAGTTCTACGGTATCTGTGGAACAGAAGACATTTTTGATGTCGAACCAGTCTGCTGTTCGCAATATTGTACCCAGGTTGCCGGGATCTCTTATGGCATCGAGAAACAGTACAATATCATGTTCAAGGATTGTGGAAATGGGTTCGGCAGGCGTGTTAGGTTTCATTCTGCATGTTGCCAGCACTTGATTTGGGGCTTTAAGTGCACTGATATCCAGCAACTCCTTCTCTGATATTATTGCAGTGGGAAGATCTGTCTGATGATCGTTTTCATTCAGCCATTGTTCTGTGGCAAAGATTTTTTCAACAGGGTATTGCGCCGAGATAAGATCATTAACGACTTTTACTCCTTCAGCAATAAACAGTTTGTGCTGTTGCCTGTATTTTTTTTGCTGCAGGGAGCGTAATATTTTAATTTCGTTTTTTGTAAGCATAAAAAAATCCCGGAGAGTTTTTCCGGGATTAAAAGTAAGAATATTTTTAATTGCTTATTCAGCAAATACTTCAAAATTCATATTAACACTTACTTCTTTGTGAAGAATGATCTTCGCAGTGTATGTGCCAACATCTTTAATAGAGTCACCATCTACATGGATTTTCTTGCGGTCTACTTCAAAGTTATACTGTTCTTTGATAGCATCTGCGATCTGCATATTATTGACAGAACCGAAGATTTTACCTGTTGCGGCGGCTTTAGCTCCGATTTTAACAGTGATATTCTCAAGAGCCTCCGACAATGCCGTAGCTTCTTTTTTGAGTTTTTCTTCTTTGAACGACTTCTGTTTGATTACTTCATCGCGATTTTTTTTCGCTGATTCAGTTGCAAGGATAGCTTTTCCCTGAGGGATGAGATAATTCCTTGCATAACCAGGTTTTACATCAACAATGTCGTTTATGAAACCCAGGTTAGGGATATCTTGTTTTAAAATGATTTGCATGGTATTACCTCCTTATTTTAATAAATCAGCTACGTAAGGCATCAGAGCAAGATGACGCGCTCTTT
Source organism: uncultured Bacteroidales bacterium (assembly GCA_964474455.1). Lineage (GTDB taxonomy): Bacteria > Bacteroidota > Bacteroidia > Bacteroidales > BM520 > BM520. The sequence goes on from CAYYSU010000031.1 coordinate 28,091, forward strand.
TAACTGCCTGTGAAACTTTTTTCTGATATTTTGTTGATGTGCCTGTAATACGACGTGGGAGAAGTTTGCCCTGCTCGTTTACAAATTTCAAAAGGAAATCAGCATCTTTATAATCGATGTATTTGATACCCAATTTTTTGAAACGACAATATTTCTTCTTCTTTACATCAACCGCAATGGGGGTTAAATATTTTATTTCTGAACTGTTTGCCATAATAAATTATTTTTCTTGTGAACTAATTATTTTGCTGATTCCTTTTCTTCTGCCGGTGCTTCTGCTTTAGCTTTCCTGGCTGCACGTTTTTTCTCGTTATACGCTATTGCGTGCTTGTCAAGTTTTACTGTTAAAAAACGAAGAATTCTTTCATCGCGTTTGAACGCGACTTCATAATCGGCAAGGATAGATCCTTCAGCTTTGAATTCCAACAGCTGATAAAAACCTGTCGATTTTTTCTGGATAGGATAAGCAAGTTTCCTAAGTCCCCAATTCTCTTCATGGACAATTTCTGCCCCTTTTTCTTTCAGATAACCTCTGAATTTTTCAACCGCTTCCTTCATCTGATCATCAGATAAAACGGGAGTCATAATGAAAACGGTTTCGTACTGATTGAGCATTGTTTTCAGATTTAATTAATAATAAAATTTACTCTTCCAAAAATGGAGTGCAAAAATACAATAAAATTTTGATGTTCACAACAGTCAAAAGTGAACAGAGTTAAAAGAATTTTTAGTGCCGAAGGGTGAAGCACATTCCTGTGTAGCAAATTTATGAATTTTCTTTACTATGCTTTCTTTTTTATAAGGCTAAGCCATAAAAGCCCAACGATACTGGCTGTTAATGACGCTGCTATTATACCTATCTTGGCAATTTCCAGATAATGAAGACCCGGAAACGCCAGGTTGTCAACAAATAACGACATTGTAAAACCGATACCTCCCAGACATGACACACCGATGAGTTGCATCCATGTGGTATTAGCAGGCATTTTAGCAATCTTAGTCTTTACTGCTATCCAGCTAAATATTGTGATTCCAATAGGTTTTCCCAGTACCAGTCCAAATATCACACCCAGTGCTACGGGGCTGGTGAGATCTGCTGCAAAGTTACTCGCCTCTACCTTAACTCCGGCATTGGCAAGCGCAAAAATCGGTAGAATGAGGAATGTTACCCATGGGTGTAGCTTGATCTCATTGCGTTGACCCGGGCTCATAACTCGCTTGCAGTTTAGCATTATGAGCTGTATCGCCTCCTGCTGGGGCTGATTGGTCATGATGTTCTTGTTGGGATCCATCCACGTTTTGAACTTGTCGATGTGATACTCAACACGGTTTATGAATCTACTACTGTTGATTTTAGTCCTTGAAGGTGTTGCTAGTGCAACAAGAACACCGGCTATAGTGGTGTGTACTCCGGATTTCAGGAAAAAGTACCACATAAAAAGCCCACCCAAAAGGTAAACTAATGTGCTGCGCATACCAATGCGGTTGAAGGTAAACAGAGCTGCGAGGATTAATCCTGCAATAACAAGTGCTTCAACCTGAAGGTCGGAGGTGTAGAATACTGCTATCACCATTACTGCTCCCAGGTCGTCAACTATCGCTAAAGCCGTAAGGAATATTTTTAATGAAAGAGGAGCTCTTTTCCCCATCAATGTGAGCACCCCAAGGGCAAAGGCGATATCAGTGGCCATGGGAATACCCCAGCCTGCGATGCTGTCGGAGCCTTTGTTAAAGAGAAAATAGATAAATGCAGGAACAAGCATGCCACCAATAGCTGCCATGATGGGCAACGCAGCAAGTTTTGGCGATTTTAGCTCTCCGACAATCATTTCACGTTTTATCTCCAGGCCTACGACATAGAAAAATATTACCATCAGAAAATCATTGACCCAGTGTGCCAATCCCATGGTGATGCTATTCTTCCCGCCGAAGCCTATGGAAAATTCATGATGCCAAAAGTTTTCGTATGCTTCGCCAAACGATGAATTGGCAAGAATAAGAGCTACTACTGTGCATAATAACAACACAATACTGCCTGAAACCTTATTGTGTATGAACCTTTCGATGGGCCGCTTGATCCGGTCAATTAGCATCGTCTCTTCCTTTGTAGTGATCATTTTTAATATGCTTTATTATTAATGATATATAACTCCTTTTATAATCTCTATGCAAAATTCTCTATGATTTTTTTACAAATAAACTCCGCCGCATGGCCATCTCCAAAAACAGAAGGGAAGTCCGGCAATGGATTAGCATTAAATTTTTTAAACGCCATAAGAATTGTTTCCGGATCCGAGTCTGTTATTACACCACACCCATTCTCTACTATCTCTGTCCACTCTGTCTCACTGCGAAGTATCAGTACCGGTTTTTTAAAGAAATATGCCTCTTTTTGTACGCCACCTGAGTCTGTCATAATCATATTACAATTCTTCTCCAACGCAATCATATCAAAGAAGCTCAATGGCTTTGTGATGCTGATTTTTTTGTGCGATAAAAATTTATTGCATAAATCAGCATCGAGATTATTGATATATTTCTCTGTTCTGGGGTGTAGCGGTAGCACGATTCTGCTTGTCTCTGCTATCTTAATCAAGGCCTCCAGCAAACCTGTGAGCCTCAGCGGGTTATCTGTATTATAATCCCTGTGTATGGTAGCAAGAATAAAATTATCAGGCGTAAGGTTAAGCTCCTGAAGTATTTTCGACTTATCCTGTGCTACCTGTGCAAAGAATATTGAGTTGTCGAGCATAATATCACCACAATGGAATACTCCCGGATTATCGATGTTATATGATCCTGCAGCTTCTTCCCGGAAGCCCTCTTTTTGAAGGTTTTTTATTCCTCTCCTTGTGGGTGAAAATAATAGTGAGGAGCAATGATCTGTTGTTATTCTGTTAATCTCTTCTGGCATATTTTTGTTAAACGATCGTAGTCCCGCTTCGATATGTACCAGAGGGAAATGCATTTTTGCTGCGGCGAGAGCTGCTGCTAAGGTGGAGTTGGTGTCTCCGTAAACAATTACTGCATTGGGTTTTATCTCTAGAAACGCCTTTTCAAATTTCTTTAGCATTTCGGCCGTTTGTATGGCGTGTGATGCAGATCCGACATTGAGGTTAAAATCCGGTTCAGGGATGCCCATCTCATGAAAAAATATCTGCGAAAGGGTATGATCATAGTGTTGTCCACTATGGATTATATACTCTTTAATAGTATTGGCGTACTTTCCCCTTACAGCACGGGAGAAGGCTGCTGCTTTTACAATCTGCGGCCTTGCACCAACAATAGATGCAACTTTAATCATCGTCCTGATTTTAATGCCGACGAAAATACAATTTTTTACTGAGAATATGAATTTCTATTGCGTCAAAGTAATCCGCGATCCAGGAAACTGAAATAGTTCTCTTTACCTATTATTATATGATCCAGGACAGATATCTCCATCAACAATCCGATATCTGCCAGTTTTCTTGTGAGTTTTTTATCTGCATCGCTGGGTTGTACGTTTCCCGACGGATGGTTGTGAAACAGGATTATCCCTGATGCCATCTCTTTCAATGCCAGGGTAAAAATTTTCTTTGGATCGGCTACTGTTCCGCTGAGCCCGCCATCACTGATTTGTAACGGTCTGAGTACTTTGTTGGCTCTGTCCAGGAGCAGAATCCAGAATTGCTCGTATGGCTCATCGGAAAGATACTGTTGCATGATTTCATACGCTGCCATACTGGATTTTATCTGTTCTCTTCTTTGTGAAGGGGTAGAGGCGCGTCGTCGTCCGAGCTCCATTGCAGCGATGATAATTAATGCCCGAGCCTCGCCAATGCCATGAATACTTGTGAGGCTGGCTTTATCCAAACGCCCCAGCTCTGCCAGGTTATCGCCGGCATGATGCAGCACTTTCCTTGCCAAGTCCAGGGCTGACTCATCGCGTGTGCCACTGCCAATAAGTATTGCTAACAACTCGGCATTGCTTAACACTGCTTTGCCTTTGTGTATAAGTTTTTCCCGGGGACGGTCATCTTCAGCCCACATCTTTATGCTTTGTCTTTGATGATATTTCATATCTGTTAATGCATAAAAGTCGAAAATGTGACCCATGAAAAATAAAAAAGCCCCCTTTATAGGAGGCTTTCAAAATAATATCTTCAAAGATCTTATGATAAAGCATTAGTTTTCTTTGTGAGTGATGACTTAAGGTTTCCGGCTTTATTCTTGTGAATCATACCTCTTTTAACCATTTTATCGATTATTTCATACAGCCCGGGAAGCTTTTCAGTAGCTTCCTTTTTGTCTTCAATGAGGCGGAAAGTTCTAACTGCATTTCTCATTGAACGGCCGTAGTAACGGTTGTGCAGACGTCTTGTGTTAGTCTGTCTGATTCGCTTGATTGATGATTTATGATTCGCCATCGTTTTTTATTGTCTTTTACTCTGTTATTTTTTTGTAGTCCGTAGGGGATTCGAACCCCTGCTACCAGGATGAAAACCTGGCGTCCTAACCCCTAGACGAACGG
>CAYYSU010000032.1:0-32407 GCA_964474455.1 uncultured Bacteroidales bacterium
ATTTCTTTTAATAAATATTGTGAAGGATTATCCGGATTAATAATCGCATTACCATTGTCATCAGTTTGACGCACCAATATTGGCGGGGATTCTGATTTTTGATTTAATGCGTTTTGCACATCAAAATAGAGGTTTAATGACCACTTGTCGAAGAACCATTCTTTATCAATACGTATATCAAGTTGATTAAAAGCACCCAGGCGTTGAGAATTAAATAACGAAAAATCCTGGTACCCACGACCTCTGGCATCCCAGGCCAAAATATTGGAACTGCGCACCAAGTCATTGGGTGTATAGGGTCCTCCGCCCACAAGTCGATACTTTACTCCCAGCTCCCAATTATTCTTAAACGACCTCATTGCCTGTAGAGTCAACAGATGTCTGTTATCCCACGAGCTGGAGACATAATTGCCATCCGAATCAGTAAACAGGCTTCTGACAAAAGTATATGATAGAATGATATTTAGGTTTTTTACAGATTGGTCACGGAAATAGAACTCCATACCGTACGCTTTACCGGCACTGGTGGAGGTCACCTCTTCATCGCCAAAGGTTCCAAAATCACCACCTTTAGAAGCCAGGCTGATACTGTCGGTCACAGAAAACGGATAGTTATCATACCATTTATAAAAACCTTCAACGGTCATTTTTGAATTCCTGTTCATATTATACTCCAATCCTGCCACCAGATGATCAACCTGAATATAAGAGATATTGTTTTCTTTATTTACCAAAACATCAGTCATCAGATCACGATATCCCATTGTAGTGTATGAGGGTTGTTGGAAATATCTGCCAACATTAAAGTTCAGGAAGAGATTATCCTTCAAGGCATAGCTCAAAGAAAATCGTGGGGAGGTTTGATCCAAAGGATTTTGCATTGCTTCATTATAGCTATTACCATCAAAACGAAGCCCCAGGCTACCTATCAGGCGCTCATTAAGGAACTTCCTGCTTAGCTGACCGAACATATTATATCCCCAGAGATCCAAATCTGACTCATAATTAAAATCCACACTATTTTCATTAACAAAAATGCGCTGAAAAGTCATATTATAATACTGAGCATATTCAGCACCTACACCATAACTATACTTCCAGAATCCTTTACGTCCATTAAACTCATATCGAAACTTGGTTTCTATCTCATCAGAGTTATAGTCCAGAATTAAATTATCTTCAGAGCTGTCATCATTATCAAAATATTTAAACTGCCTGTTATTCAAATAATTCCTGCTCACCACAAAAAGATCATATCCATTTTCTCCAAAATGCTTATATACAGCTCCCACGGTATAACTTTTTTGCAAATTGACAGGGAGATAACCAAGAATATACTCCTGACTTTCGGTTGGGTTTTTCAAGTCCAGGTTAAGGGCAAAATCATCCAGTGCACCCAGTCCTATAAATGTCAATTCATTTTTGGTATTAAAACGGGTTTTTACTTTAAACTGCACATCGTTGTAAGTAGGTAAGAACGGCAAACCAATAACACCGAAAAGAAACTGCAGGTATGATCTGCGGTAGCTGGCAATAAAGGTGGTATTATTTCCCAAAGGACCATCCATTGTCAAAGCCAGATCCGAGGCGCCCAGGGATCCTTTAAAATTCACTTTATCTTTATCTCCATCAATCTGGCGGAAATTAAATACAGAACTCAGAGCATTGCCTCGGCTGGCGGGGAAAGCGCCACTGTAGAAGTCAAGCTCACGAATAAAGTCGGCATTGATAATTCCCACGGGGCCACCGGAAGATCCTTGTGTAGAAAAGTGGTTAAGGTATGGGATCTCCACATCGTCGAGATAAAAAACATTCTCGGTGGGACCTCCGCCACGTACAATAATATCATTTCTAAAGCTCACTGTTCCGGACACCCCGGGGAGTGTTTGAATAACCTTGCTGATATCACGATTTGCTCCGGGGCTTTTTTCTATTTCACTGACACCCAAAGTACGCATTGAAACAGGGCTCTCTTCAATTCTCTTGAATGGGGAGGCTTTAATAGTAACTACTTCCAGCTGCGTAGAAATTTCAATCATAGCAATATCTACAGTAACATCCCGGGCAGGGTTCACCATTACCTCTTCAGTGATAACTCCTTTGTATCCAACGGCTGAAGCCTGCAACCGGATGAATCCGGGTTCTATACCGGTAAAGATGAAGTTCCCATCCAGGTCGGAGGTAGAACCGATATTGGTACCATAGATTATGATATTAGTGAATGGTAATGGCTCATTTGTTTCCTCATTAAAAACGCGCCCCTTTACTGTTCCACTTTGGGAGAAAACAAGCAAAGTAAAAAGGATAAAAACAATTGTTATTAGATACTTCATATTACGTTATATACCAACAGATTAAAATATATTTTCATTATTTATATCATTTCCGTGAACTGAATTAACTACTCAAACAAAATTATAAGTGTAAAGTTCACCTCTATTTTCGTCATATAAAGGTCATCATTGAGCACAGATAAAAAGCATTACAGCTTACTAAAAACGCCGTTGTGGAATAAGTTAAAATTAGATATAGTCCACAAAAACCTCTTTCAAAAACTTCTCTTCCAGGCGTCGTGCAATACGTTTTATCACTGTTCTTCTAATCTCCAATTCCACAGGCAGGTTGGGATCCTGGTGAGCAATATTTATTCGGGTGCCGATGATAAAATGTATCTCATCACTTTCGAGCAAGAACCTAACAATCTGGTCGGCAGGACCTTTGCCCAGGCGTGTTTCATTACCAAATACATTCAGAATATCGGAAACCTTACTGAGTGTAAGAATGCCCTCGGTAACAAGGTCAATGCCGTCCATATACGATATTGGTGGCAAGTCCGGATCGTCAAACTCGAAGCTGTCGGTAATCTCCACGCCGGTTTCACGGGCCACTATATCAGCAGTTGTAGCACCACTAACAATTTTGTATCCGTTAAAAGACTTCACCCTTTCACCCAGAACAGCATCATTTTTTTTCTCATATGGAGGGCCTGTACAGATAAGACATTTTCTTGGGTCACGAAAATAAATTGCCGCACAACTGGTATCATCTTTAGAATTATAATGATCGTTTTTATGTGCACGGGTAACGATTTTTGATGCCAAAGTTAAGGCAGAAATTTCCGGATCACTTTCAACAAGTTCTTTGATGTATTCCTCAACAGCTTCTTCGCCCCAACCAAAAGGGTACTTGTCGACGCCAAGCCCTGACTGGGCCACACCATCGGTATAGAATACTATACGGTCATTTTTTTGAGGATAGAAACTACAGGTTCTCAGCACTTTACCTTTATTTCTTTCTGTTTCCATGACAATACGTTCCCATTTAACCGGCAGAAGTTGTTTTCCTCTGAGCAGCGTTGCTTTAGGGTTATCATATTCCAGGATTTTTATCTCTCCGTGATGGTCAATATCCACAATTGTAAAGGTGGAATAGCTAATCTTGCGTTCTGAGCACACCGGCAGCGTATTCATAATAGTGTCGGCAATACGCTCCACATCTTTATGTTCCTGAGTAAAGTTCAGTGCCATAGTTGCGGTAAGAGTGGCGAGTAAATTAGCCTTTACCCCATGGCCCATACCATCAGAAAGAATAACGATTGTTCTGTTCTCCTCCTTAATTCTTCTTTTCAAGAAAACGTCACCACATATTCTTTCACCCACATGGTTCCGTTGATAACAATTCACTTCTATATAGAAATCATGATCCACGGCGCTCTATTTTGGTTTTTTTGCACTATAAGATTTTATTATAGAGTTAAGCATTTTTTCTGTTTTTGATGCACCTTCTCCGAGCAGGAATCCAATCTGCTGCACCATAGAGAGGTTTTCATCAATAACCTCAGTCACTCTGCTTATGACCTCTTTTTGTTGTATTTCCGGCTGGAACATATCTCTAACTATTGCACCGGCTACCTTTCCGCTTTTCACAGGGAACACTGTCACATTCAGAAGCCCGTCTTCCATAGGGATATCCTTATTGGTCACATGCTGATCTTGTTCAAAGACATAATTAAACACATTATAAAAGGTATATGGCAACAAAGTTTTTATGTCTGCTCCTGAGAGTCCGGGAATAATTTCTGCTATTTCAAGTGCGTCCTCACCAAGCATTTTGATAAAAGCATCATTGGATTCAATAACTTTAAAATCGCTGTCGATGATAACTACTCCGGCATCCATACGAGCGAGGATAGCTTCAGCTCTAACCTGAGCTTCTTTTGCTGTACCCATTTCTCGTTTTGAGTCCTTTACTTGACAGATAAGTTCTTTCTGGTCACGGTTAAGTTTTTCATTTGTATTTTTAAGTGTATCAATATACTCCTGCCTAGTTCGCAGCGTGTAATCAACACACATTTCAGGTTTAGCCAATCCTTGCGAAACCATTGTGGCAAACTCCCTGCATGAGTCAAATCCACACATCCGGCATCCGGAGTCCTCATGGTCATCATTTTTTCCAATAAGGGTAAGGATCTGTTGTATTTTCTCATCTGAGGGTTGAGCAAGGCGCTGGTCGTCAGCAGTAAAGCTACGGGAAAGGGTTACCGGGCTATAGTGCTCAATATCTTTCGACCAGTTATCATAGTTGAAGTCTTTAAGCAATCGGGAGGCAAAATCCGTGATCATCGCCATGCGAAAAAACTTCTCTCCTCCTTTGCTTGTGCCGGGTCCCATCATACATCCTTCACAGAAGAACAGATTGAAGTGATGTTTTATCTCCGAACTTCGGGTTTTAAACATATCAATGGCCTCGATAACATCTCCATGACCATCAGCAGAAATCACGTTTCCTGACAGCAGGCTTTCATCCATGGGGCCGGATTGAAGGATACCATTAGTTATTGGAAACAGAGCCCCTTTATATCCCAGCGGCTTATCAAACTCAGCATATTCGTAATTTTTTTCCTCTATGCCATACTGTTTGAAAAGTTTTCGTAGTTCAATAAAAGTAATATTAGCATCAATGGCTCTGGAGCCCGAATACTTCAATATTTCATCTTTCGAAGCGATACAAGGGCCTATATAAACGATTTTTATTTTTTCATCCTTAAATTTTTCTCTCACCACTCCTGCCGCTGCAATGGGTGGAGATATCAATGGTGCTGCATTAATAAGCAGTTCCGGATAATATTTCTCCACCAGGTTAACTACCACGGGGCAGTTGGCAAAGAGATAGTATTTACCTTTAAAATCGCCTGCCAGATTAGCATAACCCTTCGCCACCAGATCCACACCAAAAGAGACATCCTGCACATGTGAAAACCCTAAGGCACGTATCATCGCCACTAATTTACGGTAGTCAGAGACATCAGTAAATTCTGCGGCAATGCTGGGTCCCAGCAGAGCTACGACCTTCTCTTCGCCCATTAAAAGCACATTAACCTGCTCCACAGAGCTACGATAATATACAGCATCAAAACCACATACAACATGACAGTTACCACAGCCGATGCAGCGAGCGCCATCTATCTCAGGTGTATCCTGGCCTTTTTTCACCACTATAGCATTCACAGGGCATGAACGCATACAGGCATAGCAATGAGTACATTTCTCTTCATCAATACGGAATAATTGGTCTTTTTTTGTCGCTGTCATATAACTATTTTCCAAATATTGAATTTAATAGTTCCGTAACATTATCAGCTGTCACTGTCTCATACCGCTTGCCGTTGATCTCGAGCAATGGCCCCTGGTCGCAACAACCAAGACAATGCGCGCCATGAAAAAACACCTTGTCTTTAAGATTATGTTCCATAAGATAATCCTGAATTACTCTTAGTGTCATTTTATTCCCCCTGCTGAAACAAGAGCTTCCAAGACATATTATTATTTCGGCTTTTTTCATCTTCATAATATTTCAATAAACAAATATACAATTATTTACCATTGATCTTGTTATGAATTTCACATTGTTAATTATTTCACAACCATAGTAGGAAATCCCGCATAAATCGTTATTTTTGTGTAATTCAGAACACCATATGCATTACGTTTCATGAAAGAAGAGATAAAAGAAATACTTAAAAGGTATCCACAGGGCAACCGCGACAGGCTGATACCGGTATTACAAGGCATACAGGATGAAATAGGTTATCTTCCTGAAGAGGCCATTGCTCCCGTTGCAGAATGGGTGGGAATCCCCACAAGTAAGGTTTATGGAGTAGCAACATTTTACGATCAATTCCGCTTTTCTAAAAGAGGACAATTACACATAAGGGTATGCCGCGGCACGGCATGTCATGTGATGGGATCATCAAATATTCTGAAAGAATTGGAAAAAGAGCTTAAAATCTCTGCCGGAGAGGTTTCTAAAGATGGTAAATTCAGCCTGGAAATAGCCAGTTGCATTGGAGCATGTTCCATGGCACCGGTAATTCAAATTAATGATACTTTCTATTCCATCGCACCAAAAGATCAGGTAAAAGAAATCATACAAAAGGAATTAAAAACCTTAACGCATGACAACTACTGAAAAAACAAATATGAATGAATCCTTTGCAGAACAGTACTTTGCATCATCAGTAGAGAATATTAGCGATGAGTTAAAAAGACGTGCGTCGGCATTGCGCAGGGATTCCATCAAAAAACTGCATATATATATAGCAACAGATACCTCCGGTGTTATTGCAGGAGCAAAAAAAACTCTTGCCAGCATCAATAAATATCTTGAAGATAGAAATATTGACGCCTGCGTGATAGAAACAGGAAACAGAGGACTCTCTTCCTTCGCCCCGTTGATGGATGTTCAAATTCCGGGATATTGCAGAGTTAGCTTCAAATGTGTTCATGATGAAGATGTTCCCGGAATACTTGATGCTGTTATCAATAAAGAGTTTCCTGAAGAGTTTCTTATGGGACAATATAGAAACGATCTTCACGAGGAGTTCGAGAACATCCCCTTTGTACAGGATCATCCCTTTTTTGCATCTCAAAAAAGACTAATTCTGGATAATTGCGGCAAGATAAATCCGGTTAGTGTTGATGAATATGTTGCCCATGGGGGATACAGAGCTTTCTTAAAAACAATCTCAAACTACACTCCCGACGTGGTATGTGATATCATGGAACAAAGCGGCTTACGTGGCCGGAGTGGCAGCGGATATCCGGTAGGTGAAAAGTGGCGATTAACTCTTTCTATGCCTGCTGAAGAGAAGTATCTTATCTGCAATGCCGACGAGAGTGATCCCGGAGCATTTATGGATCGCTCACTCATTGAAGGCATACCTCATCGCATCATAGAAGGCATCGCATTGGGAAGTTATGCCATAGGAGCAAGAACAGCATACATATATATAAAAAATGAATACCACCTCGCAACAGAGAGGCTTGAAAAAGCAATTGAAGAGGCAATAAAAAACGGGCTGCTGGGAAACAACATATTTAACAGCGGTTACTCTTTGAGCATAAAGGTAATAAAAGGTGCAGGAGCATTTATCTGTGGCGAGGAGACAGCTCTCATTAGCAGTATCGAAGGAAAAAGAGGTATGCCACGCCACAAACCTCCCTACCCTACTCAGTCGGGATTATTCGGAAAACCCACAGTAGTAAATAATGTAGAGACACTTGCAGGAGTTCCTAGCATATTTGAACACGGTCCACAATGGTTTGCCCGGATAGGAACCAAGAAAAGTAAAGGAACCAAGATATTCACGGTGTCAGGAAAAGTCAGATATACGGGCCTTGTGGAGGTTCCTCTGGGATCGACATTCAGAGAAATAATTTTTGATATCTGCGGTGGCATGTCGGGCGACAAAGACTTCAAATCGCTTCTCATTGGAGGGCCACTGGGCTATTGTATCAATGAGGATTTGCTTGATACGCCTATCGATTTTCACAAGCTTAAAGAGGCAGAATTTACCATGGGCAGTGGCGGGCTGGTAGTTATGGATGAAGATTCATGTATGGTGGATATGGCAAGGTATTTTGCCGAGTTTATCCGGCGTGAGAGTTGTGGAAAGTGCATCCCGTGCCGCGAAGGATCAAAACGGATGTTTGACATCCTGGAGATGCTCACTCATAAGCCGGCAGACGGGGAACGTCATGAGTCGTTAAAACGCTTTAAAGGCGTTATGCAATTGGGAAAGCTCGCTGAAGTAATACATGATACTTCGCTATGTGGATTAGGCAAATATGCTCCTAATCCGGTGCTCTCCATACTTAAATATTATCATGAAGAGTTTGAAGAACATATTTACGACCGCTACTGCCGCGCTAACGTATGTAAAGAGTTAAAAACATTTTATATCGATGTGGATAAATGTACCGGCTGTCATGCCTGTGCAACAAAATGTCCTACACAGGCCATTATTGGCTCGCCAAGAAAGCCCCACTTTATCGTTGAAGAGAAATGTATTGGATGTGGTGTATGTTACGACACCTGTAAATTTGTTGCTATTTACCAGAAATAGAGTCTATTATGGATTTTAACATAGAAGTAAACAATATTCCTATAAAGGCCCGAAAGGGAGAGACCATACTACAAGCGTTACAACGCAATGGCATTCAGGTTCCCACCTTATGTTATATGGCCGGGCAGTTGCCCACCGGAGCGTGTCGGATGTGTGTTGTTGAAGTGGAAGGATACCCCGGATTGATACCTTCATGTAGCCATCCTGTTGAGGACTGGATGAAAATCAAGACGCACAGCCCCAGGGTTATACAGGCTAGAAAATCTGTCGTGGAGCTGCTTTTGGCCTCACATCCCGACGACTGCCTGTACTGTGTACGCAACGGCAACTGTGAGCTGCAACGCTACGCGGAAGAGCTTAATGTCAGAGAGAGAAAATACCCTTCCAAGGCGCACCCCGCCACCATCGATAAATCCTCTTACAGTATTGTCCGCGATCCGGCAAAATGTATCCTTTGTGGCAGATGTATTCGCGTATGCGAAGAGATACAAAGCGTTAGCACGTTCGACTATGTCAATCGTGGTAATATGATGTACATCGGAACCACTCTCGATAAGCCCATGAACATGAGTAATTGTATAGATTGCGGCTTATGCGCCATCTCATGTCCCACCAGTGCTCTTTACGAAAAAGACAACACCGATATCGTACATAAAGCACTCTACAACAAAGATGTAAAAGTTGTAGCACTTATAGATCACACAACAGGGGTTAGTGTTGCCGAGGAGTTTGGCGCCAAGGCAGGAAAAGACATGACCCATATTGTTGTTGCAGCACTGCGTAAAATCGGGGTTGATATAATATATAACTATAACCTTGGTGGTGATATTTATGCTCAGGAGATGGCAAAACAGCTCAGGAATAAAGTAGAGGGCACCACTCTCATCTCCACAAGCTGTCCCGGATGGGTGAAGTTCGTAGAAGAATTTATGCCGCAAAAGATTGGTCTCCTTGCATCAGTGAAATCGCCCATGGAGATTCTTGGTGCTGCAATAAAAATTGAAGATAACAACCTGTTCCTTGTGGCCATGACACCATGTATGGCCAAGAAAGCAGAACTCGCACGACCCTGCAATGCCATCAAAGGCAGACAGGTCATCAATGCGGCACTTACAACCCGCGAGCTGGTAAGATTCATACGCCTTCATGGCATCGATATCGACCAGCTGGAGCCGGAGCTTACCAACGATCCGTATGCTACAGCAACAGGAGCTGGAATGCTAATGGGATATGCCGGAGGAGAGTCTGAAGCAATTATCAGAGCATTGAATACTCTTGTGGAGCCAAGAAAAACACATGACAACCGTAAAATCTCCAAACTACGTGGTGTAAAACCTGTGAAGGAGTATTCGATCTCTTTGGGTGGAAAAAAATGGAACTTTGTCGCCATAAGCGGTCTTGCCAATGCTAGAAAATATATGGAGAACTTTGACAGCCTTAAGGTGAAGCCTGATTATATAGAGGTCATGGCGTGCCCGGGAGGATGTGTTAATGGTGGCGGACAACCTATTCACAAGGATAATGATAAATTCATCCGTGCACGATTAAAAAGCATCATCGAACTTGATGAAAAGAGTAGTTTAAAATCACCACTTCGCAACCCGGCAGTAAAAAAATGGGAACAATCACGGCTTGAGGATGAGTATCTGACGCCTGTATTTATCTGTAGAGAAGTGTTATTATAAATATCGTTATATGCCCGCATACAGAAAACAACTTGTATTTACCTTAAAAGACCGCTGTAGAGTTTGCTATACATGCGTTAGAGAGTGCCCCGTAAAAGCTATAAAAATACTTAACGGGCAGGCAGAGGTCATTGACCAACGCTGTATTGGATGTGGTAACTGCGTAAAAGTGTGTAGCCAGAAAGCAAAAGTATTTCTCGACAACACCGGCGAGACTTTCGATCTTCTCTCCTCCGATGACAGAGTAGCGGCGATTGTAGCTCCCTCCTTCCCTGCGGAATTCACTGAAATGAAGCATTATACTCAAGTAGTAGGAATGATTCGTGCCCTGGGGTTTGATTATGTTTCAGAAGTAGGATTTGGCGCCGATATCGTGGCAAAGAAGTATGATGTTATTTTAGAAAATCCCCAAGCAAAGCCCACATTATCGTCTGATTGCCCTGCAATAGTTTACTATATTGAACATTATTTCCCTCACCTTGTGGACTCTCTGGCAAATATTGCATCACCGATGGTGGCTATGAAGCGGATAATGAAAAAAAAATATGGCGAGGATCTGAAGATAGTATTTATCGGTCCTTGCGTGGCAAAGAAAGCAGAATCCAACGAGATCGACAGCATTATTACATTCCAGGAGCTAAGGAACATGCTGAAAATGAGAGAACTCACCACTGAAAACACAACACCGTCAACGTTTGACCCCCCATTTGCAGGAAAAGGAGCCATCTTTCCCATCAGCAGAGGGTTATTACAAACCACGAGTATTTCTGAAGATCTAACAGAAGGAAATATTATCGTTGCGGAGGGTCGTGTTAATTTCCGTGAGGCTATCAAGGAGTTTGACGCAGGATCCATTAACTCACACCTGGAACTGTTATGCTGCGAAGGATGTATCATGGGACCGGGAATGACAGAACGCGGACAACGATTTCACAGAAGAACCTTAGTTAGCAACTATGTAAAGCAAAAGATTAAGGATATCGATGAGGTGGAGTGGCAGAAAGAGATTGATTTTTGCGAAGATATTGACATGTCGCAGGAGTTTATGAGTGTTGACAGGAGACTGGAGAAGCCACGTCAGGATGAGATAGATCAGGCACTCGCCGCGATGGGAAAATACACAGCTGAGGATCACCTCAATTGCGGGGCTTGCGGCTACGACACCTGCGAGGAGCACGCGGTAGCAATTATTCAGGGATTGGCAGAGACGGAAATGTGCCTCCCCTACACCATCGAGCAGCTGCATCACACCATTGCAGACCTTAACAGCTCACACAAAGAACTGGCATCAGCGCAACAAGCACTTAAGCAGTCGGAAAAACTTGCCAACATGGGTCAGCTTTCTGCCGGCATTGCTCACGAGCTTAATAATCCCCTGGGTGTTATTACCATGTACTCTAACATTCTTAAAGAGGAACTCGGCGAAGATAATGAACTGGCTGAAGACCTCGACCTGATAGTAGAACAGGCCAACAGATGTAAAAATATTGTTGGCGGACTGCTGAACTTTGCCAGGAAAAATCAAGTTAACCTGTCGGAAGTGGACATCGAAGAGTTTACCCGACGCAGCCTGAGCGCAATTCTTAATGCCAGCAATGTCAACGTAATATACAAACCTGTTCTAAAAAATAAATTAGCCATGGTCGACAGCGACCAATGGATGCAGGTGCTTACTAACCTGGAAAAAAACGCTGTTGAGGCCATGGAGAATATTCCCAATGCAGAACTCAACATTGAGTTGTATGATCAAGGCGACACAATACACTACAAAATTTCGGATAACGGATGTGGTATCTCTCCTGAGAATATGGAGAAAATTTTTACTCCGTTCTTCACTACAAAAAAAATCAGTAAAGGTACCGGACTGGGACTACCTTTAGTATATGGTATCGTAAAGATGCACCGCGGTCAGATAAATGTTAGTTCAAATACCGACCCGGAAAAGGGAGCTACGGGAACCACCTTTACAATCTCTATCCCTCGTTATGAAGTATAATTAATAACAAATAATATGAAAAAGAAAACAATTCTTGTTGTGGATGATGATATAGATTTTCTCTTTCAGCTAAAGATAAAGTTGGAGAACTTTGGGTTTGAAACCATATCAGCAGAGAGTCAGAAAGAGGCGGAATCGATCATAGCGACTACAAAGCCGGATCTCGCCATTTTCGATCTTATGATGGAGAATGAGGATAGCGGTTTCATCCTTAGTTACAAAATAAAAAGGAAATACCCTGATGTGCCGGTGATAATTGCCACAGCAGTATCAGCGGAGACAGGAATAACCTTTGACATCAACTCCGAAGATGATAGTGAATGGATTAGGGCAGATCAGTTTCTTGACAAAGGTATCAGGGCAGATCAGCTGAAATACGAAATTGACAAACTCCTTAATAAGGAATAATATGGCCGTTTTAAAAATACTTGTTGTAGATGATGAACCCGGAATAAGATCGGGTGTTGCGCGTATTATGCGCAAATTCAAAGTGGATTATCCGTTTATGGATGAGCATGTGGATTTTGCTATTTTGGAAGCGGAATCAGGTGAGGAAGGAATAGATATTATAGAAGCAGAGATGCCGGATATTATACTACTTGACAACAAGTTGCCGGGAATACAAGGTATTGAGGTGCTGGAATATGTAAAAAAGCGTAAATATGATATCATCGTTGTGATGATTACCAGCTACGCATCGCTGGATCTGGCGGTAAAAGCCACAAAAAACGGTGCTCACGACTTTATTCCTAAACCCTTCACACCGCAAGAGTTACGCTCTTCCGTGGAGAACATCACCAAACGTATTTTTCTTAAACGTATGACCCGTCAAATGGGCGACCAGGGAAAACAGATACGCTTCCAGTTCCTCTCGGTGCTTTCCCATGAATTAAAAGCTCCCATAAATGCCATTGAAGGCTACCTGGAGATGATAACACAAAGGCAGATGGGCGCCAATCTGGATGATTATGATAGTGTGGTAGAACGTTCCCTGGACAGAGTAAGGGGAATGAGAACGCTGATACTGGATATGCTCGATTTAACGCGCATTGAGACAGAAGATAAGACTCGCACCATGGAGCTGTGCAACCTCAATAAAATCGCCGGACATGCCGTTGACACCATAAAACCAATGGCGATACAGATGGATATACAGATTAATATCCATGCCGAAAAAGAGATTATCATCCTGGCAGACTGCACCGAACTAGAAATCATCTTTAACAACCTTATCTCCAATGCTGTAAAATATAACAAACGACAAGGGTCGGTAACTTGTACATTAAAAAACGAAGATGACGATTCGGTCATTATTGTTGAAGATACCGGTATTGGAATTGGGAAGGAAGACGCTGAAACCATTTTTGATGATTTCGTAAGGATAAAAAGTCAGGCCACAAGGCAAATTTCTGGTAGTGGATTGGGACTTAGTATAGTAAAAAAGATTGTGGATCAATATAATGGCAGCATCAGTGTAGAATCTCAGCCCGGAAAAGGCTCTGTTTTTACAGTGGTTATTCCATCAGAAAATTCAAATAATATAGCATAATGAATACTTTACCAGATAAAACCGTTGAGCGGCTATGTAAATACCGAAGGGTGTTGTACAATCAACTCTCCGAGGGGACACAACATATCTTCTCACATGAGCTCGCCAATATCCTTAATATCACCCCTGTACAAGTACGTCGCGATATTATGCTTATCGGTTATTCAGGAACGTTACGAAAAGGATATGATGTACAGGATCTTGTAGATCTAATAGGTAAGATTCTGGATACACCCACAGGACAAAAAGCAGCAATCATAGGGTTGGGGAATCTGGGGAGCTCTATTCTTGGATACTTCAATGGAAAAAGAGCAAAACTTGCCATTATTGCGGCATTCGATATTAATCCGGAAAAAACTAACCGTGTGTATGCTGGCGTTAAGTGCTACCATATTGATGAACTTGCTGAGGTTATCCAACGTGAAGAGATCAAAATGGCTATACTTACCATCCCTTCAAGCCAAAGCCTTGGTATTGTAGACACGCTAATAATGAATGGAATAAAAGGAATTATGAACTTCACACCAAAGTCGTTGAATGTACCGGATAATATTTATCTGGAAGAGTACGATATGATTACTTCGTTGGAGAAGATCGCATATTTTATTAAACAAAAATCCAACGAAATATAGCCAATGAGAGTTTTTTATTCAATAGAAGAGGCCGAAAAGGCAATCAAAAACCCGGTGGTAACTACCGGCTCCTTTGATGGTGTTCATATGGGACACAAAGTAATCCTTAAACGTATCACAACACTGGCACGACAAGTGGAAGGTGAGTCTGTTCTGATAACATTTCATCCACACCCGCGCAAGGTTCTTTATCCCGATTGCCAGTCACTGCAGCTTATTACTTCTCAGGAGGAGAAGATAGAGTTGCTGCGACAAACAGGCCTGGATAATGTTATCATTATGGAATTCACAAAAGAGTTTTCCCAAACCACATCACTGGATTTTGTGGAGAATTTTTTAGTTAAGAAACTGGGGGTAAGAAAAGTCGTTATCGGCTTCAACCATCATTTTGGTCGCAACCGCGAAGGAGATCTGGCGTCGTTAATCCGTTTGGGTGAAAAGCACAATTTTGAGGTAGAAGAGATTCCTGAGCAGGATATTCAAAACGAGACCGTCAGCTCCACAAAAATACGTGAAGCAATTCACGATGGATATATTCAGAAAGCCAATGCATATCTGGATCACTATTACATCGTAACGGGAAATATAAAACTAAATGAGGCTCCTTATAAAGCAATAGGCATACCTACGGTACGCATGGATATTGAAGATGAAAGCAAACTTATCCCCGCCACAGGCACCTACGCCGTAACCGTAAACTACAACTGGAATCAATACCGGGCTCTGGCCATTATCAAGAACTGCCAGCGCCCTGACAATATGAAATGCGGGCTTATAGCTCTTGACCTGCACCTGCTCGATGAAAGGGAGCTGGAAGGTCGAAGAGCAACACTTACATTTCACAAAAGGATAGGTAGCTTCAATTCGGAGACAGCGGAAGAGCAATATCAAAAAATCCTCAATAAATCCATAGAAGAGGTAGATGAACTCATTTTCTAATATGAAAAATCAGGCTAACGACACACAACAAATCGAGGTAACCTTTCTGGGCACCGGAACTTCTACCGGGGTGCCGGTGGTAGCTTGCGATTGTGAGGTGTGTACCTCGGAAGATGCAAGAGATAAACGCCTCAGAACATCGGCCATGGTACGTTATAAAGGGAAGATATTTATCATTGATTGTGGCCCCGACTTCAGGATACAGATGCTGGATAACAAAGTTGAGGATATTGATGCCATATTATTCACGCACAGCCACCGCGATCATATTGCAGGGCTCGATGATGTGAGAGGCTTCAACTACATCCTAAACAAAAGAATAGCTATGTTTGGGCAGCAAAATGTGTTGGATTTTATTAAAACCTCTTTCCCCTATATCTTTACTACCAAAAGATACTTCGGAACGCCGCAGGTGGACCTCAACACCCTGGATGGTGAACCGGTAGTGATTGAAGGAGCAAAAATTATCCCCATAAAAGTACACCATCACAAAGAAATTATCTTCGGATATCGCTTTGAGGACTTTACGTATATCACCGATGCCAGCCATATTGACGAAGAGGAGATGGAAAAAATCCAAGGAACTAAGGTGTTGGTTATTAATGCACTGCGAAAAAGCCCACACATAAGTCATTTTTCACTACAGCAGGCCATAGAGATTGCGGAAAGGATAAAACCTGAAAGAACATATTTTGTACATATGAGCCACTTTATTGGCAAACATGCGGATATAGAGGCGAATCTTCCTGAAGGGATGCACCTTGCTTACGATGGCTTAAAAATTACTGTTAATAAAATAACAAATACCCTTGCATAACGATTTTTTCGTTGTACATTTGCAGTATCTGAAGGGAGGAATAGTCTGACCCGAGGATTTAACATTTATTCAACCCCAAAGGAGTTTTTCTGATGGAAAAGAGAATTGGAACAATTATTATTCTTCTGCATGATACCACACAAGCCGGTGCGGTAAATTACATTTTATCAGAATATTCTTCAGTAATAATCGGTCGTCAGGGTCTGCCTTCGCACGCACATAATGCGCTTAACAAGAGCATTATATCTCTGATCCTTGAGGCCACCACTGATGAGTTTGGCGCCATAAGCGGCAAGCTGGGAAGAGTAAAAAACATAAGTGTTAAATCTGCCGTGTTTCCCGCTTCTGTTACTGAACATAGTATTGTTTAACATAAAATATTACTCAAATGCACTTTAACCCAGAAAAATGTGCCATTCCTGATAAAAGAATGCAACCGTTCATCGACTCCAATGAGATATGGAACCATATAAATAATGCTGTAGTCACCGACGAGCGTGTACAACAGATTATTGATAAGTCTTTGAACAAAGAGCGTCTGACGCTGGAAGAGACTGCTGTTTTGGTGAATGCCAATACTCCGCAGCAGATAGAGATGATAAAAAATGGAGCCAGAGAACTGAAAGAGAAGGTTTATGGAAACCGAATAGTTCTATTTGCGCCATTATATATCGGAAACCGGTGTGTCAACAACTGTAAATACTGTGGTTTTCGTGCATCAAATAAAGAAGCCGTCAGGAAGACGCTCTCTGATGAAGAGATTATCAAAGAGGTTGAAGCCCTGGAAGATAATGGACAGAAACGCCTTATTCTGGTTTATGGAGAGCACCCCGAATACAGTCCCGAATATATAGCACACACAGTACGTACTACCTACGGCGTAAAAAAAGGAAACGGAGAAATCCGTCGCGTAAATATCAATGCGGCACCACTGGATATCGAAGGGTTCCGTACCGTGAAAGAGGCCGGAATAGGGACATATCAGGTTTTCCAGGAGACATACGACAAAAAGGCCTATTCATGGTATCACCTTGGCGGAAAAAAGAAAGATTATGACTATCGCCTCACTTCTCTCGATCGTGCTCAGGAAGCAGGCCTTGACGATGTGGGTATCGGAGCACTCTTTGGACTATATGACTGGCGCTTTGAAGTATTGGCACTGGTGCGCCACACAGTACACCTTGAAGCATGCTACAATGTAGGCCCACACACTATCAGCTTTCCACGTCTCAAAGATGCTAAAACACTAAACATAACGGATAAATACCAGGTAAGCGATGCAGACTTCACTAAGCTGGTTGCTATCCTTCGCCTGGCAGTTCCGTACACAGGACTGATACTCACAGCGCGTGAAGACCCCAAAGTACGTCGTGAAGTGATGCAGTTTGGCGTATCACAGATTGATGGAGGTACTAAAATAGAGCTTGGAGAATACTCAAAGACACAAAACGAAGATCAGAACCTCAACCGCGAGCAATTTATGATTGGCGATGAAAGATCGCTGGGGGATATTATTGAAGAGCTTCTGGAACATGAATACCTTCCCTCCTTCTGTACCGCCTGTTACAGACTGGGACGAACAGGGGAGCACTTTATGGAGTTCTCTGTGCCGGGATTTATCAAGCGATACTGTACACCAAACGCTATGCTTACACTATCTGAATATCTTATGGATTATGCATCAGAAGAGGTAGCAGAAAAAGGGTGGAAACGTATTGAAGAAGAGCTCATAAAGCTGGGAAAAGGTGAATTTAAAGTTGATACTAATGAGATCAGAACTCGTATTGAGAAGATTAAAAAAGGTGAACGCGATCTCTATTTCTAATACAAGAATTGAGTGGCATTATCAACCTTATTATTGAAAGACTGCACCAAAGATTCCGGCGGCACTTAAAAATGAAAAATACGGGACTTCCGATTGGGATGTCCCGTATTTTTATATCTTTATAGCTCTAAAATTTATATTATGAAAAACATACAAGTAATCGGAATCTATGTGGGTGACCGTAAAAACGAAGCTATTGAAGTACAACGCATTCTCACAAACTACGGATGCAATATCAAAACACGCATAGGGTTACATGAAGTATCTGATGAATTCTGTAGCACCGGCGGATTAATTCTCATAGAACTTACCGGAGAACAAAAAGAGAAAGACAACCTTATTGCGGCGATGGAAGCTGTTGGTAATATACAGGTTAAAAAAATGGAGTTTGAGCAGTAAATTATTTCCCTGCAACACAACTCTCTTTATTACTAAAAAAATACACTCAGTGGGAAAAAATACAATTTTCCATTGAAAAGAGTCTCTGTTGCCTGTAATTATCCATTATTTTAACTTGTTTGTTATTAAAACACTACAGAACATTTTTTATTTATACCACTAAGATTAAACACCCGTCACGCAACCCTTTGTAGTGATGTTCCGTCAATACAAACATATTATCATCTGAAAGAAGAATAAACAAGTTTAAAATGAACCATATGAAAAAAATCCTTCTGATACTATTGATTTGTGTCAGTAGTCTTCCGCTCATTTCGCAAAACGTCGTAAAAGGAGATACTGAAGACACTGTTCCACCAGGTTGGTATTTTGGTGTCGAAGCCGGCATAACAAGTTTCAATGCCATCGAAAACCCCAAAGATTTTATTCGGGAAGAGGCCTCTTACTATTATGGATATCATGGCAACTATTCGGCGTTGTCGCTAACATCGTTCTCATATTCTGCTGCTCTCACCGCAGAGTACCGAACCCTTGACGATCACCTGTGGATATCTTCCGGGATCAGTTACTCTACAATGAACTCTTCCATCGCCAAGTATTCCGGTTCGGATAGTCATCCCGATTATTTCTATGTTTTTTTAAAGCAACAACAGAATGAGTCATATTATTTAAGGATTTCGGATGTGGATTTTTTAAGTCATTATATCAATGTGCCTTTTGATTTCAGCATTGCACCCATATCAGCAAAATATTTCATGCTATACGGTAAACTCTCAGCGGATATGAATTTCCGTGTTGCCACGAATAAGAGAGCTACGTTCTATAATGAAGATATGAGTTCGTATGAGCCTGCAGTACTGGATCTGTTTGACAGCCCAAAAAACTTCTATGCCACCGCAGGATTTGGAGGCGGTATACAAATTGGGCGGAAACACAGGCCAGTTTTACGTTTTGACTTCGATTTTATCACTTTTGTATTAACTAAGGAAGCCTTTAGTCTGGTAGACCAAAATATTGGCTTCGGATGCAATGTTTCATTTGTAATCCCTTTTAACAATATGTAAGATGAAAAATATAATTTACATACTAATTATCGCAATGGTGGTGGCAACGGGATGCTCCAAAGAGGCTGAACTCGTTGATTCCATATATGTTCCCGACCACGATTACCCTTCCCTTCCAGCTTACAGCGAGTGGGGATATAACACATTCGGAGTAATCTGGGAACGAGAATACTTCATCTATAACACATCAGAAATCCCTTTGAAGATCATTAAGAACGATGACAAATTATCGTTTCTGTTCCAGGGACATAACAACTATGAGTATAACGGTGGCTATCTAGCCCTAAGATTCACATTTAGCGATCCTGATATCAATGAATATATCGATTTGCTCACCTATGATAATCACATAATTGATTTTAAAGCAGATGGAGTAATGGTAGAGATGCTCACAACAACAAGTATTAAAACCCTTAATATTCTTGATGGAGAGATCTATTTCAAGCGCGCCCAGAAGCTGTTTATAGATGATATAGAAGAGCAGATAATCCTTTCAGGTACTTTCTCCCTGAAATTCCTGGAAAATGAAATCCCGGAAAGTATGACAAACGGTCGTTTTGACTTCGGCGTCAATGATGATATTTTCTTTGACCTTACAGGATATTAGAAACTTTGTATTTCCTTGTAATACAAAATAGGCTTAAAATCAGATATATAAAATCAATTTTAATAAAGTCAGAAGAAAGCAACTAGTAATTGATGTATTATAATAGATTTGAAATATCAGAGTACTCACTAATATTAGTAGGCGACTGCAGCGGTTTGCAGCAGCTGATTATTGATAATGGGATAAAAAACACTCTTATTCCTGATCACTGGATTGAAAGCAGTGATTTTTTTAATGATGTTAAGATACAGCTCTGTGAGTATTTCACTGGAAAAAGGATCTCTTTTAATGTAAAGCTCAACCTACAAGGCACACCATATCAGCAGATTATCTGGAAAAACCTTTTAACGGTTCCTTACGGAGATACAGCCTCCTATAAAGATATTGCAACTATGGCCGGTAATCCACGGGCAGCTAGAGCCGTAGGATTAGCAAATAACAGAAACCCGATCCCTATCATTATCCCGTGTCATCGCGTGGTGGGGAGTAATGGAAAGCTCACGGGCTATGGCGCCGGATTGCCAATGAAACAGCATTTATTGAATCTGGAATTTATCAACATTGTCTTCACCAAACTATCTGATTACTATAAAGATATAAGCAGAAGAGAGGCTTTTTACGGCAAATCGTGGTGGCCGGGAAACAGCGTAGTTGAGATGATGACCGGAGCCATTCTGACACAAAACACCAACTGGAATAATGTGGAGAAAGCAATGAATAACCTCGGAGACAACCCTGACCCGGAATGGCTTCTGGAGTTGCCCGAAGCGGAACTTGCAACACTCATACGCCCAAGCGGTTATCACTACCAAAAAGCAAAGAAGCTTAAAGCCCTTATGCATTGGTATTCTACCTACGATTATAGTCCTGAGAGAGTAAAAGCACTTCCAACAGAGGAAATCAGGGAAGAATTACTGGCCATAAATGGTGTCGGGAGAGAGACCGCTGACAGTATTTTAGTATATTCTTTTGGCAAACCATCGTTTGTTATCGATGCTTATACCAGAAGGATTTTCTCCAGGCTTGGAATGGAAACGCCACAGGATTATGACGATTTTAGGATAATCTTTGAACAGTGCATCCCCGAGGATACGAGCACCTACGACATATACCACGGACTAGTGGTGGAACATGCCAAGAAGTATTGTACTATGAGACCAAGATGTAAATTCTGCCCCTTAAACGGAATATGCAAAGAAGGCAAAAGGTTATTATCCCTTTCACCATAAGAATTATAAGCCCTTTCGCACCTATATTCCCATCATAATACGGATGATCTCTTTATCGGTTTCGCGCATTCCAATGCGTCCCAGCCTGCCGACGTTTCTTATGGTATTTTCAACACCTTTCTGCACTATTCCTTCACCATCGTAGAACTGTTGACCGTTTTTATACATCTCGTAACCCAGGATTCCGGCATCTACAGCAGAAGCTATTTTACCTGCACACGAAGGCTTCGCGCCATCGCAAATAATACCCGAAACCATGGCCAGCGCATTAACTATTGTGTGTGCCACCTCCTTGAATCCACCGCCACATATCCATGTTATTCCTGCTCCGGCACCTACACCGGCAGAGATAGCACCACAGTATGCAGAGAGCCTTCCGATGCCAGTTTTTTGATGTATGGTGACCAGATTGGAAACCAATAAAGCACGATAGAGAGTCTCCTGATCTGCATTGAGAACTCTGGCATATTCTATTACAGGCAGCGAAGCAGTAAGACCCTGGTTGCCACTACCGGAAACGATAATAACAGGCAATTCACATCCACTCATTCGGGCATCAGAACCTGCAGCAGCCATAGCTCTAGCACGCACCTTAACATCACTATCGCCCCAGGCATCTAAAATCGTAGAACCCACATTGGCGCCCCAGTCATTAGCGATGCCCTCTTTCGCAATGGCGGTATTGCAATCTATCTGTCGCTGCAACACCTCCTTAACATCATCAATATCAACGGACTCCGCAAAGTCGATGATATCCTCCACACTCATGATAGAACGATCGGTGACTGTTTCAGTACTCAAATCCTCACAGTGCTGATTATGCATTACTGTTTTACCATTCTTCGTAACACTAACGATATTGGTATGATACTGCGAGATCTGAACGGCAGCACACTCGTCACCACAATAAACATTAACTACCAGGTCGAATATCAGCTCGCTTTTCGAGGCTTGAACGGAGATCTCTGTTGATTTATAGTATTCGGCAATTTTCTTTTGCTGTTCTTCACTAACAACGGAGATAACCTCCAAAACCTTATCGGCATCACCTGCCACAATACCTGCTGCGGCAGCTGCTTCAATTCCTTTTAATAGGCCTGTATTTGGAACAACAACACTTTTCACATTTTTGATAATATTCTCGCTGGCCTCAATAACCACCTTTTCGGGCGTCGCCTCCAGAATTTTACGAGCCATGGCGGCAGCATAAGCTATTGCTATGGGCTCGGTACATCCCATTGCCGGCATTAACTCCTCGTGTAAAATACTTATGTATGCAGCGTATCGTTTATCAATTTTATTCATCGTTAACGTTTTTAACATTTTTTAAAAGAAAGAAATCCATAAATACCCTAATAAAAAAATTTTGGTTTGGATTTTAATGCCCAAAAGTAGAACATATAATAAAGAGTACAAAAAGAATTACAGGGTTCCGCAAAAAGTAATATTGTTTGTAATAAATCGTTACATCGACACCACATATTATCTGGCTACTTCAATCTTGGGCTGCATTCGCTTAATCTTCTTTCCCTTTGATGCCTTAAGAAGATGTTGATATTTATTCCGCTTCACCGCCACATAGGCAAAATAATCTTTCACCTCAATAAGGCCAATATCATCTTTTTGCATAAAATCAAACTGCAGGAAGAAGCCCACCAGATCCATCTTGTTCATCTTATCTTTCTTCCCTTTCCCCACAAAAAGAGTAACCCATTTTGCAGGCTTCACCACACAATCCGTGTCATAGGTCAGTGTTTCAGGCTCTTCAGCGAGATAATCAGGGATTCTATCTAACTCACTACGTATAATAAGAGCTGTTCCGGTAGCTTTCATTCTGGCGGTACGGCCGTTGCGGTGCGTAAAGGTATTTTCCTGTGGCGGTATCTGGTAATGAATCACATAGTCCAGCTCCGGGATATCAATTCCCCGGGCAGCGATATCCGTAGCCAGAAGCACTCGCGAACTCCCGTTACGGAATTTCGTCAGCTCCAGCTCACGCTGGCTCTGCTCCAGGCCGCCATGAAAAACAGAATACGACATCTCTGAAATCCGCATATACTCCCCTATCCTGTCACAAGCATCTCTGTGATTCACAAAGACAAGGACATTCTGATCCTCGTCGAGGCTGTTGATAAACTGTAACAACCCTTCCGGCTTAGCATCTTTGGGAACAATAATTTGTCGTAGCGACAGTAATCCGCTCTTCTGCTGCGAGAAATCCACTGTTTTGGGATTAAAAAACCTAAGGTAAGCTGGGATATCAATTTTTTGGGTAGCAGATACCAACGTCTGGCCTTCCAGATTCAGCATTTTACGCCGTATATACTCCATCTGATCAGAGAAACCAAACTCCAGTGATTTATCAAACTCATCGTACACAACATGGTGTATCCCTGCGGCGTCGAAACTCTCGCGCTGCAGGTGATCCTGAATCCTCCCGGGCGTGCCCACCAGGATCTGCGGGGGATGGGTAAAATTCTTCTTCTCCACGGAGAAGGGATGTCCTCCATAGGCTGCGTTAACCTTCCAGGGCAGTTTCATCTTTTTCAACACCGCCTCTATCTGCAGTACAAGCTCGCGCGTGGGAGCCAAAATAAGCACCTGAACGCCCATATCCTCCTTAATGCGAGATAGAAAACCCAGAATATAAGCCACCGTTTTTCCGCTCCCCGTTGGCGCAAGAAGCATTATATCAGCAGATTCACCCGCCGCCGCCAGGGTGGCTTTTTGAATCTCATTGAGTTCGGAAAAACCCAAATTATGTGTAATATAATTGTAAGCAGATTTCATTTGTCCCATGGCGTAAAAGTAGGTTTAAGGAAGGTGCGACGCAACTTAATCCATTAAAGAAATAGTATTATAACAGGAATTTAAATATAAAATTGAACATTTTACACTGATAATCGTTTGAGGAATTAGTTACTACAGCATAAGTGATAATTTTCTTTTATAAAACAAAAAAAACAAAAAAATGGGATGTGATACAGGACTTAAACCAAGAAAAAAAGTTCAGGTAGAAGTCAATGAAAATTCAAATCAACAACAAAAAGAAGAAAAAACTATGAGTTCAACAATGGTAAGGCAAGAGATGCCAAAATTTACAATGGATGCGTATGACGCAAAAACAGGTCATTACAAAACTATTTCAAGTGATGATTATAAAGGGAAATGGTCAGTAGTCTGTTTCTACCCGGCTGACTTTACCTTTGTTTGTCCAACAGAAATTGCTGCAATGAATGCAAAATATGATGAGTTTCAGGCCTTAAACACTGAGATTCTGGCAGTTTCCGTAGATTCTAAGTTTTCACACAAAAGATTTGTTGAAACAGAGCCCATCTTAAAAGGACTGAAACTGACAATGGGTGCAGACTCAAATCAGGAGGTAAGCCGCGCATTCGGAGTGCTTATTGAAGAAGAAGGAGTTGCTCTGAGAGGAAGATTCCTTTTCAACCCTGACGGAATTTGTGTTGCCCAGGAAGTTCAGGCCGACTCTGTGGGACGAAACGTAAATGAGTTCATACGCCAGGTACAAGCATGGCAGCATGCTACTAAAACAGGAGAAGTGTGCCCCGCAGGATGGAGACCGGGAAAGAAAACTCTTCCTGTTCAAACCGACGCAGAAAAAATGACAGGCCGTGTTGGCGATTACATCACAATAGAAGAAATTTTGAGCTAATAATAAGCCATGACAGATAGCTAATCCTGAGTGCCATACCAAACACTCAGGATTTTTTAGTATCTGAAAAATATTACACATGAATTATATCTATTGAATCCGAAGTTGTATATTTGATCTTTTTTAATAGCTTACAATCAGTTAGCTGCATGTTAATAACTCAATATGAATGACTTAATTAAAGAAAATGGAAGCCTGTTCAAATATTGAGATGAATAACAGAGTGGTTAACAATGCAATAGTATAATAGCGGATTATCTACTTTAAACGAAGTGCAAGCATAAACAAAAGGGCAGTAATAATCCGACAACAATCATTGGCATGTATTTAGACAAAAAGAATAGCATAGCAAAAAGCAATTACAACCGTTGGTTTGTACCAATTGCGGCATTAAGTATTCATTTAAGCATTGGACAAATTTATGCTTTTAGTGTTTTTAATAAGCCCCTAACCCTTACTCTGGGGATCACAGAGCAGCTGCCGGAAGATTGGAAGCTTACTGAGTTGGGCTGGATTTTCACCATCGCCATATTCTTTTTAGGAGCCTCAGCGGCAATTTTAGGAAAGTGGGTGGAGAAAGTTGGCCCTAGAAAAACCATGTTTTTTGCAGCCATCTGTTTTAGCAGCGGTTTCCTACTCTCCGCATTAGGGATTTATTTACATCAGCTATGGATGCTTTATTTAGGTTCCGGAGTGTTAGGCGGTATTGGTTTGGGGTTAGGGTATATCTCACCGGTGAGTACTTTGATGAAATGGTTTCCGGACCGACCAGGCATGGCAACAGGAATGGCTATCATGGGCTTTGGCGGCGGCGCTATGATTGCTGCTCCGTTAAGTATGCGGTTAATGGAATTCTTTGCAACTGAAACCACAGCAGGAGTATGGGAAACCTTTTTAACCATGGGGCTAATTTATTTGGTGTTGATGATGTTTGGTTCTTTAATTGTCAAAATACCACAAGAAGGATGGAAACCAAAAGGATTTGACCCTGCTAAGGTCAAAGAAAACAGATTAATTACCTCAAATAATGTATTGGTAGATAAAGCTGTAAAAACACCACAATTTTGGTTGCTTTTTATGGTATTAGGCTTAAATATTAGCGCAGGTATTGGCGTTTTAAGTCAAGCCAGTGTTATGATACAGGAAATGTTTAATTCGGAAAAAATGGGATCTGCCGCGGCAGTTACAGCATCAGATGCTGCTCTTTTTGTAGGTTTGCTCAGCCTGTTTAATATGATTGGCAGATTTGTATGGTCGTCATTAAGCGATTATATAGGACGTAAAACCACTTATACCATCTTCTTTACAGTAGGCATCCTTCTTTATATATTAATACCATTTACGGGCAAAATAGGTAGTGTATTATTGTTTACCATAGCCTTTTCAATTATCCTGAGTATGTATGGTGGAGGTTTTGCAACGATACCGGCATATTTAAAAGATATGTTCGGCACCAAACAAATTGGCGCCATCCACGGCAGAATATTATTTGCCTGGAGCATGGCCGCCATTATTGGGCCTGTAACCATAAATTACTTAAGAGAATACCAAATGGAAGTACTAAAAATGCCAAGTGCCGATGTGTATAATTTAACCATGTACCTCATGGCAGGTTTATTATTTATTGGACTCATATGTAATTTATTTATTAAACCTGTTGACTCCAGATACCATCACGATTAAAGAGTATCAACCGATTTGTTCAGCATAATCCTATAGCACCGGCTCACGGGGTCTCGCCGCTCTGCCACACACCACCATTTTCCTAAAAAGAATAACACATACATCATATTAAATGATGAGAAATTAGTATATTTGATCTTTATCAATAGCTTACCGTTATTGCAACTAAGAAGTCATATTTTTATAATTATTGAACTAAAATGATATTTTTGCATATGGAAGTTTTAGTTTGGATTGGATTATCACAAAGCCTTTTTGCTGCAATTATTATAGCAACTAAGAAGCACGCAAATATTTCAGATAAAATATTGTCAACATGGTTATTTATGCTGGCTATTGCATTCCTCATCTCCGGGCTGGAGTATCAAATATTTAACCAACACATGCTTTCCAATTCAGCCTTAATTATTAATCCTGCATTTTACCTCTATATAAAGTCATTAACAAAGCCAAACTTTAAACTCAGATGGATTCAGCTACTACATTTAATTCCATTTATAATTATTGGAGCTATAATTCTGTTTCTGAAAGTTCCGCTCTCTATATACTCAATAAATTTTTCCGAAGACCTCATTTTTAGCCTATGCTTTATTTTAGTTTTAATAATTTCCTGGACAGCTTATAATGGTTTAAGTGCAATCATGGTTAATAACCATCGTAAAAACCTTGCCAATGAGTTTTCAAATATTGAAGCTAACGCCAAAATTAGTTGGCTGCTGTTTGTTGTGTCAACATATATCTCATTCTGTATTATTATTTTCATTTTTGGAGTTTATACATATTTTACAAAATCAGGCTTTTTCTACCTTTATGCGGCAAGCCAAATATTTTACCTTGTCCTCGTTTATGTTTTGGGGTTTTATGGACTAAAACAAAGAACAATATATAAAAAACAATCGCCACCTACAGAATTGAAGTATGAAAATTCTGTTCTATCCGATAAAAAGAAAGAAAGAATAAAAAAGGATATCTTAAGGTTATTTGATGAGCAGAAACCATATCTCGATTTGGAATTCAACATGAACACCTTGTCAGAACTAACAGGCTTCCCAAAGCATCAAATTACCGAAGTGTTAAGTACCGAAATAAAACAAAACTTCTTCCAATTTGTAAACTCTTATCGTATTGAAGCTGTAAAAAAACAGCTCGCCAATAAAAATAATCCCTTTTCAATTGAAGCTATTGGGTACGAATGTGGATTTAACAGTAAATCGACCTTTTATACCATTTTCAAAAAACATACAGGAAAAACACCATCCGAGTTCAGAAAACTCAACAATAACAAGTCTTCCCAGCCTGATTCGTAAGTTCTACTTTCAAAAGTAGGACTACAATTACAAGTTCAGCTTTTATAAACCAGACCCTTTAGATAATCTTCCTATGTAGCTTTGTGGAAGTTAATAATCTAAACTTTTATGAAATGAGAAATATTATTTTAACTGTCTTGCTATTATCATCGACAATGCTTTTTTCGCAAAGCTTGTTCGAGAGTGCAACTGCTGAAGATGAAAGCAGCAGAAACAAACTAAATCTTGATTTTAGTGGTTATGGCAGGGGATCTGCCTATGTTGGTTTCGATAAATACGATTATACCACTATTTTTGGGGAAGCTGCATTTACAGGGAAACTAAATTATGACAACGCATTCCTGTTTGCTGATATCAGGGTAAGAGAAGGCTATGCTTTTGATGAATCAATTAGCGAGATTCAACTTAAAGAAGTATATGGTGGGTATTCGGGCGAAAAACTTGACGTTTTACTTGGTAATCAAGTAGTTATGTGGGGGCGCACAGATGGCTTTAACCCAACCAATTGCATTACTCCAAATAATTACTTCTTTTTAACCGGCGATATGGACGACCAGACACTCGCCAGCTTTATGTTGAGATTGAAATATCGCTTTACTGACAAAATAGAACTTGATATTATCTCGACTCCCATTTATAGACCTTCGATTTACAGATATGAACTATTTGATTTAGGTGAAAATGTAGGCTTTTCAGAGATGGTATTACCCAATAAAACATATGAGAACACATCGTTGGCTGCACGTTTAAATTTTGAATTGCCCAAAGCGGGTTTTTCTGTATCCTGGTTCCGTGGATACAACCCCACTTTTGGTTTCGACATACAAAATGTTGACTGGACAACCGGAATGCCGATAATTACTAACGTTGCTGCTCCATATTTAAAAAATATGTTTGGGGCAGATTTTGCTATCCCGGTAAACTCATGGATTATACGTGGCGAAATGGCGTATAATATCACCGAAGATTATGAAGATAAAATGCATGTCCCAAATCCTGATTTAAGCTATGTGGTTGGTTTAGAGCGGAGTTTTGGCGGGTTCCTTACTATCCTTCAATATGTTGGAAAATACACCTTAGATTTTACCGAACCTACTGAACCGATTTTAACTGACCCCACCAACCCGTTGGCTCAGATAAAATATGCAAACGACCTTATATATTATGATTCACAGCTGTTTAACCGCAGGCTTTTTTACCAGCAGGAAGAGATAAACCATGCATTGGCACTTACAGTAAGTAAACCATTAGCGTATGATACCTGGAATGTGGAGTTGACCACTTATTACAATTTTACATCGGAAGAGTATATGATTCGCCCAAAAATAAGTTGGAACATAAGCGATGCACTTAAAGCAAGTACAGGCTGTTCATATATGGCAGGTCCTGAAAAACAAATATTCGATTATGCAGGTCCGGTACTCAATGGTGGATTTCTGGAATTAAGAGTTAACTTCTAATAATTTATCAATGCAAGATATCAAAGTAATAAAATACAAATGGTTGATTATTATTTCAGCCATATTGTTAGTTGGTCTAGCAATAATTCCTTTGGCAAAAACTAAGATCAATTCCGATTTAGAAACATACTTACCCATGAGTATGCCTTCTCGCATAAACAACCTAAAAATTGAAGAGGTTTTTGGTAAGGATGACCCCACCATAGTCCTCTTTGAATGCGATGATGTACTAAATGATTCTACCTTAAAAAGAATACGCTCTCTGAGTAAAGAGTTTAATCGAATGGATGAGTTCGATATGGTGATGTCGTTATTCGATGCAAATAATATTAAAGGTGAATATGGGGCAATGGTTGTTGACCCTGTGATTAAACGTATCCCGAGATCGGAAACACAAAAAGACAAACTGCGCGAAGAGATTAAGGCTAATGGTTTGGTATATAAACTAATCGTATCCGAAGATTTTCGCTATACCGCTATCATCCTAAATTCTTCAGGGGTTGCAAGCGATGATGTATTACTGGGATTAATAAACGAGCAACTGGAGGAATACCCGGGCAGTGAAAAGGTCACGCTTTTCGGCTTACCTTATCTGCGTTTGGAAGCTAATAATAAAATTTCCAGGGATATAATGATACTCCTACCCATTGGTTTATTAATCATGTTTCTATTTCTTATACTTTCCTTCAAACAAAAGCGTGGAGCATTACTACCCTTTATGGTAGTTCTCTCCTCAATCGTACTTGCAATGTCGGTAATTCCTATTTTTGGATGGGAGATGAGTATTATAGGTATTCTTATTCCAATAATGATGATTGCCATTGCAAATAATTACGGTGTGCATTTTGTCACGCGCTTTCAAGAATTAAGGGCTGAAAAACCAGACGCTCCCATTAAGCAAATTGTATCCGAAACCACTACATACCTTAAAACACCTATTATTCTAACCGGTTTAACCACAATTGTGGGAGTAGGTGGTTTAATTACACATATAATTTTGCCAGCAAAGCAAATGGGAATAGCATCAGCGATTGGAATTGCTTTTGCCTTAACACTTAGCCTTACCTTAATTCCTGCGGTTATGGTTATGCTTAGAAAAGGTAAAATTGTAACACCTTCGTCGGGTAAGAAAAAATCTATTTTGAATAGACTATTATCTGGAATTGCAGTAGCTACAACATCCAAACCTCGAATTGTAATCTACTTTTTTGTCACTTTTCTAATCCTTTCTGCTTTTGGCTTTACCAAGTTTCAGGTAGCCGCCGACAACAACAAGCTCTTTCCTGACGATCACCCTTATAATCAAACACTTGCTGTTGCCAACAAGGAGTTTGGTGGCACAAAAACCATTAGTGTGCTTTTTGAAGGCGACATACAAGACCCTGCGCTACTTAAAAAGATGGATAAGTATGAGACGGAACTTGAAAAAATCCCTGAGGTTGGAAACGTGAATTCCATAGCTACCATTATACGCATTATGAGTAAAGCAATTAATGACCCACAAGATGCAGAATATGACAAAATACCCGAAACTCGTGAAGCTGTGGCTCAATACTTTGTATTGTATTCTATGAGTGGTGACCCTGAAGACTTTGAAAACTTTGTTGATTTTGATTATACCAAAGCCTTGTTAACGGTTCAATACAAGGCCGACGACATCGAAACGATTAATAAAATTGAAAACACAATTAGAGATTTAACACAAAACGATGAGAATGTTAAAATCATTGGCGGATACAGCCTTCTGGAAAAAGAATTAAGCCGGGCTGTTGCTAAAGGTCAGGTATATTCCTTGCTCTTTGCCTTTCTGGCCATTACCATATTGTTGATTGTAATCTTTAAAAGCTTAAACGCCGGAATTATAGGTAGTATTCCATTATTGTTTACAGTTATTTCAACGTTCGGATTAATGGGTTGGATAGGTATTGAGCTAAACTTAGTTACTGCTCTATTATCTTCAATTTCAATAGGATTAGGGGTTGATTATTCCATTCATATGTTTTGGCGGTTAAAAACAGAATTGAAACAAGGTTTTAGTTATGAAGAGGCTGTACGAACTAGTTTAATAACCATCGGACGAGGAATTACAATTAATGCGTTTTCGGTAATCATTGGCTTTTCTGTATTGTTCTTATCCTCTTTCCCTTACATACAGTCATTTGC
Source organism: uncultured Bacteroidales bacterium (assembly GCA_964474455.1). Taxonomy (GTDB): domain Bacteria; phylum Bacteroidota; class Bacteroidia; order Bacteroidales; family BM520; genus BM520. The sequence goes on from CAYYSU010000032.1 coordinate 31,436, forward strand.
ATTTTTAATTATTGCATCACTGTTTCTGTGCTTAATTGGGGCTGTAATTCTGGTTCCTGCGATCTGTGTAATATTTACACCTAAATTTCTAAAAAAATAGATTATAAATATTTAATAATTATAGCAATGAAAAACATCAAAAGAGTTCAAGTCATATTATTAATTACCTGTTTATTTAGCGTCAACGCTTTTTCGCAAACAGCACGCGAAATATCAGACAAGGCCTCCAATGCCATTGATTTTAATTCTTTGGAAATGGCATCTACGCTGAAAATAATTGATGGCAAAGGGCGAGAGCGAGTGAGGCAATTTGTTACGGCCTCGAAAAAGTTTAATGGAGTGAACAAAACAATCTTGAAGTTTACTGCACCTGCCGATGTTAAAGGTACTGCCATTCTTATTTATGATAATAAAACCACAGACGATGATATGTGGATTTACATGCCTGCGTTAAGAAAACTCAGAAGAATTGTAAGTAGTGAAAAAGGCAGTAGTTTAATGGGTTCTGAGTTTACAAATGCCGATATGGCACGGCCAAATATGGACGACTTTGAATATAAAATTTTAAAGGAAGAGACCTATGAAGGCAAGCAATGCTGGGTAATTGAAAATAGATGTAAAAATGAAGACATCGAAAACGAGAACGGTTTTCTACGACAGGTGTCATGGATAGAGAAGGAAACGTATTTATGCCACAAAATTGAATCCTACGATTTCGATGATGAATTACTTCGGGTTCAGCGAATAAAGGATTATCGCAAGCAGTCAGAAGGTGGTTTCTTTGCGTTTTATATGGAGAAAGAGAATATGCAAAATGGCAGAAAATCAATCATGACAACTGACAACTTTCAGGAAAGCTGCTCGATGCCTGAGAGTGCCTTTTCACCAAATATGTTAGGTAAATAGACGTAATGATTTAGCAAATGCGGGCATAAGGAACAGTCCTATAACTCCTGCCGGAATCGTCATTGT
>CAYYSU010000033.1:0-28605 GCA_964474455.1 uncultured Bacteroidales bacterium
GAAAAGTCAAGAGTAAACGTCCCATCCGACGGGTTGGGGAAGATGTTTATTGTTTCTTGATACTCTCCCACTCCAACACCACTCACGTGGATATAGTTCTGCATAGTAACTTCATCTGTTCCGAATAGGTTTGACACGTTGAGAGTAACATCATAATCACCACTTTCACTCCAAGTAACAGCCTGTGGATTTTGCTCGTGTGAAGTCGCCGGCGTTCCGCCATCGAATGTCCAGAGCCACGCTGTTGGCTCTTCATCTGAGAGGTCTGTAAAGTTCACCTCTTCGCCTTCAGCAACATACTGCGACGAAGCTTCAAATTCGGCCTCGGGAGGATTGCCAACATGGATATATCCGGTTTTCGTTTCTGTATCTTCATTATATAAACCTGTCACAGTCAGCGATACTTCAAACACACCAGGATAAAAATAGTACACTTCTGAAACATTCTGGTCGGTAGATTCCGCAGGAACACCTTCTTCAAATTGCCAGTACCAGGATTGTATATCGTCACCTGTTGACTCATCATCAAAAGAGGTAAGATTTCCTTCAATGATAATTGTATTAGCAGCAGAAAATTGAGCATCCACAGGATCGATGACGGTGATAAATTCAGTTTTTGTTGTATCTCCGGTGCCGGAATCCGATGTTACAACAAGTGTCACATCATAAACACCTTTTGAATTATATGTCACCAAAGGATTTTGCTCTGATGAGGTTGCAGGGGTTCCACCTTCAAATGTCCAGCTCCATGTTTCAATGTCACCGAGGGTAACTTCTGTAAATTGTATTGAGCCTCCCACAAATGTTTTTGCTGTGTCGACAGTAAAATCCGGTTCGGGGGAGCCCAAAACAGTGATGTATTCAACCTTCAACTCAGTGTCGCTTCCATACTCGTTAGAGACCGTAAGTTCCACATTATAAACACCAGGTTCGTTGTATGTAACCAAAGGGGGATTAGAGTTGTGGCTCTGGAAGGGGCTTCCACCGGGGAATTTCCATACCTGGCTGGTAGGATCGCCGGTAGAGAGGTTTTCAAAATCGACTTTCCCACCAACAGGAACAACCGTTACGTCGCTGGAAAATTCTGCCTCCGGAAGGTCACCAACAATAATGAAGTTGGACTTGGTTTCCGTATCGGAGCCAAACAAATTCGAGATGGTGAGCGTCACATCATATGAGCCATAATTATTATAGGTAACCTCAGGATTCACCTCATTGGAGGTGGAAGGGATACCACCCTCGAATGTCCACTCCCAGTTTTCCGGATTTCCCATTGACTCATCAGTAAACTGTATCGTTCCGCCGGGGTTTGTTCCCTGTGGGTTGGCGCTAAAATCAGCTATAGGGTTGTTACCATCAGTACCGGGAATTGTTAATTCACCAGTATTATTGGGGTCGAGCCAGTCTTTCAGACGCACCTCGGGAGTATTACCATTCTGATCCCAGGAATAGCTGAATTTACCATACCAGACGGGAGAAGGATTTTCACAGGTGTTAGATTGGTAGCCACCGGTAAGATCCCCCACAACGAGATGATCGGAGTTAAAGAGTGGACTTCCCGAAGAGCCACCCTCAACGATAGAGGTTCCATTTGCCGTAGCAGCCCAGTCGAATGTCCAGTGTGATTGTAATCCATTCCACCAGGTGGATGTTTGAAGGGCTTGTGTATAAGTAGATATCTTTTTAATGTCACCATTGGGATGATGAATACTCACACCACCGATACTGCCTGTTCCGGAGGCATCCCATCCATTCCAGTATGGCTCGTAAGATGATGGCACAACTTGTTTTAGCTCAACAAGATAGAAGTCTGAACCGTTATCACCGGCAGATTCATCAGCGGCACGCTTGTAGCAACCTGTCATTGTTTGCGACTCCGGGCCTGAATTTCCGCCACAGGTAGAAGACTCATAGTTAAAATAAAACACCCACTGATTGAGGTCGGATGCGGAACAGTCTTCGCCGCAGTGTCCGGCAGTAAGAACATAAGGCGTAAGATCCCAGGAAGTATTATTTACCAGTGTTCCGGAACACCAGCCGTAGAAACCACCCGGCAACTTCATCCATTGACGAACGACACCTTTTTTCTCTATCTGCCAGTCGTCACCCTCCTCACAATTGATATTAATCATACACCATAGTGAAGGGTCTTTTGTTTCGTCGGTATACTGTGGCATTTCAACAAACCTGTAGCCATAGGCTACTTCAGAGATCTGTATCGACGGGAGCACTGACATCTCTGCCGGCTGAGAGTATTCAAGAGTTACCAGCTCGCCTTGGATAAGCTCGGTGGCAAAGAGCCCTGTCTCAGAATTATTATCTTCCGTAAATGCACCAATAATCTGTTTATGATTTTCATTATAAAGAAAGAGTTCTCCGCCGGAGGGAATCCAGAATCGGTCGTAATAGACTGCCATGGCACGGGCTTCCGGCACACGGATGCCAAGACGCCATACCATGCGATCACCAATAAGTTCGGCGGTAGCTTTTTCAATCATATCAATATTTAGGAATACCGGAACAGCAGCCCTTTTAGGCCTGTTGGGATCATTATCTTCAACCTGATCCTGAAAAGAAACCTCCTCCATATTTGGAGAGGAGTACTGTAAAATTTCAAAATCTTCATTCAGATCAGAGTTAAAAGAAATTGGTGTTCCGCCTTTGCTTACCTGTGCGTAGGAAAATACCGTTGTCAGTGCGAATAACAGAACGAGTGAAAGTCGTAGAGTTTTTTTCATCAGTGGATGTGTTATTTTTTGTGCAAATATATGGATTATTGTAAAGTGGACATGCGAAATTTATTTGTTGTATAAAGCAAAATGATATCGATTAATGCTTTACAATGGAAAAAAGCGTCATCCCCAAATATTTAACACATCTCATTAAACAAAGAAAAAAGCGTACTTTTGACACATAAAATCAATTCTATGATACTCGTAACAGGCGCAGCAGGATTTATTGGCAGCTGCATGGTGAAAAGACTAAATAATGCCGGAATCTTTAATATCGTTGTTTCAGATGATTTCTCCCGTGACGATAAGAATAAAAACCTCAATGGGAAACTGTTGAACACAACCATTCATCGTGATGAGCTGGAAACATGGTTCGGAAAAAACGGACATAAGATTGACTTTATCATCCACCTGGGAGCACGCACAGATACTGCAGAATTCGATTGGAATGTGTTTGAAAGGCTTAACCTAAGCTATTCAAAGATGTTGTGGAAGATCGCCACAGAGAGAAGCATTCCGTTGATATATGCCTCTTCTGCAGCAACATATGGCCTCGGCGAGTTGGGATATAAGGATGATCAAAACATCATCCCTGCTCTGAGACCGTTAAATCCCTACGGAGAATCTAAAAATGAATTCGACAAATGGGTCTTTGAGCAGAAACAGACTCCGCCATTTTTCGCCGGGTTGAAATTTTTCAATGTCTATGGCCCCAACGAATACCATAAGGGACGCATGGCATCGGTAATACTCGGTGCCTTTAAACAGATCAACGACAGAGAGAGAGTAAAACTCTTCCGATCGCACCGCCCCGACTTTGAGGACGGCAGGCAGCTTCGTGATTTTATTTATGTTAAAGATATCACAGATGTTATTGTCTGGATGATGGAGAATAAGCCTGAGAGCGGCATATACAACCTGGGGACAGGGACAGCACGCAGCTTCCTCGATCTGGCCACAGCAACTTTCAACAGCTTAGAGAAAAAGCCCGTAATTGATTTTATAGATACCCCTGAAGATATCCGCGACAAATACCAGTACTTTACCCAGGCGGAAATGAGCAAACTGCGAGATGCAGGATACAGCAAACCTTTCACAACCCTTGAAGAGGGTGTTAAAGATTATGTAACAAACTATCTTGTAAAAGGGACGTATTACTAATCCTGTGATTTATCCTCATCAAGGATTTTCAGCAGGAGCTCTTTGGTTTTTATCAGGGTATTCCGGATATCATCGGCCTGAGGGAGTTCATCTTTTTTTTCCTGCAAAGCATCTTTGGCACCCTGTAGCGTATATCCTTCTATTTTCACCAGATTATAAACCTTCCGTATCTCTTTAATATCTTCGTTAGTATAATATCTGATTCCGCTTTTGGCTCGGTGCGGCTTAATCCATTTGCTGAATTCTTTTTCCCAAAACCGTATCAGAGAAGTGTTAACCCCAAACAATTTCGCCACCTCGCCGATGGAGTAATATAGTTTCCCAACGTTTTCGCTCATATTAATCCATGGATTGTGTAGGCCGCAGCGAGAGATCCAGGATCTCTTCGTATTGCTCCGGAGTAAGGTCGTTAAAGAAAAAGTGAATGGGATTTATTGTTCTGTTGTTTTTATGAACCTCGTAATGCAAATGCGGTGCGGTAGATTTCCCGGTGTTACCAACGGTGGCAATAACCTGTCCTCTTTTAACTTTTTGTCCTTTTTTAACTTCAAAAGTATTTAGATGGGCATATACTGTTTTATATGAATAGCCATGGTCTATGATAATAGTGTTACCATATCCACGACGGGATCGTTTCACCTCCACAACTTTTCCGTCGCCGGTGGCTACAACTTCCTTACCCATGGGAGCGGAAAAATCAACACCATCATGAAACTTCCGGACCTTATAAAACGGGTCGGTACGATATCCATAATATGAAGATATTCTTTTCAGATCGACATCACGAAGCGGCTGTATTGCCGGTATACAGCGGAGCATCTCTTCTTTTTTCTTTGCCAGTTCAAAAACCTCATCAAAGGATTTAGATTGAACATAGAGCTGGCTGTATAGCTGATCCATTTTGCGCGTAGCGTTGATCATCATATCGGAATTCTCAAATCCGTCGAGACGAGCATAGCGATCCACACCACCATAGCCGGCTTTTCGTATGGAAGCAGAAACAGGTTCTGCTTCAAAAATAACGCGATATATATTATCATCACGGTCGGAAAGGTCATCAAGAACCTTTTGTGCCTGCTCCATACGATCATAAAGAATTGTATACTGGAGTTCTAGATGATCTATCTCACGCTGCATCATCCTCTCTTTTGGGGAGCTAAAAAATGTGTATGCCACAAACAGCAACAGCACCGAAAGAACCACACCGGTGATGAGTGATATAATATATTTGCGAAACCTGTCACGGAATGTTAGCTTAATCTCTTCTACCGTAAAAGATTCGGGATTAAAATGATATTTAATCTTTGCCATTATTTAACCAGTCAAAATTGCATTATCTATATGCAAAAGTAACAAAATGGATTAAATTTGCAATCTTGCCGGTGTGGCATCGTTTTATGATAACACTTTTAAAATAATTATATGATAGCTTCAGAAGTCAGAAAAACATTTCTTGATTTTTTCCAATCAAAGCAGCATGAGATCGTTCCATCCTCTCCTATGGTAGTAAAAGATGACCCAACGTTAATGTTTATTAATGCTGGAATGAATCAGTTCAAGGATATTTTTCTGGGTAATAAACCTGCGAAATCGCCACGAGCCGCAGACACCCAAAAGTGTCTTCGCGTATCAGGAAAACACAATGACCTTGAAGAGGTAGGTCGCGATACATATCATCATACCATGTTCGAGATGCTGGGAAACTGGTCGTTTGGCGATTATTTCAAGAAAGAAGCAATAGAGTGGGCCTGGGAACTTTTAACTGAAGTCTATGGTATAACAAAAGAGAATCTTTACGTCACTGTTTTTGGTGGAGATAAAAACGACAACCTGGAAGTGGATATGGACGCTTATAATCTCTGGAAAAACATTATCCCTGAAGAGCATATTCTTTACGGATCGAAGAAGGACAATTTCTGGGAAATGGGCGAAACAGGACCTTGCGGGCCTTGTTCAGAGATACATATAGATATTCGTTCCGATGAAGAGAAAGCAAAAATCCCCGGCAGAGACCTTATTAACGAAGATCACCCACAGGTAATAGAGATCTGGAACCTGGTATTTATGGAGTTCAACCGTAAGGCCGACGGGTCACTGATTCCCCTTCCCGCAAAGCATGTTGACACAGGGATGGGCTTCGAGAGGTTATGTATGGTGCTTCAGGGAAAACAGAGCAACTACGACACCGATGTTTTCCAACCCCTGATTCAAAAAATTAGTGAGACCTCAGGAGTGCCTTACGGTGAAGATGAACAGAAGGACATCGCCATGCGTGTGATCGCCGACCACAGCCGGGCTATTACATTTGCCATCACCGACGGACAGCTGCCATCCAACACAGGAGCAGGCTACGTTATACGAAGAATCCTGCGCCGTGCCGTGAGATATGCCTATACGTTCCTGGATCAAAAAGAACCATCTATTTATAAAATAATCGATACACTGGCTGAACAGTTTGCTGACATATTCCCTGAAGTTGGAAAACAGAAAGATATTATTACGAAGGTAGTCATAGAGGAGGAAGCATCGTTCCTCAGAACACTGGCAAACGGAATACAGCGTTTTAATCAATATTTAGAAAACAATAAGGACAAAAAGATTGTGGATGGTGCATTCGCCTTCGAGCTATTCGACACTTACGGATTTCCTTTCGACCTTACAGCACTTATCGCAGAAGAAAATGGAAAAACCGTTGATGAAGAGGAGTTCAAAACAGGACTTCAACAGCAAAAAGAGCGCTCCAGAAAAGCTGCAACTGTTAATACCGACGACTGGATTATCCTAGATGCTGATGACAAAAAAGAGGAGTTCATAGGCTATGATCACACAGAGGCAAACATTCATATTACAAGATATCGCAAGGTGACGGCGAAAGATAAAACAATGTATCAGCTGGTATTTAACTACACTCCGTTTTATGCAGAGAGTGGCGGTCAGATTGGTGACACAGGTTATATCCAAGCCGATGGTAAGAAGACATCTATTATTGATACAAAAAAGGAGAATGACCTCATCATTCACCTAGTAAAAGATATGCCGGCAGATGCGCAAGCGAATTTTCATGCCGTGGTAAATAGTTCTCGCCGAGAGAATATCAAAAGGAATCACTCCGCTACGCACCTGATACATCATGCGTTACGCAAAGTTTTGGGCTCTCATGTGGAGCAAAAAGGATCATTCGTCGGCCCTGACTATCTGCGTTTTGACTTCTCACATTTCAGTAAAATGTCTGCTGAAGAGATCAGAGAGGTAGAAAGACTAGTAAATATTGAGGTCAGAGAGAATCACAAACTGAATGAAAAAAGAGCCATACCTGTGGAAGAAGCTCAGGGGATGGGAGCACTGGCGCTGTTTGGAGAAAAATACGGAGATTTGGTACGCGTGATTCAATTTGGTGATTCCGTTGAATTATGTGGCGGAACGCACGTCGATGCCACAGGAAATATCGGTATTGTTAAGATTATATCAGAAGGAGCTATCGCAGCAGGCATGAGAAGGATTGAAGCATACACAGGCGAAAAAGCTGAAGAGTATCTCGTTAATATGACAGATACTGTTTCACAGGCGAAAGCAATTCTTAAAAACCAAAAAGATATTATTAAAGGCATTGAACTACTTCAAAATGCCAACCATGAACTACAGAAGGAAATTGACAATCTTAAAAAGCAAAAGGCCCGACAGATAAGCGATAACATTCTTTCACAGGTAGAAAACAAAGGTAAGTACAATCTGCTGGCAGCAGAAGTGGAAATCGATGCCTCCATGATGAAAGATCTGGCATTTCAACTAAAAAGGAGTATCACAAAATACGTTATTGTGCTTGGAACCAAAGCTGAAGGAAAGGCAGGGTTGTTGGTTATGATTGATGAAGAGACAGCAAAAGCCAACGATCTCAATGCAGGAGCTATTATCCGCGAGCTGGCAAAAGAGATCAACGGCGGCGGCGGCGGGCAACAACACTTCGCAAGTGCAGGTGGTAAAAACCCCGAAGGAATTCCTGCCGCTATCAGCAAGGCCAAAACAATACTTGGATAACTTATTCACCTCTATTAAACTTTTTTCCATTCCGCTCGTTTATGATGTGGAAGGAAAATAATGATAAAACAAAATTATTCCATAAGTGACCTGGAAAGAATGACAGGTATTAAAGCGCACACCATTAGAATATGGGAGAAGCGTTATGGAATAATTGAACCCCATCGTACCGACACCAATATCAGATACTATTCCGGTGAAGATCTGAAAAAACTGCTTAACATCTCCATCCTCAACAACTCGGGATGGAAAATATCACAGATAGCAGAACTCTCCACTGAACAGATCAACAGTGAGGTAATACAGCTGGCGGCAGAAAGCCAGGAAGCAGAAAGCATCATTGAATCCATGATACATGCTACCCTGGAACTCGATGCCCTACAGTTTAACAAGTCTATCACCAATGCCGTCATCACCCATGGCTTTGAAAATGCCTTTCAGAAGGTGTTTTTTCCTTTCTATCAAAAGGTGAAGCTACACTGGCTGACGGGGTTAATAAATGCCGCACAACAACATTTTGCCGATAGCATCCTCAGGCAGAAAGTCATTGTGGCACTGGACGGACTTATTATGCCACCGGATCCCAATGGAAAAAGATTTTTCATCTTCCTGCCCGAGGGGAACTACAATGAACTGTGCATGCTGTTTTTTGCATACATAGTCAGAAAAGCCGGACACAGAATAATCTATCTGGGGCAATCTGTATCCAGGAAATCTCTCAGATCCATAGCAGAAATAAAAACTCCCGACGCACTTATCACCACTTTTACAACACCGGTAAGCAGCTGCGAAACAGAAGGTTATATTGGCGAGCTATGTAAAATTTTTCCATCACAACAAATCTATATAACCAAACTTCAGGAGATAGAAAACGGCATTGAATGCCCACTGAATGTTAAGGTTATTCACTCTGTTGAAGACTTCAAAGCGGATCTTATGATGCGTTTCCCTCTCTAATCGTTTAGCCATATCCAGGAAAGACTAAACAAAAAAAATAATTTTAGCTATCCATATAAACACCTGACTACCTTTTATTTAAGAAAAAAAACGCATATTTTTTTCATTTTTTTGTTGTGGGTAAATAATTTTGTTTAACTTTGCATACGTAATTGTTAAACAAACATAATTACTCACACTTAAAGAATTAAAGCCATGTCAGAACTTGAATTCAATACTAAACTGCTCAGCCTGAAAGATAATCTTCAATATTTTGCAAACTCATTAACATCAAATCGTGAGGAAGCTGAAGATCTTGTTCAGGATACGTTTGTTAAAGCTATAACAAATAAAGATAAGTTCATGGATAACACAAACCTCAAAGCATGGACTTATACCATAATGAAGAACACCTTTATTAATAACTACAGAAGAAGTCAGAAAGCCAACACTTTTACTGATTCAACAAACGATCAATACTATATCAATATCCCCAGAAACAACGACGATCAATCACCTGAAGCAAAAATATCTGTAAAGGAGATAAACAAAGCGATCAACAACCTGGAGGATGTCCACAGGCTTCCTTTTGAAATGCACACTCGCGGTTTTAAATATAAAGAGATTGCGGAAGAACTGGATCTTTCAATAGGCACAGTTAAAAGCAGAATCTTTTTTACCCGAAAAAAACTTATGAAAGCACTCGATGACTACAAAAACTAGTCATTAATGATAAAAAAATAAATTTGGTTTATTTTGTTTTTAATAGTGTAACGGCTGTCTAATAATGGTGTTTAGGCAGCTGTTTTTTTATGCCTTTCGGCGGGTATGATTTAGCATATATATAGCAACAAACATCACTAAAACGCTAATCCACTGGACTATATCCAGTCTGTTCCCATTTATCACATAATCGAAAAAGATAACCGAAACAGGAAAAAGAAGTTCGCAGATAGTAGAGATTAATGCTTTGACATGTCTCAGCCCGTAATAGTAAAGAAAAATCGCACCACTTCCGGTGGTAAGTCCTATTATTGCAAACAGCCCCCATGTATAGCCGGGTGTTTGACCAAACTGATTCCATTTATTGAACACCGACATATATACAAGCATTATCAATGTTGTAAAGAGATACCTGTAAAATGTTGCCGTAGTGAATTTAAATTTGTTCAACACTTTTTTGCTAAGCACGGTGGAAGAGCTGAAGGCAAATGCCGCAAGCAAGGCATATCCTGCCGCCAGAACGGTATTTCCCCCGACATCAAGATTTGGTTTATTGAGGCCAAAAGTCAAAAAATACCCTGCAATAATGGCTATGGAAGCCCACACACCGTAATATCGGCTCACCTTCTCTTTAAGAATTATCGAGGCCAGTGCAATACCAAAAACAGGCTGTAACTTTTGTAACAGTGCCACCACAGTAAGGTCACGAAACTCTACTGTAAAAAGGGCTTTCACGATAAAGAGTGTCCCCAGGGCTCCACCCATGAGTGCCACAAGAAGAAAATTCAGAATATCGGATTTTGAGAATCTACTCCACTTGGAAAACTCTTTGCGCAGCAACACACTCATCAATAGGAAAGGAAATGCATGGAGTACAAACACCACATAACCTGTGTCCAGATGATGCCCCTCCGTATTCAGAAGCCGCGGCGTGAACACAACACCATCAAGCCCCCACAGTATAGCGGCAAGACTTATGGCCACGGCACCTATAGTCGTAGTTTTTAACCTTCTCATCAATCCATTTTGTGCAAATGTAGAACAAAATATTAAGGCAACTCCACATTAACAGAAAGATCTACCTGTGCCCCAATATCATTTACAACAACACAGCTCACATGATGTACCTTTTCATCCCTATACCACAATACCTCTATGGAGTCACCATCAAAGCTTTTAATAAAACCACCCTTTACCGACCAGTTATATATCTCGGCATCATGTAAAGATTTCACATAATAACGGCACTCTTCATGCCTTGGAGAGACACGCAGATCACCATCGATATAAAGTTTTTTTTCAACCAGCTGTTTTGCAATAAAATCTCTCGTTTTAAACAGTATAGTAGTAAAGTTCTCATTAAAGTCCATATTCTCGTCAAGATGAGGCATATGGCCCTGTTCGGAAAAGGTTATCAACTCTGAATGCCAGTTTTTTTGTTTTGCCACCTCGTGAATAGCCTTACTCCCACACATCTCCGGCATAAGCCAATCGTTTATATTTCCTCCAATATTTGCAAATGGCATTCCGCACTCATAGGGAACAATTTCATCACAATCACCATGAAAATGCAACAATAGAACCTCTTCATCATCATTAATTATTTCAGGTCTATCTACTGCGCCCCACATATTCACAACACCCCTTACAGTGTAAGATGCCTTTACATCATTACCACTTTCATCCAGCAAACCAAGATCCCTGGATATAAAGCCTCCTGCAGCTGTTTCTGGGCGTTCATCATCATCCATAAACGCAACGTTCAATGCCATAATAGAACCGGCAGAGCTACCGGCAAGAAAAATATTGTCAGGATCAAATCCGTACTGCTCATGTCGGGAGGACAAAAACCTCAGCGCAGCTCTAGCATCCTGCAAACCGCGGTATCCGGCACGTTCAACAGATTTTGCCGACAAGTGAAAACCCATTCTGTAGTTTATGGAGGCCACCACATAACCCTTTTTTACAAAGTAATGCGCCAAAGCAAGGTATGTAGGTTCAGCCTTATCACCCACATAAAATCCACCACCGTGAATCAACACCAGCAAAGGTCTGTTAGTAAGCTTATCATTTTGCGGTCGGTAAATATCCATTTGTAGTGGCAAAAGTTTCACACGTAAAGCATCAAAACTTCCTCTGGCAATAATCTCCCAATATTTCATATCCCCACCGGGAAAAGAGACCCAGTAACCCTTAGCATTACCATACTTCACATCAACATCAACAGCTATTTCCGTAAACACATCATTGAGATATCTCCCGGCGAGAAACTCAGTAAACTCTTCTCGATATGGTGAAAGACTCATTTTATAATCCCTCTTGCCCCATGGTATAAAACCAAGAATCTTCACACGTTTAAAGACAACAACATTAACACTATCAGAGCTTATTGCTCCCTGAAATTCTATGTCACCTTCAAAATCGGGGCACGACAACGTCAGATTACTAGCATCATTAAAATAAATAACAAATTTCTTTTTCAACACAAAACTACTCTTTCGCTGGAGAAAATAATTACCAAAAACAGTATCATTTGATTTTTCAGATATCTCAACCATGATATAGTTGTTATTAATACTGCCGGTCATTACACCCTCTTTCAGATTATCAACAGCAGATACCGGCGTGATATCATTAATTGGGATATCCTGATCACAAGATGAGAAAAGGGAAAAAACCATCACCACCGAAATCAGAAATACTATTTTTTTCATAAAATTGGGCCTGAGATTTTTAGCGTGACAAAACTAGTATTATTGGGGATGAAATAAAAGCAGCAGTTATTAAATCATTAAAACACACACTATGTAAAGCTTTACAGGGGAAAAAATTAAGAGCACAAATCATCTACCCTCCCCTACGCAAAAGCTACACAGGATAATAAAAGCCCCTACAATTATAATAAGGTGTTACAAGAAGCCGTTACTACGGGACAAACTCGCAATCTTGTAGAAAAAGAACGTTTTTTTGGCTGAAGTTGGTTTTATATAAAAAAAATGCTATTTTTGCAGCCCCAAATTTTTGGAGTTAGAAGCGAATAAGATATTAAAAAAAAGAGACATGTACTTAACGCCAGAGACAAGAAAAGAGATATTTAAAGAGCACGGCAAAGGAGAATTAGATACAGGTTCATCTGAAGGCCAAATTGCACTCTTTACTTATAGAATCAAGCACCTAACAGAGCACCTGAAGAAGAACAAAAAAGATCGTGTTACTCAACGTTCCCTGGTACTCATGGTAGGAAAAAGACGCAGCTTACTTGATTACCTGAAAGAAAACGACATTGAACGTTACAGGGAAATCATCAAAAAATTAGGCCTCAGGAAGTAATTCCCGAGTTCTTACCTTATTAAAAAAACAGGCAATTAAACAAATTGCCTTTTTTTGCATTATATAGACTTAGTATTACATACTTAATAAAAAATCACGCATGTCAATTAATCCTATTACCAAATCCTTTGACCTTGGTGACGGAAGACAAGTAACTATAGAGACCGGAAAACTTGCAAAGCAGGCTGATGGTTCTGTTGTAGTAAAGACTGGTAACACCATGTTGCTTGCAACCGTTGTTAGTGCTAAAGAAGCAAGAGAACACGTAGATTTTATGCCTTTATCGGTAGACTATCGCGAAAAGTACGCATCAGTAGGACGTTTCCCCGGTGGATTCTTCAAACGCGAAACCAGAGCCTCCGATTATGAGGTTTTAATCTCTCGTCTGGTGGACCGGGCGTGTCGCCCACTCTTTCCTGATGACTTTCATGCCGAGACACAAGTACTCATAACACTTATGTCCGGAGAACATGACACGCTCCCCGACGCATATGCAGCCCTGGCAGCATCTGCAGCACTTACCATTTCCGATATCCCTTTCCACGGTCCTATCTCTGAGGTGCGAGTATGCCGTATCAATGATGAATTCGTGATTAACCCGGGCAGAGAAGAGATGGAAAAAGCCGACCTCGACCTCATCGTTGCAGCATCAATTGACAACATTATGATGGTGGAAGGTGAAATGGAAGAGGTTTCTGAAGAGGTGATGATGGAGGCTATGAAAGTAGCTCACGAAGCTATTAAGATTCAATGTCAGGTGCAGCTCGACTTAGCAGCAGAGGTTAACAAACCCAAACGCGAGTACTGCCACGAAACAGCGGATGAAGAGCTTGAAAAGGCAATTCACGAATTTGCTTACGATAAATGCTACGAACTTGCTAAAGAGCAAACTGCTGACAAGCACCTTCGCTACGCAAAAGTAGATGAAGTGAAAGATGCATTCATTGATACACTGCCCGAAGAAGAAGCTGATGAAAAAGCTCCTCTCATAAGCAGATATTTCCATAAAACACATAAAAAAGCTGTTCGCGACTTCATCCTCAACTCACGCTCTCGTATCGACGGTCGTGACCTGGATGAAATCCGTGATATATGGTGTGAGATCGACTACCTGCCATCGGCACATGGCTCTGCAGTATTTACACGCGGAGAAACTCAGTCGCTGACGACAGTTACTCTTGGCAGCAAGCTCGATCAGCAGGTTATTGACGGTGCCGTTATTGAAAGTAAAGAAAACTTTATTCTGCATTATAATTTCCCTCCATTTTCCGTTGGTGAAGCAAGACCAATGCGTGCCACCAGCCGCAGGGAAGTAGGCCATGGTAACCTGGCACTACGTGCACTAAAAAAAGTTCTTCCTTCAATAGAAGAAAACCCATATACCATACGTGTGGTTTCTGATATCCTGGAATCTAATGGCTCATCGTCGATGGCCACAGTATGTGCAGGAACACTTGCTCTTATGGATTCAGGTGTGAAAATAAAAAAACCTGTCTCAGGTATTGCCATGGGTCTAATAGCTGATGCAGAGACAGGAAAATATGCCGTTCTTTCGGATATCCTCGGTGATGAAGATCACCTTGGTGACATGGACTTTAAAGTAACCGGTACCGAAAAAGGCCTTACCGCCTGCCAGATGGATATCAAGGTTGAAGGTCTATCATATGAGGTTCTTACTGAAGCTCTGGAGCAATCCAAACGCGGAAGAATTCATATCCTTGACAAGATCACCGAAACCATGTCTGAACCTCGTGAAGACTATAAAGACTTTGTGCCTCGCATTGAGACAATGAAAGTCGGCAAAGAGTTTATCGGTGCTATCATAGGCCCTGGTGGAAAAATTATTCAGGAGATGCAGGCTGATACAAATACCACCATCATGATCGAAGAGGTGGGTGACTTTGGCATCATTGACATCTTCTCCCCCGATAAAGATTCTATTGAAGCGGCGAAACAACGCATAAAGAATATCGTTGCTGTTCCTGAAGTAGATGAAGTATATAATGGTAAGATAAAAAGCATTACTGCCTTTGGAGCATTTGTAGAGATTATCCCCGGAAAAGAAGGATTACTTCACGTATCAGAGATTGCATGGGAACGCATCGAAGACGTAGAAAGTGTACTTTCTGTTGGCGACATGATTGAGGTAAAACTCATTGAGGTTGACTCCAAAACAGGCAAACTACGCCTCTCACGCAAAGCATTACTTGAGAAGCCGGAAGGTTATAAAGAACCCGAACGCAGAAGTGGTGGAGGCAATCGTCGTTCAGGTGGAAACGATAATCGTCATGGCGGTGACAGAAACCGAAACTTTAACCGCCGTTAATTTGTTGTAACAGAAGCATCTTGTTTTTCGTATAACTTTTTCCCTTGAAGATGGTTATACATTAATTAATAATATCGTATGAGGCAACTAAAGATTACTAAGCAGGTAACAAACAGAGAGACGGCATCCCTGGATAAATATCTACAGGAGATTGGCAAGGTTGAATTGATTACTGCTGAAGAGGAGGTTGCATTAGCACAGAGGATAAAACAGGGTGACAGGATTGCACTGGAAAAACTCACCAAGGCAAACCTGCGTTTTGTTGTATCAGTGTCGAAACAGTACCAGAATCAAGGACTTAGCCTTCCTGACCTTATCAATGAGGGAAACCTGGGACTTATTAAGGCAGCGCAACGTTTTGATGAAACAAGAGGATTCAAATTCATATCCTATGCGGTATGGTGGATCCGCCAGTCTATCCTGCAGGCTCTGGCAGAACAATCCAGAATTGTTCGCCTGCCTCTTAACAAGATCGGCTCAATAAACAAAATCAACAAAGCGTATGCAAAGTTAGAGCAGGATCTGGAACGCCCGCCAAACGCTGACGAAATCGCCGCTGAACTCGACGTCCCCGTGGAAGAGGTAAAAGAAAGCCTCAAAAATGCCGGAAGGCATGTTTCTATGGATGCACCACTGGTGCAGGACGAAGACAACAATCTCTATGATGTGTTGAAATCCGACGACGGCCCAACACCGGAAAAAGAGTTGCTCTACGACTCACTAAAAAAAGAGATCGACAGAGCTGTATCTACGTTAACGCCACGTGAGGCAGATGTGATCCGTTTGTACTTCGGTTTGAATCAAACACATCCTATGACCCTGGAAGAGATTGGAGAAAAATTTGACCTTACCCGTGAAAGGGTACGGCAAATTAAGGAGAAAGCTATCCGACGGCTAAAACATACTTCCAGAAGTAAAATTTTAAAAACCTATTTAGGGTAATTAAAACATCATTTGACAACGCCTTCCTATTAACGGGAAGGCGTTTTTTGTTCAATAGCTATTTTACAACCAATCCAACTTTTGAAATATCCAGAAATTTTGTTACTTTTGTACTACTTTTCGAGGAATAGGTCCTATTTATCTCTTATTCAACAACTTATATATTAATATTACGCTATGGTTTTAAGCAGCAGAGGAAACGAGTTATTAAAAATATTGAGGGATGAAAACCCAAAACTGAATACATTTATCACTGGATCAAGTAATTATGAAACATTTCGTGATGAAATACAGAGGTATGCTGAAAGTATTCTTAAACAAAATCCTGACGCTGTAAAATATTACAATCACAACATTAACACCTTTAAAGGATATAAAAGTATCACATTCCGCGATTACGCTGCAATACGGATTCTTGATTATATCAATCACGCAGGAAGAACCTTTGAAGACTTAAACCATCGCGGCATGGAAGAGTTATCAGATCCCATACGAATGCTGTGGGAAGCCGTAAAAGGCAATTCGGACAATGTTTACGATGATTTCTTTGAGGATATGGTGTATCTTTTCAGACAACTGGAAGGAAGACTGGTAAGAGAAATACCGCAGAAAGATAAGATTCTAAAGTGGATGGATCGTCACCCCTCCGGCCTTGATGAGGAGATAGTAAAAATTAGAAAAGCAAATAAAGATCGTATTATCACTGTTATAATTGAAAAAATTGATTCCGGTGAAATCAACGATAAAAAATATTTCTTTACTGATGAATCTGATTTTGAATCAAAAAAAGCAACAGTAGAGAAGTGGTGGGAAGAGAGTCTGTTCCATCTACGTTTCGCAATTCGAACTCCCGAGATGCTCAACGACCTCCTGGGAGGCACCCTTAAAGAGGATATGTTAGAACGCCTCAACCGCGCAAAAGATAAAGGAATACCATTTTTTGTAAACCCATATTATCTCCATCTTCTTAATGTTAATGCTCCGGATTTTATCCACAATGCAGATTTGGCCATTAAGGCTTATGTCTTTTATAGCGAAGAGCTGATAGAGGAGTTTAACCATATCATTGCCTGGGAGAAAGAGGATAAAGTTGAGCCCGGCAAACCCAATGCTGCCGGATGGGTCCTTCCCGGTCATCGCACCATTCACCGCCGCTACCCTGAGGTGGCTATCCTAATACCCGAAACCATGGGTCGCGCATGTGGTGGACTGTGTAGCTCTTGCCAACGTATGTATGAATTCCAAAGTGGTCACCTAAACTTCAACCTGCACAAACTCAAACCAAAGGAAACGTGGATCGAAAAACTCCGCAGACGCATGGATTACTTCGAGAATGATGCTCAGCTGCGCGACATCCTTATCACCGGCGGAGACGCCCTTATGAGCTCTAACAAATCGTTGAAGCAAATACTCGATGAACTTTACGCGATGATGAAGCGCAAAAAAAAGGCAAACGAAAACAGACCTGAGGGAGAAAAATATGCCGAGATGTTGCGTGTACGACTGGGAACCCGTATTCCTGTCTACCTGCCACAGCGTATTACCCCGGAATTATGTAAGATACTTAGCGATTTTAAAAAGAAAGCATCCGCACTGGGGGTTCGGCAATTTGTAGTACAGAACCACTTTGAAACGGCCATGGAGATTACTCCAGAGGCTGTTAAGGGCATTAAAAGGCTTACAGAAGCAGGATGGATGGTGACAAACCAACTGGTGTTTCTGGCACAATCATCAAGAAGAGGTCATACGGCTAAACTTCGCAAAGTACTCAATGATGCAGGCGTGCTTCCTTATTACACCTTCACAGTAAAAGGTTACAAAGAAAACTACTGGAACTTCGCAACAAATGCACGTTCACTACAGGAAAAGGTAGAAGAGAAATATATTGGGTATGTTGATGATAAATATTTTGATGACCTGAAAGCAATGCCTGACAATCCTGAAGACCTGGTGAAGAACATCGCGAATTTGAGAAAAAAGGCTGACATTCCTTTCATGGCTACAGACAGGAACGTTATGAATATGCCAGGTGTAGGGAAAAGTTCCACTTTCAGGGTGATAGGAATAACCCGCCATGGAAGAAGAATACTGGAATTTGAACACGATCACAGCCGTCGTCACAGCCCAATTATTAAAAATATGGAGAAGGTCTATATTATTGAATCAAAAACAATGTCCGATTATATCCAACAGATGAAAGACTTTGGGGAGGATATCTCTGAATATGAAACTGTTTGGGGATATTCATTGGGTGAGACAGAAAAGGTTATGCCCATATATCAGTATCCGGAGTATGATTTTGATGCCACAGAAGATTTTACTAACCTGGTTATCTGATCCGGTTTTTGCTAGTGAGAAAATTCATTTATCAACAACATTGTCAGCATGGGGGAACCGGGAGCACCGGTAGTACCCTGGTACTTAACCATTTTATAATCGCTCTTTCTGTACCAATAATATCCGGACCAAAAATGCTTAAGAATTCCTGTTAAAGTTACTTTTACTTTTATAGCTGAGTAGATCGCATTTTCATGTACTACATCCTCGTCTTCAACCACCGTTGCCTGCATGGTCAGAACAGACAAATTATCGGGTCGTATTAGCGAAAAAGTTATCTCATCATCACCCTTAGAGAGCATGCTCGTTGCTGCCCAACCAATATTCTGATACCATGGATACTTACTTCTTTTAATGGTTTCATTAATAATTACGCCTCCTTGCCTACCATGAGCTAAAATACGTTTACCCTCTCCACTCAAATGAAGATAATCCTGATCCTCAGAAATAAGATCAACACTTCGAATACTATAGTCACTATTACATATATATGAGTAATTAGTGCCGTCAAGATCTGACTCAAGGAGGATTTTATCTGAATCCATAATTACTTTCCACTCCACACTATCCCTGACCTCGCCCTGGGAAACAATCTGATAAACATAGGTCATACTATTCTGCGCAGTAACAGAACATAATGCAACAAGTACCACAATAATGCTGACAAAAAAATATTTGATGTTCACTGTAATAATCCTTTGGTTTTTAACACTGATATAGAATAGACAAAAATAGAAAATATTAGTATATCATGAGGAACAAAACAGTTATTTTCACAATAGCAAATCATTAAACTATTTTCCAAAAACTAATTTTGATTTCATATCTTTGTTATTGATAAAAATTCAACTGATGATATTCATCGAAAACATCAACCTCTCCTTTTGGTCGGTAACAATGACAGTTATTCTTGCCACCATCTTCGTATTTGTTATTTGGGGTATTCAGAAGTTTAAGAGTAGCAACATTGCGGTAAAAGTATTTTCAGAACATACAACATTGTATATGGCACGATCATTACAAATAGCTACCATAATATGGTTTGTTATTCTGGCTGGTTCAAATGTTGGTTTTCATATCGCAGACTTTTTAAAAAGACCCATTATTAATACTGAGAATTTCCGTATTTCGCCATACATATTTATCATCATATATAGCGAACTGCTGCTAATCATACTTATCAGGCAGATCATCCTGCATATAGTCGCATGGTGGCATAATAAAAAACAATTAAAAGCATCACAGATGCGGATGTTGCTGATTATACTGGAGTTATTAATCTGGGGATCAGGAGTACTCATTTTTCTTTTCGCCATGAAAATTCCGGTGAAAACCATGTTTGGGTTCTCACTAATCACCTTCAGTACAAATAAAACCCTTACCGTTGGAAATATTATCTCTATACTATTGATATTTTCACTTACAAACTGGGTTCTATCGGTATTACAAGAAATATTTTTAAATATCGGCGACAATGATAGCGCTTCACGTCCGCGCAGAAAAACACTGTTTACAATCGTCAAGTATCTTTTATGGGTTATTATCATAATTCTGTCTCTTGAGACCCTGGGCGTAAAAATATCTGTGCTTATCGCCTCCTCGGCAGCCTTATTTGTCGGTATCGGACTTGGTCTTCAGGAGATATTCAAAGATCTTATCTCCGGAATATTTCTACATTTTGAAAAAAATCTTAGAGAAGGTGATATCATTGAAAGTAAAGGAATAGTTGGCGAAGTAAAAGAGTTAGGCATCAGAACAACACGAATCAGAACAAGAGATAACATCTTTATGATGGTTCCCAACCACCAGTTTATTACAGAGCCGGTAATCAACTGGAGCCACTCCACTGCCAACACACGGTTCTCTGTGGAAGTGGGAGTAGCATACGGTTCTGATGTGGGTTTAGTAGAGAAAATTCTGCTTGATTGTGCTATTGAGCATAAACTTATTGTTCATAATCCTAAGCCCTTTGTCAGATTTCTGAACTTCGGAAACTCTTCGCTAGATTTTCAACTCTTTTTCTGGACAGAAAACACCTTTGTAGTGGAGAATATTAAAAGCGACATTCGTTTTTATATTTATAAAGCTTTTGCAGATAATAACATTAGCATACCATTCCCACAGCAAGATGTTTATATTAAAGAGATCAATAAAAAAGATAGCACCAGTTAACAATAAACCATACTATTATCATCATAGGCAGCTAAACAACAGGCTCGGAATCATCACTTCTGTTTGTGTCCTGTTTTCTGTAATGCACCACTAAAACGTGCACACAACCACAGACTATTATTGATTTTGAAAAACTTAGAAGATATATAATTCTCTACATTCAAAATCAGGGTTTACATATTTCTCGCAATGTAAGCAGTAAGCTCACCTAACATATTGGTATAGCTTCCCAGCTCATTGTCATACCAGCCAAATATCTTAATATGGCTAACCGGCATTCTAAAGTCCTGATCATGAGAAATACCATAATTTTTCAATGTGTCAGCTTTGATATTGACAAAGCCTGTACGAATGTGCGTTTCAACACCTTCAATAACAGCAGCAGCACGCATTCCAATCATGTCTGCTGATACATTCTGTTTTTCAGAAAACTCCAGAAGTCCTTTTTGAGGACCTTTTGCTGCTTTTTGATAAATATCATTAACATCTTCTCGTGTTATAGCTGGTTCTCCCTGATCATTTAGCGGACTGTGAACAGTAATATTAAGACTTATTAGAGACCCGGTATTTGTAGGTACTCGCACTGAATCGGCCATAAAACCCACACGTTGAATTTCCGGAAGTACATATTCCAGAGCTTTTGCTGCACCGGTACTGGTAAGAATGATATTATTAAATATTGAGCGGTTCTTTCTCAAATCTTTTGCACCCGTGGCAGGAACTGAATCCAGAATACTCTGGGTACTGGTACTGGCATGAATCGTCGACATAGATGCTGTCATGATATTTGCCGTAGCAGGATTCTCAAGCAAGGGTTTCATCATATGAGCAAGCCCTGTGGTAGTGCAGCTTGCCGCTGAAATAATCTGATGTTTGTCGGGATCAAAATCAAGATGATTAATACCAAAAACCAACATGGCGCTATCTTCCGGCATCAGCTTAGATTGATCTTTAATCTTAAATGGTGCACTGAGGATCACTTTCTCGGCACCACCTTGCAGGTGTCCTCGAAGGCTGCCTTTAGGGTCAGCTGCATCTACTGTTGGATCATTAAAAACACCGGTACAGTCTACAACGAGACGAACATCGTTTTCGCCCCAGGCAATTTTTGAAGGATTACGATCTGTTGTCAATATCTTCACTGGTCGTCCTTCTACGTTAAGTAATCCATTTTCCGCATCAACAACCTGAATGCCCTTACCTTTTTTTGCATAGCCGTAGAGAAACTGCTCCAACGTCCCATAAGTTGAATCGCGCTCAAGCATCTGAGCCACCGAATAGATGTCTTTACCGACCTTACGGCCTTGATTGATTACAAATGCATCAAAATAGCCCGTAGCCAGATGATTCCACAATGTAAGTTTACCTATACGACCCAGGCTGTTGATACCCAGTACCTTTTTGCCGACAAAATTCTTATTCATAATGTATAGTTTTAATAATGGTTTAACATATAATCTAATGAATAACCCTCTGTAATAGGGATATGTCCTTTATAAATAATTCCCAGCGAACCATCAATGGCTACTTTATCTCCCGAAGATAGTGTTACGCCGTTTATGGTACATGATTTTTCTG
The DNA here is from genome assembly GCA_964474455.1 of uncultured Bacteroidales bacterium. Lineage (GTDB taxonomy): Bacteria > Bacteroidota > Bacteroidia > Bacteroidales > BM520 > BM520. The sequence goes on from CAYYSU010000033.1 coordinate 22,273, forward strand.
ACTCAGAAACATTAAGGTCACGGCAGTTTACGATACAAACCTTGCCAAGGCGTGACGCCGCCACAGAGGCATGTGAGGTGACGCCGCCACGTGCAGTAATAAGACCGTCGCACTCGAAGATCATACCTATATCATCGGGAACAGTATCCGGGCGCACAAGGATCACGTTCTCATCAGGGGTAAAGGACTTCTTAAGCCGCAAATCCTCCATATTGAAAACCAGAATACCATTGAGAGCGCCACCGCCAACACCAACACCTCTGCCAAGCATTATTTTACGGGATTCAGCATCGAAAACAGGTACTGCAGAGGGCTTCATAATATCCTGATCGCGTGATTGTAATATGTACAGAGAGCCTGCATCCTCTGATTCAAAGGTAAACTCTATCTCCTGATGACTGAAGCCATGTTTATCAGTCATGTCAACAGCAATATTATAAAGTCGTTTATATATTTCCGGGAAAAGATCCTGCATAGTAGGCAGGTTAAGATCCATCTGTTTGCGTTGTGTGTTATTTACTGGCAACACGTGTACTAGACCTGAAACCACGTCTTCACCTTGGTTATTGCGGGTAAAGTCACCATACAGATGTACTCCGGGTCTGCCACGCATCGGGTTGTGAGTAAAAACCACTCCCGTTCCCGACTTACTGCTTAGGTTGCCAAATACCATCTGCTGCACCACCACCGCTGTTCCCCATTCGGGAGCGATCTGCATATTCTCACGATAAACCTTTGCGCGTTCCGATGACCAAGAAGCAAATACAGTATTTATCGTTATCTCAAGTTGCTTTTTAGTATCCTCCACCAACAGCACATTTTCTCTCTTCAAAACATTTTTGTATGCCAATGCAACGATCTTCATCTGATCGCCGGTAAGAAACGACTTACTGCTCACCCTATACTCAACTTTGAAGTCAGCAATAACAGCATCAAATAGGTCTCTGTTAATGCCATGCGCCATACCCCACGATTGAATAAACCTTCGGTAGGAATCCCAGGCCGCCCATTCAAAGCCCGGTTTTTTACTCAGCGCCTCGGTAATGTCGTCGTTAAGACCAACGTTAAGGAAGGTATCCATTGCTCCGGGCATAGAGATAGCCGTCCCTGATCGCACCGATAGCAATAGTGGATTTTTACGATCCCCATATTTCTTGCCCGAAAGTTTCTCCAGATGGCGTAATCTCCTTGCCACACGCTTACGAATCTCTGCATACAGATAGTCCACATGCTTTACAGCATCTAATCGGCGGAAGACCTCTGTCGTTAATACAAATCCAGGTGGCACCGGAAATCCACTTAGGTACAATTTCTTTAAGAAATATGCTTTGGAGCCTAAGAAAATCTGGTTATCTATCCGCGGTGAGGGTTCATCGAAAGAGGTAAGGATAAGATCAGAGTTATACGACATTATAGCACTAAGAATATCACTATCATAATTGTCCACCATCCTATTCAAAGAGTGCAGAACACTATTGATGAAATTATCCAGTGTTTGTAACAGGAAAGCCGAGCTGATTATATTACGATAAAACTCTTCTGATTTAGCTACCACAAGCTTCTTTTGATCATCCACAGAACAAAGACCCTTAGGATCAAACATGTGAGGAACGATGATGCTTAGAGGATATTCATATGTACGGATTATGTATTTACTAATGATCTCACGGATACTTCCTGACATAAAGCGGAAAATATTGACGTACTGTTCAAGTGAAAAACTTGATGAAGTAAGACTGTATTTCAACATCTGCAGGTTGGAACTCAAGCTCTGATTCGTAACACCATCAAGCTGAAGCCCATGGCTGAACATCCTGATAACATCATAAATATGCGATAAGGTGTTAGCGGAGATATAGTCCAGATTTATCTCTGCAATAGCTTGTTCTATAAGCCTTGAAGCTACTTTCTCCAGCCGGAAAGTCAGCCCCAGCGCTTCAAATTTTGGCTCCCGGTATATGCCATACATCGACGGAATACCAAATGCAATATGTCTTTTATGATAAATATTCTCCCAGCCTTCGGTTGGCTCACTATCGAAGATTATCTCATTGAGTTGCTGCATAAAGGAGTATACTATCTCCAGTGCGCCCAGAGGATCTTCGTTCTTGAAACGCAGAGACAACTTTTCAATCATGGCAGCATCAAACAGTGAGGAGCCTTTGAGATCACTAATAATATTCACCGAATCGAAAGAATATTTTTCCTTTAGCAGGTCGTAAAGATAGAAAAGATCCATCATTCTGGTTCTGTGCATTGCTTTCACCCTGATGGAGTTAACCATCTCCTGCTGAACATCTCTCTCCAGGAGGAAAAGTTTTTCTGGTTTGCATTTCGCCTTTTCACACATGGTTTTGACCATCATGCTCATGGGCTTAAACCACGGTCCTTCAACATCTATACTCTCATAGACATCTGTTGGAAGGTCAGATTTATATTTCTCTTTATCCGATGAATACCACAGCATAAGAACCTTTTTTGTAAGCTCTATGAGTGTGTTATTACTCTCGATATGTACTTGTTTTCTAAGAAAATGGATCAGTTTATCATTTCTATGAGATAACTCATCCATATTAGTTGTCACCTCACGTATTTTGCCTTCAGCACCTATCTCATTAAAATATACAGGAAAAATACGGGTAAGTTGTTTTACCCTCTTATAAAGTGGGGAAATATTAGAATTCAAAATTTTAGAAATGTCTCTTTGAAAAAGATCAGTGTCATTGATATATATCCCTCCTAGCCGAAGGTTTACCACCAATGCAGAAAGCAATTTCTCAGGAATGATGTGTGAAGTTTCAATAATCTCCAGCCAAACACGAATATTTTTTAAATGATTAGGATTTATATTTGTCTTCCAGTCTTTCCCTACGTATGCAATACCCGGTGTTTCGAATCCAAAACTAATAAGTCGTTTTTCAAACTGATTAACTATCCAGCGATTATCACTTGTATCTCTGGCTATCAATTCAACTCCCAGTGTCTGAATACAGTCGAGGATACCATCCATAAGATCATCCCTAAATTCCTCAAAGGTATCAAACAGCTCGAGAGTAAAAGGCACCAACCGTTCCTCCTCCAGAGTAGTCACAAGGTTCTTTAAAAGTCTGTTAATATCACCCAAAATCCTTGTTTTAAGGTGAGCCATCCCGGGTAGGTGTAAAAGGTAGAAGGAGTAGTGAAACCTATCAGAAAAATCACTGAACGTTTGAGCCAAACGCCTGAACTGCAGAGCAATATCTCCATAAGGAGGATATTTATCTATACTGCTGATAAGATCTGACTCAGCATTAAGATCCTGCAGCAGGGATGCGAAAAAATCAGAATCCAGGCTTTTAATATCCTCTCTGGAGTCTTTAACAAGGCTATCTTCTTTATTAGCATACCATAGCTCAATACGTGACGTATCCTTCCAGAATTCCAGATTGGCCTTATACACCGACTTCAGTAATTTATTTGCCAGATCGCGCGCCGGAGAGGGAATGTTTCCAATTGCAAAAAATTTCTGAAACCAGTTGGAACAATAAATGAATGCGTGTTCGGCATCAGCCTGACGTTGTTGCAGCAAATCCAAAATATGAAGTATCACAACAGTCTGGTTATCCTCATCATGAAAAAGCTTCTCCAGAAACTCCAATAGTGACCGTATAAGATTAATCTTTACAGACTCTTCAATTTCCTCGCTCAGCATTTGTCCGGCCAAATCAGCAAAAAGAATACGGAAGTCACTGCTATTGGGAGAATCACCAAAAAACCAATAATCCGAAAGCATTATTTGTCTGAGAAGAGTACTGACAACCTCTCTGTTTGAATATGGATGAAAAAACTCTTCGATGCACTCTTTTGTGCGTCCGTAAATACCTGTATGCGATACGGCGAAGTCAATAACAGCTTGATAATCAGCAGGAACAACGAGCCTATCTGTACGTGTTTGCTCCAAATTTGCCTTTAATGCATCGGATTGAATACCATTTTTCTTCATATACTTGTACCGGGTTACAGTCGATTTCTATATCATTGCAAATATAGTAAGTATATATAGATTTATTGGCAATCCACAACAAACTTTTAAAGTATGTCATGGAGCATGATCTATCAATAAGGGAGGTTATATTGTAGTTATTACATCGCTCATATCATCGTGAAGCCATGTCTCCAGCTCAGCGTGGTTTTCGGGTGTCGATTTAGCAAAGAGAAATACCGCCATAGGAAAAACTTTGTAGTCCATTTTTCTTATCTCCAAAACATCGGAGAGCTTGGATGCCATGATATCATAATCAAAAGAGACTCTGTTTTTATCCAAATTTCGGGGTATATCAACTACAGCCATAATAAAAATGTCACCATTATCCTCACGAAGCAGGGTCTCCCAGTCGGGGCTTTTCTGCTTAAGAAAACAGAGGTATGGGTTAATACCATAAGCATAAGACGCCACATCGGTGGTACAGAATCCCGCAAAGCGCATAGGGTTTATTTCTATGGGAATAAACTCACCATTCTCAGTAACCCGCATCTCCATATGCATAGGAAAATTCCTTATTCCAAGAGCCTTTGAAACACCGGCAAGATATTTTTTCACAGGCTCCAGATTCCTCTTCATTATCGCAACAGAAGTTTTATAGAGTCTGTCACTATTATCATCGGCAGAAGCAAAATCATGCTCCATAATATTTACAATAACAGGCTCACCAACATTGTTAAAGAATGCATCTACAGCGATCTCCTGGCCTTGGATATAAGCCTCAACAAGGAAACTGTCGAGATTTATAACAGTATCAGAGAATGCATCGCCATAGTCGTTGCGATCCTTTTCCACCTGCTTAAGGATTTCCGGCCACTCAGCATCGTGAAAGACGGCACGAATACCAATACTCGCTATACCGCGAACGGGTTTCACCACAAATGGTTTTGGTAAATGCGACACATTCATCTTTTGCATCTCTTCAAACGACATCTTCATGAAGAAATAACCCGGATTGAGTGACGCAAAAACCTCACGCATGCTATGTTTATCCTTTATAGCTTTTATGCCATGTGCCAGTTCCGACTCCGGGATATTCTTATAAATCCATGACGCACTATCTTCCGAGTTAGAATATAGTCCAACGCCGGGAGTATTCATATAATGTTCAAAGAAGCTCCCTTCAGGAATCAGATTAAGGTTCCCAGTGCCGGGAAAGTTCCTCACAAAATCAGTATCTAAAACAGGGATATTATTTTCTACCAGAGTATTTATCAGATAGGCAGAAATAAAAGGCTTTTCAAGGATAATCATACATCTAAATTTTCGGCAAAGGAACAAAAAAAGCCGATACCACCCACCTCTCTCATTGGAACAAATTTGTGAATTAAAGCTCCAATTAGAGGTCTGTTTTTTACAAAATATTATCAAAAATCATCATGATATTGAAACGCTTGTAAACAATAATCCTAATGAAAGATTTCCACATTTTCCGGTAAACATGAAAGAACTGCTAGTTTAGCCCCTTAAAAGACTGTGTAGCCTTACCCTTTTTAGGACACCTCTAATTTCGAAAAATAATCTGTATTCTGGTCCATTGTCGCAACGAATAAACTCAGGTGCTCCAACCTCCTCTATAAGGTTATTCAACGTTTCAATAACAGCTTTGGCCGGGTATGTTAGCCCGGCCTCAATAGCCAGTGCTTCCCGGTTGCAGTCATCAATTACATTTAATACTCGAAGCTTTCTGCCATCAGTTAAAGAATCACTCATAAAATCCATATTCCAGCATTCATTTAACTTTACAGGCACCTCTAACGGCGTCTTTATTCGCTGTATAATGCGCTTTTTGTGTTTGCAACGTAATTTTAACTTCATATTCCTATAAACACGTAATACACACTTACGATTCCATTTTAAGCCTTCCAGACGGATCTTATTGCAATATTCATCAAAGCCCCTGGTAGAGTATCTTTCCGCCAACTCACTTAGCTTGTCTATGACTTCACTATCATCTTTTTTGCTTTGATAATACCACATTGAACGAGTTAGACCGACAACCTCACAAGCTCGCTTGATAGATACTAAATACTGGTTAATAAGATACTTTGCTCGTTGCTGTTTGTCCGAAGGCTTTAAAACTTTTTTGAAAGCACATCTTTTAACATTGTATTATCCAGACTTAGATCTGCATACATCTGCTTGAGACGTCGGTTCTCATCTTCCAGCTCTCTGAGACGCTTGAGATGACTTACTTCCATGCCTGCATACTTCTTGCGCCAATAGTACACCGTACTCTTGTCTACGCCTAATTCACGGTAAGCCTTCGGGCACGGGCATCTTGTGGGGCTTGATTGGCGAGCGTACTTTTG
>CAYYSU010000034.1:0-27963 GCA_964474455.1 uncultured Bacteroidales bacterium
CATTTAAGGAGAGGTAAACAGGTGATTTTATTAATTCGTTCCAATTTGCTTCCTGATCGCCGGTAGGTGGATCATTGGGATTAGCTTTACAGAAGGCCCACAGCCACGAATGAGCATCCGGATTTAAAGAATTATTTACAAAAACCACCTCATCGCCCGGACAAATTCGTTCTGTAGGATATTCAACATCAATATACTGAGAATACACTGATAATGAAAACATTACAAGACACAAAAAAGATAACATTCTAGACATGGGCATAATTCTCATAGCTTAAGCATCAAAGCGGCTCAAATATAAAAAAACATCGTTAGAATTGGAAGACTATTCCGGAATAATAAAAATTAAATACAGAGATACTACTTAAAGCGCACACTTTCACAGCTATACCTACGGCTTGTGCCCGGGCAATGGCCTTTATCAAAAGAAAACTTTAAGGAAAAATAGATATCCATCCCTGTAAAATCGGTAAGGCCGGTGAAAGCACCAAGCTTTTCTGTGCCGATTGTAAGCATATAAAACCGCACACTCAAACCCACGCGGGGGTATGTATAATTATATAGACTAACAGGGGCTGCAATCTCAAATTCTTTGCGTTCGTAGCGCGGGACAAATGCAATCTGCGCCGGCCTGCGGAGCATACTACGACTGAACATCAGCGGGTGAATCCAGGTTCCATTAAGAAAAAAATCTTTCCCGAAGGAGTAATCACCCTGAACACTTATCGCCGCAGGAGTAAATACCGTTATTACATCATCAGAATAGGTAACATTGGGATTGCCGTAAAATCTATTGCTAAGGTCACCCATCAAATGATTTATATTATAATACTGATAAGCATTGATATTCTGCCATAAATAGTCTACGTCGGTATAATTGTGCGCCATCGTATTATCCTTAAACCGCACAAATCCAACATCTAAAAGGCTTATCCCCAGTCGGTAAACATAAGAATTATAGTGCTGTTGGCACAAACGCTGAAAATCCGTTCTGTGGTAGTTTTTATCTTTATATAAAAGCGTAAAACCCAAATCAAAGGATACTCCATTGCCCTTAAAAAGCCCGGAAGGATCCGGAAAGGAGTTGTTTGCATAATCCAGGGGAAGGCTCATACCAGTTATGGCATTCATATTCTGTATGTCAAGGGTGGATCTATCCAGTAAGTTATAATCAATATTATCACCATAGATAAAAAAGCCGGTCATACCGGTAAGATATTTTAACGTCAATCCTGCGGAGATTCTATTATAATGCTGGTCCTCTAAAATCTTTGCCAATGTAACACCATATTCCATCCATGCCATACCGGCTCCCGAATATTTATTCTCCTGATAATCAATGTTATGTTGTGGCACATATCCTAAGCCTATGTACCCCAGATTTGCCACGCTCTCGGGTACATCATGAAATGAAATCATCGACCTGGTGTTGACCGTTAAGCCGTATGCGATTTCTCCATTTATGATAATAAACCCCGGCCCGGATGCTCGTGCCGACAGAGAAAGATCCTTTGTTTTTCCGTTTTGATAGTGATCAAATCCAGTCAAATCAACGGAATATCCAAGAGCCGGATAACTCTCGGTATAGGTTGGCAGTATAGGTTTACGTCTGAAAAGATCTCTCACACGATACTCTTCAGCACCAATAAAAAGATAGTTGTTTTCAACAGATAATCCTGCGGAGGCAATGCGCACATCAAGGTATTGATGATAATTGACAATGCCGGCAGGATTTAACATAACACCATCAACACCGGAATAATTTCCCGTTGCCATTCCTAAATATTCCTGTGCGGAAATATTAATAGTAATAAGAAGAAATAACATAGCAACAGCGGCCCTGTTTCCTGCTTTAAAAATGTGTCTAATGCCTGCCAATCATTACATTGTTTACGGTTCAGTATTATAATCGTAAAAATAGTATTTTTATTGTAAAAACAGGGCGCCACTGTTGAATAAACTAAACCTTTCATTAGTTTTACGGTTTATTCAGAATGGAAAAGAACAATATTATGAATTGGAAATCAATATTGCTTTGGGCTTTATCATTTATTTTAATGGTGTTAATGGCTGTATACCAAAGGACTACAGGCCCCACATATCCTCAGAAGGCTGATGTAGTTGTTGAGGGAAAAACAGTGACAGTAAAACTCCCTACCAGTGCTGATAATGATAAAGATGCACTTATCAGCATTCCTGACACAAATAATACCCTCAAAGGATATTATATTTTCAGAAAATACAACACAGAAGATTCCTGGATAAGATATATGATGCACCATAAAGACGATGCTTTAATTGCAGAGCTTCCGCCACAACCTGCTGCAGGAAAACTTGAATACAGGATTTTTCTTTTCTCTGAAGGTGAGGAGTATTCTATTTTAGCTGAGCCGGTAGTGATAAGGTTTAAAAACCCTGTTCCCGAAATCTTTTTAATACCTCATATAATATTTATGTTTTTGGCCATGGTCTTTAGCATGCGTACGGGTTTTGAGGCTCTTTTAAAAAGGAAAAACACTCTTCGTTTTGCAGGTTTAACAGCCATATTGCTTTTTGTTGGCGGTCTTATTTTAGGCCCACTGGTACAATATTATGCGTTTGGTGATCTTTGGACAGGTTGGCCTCTTGGAAAAGATATGACAGATAACAAAACGCTTGTATCCTTTATTTTTTGGCTTATTGCATGGTTGCGCCTGAGAAAAAACCCCGACAATAGATTCTGGCCTATTTTAGCATCAATTGTACTCATTGCAATATACCTTATACCACATAGTATGTTCGGATCAGAGCTGGATTATTCCAGTGGAGAGATTCAAACAGGGAAATAACTCATTATATTATGACCTATATTATTGCAGTATTGACTATTATTGTTTCCATAATAGGATTCAGTAACAGATCGTTATTTGATAAACTAACGTTTAACCCATACCTTATAAATAAAAATCGCCAGGTATACAGATTTTTAACCCATGCTCTGGTACATGGTAGCACAATGCATCTTGTTTTTAATGTTCTGGTACTTGTTTCTTTTGGCATCGGCGTAGAACACTATTTCAAAACTATTTGGGGGTCATTGGGGTTATACTACTTCATATTATTATATGTAGGAGGAGTTCTTATCTCTTCGGCACCATCCTATTTCAAGCACAGAGAAAACCCTTATTATACAGCAGTAGGTGCATCAGGAGCTATCTCTGCCGTTGTTTTCGCCAGTATGCTTTTTGATCCGTGGAGTCGCATTTACATTATGTTTATTCCAATAGGGATTCCGGCATTTATTTTTGGAGTGCTATATCTGATCTTCAGCGCATACATGTCGAAACGAGGAGGAGATAACATAGGCCATGACGCCCATTTCTGGGGTGCTGTGTTTGGATTTATTTTCACAATAATCCTTCGCCCTGAACTTTTTTTACGATTCATAGAGCTTATTTTCAACCCATAAGGCCGTTGGCCGTCAGGCAGGCTGTTATATGAAAGTTGTCTATTAGAATAGGTAATTTTCTTTACCTTTGCATGGCACGAAAAAAAACAAACAAATCATGAAGAAAATCCAACTGATCGCAATTTTTATTTTCACCTTAACAGTGCTCTTTTCCTGTGGAACAAAAACAGAAGTAAAAGAGATTAAAGAACCCGGTTCAGATATTATCATCGAAAGATATGAATACTATCTTGATGAAAATCAGAATGAGGTAAAACAGGGTTTTTATCGCACCTATGGCACAAAAGGCCAAATTACTACTGACGGAGCGTATAAAAATAACCTCAGAGAAGGAAAATGGGTTAAGTACTACGAAGACGGGGAGATAAAAAGTAGCATAGAATTCAAAAATGATAGCCTAAACGGCAAATATCTGGCTTTCTACAATTCAGGAGAAAAAAAGAGTTTAATAAATTATTCGGATAGTAAACGCAATGGCCTATATCAGAATTATTTCAAAAACGGGCAGCTCCAGTCTGAGGTTTATTATAAAGACGGCAAACGAGAAGGTGTGCAGAAAAAATGGGATGAAAACGGAAATTTGGTATCTGAAAAAGAGTATCTCAATGGTGTCCCGAACGGAAAATACTTTAGTTACTTTGAAAATGGCACTATTAAAGAGGAAGGATACTATAAAATGTCCAAACCCGACAGCACGTGGAAAACATTTAATGAAAAAGGTCATATTGTAGCGACAACAAAATATCAGCAATAATAAATATATAGATATGCGTATCAGTACCACACTATTACTTCTTATGGTATTTGGGAGTAGCTATATGGTTAATGCTTTTCCCGGCGAAAAAGTAAGAGCAATAAAAGCACCGGCAAATAATTGCACCGGAATAACTTTTGACGGTGAAAACATCTGGGTATCAGACCGCAAAACAGACCTTATCTACTGTGTGAATCCGGAAACAGGTAATATTCTTAAAACCCTTGAAGCACCTGCATATTGGCCCACAGCTCTGGCATGGGACGGGGTAAATTTATGGAACATAGATATCAAAGGAGGGATTCCCCTGGCAGAAAATTATAATGCAAAAATATATCAGATTGATCCAAAAACAGGGAATATACTCCATTTTACCGGAGCTCCTTCCTTAGATGCTTCCGGACTCGCTTCCGACGGTCAACACCTTTGGAGCATCGCACCCCGGGAGGCGAAAATTGTTATGGTAAACCCCAATGACGGAACCACAATACGATCATTCGCTGCGCCCACAGGTTCGTCATCATCCATGGCATTTGACGGCACGTACCTTTGGGTTGTGGATGCTGCTAGAAACAGCATTTTTATGATAAGAGCTGAAGATGGCACGGTAATACTATCAACAGAGACTCCCTCACCCTATGTAAGAGATATTACCTACGACGGAAAAAACATCTGGGCTGTTGATTCTCAAACAGACAGTATTTACGTTCTCAAAACCAGAGATGATCAAAAATACCGGTTAACAAACAGACAAGAGCTAAACCTCACGTTCAGCCACCTGACAACAAATTTCGGCCCCGGCAATGTCACTACTTTGGATGTTCATATTGCTATTCCTGAAAACAGAATCAATCAAATAATTACCACTGTTCCAGAATTCTCCCCTATTGGGTATCAGGTCGTAGCAGACAACTGGGGGCAAAAGACTGCACATTGGAATATAAAGGATATCAAAGCATCCGAAAATTTTGAAGCCAATATGCATGTTAAGGCTGAGACCTGGGATTTGAATTATTTCATATACCCTGATAAAGTGGGATCAGCGGCGGAAATACCTCAGAAGATCAAAGACCTATATCTGGCGGATAATGAAAAATTTCAACTTGATAATCCTATTATCACTAATGCCGTAGCAAAAGCTTTAGGCCACGAAAAGAACATGTATTATAAAGCACGTAAGCTTTATCGTTATGTACAAAACCAGATGTACTATGAAATGGTAGGAGGCTGGAACACTGCTCCCGAGGTACTCGCAAGAGGAAATGGTTCCTGTTCCGAATACTCTTTCGTTTACATTGCACTGTGTCGGGCTGCCGGAATTCCTGCCCGCTATGTGGGAGCTGTATCAGTACGGGGAGAAACATCGCAAATAGATGATGTTTTCCATCGTTGGGTAGAGATATATTTACCAAATTATGGTTGGATTCCTGCTGATCCATCCGGTGGCGATTCCGATTCCCCGGCACACCAGGCAGCATACTTTGGCGCAGTGAAAGGAAAGTATATCGTTACAACACAATCCGGTGGCGGCTCTGAATCACTGGAATGGACATATAACGCCAATGAATTCATACAAACAGAGCCTAAGACTTTTGTTGTATCTGAACACATTGGAAACTGGGACATAATAAAATAAACTACCATGCGGCATACTGGAATAATTATTCTGCTTCTACTTCTCTCTACGGGATTACTATCTCAGGAAAAGATGATAATAGAGATAGAACCCAATGGCATAGATCTGAAGATTTATCCTCTGGCAGGAAATGGCTCTGATCCGGAATTATACATCAACCAGTATGGTGTGCCGGGAATTGAAGTTACTGGTAACGCAGATTTCCGATGGTCTGAGTATAAAGATGCCACAGAAGGGAAACCGGAAGAAATTAACGGCATACGGTTTACATACTACAACAACCTGGATCATAATGGATTTCTGGAGTCGTTTGGTGACATAGAACTGGAATATTATGACCGTCTGCCGGGAGAAGCCCAATCAGCAAGATTACACTACATTAATGATATTGAAATCACATATTATGATATCATGCAGGGGCCGCCAAAGCGAGGAAAAATAAAAAGCATCAACGGAATAAAGCTCGACTACTACTATGGTTTCGACAATCAAGGAAAACTTAGTAAAGCCGGATATTATAAAATATACTACAACCTGGAAGACAACAGAAGCGGAAAAAGCGGCCGGCCCGATGCAATAGAAGGCAACGACACCCGTTTATCCGTTTATATGAGGTACAGTTTTAACCAAAACTACAAAAACTAAAAACCCGTATGAAGCTATCTGTTATAATTGTCAACTATAATGTAATTCACTTTCTGGAACAGTGCCTTCTCGCAGTACAAAAGGCTGTCACAGGGCTCAATGCAGAAGTGTTTGTTGTTGACAACAACTCTGTTGATGGATCAGTTTCTATGGTAAAGGAGAAGTTTCCGTGGGTAAATATTATTGCCAACACTGACAACCCCGGATTTTCGAAAGCGAATAATCAAGCAATACGAATCTCAAAAGGAGAATATGTTTTACTCCTAAACCCTGATACTGTAGTTGAAGAAGACACCTTCACCAAGTGCATAGGTTTTATGGATGAGCATCCTGATGCCGGGGGACTGGGTGTTATGATGGTTGATGGAAAAGGCAAATTCCTCCCGGAATCAAAGAGAGGCTTACCCACTCCGGCAGTAGCATTTTACAAACTCTCAGGGCTGTCAAAGTTGTTCCCAAAATCCAAACGGTTTGGACAATACCATCTCTCCTACCTCTCAAAATATGAAACTCATAAGATAGATGTCCTTTCAGGTGCTTTTATGATGATGAGAAAGGAGACCCTTGACAAGTGCGGACTCCTGGATGAAACGTTCTTTATGTATGGAGAAGATATTGACCTTTCCTACAGAATCACTTTGGCAGGATATAACAACTACTACTTTCCTGAAGCACGCATCATTCATTATAAAGGAGAGAGCACTAAAAAGAGTAGTATAAACTATGTGTACACTTTTTATAACGCAATGGTGATATTTGCACAAAAGCATTTTAGTGCTAAGCGTGCTAATTTATTCAGCTATATCATCAATGCGGCAATATGGTTGCGAGCATCTCTTGCCCTGGCAAATAGTTTTGCAAAAAAACTCTTCCTGCCATTTTGTGATGCCCTTGTAATGTACGGTGGCATATATATCATCAAGTTATACTGGGAGCGTTTATATATTTTTCCTGAAGGGGGATCATATCCATCGGAATTTTTACTTTATGCCGTGCCGGCGTATGTGTTTACATGGATAATATCTCTCTATTTTAGTGGCGCTTACGATCATCCGTTAAAGCTCGGCAAGGTTGTCCAGGGCACGTTCATTGGCACAGTAGTTATACTTGTGGCATACGCTCTTTTACCCGAAGAGTTCCGGTTCTCAAGAGCCATGATTCTTATGGGGACACTCTGGGGCATCATTGCGTTGTCATCAATTCGCGGGGCATTGCACTACCTGAGTCCGGAAAAATACAGATTAGGAGATGAAGAGAATAAACGATTTGTAATCATAGGTTCAAAAGAGGAAGCTGAGCGGGTCTCTGCACTTTTGAGTAAAACAGCTTTAAAACCAGGCTTTGTAGGTCTTGTCTCTCCCGGGGAGGGATCTAGAAAAGACGGATTTATTGGCAATATAGATCAGCTACGTGACATCATACAGATTTACAATATCAAAGAGATAATTTTTTGTGCCAGAGATGTCTCTTCAGTAAAAATTATCGACCTAATGTCGGAACTTGGAAGGCTACAGGTTAATTATAAGATTGCCCCACGGGAATCAGCGGCTATAATTGGAAGTAATAGTATCAATACCAGCGGCGACCTTTACACCATCGATGTAAATGCTATTTCGAAAAACTCAAACAGACGTAACAAACGCCTGCTGGATGTTGGGGCATCACTATTGTTTCTGATAACCTCACCTTTCTTTATCTTTATTATGAAAAAACCAGCAGGGTTTATCCGTAATATTTTCTCTGTACTTTTTGGTGTTAAAAGCTGGGTTGGATATTGCCCCTCCGACGATAATCAAGAGATTCATCTACCAGATATCAAGGAGGGAATTTTGAACCCAACAGATCTATTCGCAAAACCTAAAATCAACTCCCAGGACAGGGCTCAGCTAAACTATCTCTACGCAAAAGATTATCATTTCCGCAAAGACATTAACATCATAGCAAAAGCCATCCGCCATTTAGGTCGTTAGCAAAAAACAAAAACGGCCTGTATTTGTTAATTTAGAACGCGTTAAAATAACAACACTTTCAATAATTTAAAAATGGCAAAATTTGAAATAGTAATCCCGAAAATGGGGGAAAGCATTATAGAAGCAACTATCACAAAATGGCTTAAAAAAGAGGGAGATATAATTGGGGAAGAAGATCCAATAGTAGAACTGGCAACCGATAAAGTTGACTCTGAAATACCTTCACCGGTAGATGGTACAATAACAAAAATTCTTTATAACGAAGGCGATGTGGTGCCTGTTGGAGAGATAATAGCTATCGTTCAGATTGAAGGTACAGAAGAAGAAGATGATGATTCTTCGCACCAGAGCTCCGAAGTGGAAGTTAAGCCCGTGAAAGATGTTCCGGAGTCTGCAAAACCGGAAGTAACACCGAAGACAGAGTCGTTTGAGGATAAACGATTCTATAGTCCGCTTGTAAAAAGCATCGCAGAGAAGGAAAATATATCCCGCAAGCAACTCGCTTCAATAAAAGGAACAGGATTGGATGGCCGTGTTACCAAGAGTGACATTACGCTGTTTATTAAGTCAGGTGGAGCGAAAGAAAAAATACAACAAGCACCTACATATCCACTAATCAACAAGGCGTCGGTGCAAAACAACACTCCAGCGACAATCAACGACGGAGATGAAATTGTTGAGATGGATAGGATGAGAAAGCTTATTGCTAATCACATGGTGCACTCTGTTCAAACCAGCCCTCATGTTACATCATTTATTGAGGTCGACATGGAGCCAGTGGTACAATGGAGAAAGAAAAACAAAGAATCTTTCCTCGCGCGTGAAAAGCAAAAACTCACTTTTACCCCTATTTTTATTGAGGCTGCAGCGAGAGCTCTACGCGATTTCCCAGGGGTAAATGCTTCGGTAGATGGCGATAAAATCATTCTGCGAAAAAACATTAATATTGGTATGGCGGCAGCATTACCAACCGGAAACCTTATCGTTCCGGTAATAAAGCAAGCAGATAAGATGAACCTGGCAGGCCTGGCAGCATCTGTTAACGACCTTGCAGAACGCGCACGCACTAATAAACTTAAGCCGGACGAAATTACCGATGGAACATTTACCATCACCAATCTTGGCTCCTTTGACTCAATCACCGGCACACCAATTATCAACCAGCCGCAGGTAGCAATACTGGGAATTGGAGTAATACAAAAGAAACCTGCCGTGGTAGAAACAGAATACGGTGATACTATCGCTATACGACATCAGTGTGTCCTTTCACTTTCATACGACCACAGAGTAGTTGACGGAGCCTTGGGAGGTATGTTCCTACAACGCATCGCTAAGTATCTTGAAAACTTCGATGTCCAAAGAACAGCATAAGAACTCCTTTTTTGTAACTTTGTCATCAGAAATGAATATTTCGCTGTGAAAGATTATATCTTTCACAGCGAAATTACTATAATGCAAAAAAATGGAACTAAACCTCAATAAACCTATCGCCTTTTTCGACCTCGAAACAACAGGGCTGAACATTGCCAAAGACAGAATAGTAGAGTTTTCTATACTAAAGGTAACACCTGCCGGCGAAGAGATCATTAAAACATCAAAAGTCAACCCCACAATTCCAATACCGGCGGAAGTAACAGCAATTCATGGTATTAAGGATGAGGATGTGGCAGATAAGCCTACATTCAAACAAATAGCAGCTGATCTTCGTAACTTCCTTAAGGACTGCGATCTGGCAGGATATAATGCTATTCGTTTTGACATTCCACTATTGGTTGAAGAGTTTCTTCGTGCAGGGATGGATTTTGAAGTAAAAAATCGTAGCATGGTGGATGTGCAGAATATCTTCCACAAAATGGAGCAACGTACGCTGGTAGCGGCATATAAGTTCTATTGCGATAAAGATCTTACAAATGCGCATACAGCAGAAGCAGATACCATAGCCACGTATGAAGTACTAAAGGCGCAGCTGGACAGGTATAAAGATGTTACTTTTAAGGAAAAATCAGGGAGAGAGTATATTCCTATCATCAATGATATGAAAGCGCTCAGTGAATTTTCCGCACAAACAAAAAATGCGGATCTCACCGGACAGATTATTTTTAACGACAAAGGTGAAGAGGTTTTTAACTTCGGTAAAAATAAAGGTAAGAAGGTAACCGATGTATTCAAAAATGAGCCTCAGTATTATGATTGGATGATGAAAAGTGATTTTCCTCTCTACACAAAAAAAATTATCCAGGAATTATATTTTAAATCAAAAGCTAATCCTCAGGGGCTATTATTTAAATAATGTTTTAGTATGAAAATTATTTGCATAGGCAGGAACTACACGGAACACATCAAAGAGCTGAATAACAAACAAAATGAAGATCCGATTTTTTTCCTGAAACCGGAGACAGCACTTTTATTGCGAAACAGACCATTCTATTATCCTGACTATTCAAAAAACATTCATTACGAAGCTGAGTTGGTTATCCGTATCGACCGCAACGGGAAGCATATCCGTGAAGCCTTTGCTGATGATTATTACTCTGAAATAGGCTTCGGCATTGATCTTACAGCAAGAGATCTTCAGCAACAATGTAAAGAAAAAGGCTTGCCCTGGGATATAGCCAAAGGGTTTGATTCCTCAGCACCCTTAAGTAGGTTTATTCCTCTCACAGATCTCAAAAACTCCGATAACATAGAGTTCACACTAACAAAAAATGGAGAAGTAGTACAAAAAGGGTTTTCCAAAGATATGATCTTCTCATTTGAAAAAATCATTTCCCATGTTTCTCGATTCATAACTCTCAAAATGGGAGATATCATATTCACAGGTACGCCTGCCGGCGTTGGGGCGGTGTCGATAGGAGACAAACTAGAAGGTTTTATTGAAGATAAAAAGATGCTCGCATTGCTTATAAAGTAATAAATGGTTAGAAAAAAAGACAATACGTATAATATGAAGGAGGCGATAAACCTCCTTTTAAAATCTTACCGCATAGAGAGTAAGATCGATCAGACACAGGTGGTTGAAGCATATTATGCCGTTGCAGGAAGCCTTATTGTCAAGCATACCAATTCGGTAAAAATGAAAAATAACACGCTTTTTATAGCTGTGGATAATGCAGCATTGAGAAATGAGCTCATCTATTCCAAAGAGCAGCTAATATATCTTGTTAATGAAAAGGTGGGAAAAGAAATTGTTAAAAATTTGGTTATCAGATAACTCCATTTTGCCTTAGCTGTGAGTCTTCTACCACATAATGAAGATACTCAGCATGGCTTTCAGCCACCAGGCGTTCAATACGTTCACTTTGCGTATCAGTGATAAAAACCTGCCCAAACATATTATCCGCCACCAGCTGAACGATAGCACTCACCCGTGAATCATCGAGTTTATCAAAAATATCATCCAGCAAAAGAATTGGTTTAAATCCTTTCCTCTCCCGAGTATATTCAAACTGTGCCAGCTTCGCAGCAATATAGAAGGATTTCTGCTGTCCCTGCGAGCCATACTTTTTTATCGGATGCCCGTTGATCTGAAAGCCAAAGTCATCCTTATGAATACCGGCAGTAGTGTACTTAAGAACCCTGTCTTTCGCCACTGAATTCTTTAATAATTCATCAAGAGAGGAGTCATGCATTTGTGAAACATAGTCGACGGAAACCTCTTCCCGGCCTCCGGAAACATGCGTATAGAATTTTTGCAAAAGAGGAATGAAGTTTTCGGAAAAGCCCTTTCTACGTGCATATAACTCACTACCATATTGACACAACTGATCGCTCCATATTTCCAGCGTCTCAGCATTATAACTTCCGGATTCCGCAAAACGCTTTAACAATGTATTTCGCTGGAACAATGCTCTGTTATATTGTATCAGGTTGTCGAGATACAAAGAATCGAATTGTGAAATGACACTATCAAAATATTTCCTACGAACCTCACTGCCGTTATTGATAAGATCCTGATCATAAGGCGATATCATCACAAGAGGAAATTTTCCAATATGGTCAGCAAGGCGCTGATACTCCTTCTTGTTAAGGCTGAATTGCTTCTTGGAGCCTCTCCTCAAGGTACAACTCACTTTAGCATCAGGGTTGCTGCCGGAGGTAAACAATCCATGAATGGCAAAAAAATCCGCTCCATGGTTAATATTCATCTGATCGGTAGCGTTGAACCCTGATTTGCAATAGGAAAGATAATACACAGCATCCAGGATATTTGTTTTGCCGGCACCGTTGGAGCCGGTAAAACAATTCAACTTTGGTGAGCAGGGGAAATTTGCAGTGGCGTAATTTTTAAAATTCGCTATGCTGAGGTTTTTCAGATACATACTATTCATTTATGGATTTGATAACATCAGCAATATCTTCCATGAGCCACATGGGCGTTGAAGTAGCTCCACATATTCCAACCTTCCCCACTCCTTTGAACCACTCCCCGGAAAGTTCACTCGTATCGGAAACAAAATATGTTGATTCGTTAATTTCTTTGCATTTTTTATATAATAAAGTACCATTAGAGCTTTTTCTTCCGCTGACAAATATCACCAGATCAAAGCGTTTCACAAACTCCTGTAATGCAGGTACTCTGTTAGACATCTGCCGGCATATAGAGTCTACCACTTTAAGCTGCGGCTCAGCATCAGAACTCACTGCTTTCATGCGCCGGGTAATTTCATCTCTAACCTTATGAAACTCATCAATACTCTTTGTGGTCTGCACAAAGAGGCTTACAGGTCTGGAAAAATCTATTTTATCCAAGTCTTCCAAAGAGGATATTACAACTCCTCTGTCCAGAGTTTGTCCCAGCAAACCATTTACTTCGGGGTGGTTGGGTTTTCCAAAAATAACAATCTGCCCGTCAATTTTCTCCATTTGTTCTGCTGAGTGGCGGATATTTTTCTGTAATTTAAGAACAACAGGGCATGTAGCATCAATGAGCTTTATCCGCTTTTGAAATGCGGATTTATAAGTATCAGGATGCTCACCATGAGCACGTATAAGAACTTTTTTTTCCTCCAGATCATGAAAATCATCATGAGAGATAATTTTCATACCCATCTTCTCCAATCGCCGCACCTCCAGTTGATTATGAACAATATCACCAATACAGTACAGTTCATTCTGCTCTTCCAATTCCCTCTCTGCTATGTCGATAGCATGTACCACACCAAAACAAAATCCGGATTTTTTATCTATCTCTATGTACATAACAATTTGTTTAGCCGCAAAGATATCAAATTATAAGAAGTGTGAATTGAAACCCGAGGAAAAGAGGGATACTAGTTAAGCTGTGAATCCGAGGGCAGATTAGACCATATTGCGTAATCATCGCCGAGGCTGCGCATGGTATTACTCCACATGTTTTGTGGTTTTGTGTGGAAAATCTTTTCCGGGTCAGCATCCGCGACAACCCATGAATCACGACGCAGCTCATCTTCAAGTTGGTTTTTAGACCATCCCGAATACCCAAGAAAAAAACGGATCTCAGACGTTGTAAGTTGATTAAGAATTATCATCTCTTTGATGATCTCAGTATCTCCGCCCCAGTACAGGCCTTCCATAATCTTTTGTGAACCCGGAACAATATCGCCAACAGTATGAATAAAAAACAGAGAATCTGTCTCTACGGGGCCACCAAAATATAGCGGCGGATCAAAATCACGGAATCCCTCAACAGCCTCGCTAAGAGTTGTTTTCATAGGTTTATTAATGATAATACCGAAGGATCCTTCATCTCTATAATCAGCAAGTAATATCACAGATTTCTGAAAGTAAAAATCGTCAAGCGACGGTTCTGAAACCAGAATCCTGCCAGCTGCCGGTATAAGTACTTTTCGCTTAATCATATAAACAACATTTACCTCTTAGACTTCTTTTTCGTTCTTTGGTTGCAAGATACTAAGGTTTCTTCTAAAATTGTATCTTTGAGCTGTGGAATTATCAACATATAGCCCTTCCGTGTATGAATAATAACAGTAAATATATAGCTCTGAGAGAGCAATTTAAATCATTTCATTATCATGGTTTCTCAGTGATAGAAAGATCGGGAGAAATTTTCGTTACCTATAATTTCAGTATTGCAGACAACTATCACTTCTCTCCCACTCTTACTTTTCACACTGATTACAATTACACAAACTCGCAAGACAAACATCTGATTGACAACATGTTCTTTCATATCGGAATGGTTGAATTGATCAGCTACTGGAAGATTGCTTGCCCACCAAAAATTATTATTCATCCCAAAGCAATAAATGATAAGCAGATACTATGGTGGAAACACCTCATGTACCAAGGTTTGGGTGAATTTTTTTATATCAATAATATAGATGTTAAATATGATGATTTTGTTCAAATAGTATCTGAAGGCATCCATGTTTCCAAGAAAAAATCCTTTGATACAGGTAATGGCTATCTCATTCCCATTGGTGGGGGTAAAGACTCCGTTTTAACCCTCGAAATACTTAAAGATTGTAATGCCGCGCCTTTTGCCATAAATCCACGAAAGGCACAATTGGATACTCTGATATCGGCAGGGTTCCTAGAGAAAGATCTTATTATTGTTACGCGAACACTAGATCCGTTAATGCTGAGTATGAACCGGGATGGCTTCCTTAACGGCCATACACCATTCTCGGCACTACTTGCCTTTATAACATTGCCCGTGGCTCTTTTCTCACAAAAACGACACATCGCTCTGTCCAATGAATCCAGTGCTAATGAAAGCACTGTCCTCGACAGCAAAATAAATCACCAATACAGCAAGAGCCTGGAATTTGAAGATAACTTCAGAGAGTATGTACAAGAGTTCATTACGGAAGATATTCGTTATTTCAGCATGTTACGTCCCTTGTCCGAGCTGCAGATAACATCTCTGTTCGCACAATATAGAGAACATCATTCAGGCTTCAGGAGCTGTAATATGGGAAGCAAAAATAATGAATGGTGCGGGAAATGTTCTAAGTGCATGTTCACATTTATTATGTTATCTGCATTTTTAGATCAAAAAGAGGTTCAACAAATTTTTGGCACAAATATGTTCGATGATATGGAACTGCTGAAAACCGTTGAAGAGCTCGCCGGATTATGGCCTTCAAAGCCATTCGAATGTGTTGGTACTGCAGAAGAAGTTATTGTTGCCATCAATCATATTATAAAGCAATATGACCCGAATAAACTTCCCGTTATTCTTAAAAATATTAGGATAAATCAACCCGTTCAGGAACTATCAAGTTTCATCAAAATATTTGATACAAATAACAATTTGACAAACAAGGAGTTCGCATTACTACAACACAGAATCGATGATATCAATATATAATATCCTCAAAAAAAACAGAAAGATCCTGATCCTGGGCTTTGGAAAGGAAGGACGAAGTTCATATCGCGTCTTTCGATCTCTGTTTCCTGAAAGAATGATATGGATTGGCGACGAAGACAACACGATCAAAACATTAGACGAGTTTGCTTCTGACAAAAATATAACATGGAGAACCGGTTCGGAATGCTATAGTGAGTTAGATCTCTTTGACCTTATAATAAAAACCCCGGGCATTCCCATGCGCAAACTCACTAATTTGTCTTATGCAAAAATCACATCACAAACAGATCTTTTTCTTACACAATATCACAATCAAGTAATTGGTATTTCAGGCACAAAGGGAAAAAGCACTACCAGTTCACTTATTCACCATATTTTGAAAGAGAGTGGCGTTGAAACGATGCTTGTTGGAAACATAGGGGTTCCTGCTTTTGATCTTATGAAGCACATAAACAGTCAGTCGATCATTATTATGGAGTTATCTGCCCACCAGGGAGAGATACTAAAGATTTCTCCATCATGCATGGTACTACTTAACATCTTTCAGGAGCACCTTGATCATTTTGGTAATTTCAAAAGCTACAGAGATGCGAAACTAAATTTCTGCACAAAACAGCAACAGGGAGACACCCTGATATATTTTTCCGATGACCCGCTATTATCTGATTGCAAAACAACAGTAGAAGGCGTAAAATATATTCCACTCTCGGCACAAAACAACAGAGGAGTATTTTTCTCTAAGGAAGAGATTAATGGATTTGGGATTCACCTTACACATCCAAAGTCTTCGCTAAAAGGGACACATAATCTAATAAATATTGCTGCAGCAGTCACAGTGGCACATGAAACCGGCATCAGCGAAAGCGAAATACTAAAAGCCCTGGCGAGCTATAAACCTTTGGAGCACAGATTGGAGTATGTAGGTAGTTATAACGGCATAAAATTCTACAATGACTCAATATCCACTGTTCCCCAGGCGGCAATTGCGGCAATGGAGGCACTGAAAGATGTAAAATGGATCCTGCTGGGAGGTTTTGACAGAGGCATACCATATGCAGGACTGACAGAATATCTTGCTGAGCATGAAGAGGTAACACTGTGTTTATTGGGGAACGCCGGTGTTCGCATCAAAGAACTTGCAATGCAAGCAGGTATCAGTCAAACAAGGCTTTTTAATTTTGAATGCATTGAGGATTGCCTGGCGCATGTTACCAAACATGAATCTACGGAAGCTATCTGTCTACTTTCTCCGGCAGCATCCAGCTACGACAGATACAAAAACTTTGAAGAGCGCGGCAGCCATTTCAAAGAGATTGTAAAAACCTATATTGACAACAAGCCATAAAAAAACCACTTAATGTAAGTGGTTGATACCAAAAAGGTAATTTCGTAATTAACGAGTAGGCTTATTTATCCTCTTTAACAGTTATTTGGTCTCTCAGCGCATCAGCATTTCTCTGTTTGCGAGGACGAAACTTACCAAAAGTACCATTAATGATTTTGCCTCTCTTTGTTCTCTTATCTCCTTTTCCCATGATCTTAATTTTTTTGCAAAACTACGACTTTTTCATTTAAAATACAATTATAGTAATATTATTCAGAATAGCCTTCAAAAAATGCCTTCTCCAGTGCCTCATGCTTTCTGACAGTGGTACGCGTCCAGTTCAGTAAAATCTCCGTTTGTTCGGATTTAGAAAGATGCCATTGGATATCAGATTCATGCATTCGTTTTGTAAGCTCATACATTATCAATGCAGCAGAAACACTAATATTAAAACTCTCCGTAAAACCGAACATGGGAATATTAATAGTATAATCGGCCATATCAAATGCTTCATCCGATAATCCTTGAAGCTCCGTGCCAAGCATAACCGCAATTTTGTTATCCAAGGGAAGTTCTTCCACAGAGTAATCTGAACGATGCGGAGAAGTGGCCACAAGGGTATAACCTTTATTTTTTAGGTTTGTCAGACAGTCAACAGTATTATTTTCCTTCTGATTATATTTAAACATATTTATCCATTTATATGAGCCCAGAGCAACATTAGGATTAACCTCATAGGTATTATAATTTTCTATAATATGTACATCCTGTATTCCGAAGCAGTCGCAGGAACGTAACACGGCACTGGCGTTATGAGATTGAAAAACATTTTCAATTACCATTGCAATATGGCGGGTACGATATTTTATAATATTTTCAAATCGTTGTTTTCGATTTTCTGAGACATGCTCCAAGAGAAACTGGAGCAATTTATCATTATAATCCATAGTAATAAAAGAAAAAAAGCCCCGATATACGGAGCTTAGAATGTTGTTTACCAATTTACTATTTTAGTTCTGCACCAGGGCGAAACTTCACTACTTTTTTAGCAGGGATAGTAATTGTTTTTCCAGTTTGAGGGTTTCGGCCGGTTCTCTCGGCGCGTTCTGTAACGCTCCAGGAACCAAATCCTACTAAAGCAACTCTCTCTTCTCTTTTAAGTGCATCTGTTACGTTATTAATAAATGCATCAAGAGCTTTGCCAGCATCGGCTTTTGTCAGGTTAGCATCCTTGGCAATGGCATCAATAATTTCAGCTTTGTTCATAATAAACAATTTTGGTTGATAAACAGTTAAATTTTTGTAAATATAATTCAAAATTACCAATAATCAAGGGTCTCAGCTGATTTTGATAAAAAAATGTTGATAATTAACGATTTTTGTTAATAAACCACACCATTAACACCATAAATGCATCAAACACTCCTCTAATAAAGGCTTGGAGTCATAAGGAAGAGGAAAAATAAACTTATCTAAATAAGGTAAAAAAGGTGTGGAGTGTTTGGAATATCAAAAAAACTAGTACTTTTGCAAAAATTCGAATAAAGCTATGGCAAAAAAGCATGATCACGCAGATGACAACCTAATGGCCGTTGAAGATGCGTTAAGTAAATCGGAACAGTTTATTGAAAAGAACCAACGTATCATCACTATTGCTATTGGTGCTGTGGTTGTTTTAATACTTGCATTTCTTGGTTATCAGCGCTATTTCCTGATTCCTAAAAATACAGAAGCTCAGGAGCAGATGTTTATGGCCGAGAAGTATTTTGAGAAAGACTCTTTCGACCTGGCACTTTATGGTGACGGCGGGAACTACCTAGGATTTCTCGATATTATTGATGACTATGGTATTACCAAATCAGCAAACCTTGCACACTATTACGCAGGCGTATGCTTCCTTCACCGTGGTGAATATGATAATGCTATCGATTATCTGAAGAAATTTAACAGTAAAGATATGATAGTCTCAACCATGGCACAGGCTGCAATTGGTGATGCATACATGGAAAATGGTGATGCTAATAAAGCGCTGAGCCATTATAAAAAAGCTGCAGAGGCACAAAAGAACGAATTCTCTACTCCTTTCTACCTTTTTAAAGCAGGTATGGCATGTGAAGAGTTGAATAAGTATGCTGAGGCTGCTAAGTATTATGAAATGATCAAAACAGAATATCCTAAAAGTTCACTGGCGCGTGAAGCTGACAAGTACATCGCCAGAGCTAAAGGCAAGATCTAAAAGAAGTATATTTACTATTAAAAAACCGTTCCCTGGAGCGGTTTTTTTGTTTTTTGTAACTTTACGAAAAATAACTTCCTATGCTGAGAATCGTTTTTATGGGTACACCGGAGTTCTCCATACCTTCCTTAGAGGCTCTGATATCTGCCGGTCATGATATTAAAGCTGTTGTAACACCTCCCGACCGACGGGCAGGAAGAGGGAGAAAATTGAAAGCATGCGCCGTAAAAGAGTTTGCCCTCGCAAAAGGCCTGCTCGTTCTTCAACCGGAAAAACTCAGAGACCCGGAATTCGTTAGCACAATAAAAAAAATTGAACCCGACATTATCGTCGTGGTAGCGTTCAGAATGCTTCCGGAAATAATCTGGAGCATCCCCAAGAAAGGAACTTTTAATCTCCACAGCTCACTATTGCCAAATTACCGTGGTGCAGCACCTATGAATCATGCTATTATTAATGGCGAAAAAGAATCAGGCATAACAACATTCATGCTGGATAATAAAATAGACACCGGAAAAATCCTTTTCAGAAAAAAAATTGATATTACAGATGATATGAATGTCGGTGACCTTCACGACAAACTCATGATTATGGGAGCAGATCTGGTACTAAAGACCGTTGATGCACTGGAGAAAGGCAAAATATCACCTATTCCACAGGAGGATTTACCTGAAATCAATGAAATACGTCATGCTCCAAAGTTCACAAAAGAAGATCTCAGAATAGACTGGAACAAAAGCGCCTCTGAGATATATAATTTTATCCGCGGTCTCAGCCCCTACCCTACAGCATTTACAACACTGGAGAGCCCGTCAGGAGAGATCACGATTATTAAGGTGTATCAATCATCAAAACATGAATCGCAATCACTCGAGCCGGGTCATATTTATACTGATGGAAAGGCATATTTTTATGTTGGAACGGCAAAAGGAACTATTGCATTGGAGTCACTACAAATAGCAGGAAAAAGACGAATGAATATTACTGACTTCCTGAGAGGATATGAAATAATCAACAACAGTAGGCTTGTTTAGCCATTTGTAAGCCATTTAGATTGCTTTTGGCAATAAAAAACGATAATATTGCATAAAAGAACATCTAACCATAAAAAAACAACAATTATGAACAAAGCGGAACTTATTGATTTTATTGCTGGCGAAACCGGCATAAAAAAAACAGATGCGCAAAAAGCTCTTGAGGCATATATCAAAGCCGTAAAAGAAACTCTGGCAAAAGGTGAACGTATTCAACTCACAGGATTCGGCACCTTTTACGTTGATTCCCGTGCAGCACGTAAGGGAAGAAATCCACGTACAGGGCAAGAAATTGCTATCAGCGCTAAGAAGATAGCCAAGTTTAAGCCGGGAAAAAATCTTTCTGACGCAGTAAACTAATTCTTTTCTGCATTAGATAAAGGCTGTGTCTCGACGCAGCCTTTATTTTTTCCAGCGGTATCGCATCTGATGATCCATCTCAATCAACTTCCTATCAAGAAGATACTGTACCACCTGAATAAGATGCTCCTGGATAGGGCTATTAGCCTCCCTGGCAAGCTCTTCTATCGATAATGGCTGCTGTATCAACAATCTCTTTATCCGTATGGCAATGGCTTCATAAACAACACTGCTAAGCTCTTTACTTTCTCTTCGACAAAAATCACATATTCCACAGTCATTCTCTTTCTTTTCACCAAAATATTCCAGTAACATCAAACATCTGCA
Organism: uncultured Bacteroidales bacterium; assembly: GCA_964474455.1. Lineage (GTDB taxonomy): Bacteria > Bacteroidota > Bacteroidia > Bacteroidales > BM520 > BM520. Next base: position 21,047 of record CAYYSU010000034.1, read on the forward strand.
TCTGTTTTCATTCTCAATATAATTTTTCATTGCAAGGATGCGCTCTTTTGCAGCCTCCTTACGATGTTGATAATTCTTCTTGCTAAAATGCAAATCGCGCGCAGGGATGTGGGGCTGAATGAATACTATCTGTGGTTTGTCTGCAGCAGCAATGTAATCAATAATATTAAACTCATGGAGTTTTTGTAATCCAAAAACAATCTGTTCAGGTTCAAGGGAAGCTTTTTTTGCCAAAGCACTTTCATTAACAGTCACATAAGAAGAGAATATTCCTGAATACGAACGAAGCAAAAGCTTCACCAAGCCGTCGTAATTCTTATTCTCCACCTGGAAACGATACAAGTCCTCTTTGTCAACAAGCAGATGTATTCTGGAGGGCGCATGCATAGAATCATTAAGGCTGAGATAGCCCTCCTTTTCCAAGAATTTCAATGAACTATAAACCAAAGCATGGTTGATATTACATTTTTGAGAAAATTCGTTCAGGTCAAAATCCACTGATTCATTAACACCTCTACCGGGAGGAATTCCGGCATATTTCATAATTTCGCGATAAACATTTCTTATTGTCTTCAGCTCAGGGAACGACATTTCATAGTTTCGGTTCAGGCTTTGAATATCCTGATCATCATAAAGCACCACGGCATAAGCACGCTTCAGGTCACGTCCTCCACGGCCTGCTTCTTGAAAATATGCTTCAATATTATCGGGAATATCTATATGTACTACAACCCGAACGTCAGGTTTATCAATACCCATCCCAAAGGCATTTGTAGCCACAATAACCCGCGTTTCATTATTCACCCATTGAGCTTGTCGTTTATCACGCACCTGTCCTGACAGCCCTGCATGATAATACGTGGCTTTGATTCCATTTCGATGCAGAAACTCGGCTATTTCAAAGGTACGTTTTCTATTTCTCACATATACTATCCCTGAACCCTGTACTCCGGAAAATATTTTCAGCATTCTGCCATATTTATCCTGCTCTTTATAAACAAGATAGGTAAGATTGGGTCTCTCAAAGCTCTTCTGAAAAAGGTTCTTATGTGCAAAGTTAAGTTTCTCCTGTATATCATCAACCACTACTGTTGTCGCTGTGGCAGTAAGGGCAATCACCGGTATTCCGGGCAATCGGGTTCTCACGTCAGCAATCTGCAAATATGGAGGGCGGAAATCATAACCCCATTGCGAAATACAATGAGCCTCGTCGATGGCAAGAAGTGAGATCTTCATGGTGTCAATGTTGAGGATAATATGATCACTTTGCAATCTCTCGGGAGAGATATAGAGAAACTTAAGCTCACCATTTACTGCATTATCTATCACATTGCCCAACTCCCGGGATGACATACCGGAGTATAACGCTGCGGCCTTAATATTCCTTCTTTTGAGGTTTTCAACCTGATCTTTCATCAATGCAATAAGTGGCGATATCACAAGGGTAAGTCCCGGTAATGCCAGTCCCGGAATCTGGAAACATATTGATTTTCCGCCTCCTGTGGGAAGCAGTGCCAAAGTATCTTTTCCATCCAAAACAGACCTGATAATATCCTCCTGCATCGGACGAAAAGTCGGATAACCCCAGTAGTGCTGCAGTATGCTGTGAATATCTTTTATCATAATTTGATGTTCAAAACAAATATACAAAATCTAAATTTGTCAATACCTCATTCATTGACCTGGCAACACAAAAACACTCATTATTTTATTTTTTTTAAAAAAACTGTTAGAAATATTTATCTTTATAAACAATTTGCGATTAACACGTGTTGATAAACAAGAATCAAACAAAAGCAATAAAACCTGACTATGGAATCATCCCATAAGAAAAGAAAGAATATCTTCACACGGATTTTTTATTTCTACTACGATGGATTCAGAAATATGACTGTAGGAAAAAAGCTATGGGCCATCATAATAATAAAACTTGCAATATTTTTTCTGGTATTAAGACTAATCTTTTTCCCCAATTTTCTAAAGACCAATTTTTCAAATGATAAGGACAGGGGAGATTATGTTCTGGAACAACTAACAACTCAAGACTAAAAATATGGAAAACATCGATTTTGCATTGGTAAACTGGTCGAGGGCGCAATTTGCGTTAACGGCCTACTATCATTGGATCTTTGTCCCATTAACGCTGGGTATAACATGGTTACTGGCGATCATGGAGACTATTTATGTACGTACGGGCGATCCTGAATGGAAGAAGGCAACAAAATTCTGGATGACACTTTTCGGAATAAACTTCGCCATTGGTGTCTCTACAGGAATTATCATGGAGTTCGAGTTCGGCACCAACTGGTCGAACTACTCGTGGTTTGTTGGAGATATCTTCGGGGCTCCGCTTGCCATAGAAGGTATTATGGCCTTTTTCATGGAGACGGTATTCATTGCTGTTATGTTCTTTGGTTGGAACAGGGTCAGCAAGAAATTCCACCTCACCTCAACATGGTTGGTGGCTATTGGGGCAAACCTTTCGGCGCTGTGGATTCTTGTTGCTAATGGTTGGATGCAGAATCCTGTGGGTATGTTCTTCAATCCGGATACAGCGCGCAATGAGATGCTTAACTTCTGGGAGGTGTTATTTAACCCAATTGCTATCAACAAGTTCCTGCACACCATGTTCTCATCATACGTTTATGCTTCGGCCTTTGTTATTGGTGTTAGTAGTTGGTTTCTGCTTCGTAAGAGGCATATATTACTGGCTAAACGAAGCATTATTCTGGCAGGTATCTTCGGTTTATTAGGCGCCATAGCTACTGTTGCCACCGGTGATGGTTCTGCCTACCAGGTAGCGCAGCACCAGCCGATGAAACTGGCTGCCATGGAAGGCCTTTACGAAGGTGAAGAGAGAGCCGACCTTGTGGCATTCAGCTTTCTGAGAAAAGCCGACGAAGCAGAAAACAGAGGCCACAAGGAGCATGTTATGAAGATTAAAATCCCGGGGCTACTCTCCTATTTGGCATATCGCGATTTCAATGCCTTTGTCCCCGGAATAAAAGATCTTATCTACGGAAACCCTGAGCAGGGGATAATACCTGTATCAGAGAAAATAGAAAAAGGAAAACTCTCCATAAATGCTTTGGCAGAATATAAAACTTTAAAGGATGCAGGAGATCTTCACGGAGCCGAAATGGCTCGCAAAGTCTTTGATGAAAACTTCGAGTTCTTTGGTTATGGGTATTTTGATGATGATGTAAATGCCCTCATTCCCAACGTACCGGTAACCTTCTATAGCTTCCATATTATGGTTGCACTGGGGTTCCTGTTTGTACTGTTTTTTGCGGTTGCATTATTTATGGTATTAACCGATAGGATAATGAAAATGAGATGGCTGCTTATGGCAGGGATCTTAATGATACCTCTAACATTTCTTGCTGGTCAGATGGGATGGACTGTTGCCGAGATGGGTCGTCAGCCATGGGTGATCCAGGATGTTATGCCCACAATGGTTGCCGTTTCCCAAATCAACACCGGAGCCGTTAAGATCACCTTCACACTCTTTGCTCTGATCTTTACAGGTCTTCTGGTTGCTGAGATCGGCATTATGTTAAAACAAATTAAAATCGGACCAAAAGAGGAGGGACAATAATATGTTTGAAAATTTATCACATCTCACGTTACAACAATACTGGTGGTTTATCATGTCAGTGCTGGGAGCACTACTAGTATTTCTGATGTTCGTCCAGGGAGGTCAGACCTTCCTGCTGAAATTCGCAAAGAATGAGACAGAAAAATCCCTTATGGTAAATGCTCTGGGGCGCAAATGGGAACTTACCTTTACTACTCTGGTAACATTTGGCGGCGCATTTTTTGCTTCATTCCCCCTGTTCTACAGTACCAGCTTCGGCGGAGCATACTGGGTTTGGATGGCAATACTTTTCAGTTTTGTTCTTCAGGCGGTATCTTATGAGTTCCGCAGTAAGCCCAAAAACCTTTTCGGGGCAAAAACCTACGAGGCATTCCTTTTTATAAATGGTATGGTGGGAACGATTCTTATTGGAATTGTAGTAGGAACATTTTTTACGGGATCAGAATTCAGTGTTGACCCAAACACAAACTTTTCACAATGGGAACACCCGGCGCTAGGTATGGAGGCTGTTCTAAACTTGAGAAACCTGGCATTAGGATTAGCTGTATTGTTCCTGGTTCGTATCCTGGGTTTGCTGTTTTTCATAAATGCAATTGACGATTCCAATCTTATTAACAAAAGTAAAAAAGCGATTATAAAAAACGCAATACCATTTTTGGTATTTTTCCTCTATTTTGCTATCACATTGCTTATTAAGGATGGATTTGCATACGACCCGGCTTCCGGGGATGTTTTTATGGAGCCATATAAATACCTCCATAACTTCCTGGAAATGCCTGTTGTAGGGATAATATTCCTTGTGGGTGTAGTAGCCGTTCTGGGTAGTATTGTTTGGGGAATGAGTGAGAAAAACAGATATGCTTTTTGGGGAGCTTCAGGTGGTACTGTCCTTACCGTTCTTGCATTGCTTCTCATTGCAGGACTTAACAATACATCTTTCTATCCATCTACTTTTGACCTGCAGAGCAGTCTCACAATTGAAAACAGCTCCTCAAGTATGTATACCCTTACGGTAATGAGTTATGTATCTTTGTTGGTTCCTGTTGTGGTTGGATATATTTATATCGTGTGGCGAAAAATGAGTAAAAAGAGAATTGACAAAGACGAATTAGACGAAGATATTCACGTTTACTAAAATTAAAAATATGTTAACACAAATATTATATCTCCTCAGCTGGCCGGCACTTATCATTGTTGCATGGATTATATCGTGGCGAACTATTAAATACTGGGAAAAAAAACATGAAACAAACACCGGCGACAGGCATAACACATAAAAACAAACTAATCAGTTTTTAGAAACTTATTGGCAAACAGGCTGAATGTGATGTAAAACGAGGTTACAAAAATTGATAATACAGCACTGGGAAGCGCCACAATTGCTTCCTCAAAAAATGCAAATGCCACAACGGCCGAGAAGGCAGATGATTTTATAACTGTAATAAGAATCCCTGAGATAATATCCCGGGGATTTTTCTTTTTTCTCATTAAGAGATAATAGAGTAAAGACAAACCATAAATGGCGACAAAAAGTATTATGGCAGTAACGAGAACCATTTGAGGTTCTGTAAAAATAACATCTCTGCTCAATCCAACAGTAGGTACTATAACCAAAAAGAAACCCCATTTTACCACATAAGGTTGCATTTTCTTTGCAGTAGGAAAAACCACTCTATGACGAAGGGCGCGGCTCAGAATAAGCGGCAACACAATTAGTTTTGTCAGCATCGGTAAAACTAACAATGGAGAAATCTCTGATTTCCCCAGAAGCAGAAAAAGTAATAATGGTGTAAGACCCAGAGAGAGAATTGTAATACCAAACACACCGTTTACACTATAATTCAAATTTCCTTTCATAAGGGTGGTGAATGCAATGATAGAAGGCCCGGCAGGGGTAGCAGCGATAATAAATATCCCAATCTTCAACAATTCATAATCTTCACTTTTGGGTATAAATAATGTCGCAACAACCAGGGTTATTCCAAACACAAAATAATTTAGTATTACCGCTGATGAAATATCAGAAAGGACGTTCCTAAAAGGCTTCCACGTTGCAAAAGAGAATGAAATTGTAGAAAAAACCATAACTAAGGCCAGTACCCATACGGAAATCTCACTTAGAAACTTGGTGCGCTCACCCAGCAGAAAGCCACATAATATTGCTAAAAACAAAACGAAATCACGATGATTAATAACTTTTAGTATTCGTGTCACCATATTTTTTTAAGTTTACAACTATTAATTTGTGTTAAAACAAAAGACTTACTCTACTTGTTTAATATTTTAGCACATTGAATTTAAAAACAAATATTATGAAACACATATTTACTTTTTCAATTATAGTTTCAACACTGCTAATTAGCTTGACAGCCATATCACAGATTCCAAACCACAGTTTTGAAGATTGGACAAATAATGGCAATTACAGCACTCCTAGCAACTGGGATACTCCAAACGATGAATTATCATTCATGAATATTTTTACTGTTACGGAAAGCACCGACGCTTACGATGGACAAAAGAGCATGAAGATGGAGAGCGGAAATTTATTTGGCATCGTAATTCCCGGTGTTGCAACGCTGGGAGAAATCACAATAAATATTACAACGCAAGAGGCTACAGTTAGCGGAGGCATTCCTTATACCGAAAGACCTGCTCGCTTAAAAGGTTTTTATAAATATGCCCCTCAAACAGCTGATTCATGCGCTATAATAACAGTATTCTATAAATACAATACATCCACAGGTGAAAGAGATACCATTGGTCTCGGCATATTTGCCTCTGGAGTCACTACTTCAAACTGGACAGAATTCTCGGCAAATATAGATTGGTACACCAGCGACACTCCGGACACAACAAATATCGTCATACTCTCTACGGCAAGTACATTTGTTACCTCCGGAGGTTCAACATTGCTGGTTGACAATTTATCCTATGATTTTTCTGTAGGCATGCCTGATGATTACCTCAGCGATGAGGATATTAATATATATCCCATTCCCGCAAACTCATATATAAATATTGAATTTGACCATCCTCCTCTTCGGGGAACAAATTTTGAAGTTTACAATCTAACGGGAAGCAGGGTATTAGAAATCCCTCTTACACATAGCTTCCAACAGATACCACTAAACACACTGCCCGAAGGAATACATCTCTATCGTATTACAGAGAGCAATAAAATGATAAAAAACGGCAAGTTGATAATTGAAAAGTAGTCGTTACTAATCAGTCTCACAATTAGCAATAAAATTCAGAGCTCCGAACACGCTCAATCCATTTTTAAGCACGGTATCCGTAACAGACCTGAGTATTGCAA
>CAYYSU010000035.1:0-27344 GCA_964474455.1 uncultured Bacteroidales bacterium
CTTGTTCATTATGGAAAATATAAAGCCAAGATTCCTTTGAAATATATTGACCGTGTGAAGGGAGAAGAGAATAGCCTGATTCTTGTTTCAGCAATTTCCCCTACCCCTGCAGGGGAAGGAAAAACTACCGTTTCTATTGGACTGTCACAGGCTTTAAATAAAATTGGTAAGAAGACAACAGTAGTGCTGCGTGAGCCAAGCCTGGGGCCAGTATTTGGTATTAAAGGTGGTGCCGCCGGAGGTGGATACTCCCAGGTGTTGCCAATGGAAGATATAAACCTACACTTCACCGGCGATTTCGCCGCCATAGAAAGAGCCCATAACCTTCTGGCTGCAATGATTGATAACAATATCCAGAGTGCAAAACGCAACCTGGGTATCGACCCGCGAACTGTTGTATGGAAACGTGTGATGGATATGAATGACCGCTCTTTACGACACACTGTTGTAGGTCTTGGCGGTAGAACAATGGGCATACCACGTGAAACAGGATTCGATATCACCGCGGCTTCTGAGGTTATGGCGATCTTGTGTCTCGCTGAAAACCTACAGGATCTTAAAGGGAGATTGGGTAATATATTTATCGGATATACATTTGGAAGAGAACCTGTGTATGCACGCGACCTCAACGCCCATGGCGCAATGACAGCACTCCTGAAAGATGCCATAATGCCAAACCTTGTTCAAACTTTAGAAGGTACTCCGGCAATTATTCACGGCGGGCCATTTGCCAATATAGCGCAGGGAACAAACTCTGTGATAGCTACCAGAATGGGCCTCTCTCTCTCCGATTATGTTGTGACAGAAGCAGGTTTCGGTTTCGACCTTGGTGCAGAAAAATTCTTTGATATAAAATGTGGCTATTCTGGATTGTCCCCTAAAGCGGTTGTGCTTGTAGCTACTCTGCGTGCTATGAAATATCATGGCGGCGCAAAAAAAGGTGAATTTCAGGAACCTGATATGGAAGCCCTCAAAAAAGGTATCGCCAATCTGGAAAAACATGTAGAGAATATCCAAAAATTTAATATTTGTGCTGTTGTGGCAATTAACAAGTTTGCAAACGATTCACAAGAGGAGATAGACTTTGTAAAAGAGCGATGCCGTGAAATGAATATTGCTGCTGTTGAAGCCGATGTGTGGTCAAAAGGAGGAAGTGGCGCTATTGAACTTGCCGAAAGGGTTGTTGAAGTAGCAGATAAATGTACCTCTGCTTTTCAGCCTATGTACGACTGGAAGTGGGATGTCCCCAGAAAAATTGAAGCCATAGCTAAGCAAATATATGGCGCAAAAGCTATTGACTATACTCCTCAGGCAAAAAAAGATCTACAGAAAATTTTAGCTCTGGGATTGGAAGGATTTCCCGTTTGTATTGCAAAAACACAAAAATCGCTCTCTGATAACCCGGAGCTCCTGGGTCGCCCTAAAGATTTTATTGTCACTGTACGCGAAATCGAGATCGCTGCCGGAGCAGGATTCGTAGTGCCTATCACCGGTTCTATCATGCGTATGCCCGGGCTACCTGCTACTCCGTCAGCAGAGTATATGGACGTTGATGAAGATGGAAATATAATAGGACTAATTTAAAAAGTGTTTCTATGATATTTACAACCTGTATCTCTCACGGATACAGGTTGTTGCTTTTTTACTGTGCCCGGAAAAGTTATATCCGTTTGTGTGTTTTTATAAATCCAGCTTCATTTGTATAGCCTGTACTGTCTTCTTAAGACGTGTCACCTCGTCCACCAGCTTGTTGATTTCCCTGTTGGGCTCGGGGATCTCCGGACTGATATAGTTTACAAACTTCCACACCTCGCGGATATCACTGATGTGCATATCATAAGGATCATAAAGCTCGTTCAATGAATGCAACGTTATCTTCTGACCCTCTTTGATTTTGTTTTCTACAACCTTAAAAACAACACCATCATTGAGTGTTAATACGATATATGGCATACGGTTGCGGATGGTTTCCCAGTTTTGTACAAACTCTCCTGTGACATAGGCGCCGTCGGGTATCGGCAGCATACTATCACCGCTGATCTGGAATGTCCGGTACTTACGCTCCTTCGAGAGGAACGGAAGATTGAAGGTTGGTAACACCTTAATGTATTCAGGATCAGCATATCCTGTGGCATAACCGGCCTTGGCTTTAACGCTTACTAATTCGATGTTCTCCTCGTTGTCAGCATTTACCGTGGTGGTGAGCACTCGCAGGTTCGTTCCCCGGATAAATACGTCGTAACCACGCTCCAGTTGCGAGAGCTCAAAACTCGAAAGCTTTGTCAGATCAATGCGTATCAAACTGTCAATGGCTACCTTATAATATTCGGAAAAGGAGACCAGCGCGTCCATGTTTGGCTGTGCTACCCCATTTTCATAACCACTGAGCGTAGAACGCTTCATGCCTAACGCTGTGGCAATATCATCCTGAGTACGCTTTCTGCGGGTGCGCAGAAATTTTATGTTTGTACAAAATATGCTTCTCATAGCTCCTGTTTTGTTAAAAATATTGCACGCTAATTAATATGTGATTATATTATAGTCGCTTATTTGATTAAAATCACATCAAAGGTATTACATAAAATAGTTAAATGCAAATGCAATAATCATATAAATGGCAGATAACCTACAAAATATTTCCGGTGAACAGCCCGAAAGAACGGTGGTGCATTTCGATCTTGATACTTTTTTCGTGTCAGTGGAACGGCTGCTGGACAGCTCTCTGAAAGGAAAACCCATTATCATAGGTGGGATGTCGGATCGTGGCGTGGTGTCAAGCTGTAGCTATGAAGCACGCCGATACGGTGTCCACTCGGCCATGCCAATGAAAATGGCAAAAAACCTCTGCAAAGAGGCCGTATTCATACGTGGAGATATGGATAATTATAGCCGGTATTCACGTATAGTAACAGATATCATAACCCAAAATGCGCCGATATGCGAAAAATCTTCCATCGATGAACACTACCTCGATATTACCGGCATGGATCGTTTCTTTGGTGGTAATATGTGGGCTCACGAACTACGCAGCACCATTATCCGTGAAACAGGACTGCCCATATCCTTTGGGCTGTCGGTAAATAAAACGGTGGCTAAAATTGCTACCGGAGAAGCAAAACCCGACGGTGAACTATATATTAACAAACCTGATGTCCTCTCCTTTATGGGGCCTTTGTCCATAAGAAAAATCCCCATGATAGGACTTAAAACATACCAAACCTTACGCTCCATGGGAGTAAAGCGTATCAAGACCTTGCGTGAAATACCCATTGAAATGATGGAACGGATGATGGGAAAAAATGGTCGTATAATATGGAAGAAAGCCAACGGTATCGATACTACTCCCGTGATGGCTGACTCCGAAAGAAAATCCATGAGCCATGAAACAACTTTCGAACAAGATACCATCGACGTGATTCGTATGGAGGAGATACTGTTGGTGATGGTGGAAAAACTCGCTTTTCAGCTACGAAAGAAAAATAGACTTACCGGTTGCGTTACAGTAAAAATAAAATACTCCAACTTCGACACCTTTTCGCAGCAAAAAAAAATCCCGTACACAGCCTTCGATCACACTCTTATGGCAGTATCCCGCGAGCTGTTTCAACATCTGTATCAGCGGCGAATGCTCATACGCCTCATAGGTGTCAAATTCAGCGATATGGTGGGTGGCGCTCCACAGCTAAATATCTTTGAAGATACCCCGCAGATGACATCCCTGTATCAGGCCATGGATCTTATGCGTAAACGATATGGCGACAAGGCCGTGCATCGTGCCATATCTCTGCGAAATAAGAATGATGAGCAATGATCGTCAATGCTCATAGCTATTTTAGCCTGCGCTATGGTACCATGTCACCGCAAAAACTGGTGGAAAAAGCAAAGTCTTTGGGGTATCAGACTATCGCTCTTACGGATATTAACAATAGCAGCGCTGTGCCCGAATTTGTAAAGTGCTGTCGTAAAGCCGCGATAAAACCTCTTGCAGGAATCCAATTCCGTAACCATAACAAACTTCTGTACACACTGCTCGCCGCCGACAACGAAGGGATGTATAAGATCAATGCCTTCGCCTCACGCTGCCATATCGCAGGCACTCCTTACCCACAATGCCCAGGAATAATGACGGGTGTATATACAATTTATCCGCTCCACGGAACCGACCCCGAAGAGTTGCAGGAAAATGAATACGTGGGTCTCAAACCAAAAGATGTGCGATCATTGATATCTACACCATATAAAAATAAACTCTCTAAAATTGTGATGTGGCATACCGTTACTTTTGATGATGCTCAAGGGTTTGAATTGCACCGAAACCTAAGAGCTATAAGCCTTAACACCATCATTTCCAAAGTACAGCCTTTCCATCTGGCAGGCCCGGAAGAGATATTTATTACTGCTGACCAGTTGATAAAGGCATATCAGGATATCCCACAGGTAATACGTAACACCGAATGGCTAGCCGATAGGTGTTGCTACGACCCGGATCTCACATCACCAAAAAACAGAAGAAGTTTTACAGGGAATGCTTATGATGATAAAATTCTGCTCGAAAAACTTGCTCTTGATGGCGTGAGATACCGTTACGGAGATCATAACCTGGAAGCTCTCAACAGAGTGCAACAAGAGCTGCAAATTATTGATAAGCTGAACTTCTCGGCCTACTTTCTTATCGCCTGGGATATAATCCGATATAGCTTGTCACGTAACTTTTACCATGTTGGGCGGGGCAGTGGTGCCAACAGTGTGGTAGCATACTGCTTGCAAATTACCGATGTGGATCCCATCGACCTGAATCTCTATTTTGAACGTTTTCTTAACCCCAAACGTACCAGTCCGCCAGATTTTGATATCGACTATTCATGGAAGGAACGTGACGATGTTATAGATTACATCTTTAAACGCTATGGCCGGGAGCATACTGCTCTGCTGGGTGCCATGTCAACTTTCAAAGAGCGTTCCATCATACGTGAGCTGGGAAAGGTGTACGGATTGCCAAAAAAAGATATCGACAGGTTGGTGCATAATCCTGAATCACTGTTGGCAAAGGATTCTGTGGCGGCGCACATAGAAAATATTGGTGCGCAAATGAAGAACTTCCCCAATCTTAGATCCATTCATGCCGGAGGAGTTCTTATCTCCGAAGAACCCATTAACTGTTACACAGCCCTTGATATGCCACCAAAAGGGTTTCCTACTACGCAATGGGATATGTATGTGGCGGAAGATCTTGGCTATGAAAAGCTTGATATCCTGAGCCAGCGCGGGATAGGCCATATTAAAGAGTGTACGGAGATAATAAAGGAGAACAGAGGTGTCACCATAGATGTACATCAGGTAGAGATGTTTAAAAATGATCCGGCAGTAAAGCGGAAACTGGAGGATGCGGAGAGCATAGGATGCTTCTATATCGAAAGCCCCGCCATGCGGCAACTGCTCAAGAAGCTACGGTGTAGCGATTATATTACCCTTGTGGCAGCAAGCTCCATCATCAGGCCCGGCGTGGCGCGGAGCGGTATGATGCGTGAATACATACATCGATTTCACAACCCCGGTACCTTTGAGTATATATACCCTGTGATGAAAGAACAGCTCGAAGAGACCTACGGCGTTATGGTTTATCAGGAGGATGTACTTAAGGTGTGTCACCACTTTGCCGGCCTCGATCTTGCTGATTCCGATGTGCTGCGACGTGCCATGAGCGGGAAATACCGTTCGCGTGCCGAATTTCAGAAAATCGTGGATAAATTCTTCGCCAACTGTAAAAACCTGGGATACCCTGATGCCATTACCAACGAGGTGTGGCGGCAGATAGAATCCTTTGCCGGCTACTCCTTCTCCAAAGCGCACTCCGCATCATATGCCGTGGAGAGTTTCCAGAGCCTCTATCTCAAGTCGCACTATCCCAAAGAGTTTATGACTGCTGTGATTAACAACTTCGGCGGGTATTATCACTCCTGGGTATATTTTAACGAAGCAAAACGCCTGGGCGCGGATGTCGTGCTGCCATGTATTAACCACAGCAACTATAAAACACGACTCATAGATGATACCATTTTCATCGGTTTTATCCATGTTCAAAGCCTTGAAAAAAAGGTAGCAGCGAATATTGTTGCCGGCAGAAAATTTTATGGTAAGTACAAAGATCTGCAGGATTTCCTCGACCGCACAGAAGCAGGTATTGAGCAGATAGTATTGCTTATACGAATCGGGGCATTACGCTTTACCGGAAAGGAGAAGGCGGAATTGCTGTGGAATGCTCATCTGTACTTCGGACGCAGCAGGGCGCTGACAAATATCCGGTCGCTGTTTTACAGCCCCGTAAAGCAATACAGCTTGCCTTCGCTGGAACAGGATCCGCTGGAAGATGCATACGACGAGATAGAGTTGATAGGATTCCCCGTCACAATGCCATGGTTTGATATGTTGAGAACAGGATACCGCGGCGCCGTATTTAGCCGCGAACTTGCAGGGCATCACGGCGAACAAGTGCGCATGACAGGGCAACTGGTTACGGTGAAGTATGTGAAAACCGTGAAAGGAGAGATGATGTGCTTCGGCAGCTTTATCGATTATACCGGAGAACTCTTCGATACGGTACACTTCCCCGATACCCTGAGACGGCACCCTTTCCGCGGGAAAGGAGTGTACCTGCTGCTGGGTAAAGTAGTGGAGGAATTCGGATTCCACAGTGTTGAGGTGGAGAAAATGGCTCTGCTGCCGCTGCGCCCCGACCCAAGGGTTTGACCTGTTTGTAAAACTTGCAGAAGCAGAAAACCGTAGCCATCATGCTGCCGAGGTTATCCTATAAACCAGTTTTGAGGGTGTCTCAAATCATACTGCCGGAACCACTTTTTCGCATCGCACAAAAGCACCCTGTGGAACTCCGTATAACTCCAAAACAAATATAAGGTGAGGAAAAAGCTTGAAAATCCGCCTGTTATTAGATCAAGGGTAGCTAAAAAATACTCTGTATAATATTTTAAAAAAACGACAGTGACACATATATTACCCCTGATTCCATATATTCATATAGCCCATTGAGCAATAGCATTTTTTTATTTATTTAGAGATTATAAAAAACGCTGCAACCCTTGTGGTATGCAGCGTTTTTCTATTATAAGTCTAAACGGTATTACTTTGCGTAGTTCACAGCTCGTGTTTCCCGAATAACGGTAATTTTTATCTGGCCGGGATATGTCATCTCATCCTGGATTTTTTTACTTAGTTCTAACGAAATTTGCTGAGCTTCATTATCAGAAATCTTATCAGCACCAACGATTACGCGAAGTTCACGACCCGCCTGTATGGCGTAAGTCTTAATAACTCCGGGGTATGATAGTGCCAGCTCTTCCAGGTGGTTCAGGCGTTCGATGTAAGCTTCTACAACCTCACGACGCGCTCCCGGACGTGCTCCGGAGATAGCATCACAAACCTGTACGATAGGAGCTATAAGGCTCTCCATCTCTATCTCATCGTGGTGAGCACCAATGGCATTAGCAATGTCAGGCTTCTCGTTGTATTTCTCAGCCAGTTTTTTACCAAGAAGTGCGTGAGGAAGCTCAGAGTCCATATCCGAAACTTTTCCAATATCATGTAACAGCCCGGCGCGTTTTGCTTTTTTAGTGTTTAAGCCTAGCTCTGCTGCCATTGTAGCACAGAGGTTCGCAACCTCACGGCTGTGTTGTAACAGGTTCTGGCCGTAACTTGAGCGATAACGCATTCTGCCTATCAGTCGTACAAGTTCGTGGTGTAAACCATGAATTCCCAAATCGACACAAGTCTTCTTACCTGTTTCGATAATCTCCTGATCGATCTGTTTGGTGGTTTTAGATACTACCTCTTCGATGCGTGCAGGATGTATCCTTCCGTCGGTAACCAGCTTATGTAGCGATAGACGGGCAATCTCGCGGCGCACAGGGTCGAAGCCTGAAAGGATGATTGTGTCCGGAGAATCATCGATGATGATCTCAATACCTGTAAGGGCTTCCAGAGCTCGTATGTTGCGTCCTTCACGACCAATAATACGTCCTTTAATCTCATCATTTTCAAGATGGAAAACCGAAACACTATTCTCTATAGCTTGTTCTGCAGCGGTACGCTGAATTGTTTCAATGACAACCTTCTTTGCCTCTCGGTTAGCCGTAAGTTTCGACTCATCCATGATCTCTTTGATATGCACCATCGCCTCTGTCTTAGCCTCATTCTTAAGGCTTTCAATAATCTGCTCTTTAGCTTCTTCTGCCGACAGTCCCGAGATTGTCTCCAGGCGCTCAATCTCTTTATCATGTACTTTTTTCAGCTCTTCCTGCTTTTTTGAAACCAGTTCAAGCTGTTGGGTAAGATTGTTTTTTATGGTGTTAACTTCTTTTTGTTTTTTATTGAAGTCTTCCATTTTTTGGTTGTACGCCTGCTCTCTTTGTTTTAGCCTGTTTTCGGCTTTGTTAAGTACTGAGTTTTTTTCGTTGATGAATTTTTCGTGATCAGTTTTTAGTTGTAAAAACTTCTCTTTTGCTTGAAGAATCTTTTCCTTTTTAAGGATCTCGCCTTTCTCTTTGGCTTCATCTACCAGGGTCTGACTTTTTTTCTCTAAAGCTTTCCTGAGGAAGGTGGTTGATGCGATGACTCCCACAGCAATGCCTGCGAGCCCAACAATAATATAAATTGTTATTTCCATTATAAGTTAGTTTTTTAGGTCAGATAAGAAAAAACCCGCATAATTCCGGAGATATTGAAACCCCTACTTAAACACGAATAGGGATACCGGACTCTTCGAACGTCCACTGTTGCCGAAGCAATCCCATTGGGATGAGGCCTGTTCTATGAACCACAGAGTTATGCCCTAATGAACATAATGTTGAGTTTCAAAACTGTTGAATTAATGCGGGTAATATTTTTTATGCAAAGAACGTAATCTGTTTTAAACTAAATAGTTAATAAACTATCTATATAAAGAAGATCCTCCATGAATCTACTGTCATTATTTTCACCGTCACCTTTAGGTTTCTCCAGTTGTGTGCTGTATTGCAATAAAACCATTGCCAGCAAATCCTGTTTATCCTTAAAAGCATATCGTTCTGAATATTCATGTACCATGGTGTTAATTTTTGCCACCGCTCGTTCCACAAGTTGATGATCCTGGTGGCCTACTTTCAAGGCATATAAGCGATCGGCTATTGACACATTGATATTCAGTTCTTTTTCCAATGGATATTATTCTTTATTATAATGTTTAGCTTCTAATAGTATCAAACAATGATCAATTTCCCGCACCAGTTTTTTTATATCTTCTCTTTTTTGAGATGACAGATTCTTATCTGAACCTGGTGTTTCATTACAAATTGATGTATATCTATTTTTAGTTATTAATTTATTTTCCAGTTGCCGTATTCTTGCTTTTAAACGGATGTTCTCTTCTTCGCTACTTCTTAGGGCTTCTTTCTGCTCCTCGTATCGTTCCTTTAAGCCCTTGATTTTACTTACAATACGTTTTAAGAGCGCCTTTTGTTCATCCATAAAAGTATTCATCTGGCTTATGAGTACAAAAATAGTTTTTCCCGTTGTCTATTCCAAATTAAATTTCACTACTACTCAATTCAATGGGTCACATTTTCTCTTTTTCTGCATTAACACTAAAAGATTTATGTTATGAATGAAAATTTTCTTGCTTTTATATGGAAGTTTCGCCTCTACCATTCCCCTCTCTTTACCGTTGATGGTAAACGTGTTGAGGTGTTATCCCCGGGAATAGAAAATCCTGACTCAGGCCCGGATTTCTTTAACGCTCGTGTGAGAATAGAAAAAATGATTTGGGTCGGAAATGTGGAAATTCATAACAAAGCGTCAGACTGGTACTCTCATAACCATCAAGCAGACCCCGCTTTTAATAACACTGTTCTTCATGTTGTTTACGACAGCAACAGATTAGTAATGACAAATGTGGGATATACGGTGCCTCAGCTGGAACTAAAGAGCTTCCTGGCAAGCTCCCCGGTGCAATCATACACAAAAATGATGGAAACACTGCACTGGATACCATGCGAATACGGGTTGGAAGATGTGGATAACCTCAAAATCGAGATTATGCTGCAACGATGCCTGCTCGAAAGACTCGAGGAGAAAGCTAATTATGTTAATGAACTACTGGAGCGGTGGAATGGTGATTGGATGCAGACGCTCTTTATTCTTCTGACCCGGGCCTTTGGAACAAGAGTTAATGCCTCCGCTTTTGAACTTATGGCACAAGCTACTCCAATTTCGTTGGTGCTAAAAAATGCAGATAACCTGCAATCACTCGAAGCGTTATTCTTTGGCCAGGCAGGGATGTTATCAGATCTTTTTACTGACCCCTATGCCATGGAGCTTTACAGAGAATATAAATATATTAAACATAAATATGACCTGCATACTATTCCCTACTCTTGTTGGAGGTTTCTTAGAATACGCCCGACAGGATTTCCGACAATACGGATTTCTCAACTGGCAACATTCTACAATAAAAATTTTAGAATACTGGCCGATTTTTTGAATTCCCCTTCCGTAGAATCTCTTAAAACAGCCTTTGATATATGTGCTTCGCCATATTGGGATGACCATCTGAAATTTGATGAACCTTCCACAATGTCCTCAACAAAAAAAATTGGAAGAGATACTGCAAATATCCTTACCATTAACGCTGTTGCTCCTGCTTCATATACTTATCTTAGGCATTCGCAACCTCAAAAGGCAGAAAATATTCCTGATATTTTATTTGACTTGCCTGCTGAGAATAATAGTATTATTAGAAAGTGGAATAAAATAGGACCTGTAGCAACCAGTGCAGGACATACTCAGGCGATACTGCATTTGAAGAAAAATTATTGTGATGAAAAAAAATGTTTGGAATGCTTGATAGGGCACGCCGTTATTACAACGAAATGATCAGAGATTTTATGCCTGTGAAAATTGCAATTTAATAACAACCTGCCGCAGAGTGGGATTATTTTATCATGACGGAAAAACTGTATTTCAGAATTGCATTATCACTGTTTTTTTGACACCTTTGTCCGTCTAATTAAATGTTATTGCAATATGGCCGATTCTAATATCAGTAAACGTGGTGGTTTTGGGAGTAAGTTTGGTATTATCGCTGCCGCAGCAGGTAGTGCAATAGGCCTGGGGAATATCTGGCGCTTTCCTTATGTGGCAGGTGAAAATGGTGGTGGAGCATTTTTGTTAATCAACCTGGCTTGCATACTACTTATTGGAATACCCTTGATGTTGTCAGAATTTATTATCGGCCGTAATGCCCAGAGGAATGCCTATGGCTCTTTTAAGAATATAGCTCCGGGATCCCCATGGCGTTTTGTCGGACTGATGGGCGTTGTTACGGCATTCGTAATACTCTCTTTCTACTCTACCGTTGCCGGATGGACTATGGAGTATGTTTTCCAGTCGTTTGCAAATGGTTTTGAAGGAAAATCTCCGGGACAACTCATTGGGATGTTTGCTGAATTTAAAGGTAGCTCATGGAGAGCCGTGACATGGCAGATGCTATTTTTGATTCTTACTGCCGGGATTGTATTGGCAGGGGTTCAAAAAGGAATCGAAAAGTATGCAAAAATTCTTATGCCGCTACTGCTGGTGTTGATTATAGTGTTGTGTGTCAGATCTGTAACGCTACCGGGAGCAGAAAAAGGACTACACTTTCTCTTTCACCCTGACTTCTCAAAAGTAAATGGTTCTGTTATTCTGGAAGCGCTGGGACAGGCGTTTTTTTCGCTATCCATAGGTATGGGAGCGCTAATAACTTATGGTTCTTATATTAATAAAAAAGATAATCTGGTGTCCTCGGCTGTTATTGTCTCTTTTGCAGATACTTTCATTGCCATTCTTGCCGGAGTAGCAATTTTTCCTGCTGTTTTTGCCTTTGGTATTAATCCGGCAGAGGGGCCTGAACTGGTATTTATTACACTCCCGAACATCTTTTTGCAAATGCCGGGAGGCTATTTCTTCTCCATAATATTTTTTGTGCTTCTGGCTGTTGCGGCTTTAACTTCTTCAATATCCATTCTGGAGGTCGTCGTGGCTTATTTTGTAGAGGAGCTGAATATGAAAAGAAAAACGGCCACTTGGGTCGCGACTCTCTCCTCTGCTATGATTGGAATCCTTTGTACCGCATCTCAGGGACTCATACCATGGCTTCAGTTTGGAGAAATGAACTTCTTTGATCTTCTTGACTACTCCAGCTCTAAAATATTGCTTCCCTTTGGTGGTTTTTTTATTGCCCTTTTTATAGGTTGGGTGATGAAACCCAAAGTTGTGATAGCGGAAATGTCAAATAATGGTATTTTTAAGATACCGTTATTCAAAGTCTTTCAGATTATTGTTAAGTTTATTGCCCCGGCGGCAATTGCTCTTGTATTCCTTTACGGAATAGGAGTTATTGGTTAATACTTGTCTATCTTAACAGGAATATCTTCTTCCGGATTATCCTTGTGAAAGCTGACCCAGTATTTCTTTACGGTATCTTTCATGTCGCGGTGCAGCATTAATATTCCGAACAGGTTTGGCAGTGCCATAAATACTATTGCGATGCCCGAGAATGTCCAGATAAGAGTGGTGTCAATGAACGACGCCAGAAAGAAAAGAATAACATAAGCGATCCTGTAGTACATCACATATTTTACACCCCAAAGATAGGTTATGGCTCTTCCTCCATAATACGACCAACTGATGGCTGTGGAGAATGCAAAAAGTAGCAGACCAATGGAGACAATGTATTTGCCCCACTCTCCAAGAAAACTTCTCGTAAAAGCTATTGTTGTCAGTGGCGCACTGTGGAGTAGTGATTTTCCGTCAATCCGGAATTCCTGATTGTTTCGGACAAGTTTTCCTTCAGAAACCATAACCTCACCGGTGTATAATACGTTGTTATTAAAGAATTTTACCTCTTCGGCTACGCTGCGGGCGTGAAGAATGGAGAGCTCATTTTGTACTTCACCGTTTATAATGTTCAACGTTCCAGTGAAAAGTGGCAGCGACTCCTTCCTTTTGATATGCATCATTAGAGCTGAGAGATCTTCATCATTTGATTCATCAACGTTTTGAGCCAGAATTATCATATCTGTCATTTGAAATGTATTCTCATGCTTCTCTTGCCAAACGCCGCTGCTTAAAAGCACTAATCCGGTAAGGGTGCATATGACGATGGTGTCGATAAAAGGCTCCAGAAGTGCCACAAGACCCTCAGAGACAGGTTCCTTTGTTCTTGCTGCTGCGTGTGCGATGGCGGCAGAACCCTGGCCTGCTTCATTACTGTATAAACCACGGTTTACTCCTCTGTTGAAGGCGAAAGCAAAGCTGGCTCCAAGAAATCCTCCCGTTGCCGCTGTTCCCGTAAATACATCGATGATAATAGCTGATATTGACGGTATAATGTTTTGATAATTGGTGATAATAACTGCTATTGCTCCAAGAACATATATTACCGCCATGGTGGGAACCAGCCGCTCCGTTACCTTGGCAATCCTCTTAATACCTCCAATGATAACAAATGCAAGAAGTACAGCAAGTACTCCTCCCGTGATGATGTGTTTTATCCCAAAGGTAGCGTACACAGCGTTGGAAATACTGTTAATCTGTGGCAAACTACCTGTTCCGAAGGTACATACGATTGTTGCTATGGCGAATATTGCTGCAAGCCATGGCATTTTGAGCTTGTTCTTCATATAATACATGGGACCACCACTCACCGAGCCATCTTTTGCAAACTCACGGTATTTGTGAGATAATGTCACCTCAACGAATTTTGTACACATGCCTATTGCCGCCGTAATAATCATCCAGAATATCGCTGCCGGACCACCAAGGTGTATCGCAAGAGCTACTCCGGCAATGTTACCCGTTCCCACAGTCCCGGAAAGCGCTGTCGTCAAGGCCTGAAAATGACTCGTGTCACCGAAATCACCGGCTTTGTCGTACTTCCCCTTTACAATGCGGGTAGCATGCCCTAAAAACCTGAATTGTGGAAAACCCAGGTATATGGTAAAGAATAAACCTGTTCCCAATAATATAAAAACAAACCATTGCGACCCGCCGAGGTAGCCGTCGATGGTTACTAAAAAGTTATTTAATTGCTGCATGCGCTTAGGTTTAGTAGTGCTTTATTTTGCGATCGATGGCCAAATTTAAAAAAAATG
Source organism: uncultured Bacteroidales bacterium (assembly GCA_964474455.1). Lineage (GTDB taxonomy): Bacteria > Bacteroidota > Bacteroidia > Bacteroidales > BM520 > BM520. Next base: position 14,181 of record CAYYSU010000035.1, read on the forward strand.
CAAAGTTTTCCACTTCTTTTGGGTTAGTTTTTCCGTTTTTGGTATTAATCACTATAAAGGAAAAATTTTATAATATGAAAAAACTACTCTCTTTCAGTCGTCGCGACCGTAATGGACTGATGTTTTTTATGACGCTTATACTCTTGGGAACGGGAGTAGCCACAATACTCTTTTCCCATTCCTATATCGAAAGAAAAAAACAATCGGAATATCTTCGTAATACGTCGCATTATTTGGCAGCATTGCAGAGTGTGAATATTGAAAAACCAATACAAAGAACTGAGAAAAGTGCTGTTTATAAGGATGTTAAACCTGTTGCCAATACTGCACCTGTCAAATACAAAAAAGAAAAAATTATGGTAGAGATAAATGGTGCCGACAGTATGGAGCTGGTCTCATTGCCAGGAATAGGGCCTGTATTTGCAACCAGAATTATGAAATACAGAGATATGCTGGGAGGCTATTACCACCCTGATCAACTTGTTGAGGTATATGGCTTCGACTCTGAAAAACTTGATGCAATCAGAGAGATGCTAAAGATCGATAAAACCTTGATAACGATCATACCCATCAACAAAGCAGAATTTAAATCGGTGTTAAGGCATCCATATATTGACTATGAGCAAACAAAGATGATTTTTAAGGCCAGAGACAAAAACTCCTTTTCAGACTTCGATGATTTTCAATCGCGCTCCGGATTGGATAGTATTATGTCGGAGAGATTGAAATTCTACCTTGCCTTTGATTAATAGTATTTTTGAAATCTTATATTTGTGCCTTTGAAATAAATATCAATTTGAAGGAAGTAGAAAATTTTTCTACAATCTCATAACGGTAACTTAAGTTCATAGCGCATGAATAGATTTACTAAGGCTTTTCGCAGGTTTCCACGCACATTCTGGGCTGCCAACACAATGGAGCTCTTCGAACGATGGGCATGGTATGGTATGTTTATGGTTTTGGCTCTCTATCTCACCGGATCACGTGATACCGGAGCTCTGGGTTTCTCTCAGGCACAGAAAGGTATGCTCATGGGGACAGTGGTAGCCATACTCTATTTTTTGCCTGTGATAACCGGCGCCCTAGCCGACAGGGTAGGGTATAAGAAAATTCTGGTGATAGCCTATCTTATTCTCGCTTCCGGATATCTACTTATGGGCCAGGTCACATCCTTTACCGCGATGTTCTTAGTCTTCCTGTATGTTGCCGTAGGAGCTGCTCTTTTCAAACCGGTGATATCAGCTTCCATATCAAAAACTACCGACGACAGTAACTCCTCAATAGGCTTTGGGATATTCTATATGATGGTGAATATCGGCGCTTTCCTGGGTCCCATATTCGCAGGAAAGTTCCGTGAGATTTCGTGGAACTACGTCTTTGTCATGTCTGCCGTGATCATAAGTCTTAACTTTATCGTATTGCTGTTTTTCTTTAAAGAACCTCAAAAGAAGACCTCTGATGAGCCGCTGGGAAAATCTATGGTAACAGCACTGAGGAATATTGTAGTGACACTTAAAGACTGGCGTTTTCTCCTCTTCCTTGTTATTATTATCGGATTTTGGTCTATGTATAACCAGCTATTTTATACCCTTCCTGTTTTTATCGACCAATGGGTTGATACCTCCATATTATATGATAAGATCGAAGGCTTCTGGCCCGGACTGGCGCGCGTGATTCCCGGCGCTTCAGAAGGTGTTATAAACCCCGAGATACTAACCAATATCGATGCCTTTTACATCATTATTTTTCAGATTGTGGTCTCTGCGTTTGTGATGCGATTCAGGCACCTGAATGCAATGATAGGAGGATTCCTGGTCTCCAGCATAGGTATCGGTTTGATGTTCGCTTTTAATAATGTCTTCTTCCTTTTTCCTGCTATCCTGGTTTTTGGATTGGGAGAGATGGCCAGCTCACCAAAGATTACTGAGTACATAGGAAAAATTGCTCCTTCAGATAAAGTTGCCCTATACATGGGATGCTCCTTCCTCCCCATGGCAGGTGGGAATTTCTTCGCCGGTATTCTTAGCGGATCCGTTTATGGTAACATCTCTGATAAAACATTTCTCCTCAAAGAGACTCTTACCCAAAAGGGTATCACATTCCCGATGATCTCCGACTCCTTTACGCAGAATGACCTCTATAGCTTTGCAGGCGAGAAGCTGGGAATGTCGCAACAAGAGTTAACAACATACCTGTGGAATAGCTGTAATCCTGGAAAAATATGGATGCTGTTTACCGGAATAGGAGTAGCTACCGTTATAGCACTGTTTCTTTACGACAGGCTCATTATCAGGAAGAGAGGCTAACCCCTGAACGTCACTCATTTTTATTTTCCGGAGTGTAAGTATATGTTACCTGCCCGTGGTGAGTGGTGTTGACCGGGTTGACTGTCCTCTTCTTCTTGCCCTCAAGTTCATATTCGTCCCAAGGAAGTATAGTCTCCTCATCGGCCACATCGTTGATGGTAATAAAATTATCCTTTGGGCCTTCATGCCTGAACAGCAATGCCAAAATTATCCCGGTTACTGCTCCCATAAGATGTGATTCCCATGAGATATTCCTCTCGGGAAAAAATTCCGGGAAGAACCCCCAGATCATACTACCATAAAAGAAAACTACAATAAGTGCAAAGGCTGCCAGATCGTATCTGCGTCGGATAAGAGCACCGCTAAGATGAAAAGCTGCCAGAGCATATACAACGCCACTACTGCCTATATGAACAGCCTCGCCACGGGCAAAAAACCATGTCCAGACTCCAGTGATTACCCAGGAAAAAATCATTATTCGTACCGCTATGGGTTTGTAAAGAATAAACAACCCTGTACCCAGAACTACAAATGGAATCGCATTGCTCCAGAGATGATTGAAATCCCCGTGTAGCAAAGGAGCCGTAAGAATTCCTAACAATCCTAACGGTTCAAGAGGAATAAGACCAAACCTGTTGAGCCCCAGATTGAGAGTGTTGTCGGTGATGAAAACCGCAAACATTAAAACTACCAAAACCAGTGGTATCTGCATGCCCTTCCAGAGTACTAAACCGGGTCGTTGATCCTTCATTTTCTCGCTGTTAAATAATCTAAAAAGCCAAAGATACAAACTCTCCTCCGGTATTTTATATTACCTTTGTCTCTCTTTTTTATCATATATCTTTGAAAATGAATAAAAGTATTAGAATCACAACGTTAACAGTAATCTTAACTATATTTTCTTCCCTTGTATTGGTTGCTCAGGAGTCTGATGTTAAGAGCGCTGCCAATAAAATAGGGCGAGGGCTGTCGATTATTGACTATTTTTATGTTGATGATGTTGAACCCAATGATCTCGTGGAGATAGCCTTTCGTGAGATGCTCCAGGAACTGGATCCACACTCTGTGTATATGGATGCCTCGGAAACCAAGGAAGCAAATGAACCTCTTCAGGGTAAGTTTGATGGTATTGGTGTTCAATTTCAACTCTTCAAAGATACTATCCTGGTAGTATCTCCAATAACAGGAGGGCCTTCTGATAAACTGGGTATTCTTGCAGGAGATAAAATTATTACTATTGATGGTGAAGAGGCCTTTGGTAAGAAAGTGAATAACGAGTGGGTGCGAAAACGACTCCGTGGTGATAAAGGGACAACCGTTGATGTGGAAATATACCGAAAAGGAGAGTCTGAACTGCTGGAGTACACTATCACACGTGATAAAATCCCCATTCATAGTGTGGATGCATATTATATGTCCACACCCGTTACCGGATATATTAAGATTAATCGCTTTAGCCGTACCACGATGGATGAATACAAGGAGGCAATGACTGAGCTTCGCGCTAAAGGTATGCAGAACTTGGTGCTGGACTTACGAAATAATAGTGGTGGATATCTTGATGTGGCGATATCTCTGGCCGACGAATTCCTTAAAGCCGGTGAATTAATAGTATATACCGAAGGCCGTAGAAATCCCCGCCGCGATGCCGTTGCTACTACAGCAGGCGAATTTGAAAAAGGAAAACTTGTGGTGTTGATTAATGAAGGCTCGGCTTCTGCTTCCGAGATTGTGTCAGGAGCGGTACAAGATTGGGACCGTGGCCTTATTATTGGTCGCCGCTCTTTCGGAAAAGGCCTTGTGCAACGACCGTTCTGGCTGCCCGACAGCTCTCAGATCAGGCTTACAATAGCTCGATACTATACTCCCACAGGCCGTAGTATTCAAAAACCTTACGATGATGGCGTGGAGTCGTACTTCAAAGACCTCTCCACAAGAATGAAACATGGTGAGTTGATGCATGCTGATAGTATTAAATTTCCCGATTCACTGCGATATACTACTCCCGCAGGTCGCACTGTATACGGCGGCGGCGGTATTATGCCCGACCTGTTCGTGGCGTACGACTCTACAAAATATTCAAAATACTATACCAGCCTGTGGCGTAAAGGTGTTCAAAATAGCTTCGTAACAAACCTTATGGATCGAAAACGTGACTACCTTGAAGCTGAATATGCTGATCTTAATACATTCCTAAAAGAATTTATTATTGATGATGACTTTATTGAAGAATTTGTGAAATACGCTGCAAAAGAGGGTGTTGAAGAAGATGAAGCAGGATTAAAACAATCAGAAGAAATAATTTCTACTCAGATAAAAGCACTTGTGGCAAGAAATTTGTTCGATATATCCAGCTATTTTCAAATTATTAATGAGGTGAGTGAGGAGTACAATTTAGCTCTGGAGATTATGATTAAGGATGATATCTTTTCAAAGCAAAATCTTAAATACTGATGTCATTTGTATGTTTAATAAATTACTTTTACCTTTGCTTACTTTGAATTTTTACATCGTAAATAAACATCTTATAATTATACTATTATGAAAAAATTGGCCTTAATACTTAGCGTTTTGTTTCTCGGAATGACAGTAAGTTTTGCTCAACATAATGCAGCGAATGAAAAAAACAATAACCCTAATGCCCCAAAAATAGAATTTGAAAAATTAGTCCACGATTATGGTACTATAAATCAGTATGGTGATGGAAATTGTGAATTTCCTTTTACAAATACTGGTAAGGAACCCCTGGTACTTAGCAATGTTCGCTCCTCCTGTGGATGTACTGTCCCCGACTGGCCTCGTAAACCAATATTACCCGGAAAAACAGAAGTTATTAAAGTTAAATATGCTACCAACAGACTAGGGAAAATCAATAAGAGTATCACAGTTCAATCTAATGGTGTTAATAATCCTGTGGTTCTGCGCATTGCCGGTAACATTATCCCTAAACCAAAGGAAGATGTTCCTGCTAAGAACCTGGATAATTCTGCCGCTCCTGTGGCAAAACCGAATAAATAATAAGATTTAAAACCTATTGATATATAACCCGACAGAATCATTTCTGCCGGGTTTTGTTTTTTAATGTTTCAGATGATTCAAATGTCGCAACGGGTATGTTTTTGAATGCTTTTCTTTTTACCTTTGCGGCGTATAAAGTTTAATTAAAACCATTTACGATGCCTAAGATATCAGAAAAAGGACGGCAAATGCCGGAATCACCTATCCGTAAACTGGTCCCTTTTGCCGATACAGCAAAGAAAAAGGGGCATAAAGTATATCATCTCAATATCGGCCAGCCCGATATCGAAACACCTGAAGTGATGATGCAGGCGGTGAAGAATTTTAACCAGAGGGTTGTTGCTTACAGCCACTCTGCCGGAAATGTCTCTTACCGTGAAAAACTCACTAAGTACTACAAGGGTATTGGTATTGATATCTCTGCGGATCAGATTATTGTCGCAGCAGGAGCATCGGAGGCAATCCTTTTTGCTTTCCAAAGCACAATGGATCCCGGAGATGAGATAATTATCCCCGAACCATTTTATGCAAACTATAATGGCTTTGCTACAAATGCCGGAGTGGTAGTTCGGCCTATCCCATCCTTTATTGATGATGGTTTCGCTCTGCCTCCAATCGCTGAGTTTGAAAAAGTAATCAACGAAAAAACTAAGGGGATCATGATCTGTAACCCTAATAACCCAACAGGTTACCTTTACAGTAAAGAAGAACTTGATGTTCTGCGCGAATTGGCTCTGAAATATGACCTCTATCTCTATGCTGATGAGGTGTATCGTGAGTTCTGTTATGATGGTCACAAACATACTTCTGTAATGCATCTTGACGGCCTTGATGATAATACTATCCTTATCGATTCTGTTTCCAAGCGTTACAGTGCATGTGGTGTTCGTATCGGCTGTATGATCTCTCGCAATGCTGAAGTGATGGCCACAGCAATGAAATTTGCTCAGGCCCGCCTCTCACCTCCCTCTTTTGGTCAGGTAGCGGCTGAAGCTGCTCTTGATGTTCCGGAATCCTATTTCGATGCTATTCTGAAAGAGTATGATGCGCGCAGAAATGTGGTCTTTGATGGTATCAATGCCATAGATGGAGCTCACTGCCCTAAACCAAAGGGTGCTTTCTATGTGGTAGCAGCTCTGCCTATTGACAACGCTGACGTATTCTGCCAGTGGCTGCTGGAAGATTTTGACTACAATGGTGCAACAGTAATGCTTGCTCCTGCTACAGGATTCTACGCCACCAAAGGCGCAGGAATGAATGAGGTGCGTATTAGCTATGTGCTCAATGTCGATGACCTTCGCGCTTCAGTGAAATGCCTCGAAGAGGCACTTAAGGTGTACCCCGGGCGTACGAAGTAAACAAATGATAATGTATAAAAACTGCCCGGACAAATCCGGGCAGTTTTTTTTATCTCTCAAAATGTGTTGCTGATTTTTTGAACAATACCCTTGCGCCTAATACAAAAGATACTTCGCCCGTATCGACTTATAGTTCTCCAGATCTGCATTCCAGCTCTCACGTATCTCCTCCTCACTCTTTCCGCTTATAATCTGCTCTCTCAACTCATCGTTCCCCGCAAGTTTATCAAAGAATGGATTGAAAAACTTGCTGTCGCCAATCTGCTCGTATGCATTTAAGATATAGCTTATGTTGATCTTGCCAAATACCTTTAGCTCTGTAACCTCATCTGTCAAATCGTAGCCGTTACATACTTTATTTTCGTGTTTTGGATATTTACTGGCGCCGGGAATGGAGACAGGAGTGAAGGTGTAACCTGTATCTTCAAAATCCGGATGGCCATATTTGCTGAATGGCGTATCTGTCCCCCTGCCAACGCTAACAACAGTGCCCTCAAAGAGACAGAGGCTGGGATAGAGATAGATACTGTTCATATCGGGCAGGTTAGGGGAGGGCTTTACAGGTAAGCAGTAAGATGTGCTATGGTCGTAATTATTGCAGGTAACAACATGCAGTTCCGGAGTGTTATCGCTCTCCAGCCATCCTTCTCCTATAGCCATTCGGGCATATTCTGCCACCGTCATGCCATGAACCACAGGAACAGGATGAAGCCCCACAAAAGAGGAAAAAGGCTCCTTTAAAACCGGACCGTCAACATAATGCCCGTTGGGATTGGGGCGGTCAAAAATTATCATGGGAATGCCGTACTCAGCACACGCATCAAGCACATAGCTCATGGTACTGATATATGTGTAAAACCGTGCTCCCACATCCTGAATGTCAAATATTACAATGTCAATATCCGTCAGCATCTGTTGGGTTGGCTTTTTTTGTTTTCCATAGAGTGAAATAATGGGAATACCTGTTTTTATGTCTTTCCCGTCATTCACTCCGGCTCCGGCTTCTGCTTCTCCGCGAAAGCCATGCTCTGGACAAAAAATCACTCTGAGATCCACTCCTTTAGCATGCAACGTGTCTATCAGATGTACCCCATAGGCAACGGTGGTGGGATTGGCGACAATAGCAACTCTCTTATCTTTTAGAAGAGGCAGATACTCATCAAATTGCTCAGCGCCGACAATAACATCTGTCGGATTTTTTACTCTTTGACAACTACTGCTTAATCCACATATTAGAAATACTAAAAAAAGAGTAAATATTCGTTTCATATCTTTATTTTTGAAAAACAAATATCGCCTATTTGTGGCGTTATTCAAAATCTGATTACCTTTACCCGGTAACAAGAAAGCTATGAATTTCGAACTCTTTGTTGCGCGTAGGATGCACACCAAAAAAGGAGAGTCCTTTAGCGGATCTTTTATTCGTATTGCCATTATCAGTGTCGCACTTGGTGTGGTGATGATGATAATGGCCGATTCTATCCTAATAGGTTTTCAGGATGCCATTCGCGATAAGATCGCCGGGTTTGCGGGTCATATACGAATATCCCCATTTACCGGTAACGAATCCTGGGAGCAGGAGCCTGTGGAAGGTTACGGAAATTGGCTTCTGCAAATTCAAAATACCGAGGGCGTGGATCATGCTCAGGTATATGCCACTAAGGCCGGCATCATTAAAACCGATGATCAGATTGAAGGCGTGGTACTTAAAGGTATAGCATCTGATTTTTCCTGGAGATGGTTTGAACAACAGCTCATCGAAGGCTCCTCTTTCCGCGTAAGCGATACATCCACAAAAACAAATGATATACTTATCTCCAAACATATCTCCGACCGTCTGCAGCTGCATACCGGAGATGAAGTCCCGGTCTGGTTTGTGAGTAACAATGCCACAACCCGGGGGCGGAAATTTACTGTCTGTGGCGTTTATGAAACAGGGCTGGCCGAGTTTGATGAACTATATGCTCTCTGTGATATAGGACATATCCGGAAACTAAATAACTGGGGCGACACACAGATCGCCGGGGTTGAGATTTTTGTTGATAAATTTAAAGACATCGACAAACTTAACTCCCGAATATACCAGATGCTACCTTATGATCTTGATGCTCGTACCATCCGGAATCTCTATCCGCAAATGTTCGACTGGCTGGCACTCCAGGATACAAATGTGGTGGTAATAATGATCCTAATGGTTCTTGTTGCCGGGATTACCATGATAGCTACACTATTGATACTGATACTTGAAAGGACACGAATGATTGGTGTGTTAAAAGCATTGGGAGCAACGGGAAACAGTGTCAGTCGTATTTTTATTTATAATGCCGTTCGTATTGTCGGACGCGGCCTCATCTGGGGCAACGCCATTGCTTTGGTGTTTATATTAATACAGTACCACACTGGTGTGATCACCTTGCCACGGGAGTCGTATTATGTCAGTTATGTCCCGGTAGCCATTAATATCTGGCATATGGTACTTATCAATCTGGGGACAGTTCTGGTGTGTGCCTTAATGTTGATCTTGCCGTCGCGGATCATTTCACGTATCGATCCGGTGAAGAGTATCCGTATGGAGTAATGCTTAGTGCTATTTTTTGTGTAACCCGCACTCTCTGGATTCCGGGTTCTCCCACCACCATCTTCCTGCTCTGACATCTTCGCCCGGTAAAATAGCTCGTGTACATGGCTGACACCCGATGCTGGGAAAGCCTTTCTTGTGTAAGGTATTTACCGGAACATTATATTTGTCAATATAGTCCCAGGTGTTCTTTTCAGTCCAATAAATCAGCGGATTGATCTTGATGATGCTGTTGCCCTCGTCCCACTCCACAACCTGCATATCTATGCGAGTCACGGACTGACTTTTTCTAAGTCCGCATATCCAGGCATCTAATCCGGAGAAAGCCCGCTTAAGAGGGACTATCTTGCGGAGGTTACAACATAGTTTTCTGTTTTCAACACTGTTGTAAAAAAGATTGATGCCCTTCTCGTTAACCATATCTTCTATCATCTTGTAATCGGGGAAATATATTTTGATAGAAATATCATACCTCTGGCAGGTGCGGTCAATAAGGTCGTAAGTTTCAGGGAATAGTCTTCCGGTGTCGAGAGAGAAGATGGATACGGGCAATTTATGCTGCACAATCATATCAGTGATAACCTGATCCTCGGCGCCAAGGCTGGAAGCCAATGCAATGCGATCACCGAATTTTTCATATACAAACGTCAGTATCTCTTCTGCCGTTTTTCCCTGTAGCTGCTTATTTAACTCTTCTGCCAGTGCTTTGCTCATAATAGTTGTTTTAGAAAAGTACAAATGTACAGAATTCCTTTTTACTGCCAATTATGGAGTGACTGCTGTTTTTCATTATCTTTACAAAAAACCATCTGATGAGAAAACTTGATAAACTGATAAAGCAACGTTATGAATTAACCATGCAGAAGATCGATCTTGAAGGAAAGATAGAGCGTGGTGCCGGAAAATCCAAGGATCATGAGACCCTTAAAATAGTGTTGGAAAAGCTTGAAGATCTGAAAGTCAGGATAAAGAATATTGAAAACAACCGCTAAGGCACTAATAAGTTTTCCTTAATAACCTTTGTAATTACACAACCTAATGATGCTGCCGGAACCACTTTTTCGCTCCGCAGAAAAGCACTCTGTGGAACTCTGGTAACTCCCAAACAAATCGAAGCTGAAAAAAAACCTGAAAATTCGCCTGTTATTGAATCACGGATAGCTAAAAAAACACTCTGTGTAATAATTATTAAAAAACACTCACGCCCCAACTATTACCCCTGATCCAAAGAGTAGGTAGCAATTTGTGGGCACAAAAAAAGGCCAACATCTGTCAGCCTGATTTTGTAGTAGCGGGAACGAGACTTGAACTCGTGACCTCCGGGTTATGAATCCGACGCTCTAACCACCTGAGCTACCCCGCCATCACTTTCGGACGGCAAAAGTATGAAAAAAAAGTAATATTCCAGCTGCCCGAACAAAAAATATTACTCTTTAAGGTATAAAAGAGCTATATCGATGGCGGGGTGAGTCGTGTCCTCTTGATCTGTGACATCACCACGCCGGCGATAACCGTTACCATACCAATGATTTTTAGCACTGTAAACTCTTCGCGTAGAATGAAAAAGGATGTTATGGCTGTGAAAAAGGGTATAAGATTGGTGAAAAGACTTGTTCTGCTCACGCCAAGCTCCCTGGTTCCAATGGTGAAGAAAATAAAAGCCAGAGAGCTGCCAAAAACTGCAAGAAGAAGCAGATTTGTTATCAGCTCGCCAGTGATATTTACCGAGACAAAATGTTGGAAATCAAAGATGAAAAATAGTGGTAGAAAAAGAAATACCCCTATGAAGTTTTGTGTCGCAACAATAGTTGCACTGGAGTAATTTTTTGTTAATTTTTTTAATGCGATAGCATAAAATACTGCACTTACTACCGCAAGGCTAAGCCATGTAAGACCCCTCCCCGACGCAGCAAAAGTTAAACTGGGACCGCTGAGCATAACGAATATGCCCACAATAGATAAGGCCATCCCTAAAACATTGATAGCAGTGAGCTTCTCCTTGTAGATCGACCGCGCTGCAATGGCTGTAAATACCGGAATAGTAGCAATAACAACGGAACTCACCGTAGCACTGCTATACTTTACCCCGTAATTTTCGCCAAGGAAATATAGAAATGGATTGAAAAGGGCCGAGAGTAAGAAAATTCCGTAATCTTTGCGATGAATTTTTTCAATCCTGCCAAAAATCTTGAGAAAACCAAATATCATTGCCGATGAAACAATAAGTCGGAAGAGTATTATGGTGATGGGTTCCCAGTAGTTAAGAACGATTTTTGTCCACACAAATGTCATACCCCAGAAAATCATCGAGAGTATCACTACAACATATACCCAGCTCTTATTTTTCATCAATATTTTTAAAGGGGCAAATTTAGCTTTTTTTTGTATGTATGTAACATTTTTGCAACTCTGAGTGTCTTAGCTTTGTTTAATATTAATGAATACATTTTTCATCACCATTAGCCTGCGAATATTAACAGAAAAAAAACACCAATTAGGGATATAGCCATGAAGAGATTAATTAGTATAAGCCTTATTATTGCCTGTTTATCTGCAATAGTACTTTTTTCATCATTTGATATCAGAGGTAATGGAAATGTTGTCTCCAAGAAGAGAGACGTAACATCTTTTACCTCCATTGATGTGAGTAATGGTTTTGATGTTATTATTTCACAGGGCAGTGACTGCTCTGTTGAGGTGGAAGCCGACGAGAATCTGCAGAGTATTATTATCACAAAAGTGAAAGGTGGTGTGCTCTATATTTATACCAAAGAGAATATACGCAGAGCCAAAAAGAGATCTATTTATATCTCCTTTGAGAATCTGAAATCCCTTAAGGTTAGCGGTGCTGTTGACCTTGAGAGTGCCGGAGTTATTAATAGTAGTAAGATGACTGTTGAATGCAGCGGTGCTTCCGATGTGGAGTTATATCTTCATGTAGGTTCATTACGTTTGGATGTGAGCGGCGCCAGCGACCTGGAGTTGGAAGGCGAAACCGACTATCTTGATGCCGATGTTTCCGGTGCTTCCGATATCGATGCCTTTCAGTTATATGCTGACAAGGTTATTGTAAAGGCCAGTGGTGCCAGTAATATAAAAGTTCATGCATTATCTTCCTTAGAAGCGAAATCCAGCGGTGCTTCTGATGTGATATACAAAGGTAATCCCACAGTAGAAACGATCTCCACTTCCGGAGCAGGAGAGATTCGCCGTCTTTAATCTCGTGGCATCCTAATCATCTCCAGGAAGTCGATTTCTGAAATAACAGGTATCCCCAGCTTATGGGCTTTATCCCGCTTGCTGGGGCCCATTTTATCCCCTGCAAGAAGGAAATCCGTTTTTGATGAGATACTGGTTACCAACCGGCCACCGTATTTGACAACAGCATCCTTTACCTCATCGCGTGAAAAATATTGGAATACGCCACTAACAACAAAGGCCTTCCCATCCAGGTAATTCTCCTCCGGTGACGGCTCTTTAGTTAGCACCTCCATTTGCAGGCCTGCTCTCTTTAGCTTCTCCACCAAAATCCTACTCTCTTTTATGGCAAACCAGTTTACAATGCTCTCCGCAATCTTATCGCCAATCTCATCTACGAGTATCAGCTCCATGATATTTGCTTTTGCGAGGGCATCAATATTCCTGTAATGGGCAGCAAGCTTTTTGGCTACTGTCTCCCCGACATAACGGATTCCCAAGGCGTACAATACTCTTGGAAACGGCACCTGCTTAGATCTCTCCAGGCTCTCTAATATTGATGTTGCAGATTTTTCCCGCAGGCTTACTTTGCGGCTCTCTTTTCCGTCCTCTTCGATGATTTTTTCCAGACCAAAAAGATCGTCATAAGTGAGATCATACAGATCTGCTACGTTACGAACAATCCCGTTGTCAAAGAGCATCTCTA